>NZ_SDPN01000063.1 GCF_004134825.1 Agromyces albus
CCGGTCGCCGAGCTGCTGCGCGCCGAGGCCTTCCGGCTGCGGCGCTCGGCTCGGGCGGCGGGTGAGGCGCGCGCTGCGACCCTCGGCGTTCGGCTCATGCTGCCGCTCGGGCTCTGCGTGCTGCCGGCGTTCGTGCTGCTCGGCGTCGCGCCCCTCATGATCTCCGTCATCACCGGCACCCTCGTCGGTGCCGGGTGACGGCCAACGCTCGTGCCGCCACCCGCTGAGACCTCGGCACACCGAAACCTCGGCACTACAGGAAGGAACACCTCATGCACCAACCCGCCACACCGATCGAGGCCGCCGAGCGCGATAGGTCGTCGTCGATACCGGGTCATCGCTCGCCGCGGCGCTGCCTCCGCGCCGGGCTCCGCACCGTCGCACGGCGTCTCGCCGGAGAACGAGGTGCAGCGACGGCCGAATACGCGGTGGCCACGATGGCCGCGGTCGGCTTCGCCGGTCTCCTCGTGCTCATCCTGCGCGGCGACGAGGTGCGCGGCATCCTCACCGACCTCGTGCGGAATGCGCTCACCGTCGGCTGACCGCGACCGGGGCAGCGTGACCGCGGAGTTCGCGGTCGCGCTGCCTGCGATCGCACTCGTGCTCGCGGCCTGCCTCGCGTCAGTACAGCTCATCGCCCAACAGGTGCGGCTGACGGATGCCGCGGCCGACGCCGCCCGTGCGCTCGGCCGTGGGGAGTCGGCCGCCGAGGCGGGCGCGATCGCCGACCGCGTCTCCGGAGGCGCCGCGCTCGGCGTCGCCGTCGACGGCATGTTCGTCTGCGCAACGCTCAGTACCCCGGGCGACGGGCTTCTCGCGGCGATCGAATTGCGCGCGGAATCGTGCGCCGTGACGGGCGGGCGATGATGCGGCGATCGGTACTGCGGCGGGTGATGAGGCGGCGGTCGATCGTCGACGAGGGCGGCGCGGCATCCGTGCTCGCCCTCGGCATCGTCGGCGCGATCGTCGCGCTCACCGTCGCCGTCGTTCCCATGCTCACGGTGTTCGTGGCGTCGCAGCGGGCCGCCAACGCAGCGGATGCCGCGGCGCTCGCCGCTGCCGACGCGACCTCCGGTGCCGTGCCCGGCGTGCCTTGTCAGCTCGCGGGGCAGGTGGCGGCGCGCAACGGCGCCACGCTCGGCTCGTGCGAGGCCCTGGGGCCGGCGGCATCCGTCACCGTGACGGTTTCCGTGCTCGGTTTCGAGCTCGACGCCGCAGCGAGGGCAGGGCCCCCGGAACAGACGGGGGAATGGTCGGGCTGAGCTCAGACGAAGACGGTCTCGACGAAGCGATACTCGACCGCGGTCGGCCTGTCGTCGTCGTCGGCGCTGAACTCGAGGCCGGCGGCCCGCGAGTACACGTAGTGCTTGCCGTGCTCGGCGCCCAGCTCCAACCGCGGACGTGGATCGCCCGATTCGAGGAAGGGTGTTGCGACCGTCTTGCCCTCGAGTGGTCCGTCGATCAGCTTTGCGGTGTACGAGCCGGTGGTTGACGTATCCATGCGGGCAATTCTCCTCCGACCGCCACGATCCGCAAGGGCTCGACGCGCGACGCCGGCGTGTGCCATTTCGCGACGAGCATCGGTGCACTCACGGTGAGGGTGTGTATGGTGTGGCTGTCGGCGCAGCGAGTCGCCGGTCGATGGCACACACCGCTCGGGGGCGCGGCATTCATGTGCGTTCCCGTCTCAAATGTTGGAATAAGAGGAGTCTGGTGTCAGGCGCGAAGAAATTGGTCATCGTAGAGTCGCCGACCAAGATGAAGTCCATCGCCCAGTATCTGGGTGAGGGCTACGAAGTGCTGTCGTCGGTCGGGCACATCCGCGACCTGATCGAGCCGAAGAACCTGCCCGCCGAGCTCAAGAAGGGCTCGCTCGGCAAGTTCTCGGTCGACGTCGAGCACGGGTTCGAGCCGTACTACGTCGTCTCCGACTCGAAGAAGAAGACCGTCGCCGACTTGAAGCGCGCGCTGAAGAACGCCGACGAGCTCCTGCTCGCCACTGATGAGGACCGCGAGGGCGAAGCCATCGCGTGGCACCTCCTGCAGGAGCTGAAGCCCAAGGTTCCGGTGCGCCGAATGGTCTTCCACGAGATCACGAAAGACGCGATCCAGAAGGCGAAGGACAACACCCGCGAACTCGACACCGCCCTCGTCGACGCGCAGGAGACCCGCCGCATCCTCGACCGTCTCTACGGCTATGAGGTGTCGCCGGTGCTGTGGCGCAAGGTCGGCCCCGGCCTGTCAGCCGGCCGCGTGCAGTCGGCCGCGACCCGGCTCGTCGTCGATCGCGAACGTGAACGGCTCGCGTTCGTCGCCGCCGGCTACTGGGATCTCATCGGACGCTTCGCGAGCGGTGAGGCGGCGTCGGCCTTCGAAGCACGGCTCGTGCGCCTCGGCGGGAATCGCGTCGCCACCGGCCGCGACTTCGACGACTCCGGCAAGCTCAAGGGCTCGGCCGTCGTGCTCAACGAGCCCGCAGCGCACGCGCTCGTCACCGCACTGCGTGCCGAGGGCGTGAACCGCACCGTCTCCAAGGTCGAATCGAAGCCCTACTCCCGGCGGCCCGCTGCACCGTTCACGACCTCGACGCTGCAGCAGGAGTCGGCGCGCAAGCTCCGCCTCTCGGCGCGCGACACCATGCGCGTCGCGCAGTCGCTCTACGAGAACGGCTACATCACCTATATGCGAACCGACTCGGTGTCGCTCTCGCAGCAGGCGATCACGGCGGCTCGCGCGCAGGCCACCGCCCTCTACGGAGCCGACTCGATCCCCGACAAGCCGCGCGTCTACTCCGGCAAGAGCAAGAACGCCCAAGAGGCGCACGAGGCGATCCGACCCTCGGGCGAGGTGTTCCGCACGCCCTCCGAGCTGCAGAGCGTGCTGCGCGGCAGCGAATTCAAGCTCTACGACCTCATCTGGAAGCGCACCGTCGCGTCGCAGATGGCCGACGCGAAGGGTCAGACCGCGACCGTCACGATCGAGGTCGGTCCCACGGCGACGGATGCTTCGGCTCCCGCCGAGGCATCCGTGCCCATCACCGGAGCCATCGCCGAGTTCACCGCGAGCGGCACCGTCATCACCTTCCGCGGCTTCCTTGCGGCCTATGAGGAGAGCCGCGACGAGGAGCGCAACGCCGACGACGCGCCAGGCGAGGCGAAGCTGCCGCCGCTCACCGAGGGCCAGGCCCTCACGCTCGCCGAGCTCGAGGCGAAGGGCCACGAGACCAGCCCGCCCCCGCGCTACACCGAAGCGAGCCTCGTGAAGCGGCTCGAGGAGCTCGGCATCGGCCGCCCCTCGACGTTCGCGTCGATCATCTCGACGATCCTCGACCGCGGCTACGTCACGCAGCGCGGCCAGGCACTCGTGCCGAGCTGGATCGCCTTCTCGGTCGTGCGCCTGCTCGAGGAGCACTTCGGCGATCTCGTCGAATACGACTTCACCGCCGAGATGGAAGACGACCTCGACCGGATCGCCGCCGGCGAGGCCGACCGGGTCGACTGGCTGAACGGCTTCTACTTCGGCTCAGAGACGCACCGCGGGCTCCGCCAGGTCGTCGACAACCTCGGCGACATCGACGCGCGCGAGATCAACTCGGTCGTGATCGCCCCCGACATCACCCTACGCATCGGCAAGTACGGCCCCTACCTCGAGACGGTGGATCCGGATGCCGAGGCCGACGCACCGCCGCGCCGCGTCAACCTCCCCACCGAACTCGCCCCCGACGAGCTCACCGAGGCAAAGGCCCGCGAGCTCATCGAGGCGCCGGTGCAGGGCGACCGGGTGCTCGGCGAGAACCCCGTGAACGGCAAGCAGGTCGTATTGAAAGACGGGCGGTTCGGCCCGTACGTGACCGAAGTCGAGCCCGAGCCCGAGGCCGCGCCTGAGGCATCCGTCGATGCAGCCACCGGCGAGGTCATCGAGCCGGCCAAGCTGAAACGCGCCGCGAAGAAGGTCGCAGCGGCCAAGCCGCGCACGGCCTCGCTCTTCAAGAGCATGGAGCCGGCGGAGCTCGACCTCGAGACGGCGCTGAAACTGCTCGACCTGCCGCGCGTGGTGGGCGCCGACCCCGAGTCGGGCGACGAGATCACCGCGCAGAACGGCCGCTACGGTCCGTACCTGAAGAAGGGCGCCGACACGCGCACACTCCCGAGCGAGGACGCGATCTTCGAGATCGACCTCGACGGTGCACTCGCGCTCTATGCGCAGCCCAAGTACGGTGCCCGCAGCGCGTCGAGCGCACTCAAGGAGTTCGAGAACGACCCGGTGAGCGGCAAGCCGATCAAGGTGAAAGACGGCCGATTCGGTCCCTACGTCACCGATGGCACGACGAACGCCACGATCCCGCGGGCCGAATCGGTCGAGGAGATCACCTTCGAGCGAGCCGTCGAGCTGCTGCAGATCAAGCGCGACAAGGGTCCCGCCGCGCCGCGTGCGAAGCGAACGACCACCGCGCGCACGACCACCGCCAAGAAGGCGCCCGCGAAGAAGGCGCCGGCCAAGAAGAGCACGTCGTGAGCTCGGGCGTCTTCATCACCCTCGAGGGCGGCGACGGCTCCGGCAAGACCACGCAGGCAGAACGGCTCGACCGCTGGCTCTCCGAGCAGGGACGCACGGTGCTGCGCACTCGCGAACCCGGCGGCACCGCGGTCGGCGTCGAGGTTCGCGAGATCGTGCTGCACCACCGCGGCGACATCTCGCCCCGGGCCGAGGCGCTGCTCTACGCGGCCGACCGCGCCCATCACGTCGCCACCGTCGTGCGTCCGGCGCTCGAACGCGGCGACGTCGTCATCCAGGATCGCTACATCGACTCGTCGGTCGCCTACCAGGGCGTCGGCCGCGTGCTCGACCCCGACGCGATCCGCGGCCTCTCCGAATGGGCCACCGAAGGTCTGCGACCCGACCTCACGATCCTGCTCGACCTCGACGCCGGTGCAGCGCGAGGCCGTCTCGACGAGGCGCGCACCAGGTACGACCGGCTCGAGGCCGAGGCATCCGAGTTCCACGACCGCGTTCGCAACGCCTACCTCGCGATCGCCGCAGCCGAGCCCGATCGCTTCCTCGTGGTCGACGCGGCGCTGCCCGCCGACGAGATCGCCGCAGCCATCCGCACGCGCGTCGCCGAACTCCTCTGAGATCGAGCGGGCCACGGTCGGCGGCGGAAGGTAGCGTGGAACCGTGAGCGTGTGGAGCGAACTGACCGGGCAGGATCAGGCGATCGCCGTGTTCCGCGGCGCCGCGAGCACCGCCGGCATCGCCAGCAGCGCCCAGCAGATGACCCACTCGTGGCTCATCACCGGCCCTCCCGGATCGGGGCGTTCGAACCTCGCATACGCCTTCGCCACCGCGCTCATCTCGGGTGACCCCGACGGCGACGAGCCCACCCGCATCCAGGTCGAGGCGCGTAGCCACCCCGACCTGCACGTGCTCGCCACCGAGGGCGTCATCATCAAGCGCGACGACGTGCGCGAGATCGTGCGCCGCTCGCACTACTCGCCCTCCGTCGGGCGTCACCGCGTGATCATCGTCGAAGACGCCGACCGCATGACCGAGCAGACCTCGAACTTCCTGCTGAAAGAGCTCGAGGAGCCGCCCGAGCGCACCGTGTGGATCCTGTGTGCACCGAGCGAGGCCGACCTCATCCCGACCATCCGCTCGCGGGTTCGTTCCGTGCGCCTCCAGGTTCCGAGCATCGCGGATGTCGCGTCGCTCCTCGTTCGCCGCGACGGCGTCGATCCCGTGCTCGCCGAGCGCGCGGCGCGCGAGGCGCAGAGCCACATCGGCATGGCGCATCGGCTCGCGACGAGCGATGAGGCGCGGAGTCGTCGCGCCGAGACGCTCCGGCTCGCGCTCGAGGTGCGCTCGGCGGCGACCGCGGTCGCCACGGCGGCGCGCTTCCTCGAGATCGCGGGCGACGACGCGAAGGCGATCACCGAGCTGCGCGACGCCGAAGAGCGCGCGCACGCGTTGCACTCGCTCGGCGTCGCGCCCGGCCAAGCGGTGCCCAATGCGCTCCGCCCGCAGCTCAAGGCGCTCGAAGACGATCAGAAGCGCCGCGCGACGCGGAGCCTTCGCGACGGCATCGACCGCATCCTCGTCGATCTCGCGTCGCTCTACCGCGACATCCTGCTGATCCAGCTCGGCGCCGACGTCGAGCTCGTGAACCGAGAGCTGCTCGAGCGCCTGCAGTATGCCGCGGCATCCGCTTCGCCTGCCCGCACCCTCGCGACGCTCGATGCCATCCAGTCGGCTCGCGATCGCATCGACGGCAACGTGCAACCCGCGCTCGCGCTCGAGGCGATGCTCGTCTCGGCGATCCGCAGACCGACCACCGAACGGGGGGCCGCATGAACGGCACACGCGAACCGAACCGCGAACGACGGATGCCGCGCGCGCGGCGCATGGCATTGGCGGCGGTCGCGCTCGCGTCGGCGCTGGCGCTCAGCGCCTGCATGCCCACCTTCCTGAACCCGCCGAAGTCGCAGTCGACGCCGACGGGCGAGGAGGTCGACGCCGACCTGCAGCCGTTCTACGAACAGGTGCTCGAGTGGGAGCGATGCGGAGAGGAGCTCGGCTGCAGCACGGCCAAGGCACCCCTCGATTGGGACGACCCCGGGTCGGGCGAGATCGAGCTCGCCCTCGTGCGTCACGTCGCCACCGGCGACCGCATCGGCTCGCTGCTCGTGAACCCGGGCGGCCCCGGCGCCTCCGGATACGACTTCGTGGCCGACTCCCTGAGCTACGCCGTCGGCGAGCCGCTGCGCGACCGCTTCGACATCGTCGGATTCGACCCGCGCGGGGTCGGCCGCTCGAGTGCGGTCGCCTGCTACGACCCCGCCCAGATGGACGAGTACCTCTACGGAATCATCCCCGCTGAGCGCGGGAGTGATGACTGGGTCGCCGCGGTCGAGACCTCGGCGAAGGACTTCGGCACGGCGTGCGCCGAGAAGTCGGGCGACCTGCTCGCGAACGTCGACACGGTGAGCGCCGCTCGCGACCTCGACCTGCTGCGCGCGGTGCTCGGCGACGAGCAGCTGAACTATCTCGGCTACTCGTATGGCACCTTCCTCGGCGCGACGTTCGCCGACCTCTACCCCGACAAGGTGGGCCGGCTCGTGCTCGACGGCGCGATCGACCCCTCGGCGAGCGACTTCGAGGTCACGAAGGCGCAAGCGGTGGGCTTCGAGAAGGCGCTCCGCGCCTACGTCGAGAACTGCCTCGCCGGCAGCGATTGTCCGTTCCGCGGCTCAGCCGACGAGGCGATAGCGGAGATCGGCCGGCTCCTGGCATCCGTCGAACAGAGCCCGCTTCGCGGCACCGACGGCCGCCTCGTCGGAGCCGACACCCTGCTCACCGCCATCATCTACCCGCTCTACAGCGCCGACTCGTGGCCGTACCTCAGCCAGATGCTCGAATCGGTGATGCTGGGCGACGCCGACACCGCCTTGAGCTTCGCCGACGGCTACAACGGGCGTAACGCCGACGGCACCTACCTCGACAACTCGACCGAGGCGTTCCGAGCGATCAACTGCCTCGACTACTCGTACCAGTCCGATGTCTCGGTGATGCGTGACAAGGCCGCGGAGATCGCCGCGATCGCGCCGACGATCGGACGCTACTTCGGCTTCGGCGACCTCACGTGCGTGAACTGGCCGCACACGAGCGACCGCGATCGCGAAGAGATCCACGCCGAAGGCGCGGAGCCGATCCTCGTGATCGGCACCACGGGCGACCCCGCGACGCCGTACGAGTGGGCGGTCGCGCTCGCCGAGCAGCTCGAGAGCGGCGCGCTCGTCAGCTACGAGGGCGAGGGGCACACGGCGTACAACAAGTCGAACTCGTGCGTGAACGACGCCGTCGAGTCCTTCTTCATCGACGGCACGGTTCCCGCGAGCGATCCGCAATGCTGATCGGCCGGCCGGGCCGACGGCCATGGCACGCAAGGGTGTTCAACGGCGCCTGCGAAACCCGCTAACATAGATTCTCGTGCCAACCGGTGCGCCTCGGCGCAGCGGATGCCACGCCGCCTTAGCTCAGTCGGCAGAGCGTCTCACTCGTAATGAGAAGGTCGTGGGTTCGATTCCCACAGGCGGCTCCATCACCTCGAACGGCCCGGATGAATCCGGGCCGTTCGTGCGTCCGGCCCCAAGACACGGCCGCTCCGCATGTCGGCGGAGTTGGCATGCGGAGACGGTCGCACAGGGCCGCGGCGGAATCGGGCCATATCAGGCGTCCTCGTTCCCGTCCCAGTCGAAGTCGATCGGGTCGTCGGTGACGTTCGCGTTCGCGGGAATGCCGGTCACCGGGCGCATCGTCGCGAGACCGGCCGTGCGCCGATCCAGGTCGGCCACGAGGGCGTCGTCGACGAGCTCCTCCCCGCCGATCGTCTCGGACTCCGAGACGAGTTGGCTCGCGGGACCGATGAGGATATTCGCGCGCCCGACCGTGCCATCGCTGTGGCGAATAGGGATCTCGACGGATGCCGCCGACTCACGTTGCGCCAGCGCCTCCGCATACGCGAGCAGCGACCGTGCGATGTTGCTTCCGGTCAGCAGGTCTCCACCTGCATAGTGAATGCGGTCCATACTCCACGACTATCGGAATGCAAGCCTGCCGACAATCCCTTGCGCTCGGCTCGTGGAGCACTCCCACTTGAACGAGCACATCGACTCAGCCGATCGCCGCGCGAATCGCCGCGGCGTAGGCCTCGTACCCGGCGACCGTCGGGTGGAACGCCTCGGGGGAGGCGAGGCCGTGGATCCAGGGATCCGCGCTGTCAAGTCCGTGGCCGGCGAACGCCGACTCGACGTCGACGAAGAGGAATCCCGCGCCGGTGGCGGTCGCCTCGATGAGATCGTTGAGCAGCATGATGCCCTGGTTCACCGCGACCTTCCGCGGATCAGTCGGCGACTCGAACAGGAGTGGATAGCCCGTGACGACGACCGTCGCCTTCGGTGCCGCCGCGCCGATCGCCGCAAATGTGGAGGCGAGATCGGCCGCGAGTTGCGGGAGCCTCGCCTGTGCCACGGCAACGGCCGCAAAGCAATCGTCGACCGTGCCCGCGACACATGCCGAGGCGAGCACGTCGACCCCGAGGTCATTCCCCCCGACCGTGATCGTGATGAGCTTCGTCTGCCGGGTGAGCGCGGAGAGCTGGGTCGTGACGTCGGCCGTGGTGGCGCCCGAGCACGCGAGCAGAGCCACATGGCGCACGCCGGGATCGGCGCTGAGCAGGCTCGGATAGCCGGCCGGGCTCGTCAAGCACGTGTCGAGGTAGCCGCCCCCGCCGACACCAGCGGCATACGAGTCGCCGAGGGCCGCGTAGGCGACTTTCGATGTGGCGGCAGTCTGCGTCGGTCCACCGGGCACCGCTTGCGCGGGAACGGCGCCGACGAGAGCGGTCGCGAGTATGAGGGCGGTGGCGCCGAGGATGCTCATCTGGCGGCGGATTCGAGACGTCGTTGTCATAGGCGGAGGCTAGAGCAGATCGGATCTCGCCGCGACCCGATTCAGGACAGACAGCCGCCTCGTTCCGGTGCAGCTTCCCGACTTCGGAGCGATTTCAGCGTGGCCGCCCGCGGTTAGGCTGTCGCCATGACTGAACGACTGCGCTGGGGCATCCTCGCGACGGGTGGCATCGCCCGCGCCTTCACGAGCGACCTGAAGATCAACGGATTCACCGTGCAGGCGGTGGGCTCGAGGTCGAGTGCGGCCGCCGAGGCCTTCGCCGCGGAGTTCGAGATCCCGAACGCGCACGGGAGCTACGAGGCGCTCGTCGCCGACCCGGAGGTCGACGTGATCTACGTCTCGACGCCGCATCCGCTGCACGCGTCGAACGCGATGCTCGCACTCGAGGCCGGCAAGCACGTGCTCGTCGAGAAGCCGTTCGCGGTCAACGCCCGTGAGGCCCAGGCGATCGCCGACCTCGCGGCAGCGAAGGGGCTCCTCGCCCTCGAGGCGATGTGGACCCGCTACCTGCCCCACATGGCACGCATCCGCGAGATCATCGCCGAGGGAACACTCGGCGAGGTGCGCGCGCTCATGGCCGATCACACGCAGAAGCTCTCCGACGACCCGGCACACCGCATCAACGCGCTCGAGCTGGGCGGTGGCGCCCTCCTCGACCTCGGGATCTACCCGATCTCCTTCGCCTGGGACCTCTTCGGGGCGCCCCTCACGATCCAGTCGACGGCGACGTTCAAGAGCACCGGTGCCGATGCCCAGATCGCGACGATCTTCGGCTACGAGGGCGGGCGAGTCGCCACGACGCTCTCGGCGAGTGATTCGAGCGGGCCGAACACCGCCGTGGTGCTCGGCACCGAAGCTCGTATCGACATCGACCGGGTCTGGTACACGCCCGCGAGCTTCCGCGTGGTCGCCCCAGATGGCACCGTCATCGAGGAGTTCCGCCCGATCGACGTCAACGGGCGAGGTATGCATTGCCAGGCCGAAGCCGTCGAACGGCTCGTCGCAGCCGGCACCCTGGGCGGCGACGTGCTGCCCATCGACGAAACGGTCGCGATTCTGGGAACGCTCGATGCGATCCGCGAGCAGATCGGCTTGCGCTACCCGGGGGAATGACCTTCGGAGCAGCCTGCCGAAACCGGCACGTACAATGCCGGGGTGGATGACCGGAAGGATGACCCGACGCTCGAACCTGCCCAGGCGGAGACGGCAGTGACCGCGGGCGCGGCGTCGGCACGGTTCGGCGCCTTCGTGCGCAAGCACCGGCTCACCCTCTCGATCACCGGTGGAGTGCTCGCATTCGCGCTGCTCGGCACTGGAGCCGTGTTCGCCGGCGCCGCCACGGGTGCGGGCGAGGAGGTCGCCGTCGCAACGCGGTCGACCCCCACCCCGACGCCGGATGCCGCCCGGCCGGTGCCCGCGGCAGTTGCGCCTGCGAGCCGCATCCGCACGTGCTCCGTCGCCGACCGCGCCGCCGACGGCCGCCTCGCGAACCTGCAGGCGCATGTCAGGAACGCCGCCACGGGCGAGGCGCTCTATGACCGTGGCGCTGCCACGCCCTCGCGAACGGCGAGCGTCATGAAGGTGCTCACCGCGGCGGCCGCGCTGTCGGTACTCGGCCCAGACCACCGCGCGGCCACGACCGTCGTGAAAGGCGCCGAGCCCGGATCCGTCGTGCTCGTCGGCGGCGGGGACGTGACCCTCTCACGAACGCCCAGCGGCACGACCACGGTGTACCCCGGCGCGGCGCACCTCGACGAGCTCGCACAGCAGGTGCGAAGCGCGTGGTCGGCCGACCCCTCGAATCCGCCGCTCACGAAGCTCGTGCTCGACGCGAGCTTCTTCGGCGGTGACGAGTGGCATCCGACCTGGGACCTCATCGAGCGCGAAGACGGCTACATGTCGAACATCACGGCGCTGCAGGTCGACGGCGACCGCGACAGCCCGTCGAGCAACACCTCGTGGCGCAGCCCCGATCCGATCGCACGCGCAGGCGACGCCTTCGCATCGGAGCTCGGCGGCATCTCGGTCATCGAGCGCGGCACGGCCCCGGCCGGCGCCGCGCAGCTCGGCCGGGTGCTCTCGCCCACTGTCGCCGAACTCGTCGACAAGGCGCTCGTCGTCTCCGACAACTCCGTCGCCGAGATGCTCGCTCGCCTCGTCGCGATCGAGACGGGCGCCGGCAATGATTTCAGTGCGATCAACGCCGGGGTGCTCGAGGGGCTCGCGGCCTACGGGCTCGACACGACGGGCATCACCGTCGTCGACGGCTCAGGACTCAGCGACGACAACGCCGTGCCGCCGGCCTACCTCACCCAGCTCTTCGTGAAGATCAATGCGCGCGAGGGCAACCTCGGCATCCTCATGGACGGATTGCCCGTCTCGGGCCAGCGCGGGTCGCTCTCCTACAACGACCGGTTCCAGGGCGAGAACGCGGTGGCCTCCGGGGCAGTCTCGGCCAAGACGGGATGGATCGAGAGCGGGTACACGCTCTCGGGCGTCATCCGTGCACAAGACGGCTCGACCCTCACGTTCGCGATCTACGCCCTCGGCGACGTGACCGACGAGGCGAAGCAGGCGATCGACACCCTCACCACCGGCTTCTTCCTCTGCGGCGACAACCTCTCCAACCAGTAGTGCCGCCGCCGTCCAACCGGCCGCGCTGACTGGAAGAATGGAGGTGCGGCCGGATCGGCCGCATGCAGGACGAGCGAAGGAGCGAGCCGATGACCCGGGCCCTGTTCATCATCGACGTGCAGAATGACTTCACCGAGGGGGGTGCGCTCGGTGTCGAGGGCGGCGCCGCCGTCGCTGCAGGCGTGACCGAGCTGCTCGAACGGCACCGCGGCGAGTACGACGTGGTCGTGGCATCCCGCGACTGGCATTCCGCCGAGGGAGACAACGGCGGTCATTTCGCGGTCGAGAGCGAGCCCGACTTCGTCGAGACCTGGCCCGTGCACTGCGTCGCGGGAACTGAGGGCGCCGAATACCACCCGGCGCTCTCGCTCGATCACGTCGATGTGCACATCCGCAAGGGTCAGGGGGTGCCTGCCTACTCGATCTTCGAGGGCACCGACGACGACGGCGCCTCGATGAGCGACGTGCTCACCAGCCGGGGCATCACCGACGTCGACGTCGTCGGCATCGCGACCGATTATTGCGTGCGGGCGAGCGTGCTCGACGCGCTCGAGCACGGCCAGCACGTGCGCGTCTTCACCGACCTCATCGCCGGCGTCGCCGCCTCGACCTCCGAACTCGCACTCGCCGAACTGGGCCACGCGGGCGCCGACATCACCGAGTCGACCGCGCTCGACAGGGCCGCCTCGTGAGGCGAGCCGACACGGCACCGGTGCCCAGTCTCTACGCCGAGTCATCCGACGGCGTGCTCATCGCCTACCGCTTGCATGGGTCCGGTGAAGCGCATGCCGCGCTGCCGCCCGTGCTCCTCGTGCACGGGTTCGCATCGACTTCGGCCGTGACGTGGGATGGCACCGGCTGGGTGCAGGCGCTTCGTGCAGCGGGCCGCGCCGTGATCACGCTCGACCTGCGCGGACACGGCGAGAGCGACAAGCCGGTCGACGGCGACTCCTATTCGCCCGAACTGCTCGGCGCCGACCTGCTCGCCGTGGTCGACTCCGCAGGCGTCGGCCAGGTGGACCTGATCGGCTACTCGATGGGCAATCGGGTGGTGTCGGCCTTCGCCTCCATCGCCCCCGAGCGCGTTCGCCGGGTCGTCATCGGCGGAGCGGGGCCGCACGAGCTCTTCGCCTCATGGGATCTCGAGGAGGCGCGCGCCGTGCTGCTGCGCGACGAGCCGTCGAGGAATCCGCTCATCGACCAGCTGCTCCGGCCCGCGATCTCTGCGGGCGCCGACCGTGAGGCGCTCCTCGCCTGCATCGAAGGCGTGCAGGGAGCGCCGCTCTCGATCCCGGGCGACATCCCGACGCTGTTCGTCGCCGGCGAGAACGATCCGGTGCCCGAAGGCGCACGCGAGCTCGCGCTCGACTGGGACGCCGACTACGTGTCGATCCCCGGACGCGACCACGTGTCGACGCTCACGGCGCGGGCGTTCAAGGACGCCGCGATCGAGTTCCTCGCCTGAGCTGGTCCTTCGAGCGTTCGACGAGTCCTCACCTGCCCTGTCGTGGGTTCGCAACTCCGGATGCGCCCGCCGACACGCCGCTCGGTGAAACCCGTCGCGCGGGGTGTCGCTCGAGGCATCCGGATGTCCGCACGCTCGGTCGCGCGGCGGCTTCTCCTCCCGAGGCGGCTCGTGCCGCCGATGCTCCACAGGTCGCAGAGGACCGACGGATGCATCCCTCCACGACTGCGAGGCTCCTGACATGTTCGGAGCGCGGGAGGTGGCACGCGCACACGGCGGCGTATGCACCGCGGCGGACCTGCTCGCGGCT
This sequence comes from Agromyces albus, assembly GCF_004134825.1. Lineage (GTDB taxonomy): Bacteria > Actinomycetota > Actinomycetes > Actinomycetales > Microbacteriaceae > Agromyces > Agromyces albus. The sequence continues at coordinate 13,875 of NZ_SDPN01000063.1, forward strand.
GGTGTGAGTCGCCCGAGGATCGCCGCCGCCGTCGAGCACGGGGAGGTCGAGCGCCTTCGGCGGGGAGTGTTCGCCGACCCGGGCGTCCCGGCCGAGGTCAAACGCGCCGTGCGTGTCGGCGGCCGGCTCGCGTGCGTGTCCGCCGCGGGTCTGCACGGCCTGCGAGTGCTCAATGTTCCCCACGAACTGCACGTCGATGTCGATGCCCATGCCACGCGACTGCGGCATCCCGACGATTCGAGCCGGAGGCTCCTGCCGGGCGAGGCATCCGCCGGGGTACGGCTGCATTGGGCGCGCGGCGGTTCGACCGGGGGAACATTGGTGTCGCTCGAGGAGTGTCTCGTCCAGATGTTCACCTGCCTCCCGGAACTCGAGGTGCTCTGTGCCCTCGACTCGGCCCGCGAACGGGTCGATTGGATGCCTGAGGCCCCAGCTGCTCGACGACGCCGCGTTCGCTCGTCTCATGCAGCGCATGACGCCGTCGCTTCGATTGGTTGCCCGACGCTCGATCACGGGGAGCCAAGCAGTCGGCGAAACGGTGGCTCGGGAGCGATTTCGTGCGGCGGGCGTCCCGGTGCGCGCGCAGGTGCCGATGCCGGGCGGGTACTGGGCCGACCTGTTGATCGGCGAGCGGCTGATCTTCGATGTGGAGGGAGAGGGGCCGCACACCGCACCCGGCGCCTTCGATCGGGACCGTGCACGAATCGGATGGCTGAAGGCGGTCGGCTACGCGCACATCTCGTTCAGCCATCGCCAGGTCCTCGACGAGTGGGAGTCGATCGACCACGCGGTGCGCATGCTCATGCGGCGCGCCGTTCACCTTTGGGGCGACGGGCGTGACCGCCGGGAGCTTGCATGAGCGCTTCGATGTGCACAACTCCGGATGCCGCGGGCGACACGCCGGAAAGGAAGGTCGCCCGCTCGGGGCGTCGGCTCGAGTGTCCGGAGTTACGGCCCGGGCAGGTGAATCGGGAACGGAGTCACAGGGTGTTGCCGAGCTTGAAGCCGCGCTGCTCGTCGTCTTTGCGGGTGTACGAGAAGCCGTCGGCGCCGATCGTGACCTCCATCTCGGACTCGTCGGTGCGCGCCACCACGGGCTGCGGCTCGCCGTCGAGGTCGAGCACGAGCGAGGCCTCCGTGTACCAGCTCGGCACGACGGGGTTGCCCCACCAGTCGCGGCGCTGGTTGTCGTGCACGTCCCACGTGACGACGGGGTTGTCGGGGTCGCCCGTGTAGTAGTCCT
>NZ_SDPN01000064.1 GCF_004134825.1 Agromyces albus
GACCGGCCGGCCGGCCGGCCCTCGCGCTGCCGCACGGGCGCTCCACCGTCGTCGATGCCGCGTGCGCCGTGGCGGGCGTCGCGGTGCTCCTCGTCGCCGGCTTCGGGCCGATTCCGGCGCTCATCGCAGTCGCGCTGCTCGTCATCTCGCTCCGCGGCAGCGCCGCGCTGTTCCGAGCCGGCGCCGAGCTGTTCCGAGGCCGCACCGCCGGGATGTCGCCCAGCATGAAGCCTTCCCGAACAGTGCGCAAAATGTAACAGAACGGTAACGGCGAGCTGGGTACACTCATTCTCGGAGGGGCCCACGGAGTACCGAGGGCCCCTCCACCACGTCGATCGAGTGGGCTCGCCGCGGCATCCGTTACCGCTTCGAAATGCGCATGAGGTGGGATGGGAGCATGGCGACTGATCCGATCACCGTGTCGATCCGGCGCGAGGTCGACCCGGCGCGCATCTCCGAGGCGACGGCGTGGGTGCAGACCGGGGTCAACCTCGCGAACAAGTACCCGGGCTTCCTCGGTTCCGGATGGGTGCGCGTGGGTGAACAGTCGCAGGTCTGGCACATGCTCTACCGGTTCGCGAACGAGCAGACACTCGACGCGTGGGAGCAGTCGCCCGAGCGCAGCTGGTGGCTCTCGATGGGCGAGGGCTTCGTGCGCTCAGAGCGCAGCAGGCGCCGCACGGGCATCGAGGGCTGGTTCGACGAGCCGGCGACGGGGTCGATTCCCGTGACGGATGCCGCGGCATCCGCTTCGCCCGACGCCGCTGTCACTGCTGCACCACCACGCTGGAAGCAGGCCGTGACCATCTGGCTCGGCTTCTTCCCGGTGAACCTGCTCTTCGCCTACGTCGTCGCGCCCGTGCCCGGCTGGGGCGAGCTGCCGATCTGGGTGCGCGCCCTCGCCACGACGCTCGTGCTCACGCCGATCATGACGTACTGGGTGCTCCCACTCGTGACCCGCACGCTGCGCCCCTGGCTCGCCCGCCCCGGTGGTTGAGTAGCGCCGCCGAGGGCGACGCGTATCGAAACCACCCCTCGCGCGCCGCGCCCGGCCCCCGGTGGTTGAGGAGCGACGCGCGCGAGACGTCTCGAAGCCCCCATATCGAGGAGCCTGTGCAGAACTCCGGAGATGTCACGCGGCGCGCGCATGTGGTCCCGTTCCTCTCCGGCGTGTCATGACGAGCATCCGGAGTTGCGCACACGCCGGTCGTTGAGGAGCGCCGCGCAAGCGCGACGCGTCTCGAAACCCGTCACCGCGCCCCGCGAATCCGCCGCGAGAGCGTCGCCGCCGCGTCCTTCACCGCGGGCACCGCCTCGGCAAGCAACTCGGGCGCGGCATCGTCGGGGTAGGTGATCGCGATCGCCGCCGCGGGCCAGCCGAGGTGGTCGACGACCGCCGCCCCGACGGAGGCGAGCCCCGAGGTGACCTCACCGTCCTCGTGCGCCAGGCCGCGCGCGCGAACCTCGGCCAGCACTCGCTTCAGTCGCCCGTAGTTCCATTCGGCGGCATCCCCCTCGGGCGCCGGATGCCGCGACTCGAACGCCGCCCGATCGGGATACAGCGCCCGCAACTGCGCGGGTGGGAGCTCGGCGAGCATCGCGCGACCGGTCGCCGTGAGGTGCGCGGGCAGCCGCACGCCCACATCGGTGACGAGCGACGGCCGCCGGGGAGCGCGCTCCTCGACGAGGTAGACCACGTCACGTCCGTGCAGCACGGCGAGGTGGCCGCTCTCGCCGAGGCGGTCGACGATCGCGGCGACGAGCGGCCGCCCGAGTCTCGCGAGCGGCTGTTGCCGCGAGAAGCCGCTCGACAGCTCGAACGCCGCGACGCCGAGGCCGTAGCGGCGCTCCTCGGGAAGGTGCAGCACGAAGCCGCGCTCCTGCATGACCGCGAGGAGGTGGTAGACGGTCGAGCGCGGCAGGCCGAGGGCAGTGGCGATCGTCGCGGCGGGCACCGGGCCGCGCTGCGCGGCGAGGTGGATGAGGATCGCGAGCGTCTGGTCGGCCGCGGGCACCTTCGTCGATTCGCTCACACCCGCAGCCTACGCCCGTGTCCGGGATCCCGGACGGATGCCGCGAGCACGGCATTCCCGCGCGCGCGAGCGCGGTGTGGAATCGGATGCATGAGCACCACCGCACCTGCATCAGCACCCCACCGCGCCGCCGCATCCGTCACCGTCGGCACCGGACCGCTCGGCATCGACGAGGTCGTCGCCGTGGCCCGCCACGGGGCATCCGTCGTGCTCGACCCTGCAGCGCTCGACGGCGTGGCCGCGAGCCGGGCGGTCATCGAGGGGCTCGCTGAAGACCCCGAGCCGCACTACGGCATCTCGACCGGATTCGGCGCGCTCGCGACGACGTTCATCGCCGCCGACCGTCGCGCCCAGCTGCAGACGAGCCTCATTCGCTCGCACGCCGCCGGCTCGGGTGCCGAGGTCGAGACCGAGGTCGTGCGGGCGCTCATGCTGCTGCGGCTCTCGACCCTCATGACCGGGCGCACGGGCGTGCGACGCGAGACCGCCGAGACCTATGCGGCGATCCTCAACGCGGGCATCACCCCGGTCGTGCGTGAGTACGGCTCGCTTGGCTGCTCGGGCGATCTCGCTCCCCTCGCGCACTGCGCCCTCGTCGCGACGGGCGAGGGCGACGTGCGGGTCGCCGGCGGCCACCTCATGCCAGCCGCCGAAGCCCTCGCCGCCGCCGGTATCACGCCGCTCCGCCTCGCCGAGAAGGAAGGGCTCGCCCTCATCAACGGCACCGACGGCATGCTCGGCATGCTCGCCCTCGCCATCGCCGACCTGCGGATGCTGCTCACCACCGCCGACATCGCCGCCGCCATGAGCGTCGAGGGACTCCTCGGCACCGATGCCGTCTTCGCCGCCGACCTGCACGCGCTCCGCCCGCAGGCCGGCCAGGCGGATTCCGCGTCGAACCTGCGACGGCTGCTCGCCGGCTCCCCGATCGTCGCGAGCCACAAGGGCCCCGAGTGCACTCGCGTGCAGGACGCGTATTCGCTGCGGTGCGCCCCGCAGGTGCACGGCGCCGCGCGCGACACGGTCGCGCACGCGGCATCCGTCGCCCGTGCCGAGCTCGCGAGCGCGATCGACAACCCCGTGCTCACCCTCGACGGCCGCGTCGAGTCGAACGGCAACTTCCACGGCGCGCCGGTCGGCTACGTGCTCGACTTCCTCGCGATCGTGGTGGCGGATGTCGCCTCGATGAGCGAGCGGCGCACCGACCGGTTCCTCGACCGCTCTCGCAACCAGGGCCTGCCGCCGTTCCTCGCGCACGAGGTCGGCGTGGACTCGGGACTCATGATCGCGCAGTACACCGCGGCGGGCATCGTGTCGGAGCTGAAGCGGCTCGCCGTGCCGGCATCCGTCGACTCGATCCCCTCGTCGGCGATGCAGGAGGACCACGTGTCGATGGGCTGGGCGGCCGGACGGAAGCTCCGCCGGTCGATCGACGGCCTCACGCGCGTGCTCGCGATCGAGGTGATGACCGCGGCGCGCGGACTCGCGTTGCGGGCGCCACTCGTGCCGGGAGCCGCGACCGGAGCCGTCGTCTCCCTCGTGGCCGAGACAGGCGCGGTGCCCGGCCCCGATCGCTTCCTCGCCCCCGAGATCGAGGCGATCTCCGAGCTCGTGGCCTCGGGTGCCGTGGTGTCGCGTGCAGCGGATGCCGCGGGGCCGCTCTCCTGACCATGCGGATGCGGGGTCCGCAGTACGATCTACCGCCCGGCGGCGCGGAGCGTGCCGACCGTGTCGCCGGCACTGTCGTACACGATGCAGACGAGGTGGCGCTCGCCGACGGCCCACTGCTCCTCTGCGGGGAAGAGAACGAAACGCGAGAGGCTGCTCTGCTCCATGGGGGCTCCGACGTAGGCCGCGAACGGTTCCGCGCACTGCACCTGAGCCTCGAGTGAGAGCCATTCCGCGCCTGGGAAGAGCTCGTCGCCGTTTCGACCTCGGGTCGCCCCGACGTGCACGACTTCACCGAAGTGCGGGCCCGAGCATGGGACGAGGCGAACAGGGTCTACCTGTACGACCCCAGGAACCGCCACCTGCCCCGAGGCGCAGTCGCCGACCGCGAAACCGTATCCGAGGCGCGTGTCGGCTGTCGCCGGCGTGAGTATCGGGACGACCGCCTGAACAGCGATCGCGAGCGCAATGCCGAGCACGGCGACGCCCAGCTCGGCCGCCCGCGATGTGGTGCGACCGGTCGTCGCCGACCACAACGCCGGCACCATCGCGGTCAGTCCCAGCGCCAGGCCGACGAGTGCCGTCGTGATCCAGGCGCGCCAATCCGCGAGCGCGACGAGGATGTCGCCGCCATCGGTTGCGGTCTCGAAGGCGATGGCGGCACCGACCCCGATCGGCACGGTCAGCGTCGCGACCACCGTGACCGCGATGGCTCCGCGCCGGGACACGGGTCCCGCCGAGCCGAGGCGAAACAGCCACAGCCCTCCGATTGCGGCGAGCACCGCGACAATGCTCGAGATCAACCCGAACTGCCAGAGGAACACCCAGGCCGCCGTCGCAACCGGCACGACGAGCAGGCTGAGCGCGAGACCGCGCCCGAACCCGCCGACTCCGCGCCGGCGGAGACGCTTCACCCGCAGCGAGACGACCGGTTCCGGATTCCGCGACGGCGCCCAGTCCCGGGGTCCGCTGCCGGCCATCATGTGATCCTCCCGATTCGGCGGAGCTGCTGCGACGCGCGCATCACCCGAAGCGCCCGTTCACGTAGTCGAACGTGCGGGGATCGATGGGGTCCGCGAACATCGCCTCGGTGTCGCCGTGCTCGACGATCGCGCCGGGTGTGCCCTGCGAGGCGAGGAAGAACGCGCACTGCTGCGACACCCGCTGCGCCTGCTGCATGTTGTGCGTCACGATGACGATCGTGACCTCGTGCGCGAGCTCGAGCATGGTCTCCTCGATGACACGCGTCGACGTGGGGTCGAGAGCCGAGCACGGCTCGTCCATGAGCAGCACTCGCGGACTCACCGCGAGCGACCGTGCGATGCAGAGCCGCTGCTGCTGGCCGCCCGAGAGGCCCGCGCCGGGAGCGCGGAGGCGGTCCTTGACTTCCTTCCACAGCCCCGCCTTCGTGAGGCACGATTCGACGAGTTCATCCCGCTCGTCGCGCGAGATGCGCGTGCCGGTCAGCTTCAGGCCGGCGACGACGTTGTCGTAGATCGACTGTGCCGGGAATGGGTTCGGCTTCTGGAAGACCATCCCGATGTGCTTTCGCGCGTCGACGAGCTTGCGGCTCGGGTCGTAGATGTCCTCGCCGTCGAGCAGCACCTCGCCGGCGAGCGATGCCGACGGCACGAGCTCGTGCATGCGGTTGAGGATGCGCAGGAACGTCGACTTGCCGCAGCCCGACGGGCCGATCAGCGACGTGACGACCCCGGCCTCCATCGTCAGCGACACGCGGTCGAGCACCTGGTGGTCGCCGAACCACGCCGAGATGTTGCGGCCCTCGAGGGTCGCGAGCTCGGTCGGCGTCGTGGCGACCTCGATCGATTCGGGCTCAGGCCTCAGCATCCGTGCGAAGTTCGGCAGGCGGATGCCTCGCCCCCCCGCTCGGCTCTCGGGAATCACCTCGATGGTGGTCATGTCTTCGCTCATGGTTCGGCTTCCTTCAGTGGGGTCGCGGGGGGGTCGGAGGCGTGGCTCGGGTCAGAGCAGATTGGGCAGCAGCCGCACGATCTCGCCGGTGACCCAGAGGCCGGCGAGCACGGTGAGCGGGATGAAGACGATCCAGGTGCGGCGCGGCCCGACATTGCGGTATGACCACACCGCGGCGAACTCGACGATCACGAGGAATTGGAGGCCGAAGACCAGAGCCCAGAGCATCGACGTGTCGCCACGCAACTCGCGATCGGACTCGGGCAGGGTGATGAAGTTGGTCAATCGCACGCCCGTCGGCTGAGCTTCGCTCGTGAGGCGCGCGTCGACTCGCGCGATGCCGGAGGGCCAGAACGGCGCACCGCGCGCGGTCGTGAGGATGACCCGGCTCTCGCCGGCCGTCAGGCGCGGCGGTGCAGGGTCGCCGGCGTAGCGCAGCCCGATCACCTCGAACTCGTGCTCGCCCTGCCCGGTGATGATCGTGAACTCATCTCCGGGCGCGAGCTCCTGGATGCGGGCGAACGGCCCGCCGTATCCCGCCGCACGACCCAGGATGACGCTCACCCCGGCCTGCCCGGGAAGCGCGGTATCGCGGCGGTGGCCGGGGCCCATCTCCGTGGTGGCGGAGTCGGTGCCCTCGACGATGATCTCCTTGATGCCCAACTGCGGAATCTCGAGCAGCGCCACCGGTGCACCATCGGGCAGCAGCACATCGTGCACATCGCCCTCGCTCACCGGGGCGACCCCCTCCTCGAGCTGGGCGCGGAAGGTATCGCTGAGCTGTTGCTGGGTGACGAAGTGGCGAACCTGGCCGACGATCATGACGTTCAGCACGATGGCGAGCAGCAGCACCGAGCAGACCATGAGCGCACCGCGGATGAACTGCTCGCGCGGCGAGAGCACCACCGGTGGGCGCGGTTCGGTCGGCATCCGGCGCGGCGGCTTCGGGGGTTTCGGCGGTTTCGGGGGCTTGCCGGGCAGCGTTCGCGCCTCGGGGATGCCCGAGAAGTCCCCGTAGGGGTCGGAGCCCTCGTACCCGTAGTCGTCGAGCTCGGTGCGCGTCACGCCGCCTCACCCAGTCGCATCGGCACGTCGACGCGCCGGAGGAAGTGCCGCACTGCGGCGAACCCGAGCCCCACGACGATTCCGACGCCGATGAGCCACGGCGGCGCGAAAACGTTCGCGTCTCTCGTGAACGACGACAGTTCGGCGTTGTCGACCTGCTTCGGCGGCGTGAACGTCGTGTGCGCCGAGACGAACGTCCACTGACCCACGCCGGTCAGTGTCGCGCTGATCGTGCGCTTCTCGCCGGGCTCGAGCGCGTCGACCTTCACGTCGTCGACGTGGCTGATGCGGTTGCCGAACGGGCCTTCGAGCCAGAAGTCGGCCGTCGCGTCGATGGTCGACTCCGACGCATTGCGCACCGTGAACCACACCTGCAACTGCCCGGCGAGCGGGTTGAGCGATGGCGAGTAGCCGCCCGCCAGCCCGCCCACGAAGAGCACGCCGCCGAGACTCACCTCATCCGCCGCCGGTGGAGAGGCAGGGGCGGCCGCCGGCGCGCCGGCCGTATCGACGAACGAGCCGGAGCCCTGCTGGCCCGCGCCGGGCCGACCGGGCGGCGTGATGGGCGGCCCTTTCGGCGGAGTGGTCGGCGGCACGGTCGGCGGCGCGACGCCGTCGCGCACGTCGACCGTCAGGTTCCCCTCGTGGTCGCCTTCGCCGGCCAGTGCCGGCTGCTCGGTCGTCAGCGCGCCGCCGCCGACCAGCACGGCGACGAGCAGCATGCCGCCAGCGATCGCGATCGGCCGGGCGAGAACGCGGAGCGCATCGATCAAGGTTGCCTCCCGACCGTTGCAGTCCCGGCATCCACGAGCTCGCTCTCACGCTCGGCCTCGATCTTGCGACGCGCCTCCCGCTCGGTGTGCTCGATCCAGGCGGCGGCATTCTTCTCGTCGGCACGGCGGCGCCACTTGCTGAACACGATGTAGAGCACCACGAGCACGATGACGACGACGAGCGGCCACGGCGGGGCGATGAGCACGGTGTCGCGCGAGATCGCCGAGACGGGCAGCTTCTTGCTCGCGTCGTCGCCCTCGACGAACGGATTGAGGGTCACCCAGGGGTTGAGGTAACCCCAAGCCGCCACGGCGGGGACCTCGGTTTCGAAGGTCCGGGTGAAGCCGGGCAGGAGCTCGGGCTTCCCGTCGCCCTGCTTCGCCGACGCTGGGGCGCTGAACCAGGTGCGAACGCCGAGCGTGACGTTGGAGGCGAGGGCGACGTTGCCGGTGTTCTGGATCGTGTAGAGCACTCGCACCGCGCCGTTGAACGGGTTCCACCAGTCGCCGACGTACTGGCTGTCGACGCTCGAGATCGTCAGCGCCGCCTGGATGTCGCCCGATACCCGCAGGTACATCCGAGTGCCGAGGCGCCGGTCGACGTTCACCTGATCGCCCGGAGTCACGACGGATGCCAGGATGCCGCCGGCGTGATCGCCCGGGCCGGCCTGCGCCGGGATGTCGACGGTGAACGGCACGAGACGGGACTCCCCGGGCGCGAGGTCGAACTGCAGCCGGTTGGCTCCGTTCTCGAAGTGCACCCAGGCACCGGCATCCGTCGCCTCCGCGCTGGTCTCGAGCAGGCCGAAGCTGCCGTCGTCATCGTTGAATGCATCCGTCGCGAGCACCGTGAACGACTGGGTCACCGACCCGGCGTTGCGCACGAGGTAGTGATCGGCGACCTGCTGGCCCGGGTCTGCGCTGTAGCTGAAGCGAGTGCGGCCGTCGGGCTTGCCGTCGGCACCGGCGGGCTGCCCCGAGATGCCGATGGTGTCGTCGGCCCTGGCCGTCGAGGGGTCGCCCGCGATCACGGCCACGAGGGCCACGCAGCTGAGCAGCGCGACGGTGACGGCGCGACGGATGCCGCGGGCGGCACGACGGGCGGAGGATACGGGAAGGGTGGCTGCAGTCACGGGCTGTGCATTTCGCTCGGGCGCCTCGGACGAGGCGGGTGAATGGTGATCATGGACACGCCGTGTGGGAAAGACGCACTCGGCGCCTTTCCCACACGGGTGTCATCTGCCTGACGACCTCTCGAGACCTACTTCGAGACGAGGTCGAGCGTCAGGGTCGAGGTGTGCACGCCCTTGGCCGCGTTGATCGGAGCCTTGAACGTCAGGTTGGTGTCGAGCACCGCACCGACCTCAGCGGTCGAGGAGCCTGCGGCACCCTCGGCCAGCACACCGAACACACCGTCGCCGGCAACCTTGGCTGCACCGAGGGTGACGCCATCGGTGAGCGCGACGCCGACCGGCGAGTACCCGAGCGCGGTCTTCGCGACCGTGGTGTTGCCCGCACCCGCGAAGTCCGCCGCGGTGACGTTCAGGTTCCAGCCGCTCAGCACGTCACGGTCGTCGAACACCGTGAACTGGCCCAGCGCGACCGGGGTGGTCGTCTGGTTGCGTCGCACGTCGCCGAGGTCGATCAGCGTGGCGGCCGGAGCCACCAGCTCGAAGCGACCCGAGTTGGTCACCTCGACCGTGAGGTCGGTGGTGTCGCTCGTGTCGTACACGGGCGCCGTCGACGTGAGCGTGAAGGTGTCCCACGCGGCGAGAACCTCGTCCGCACCGTTGTGGTCGTAGAGGAAGAGCTTGCTTGCCGCGCCCACCGCGACAGCGGAGGCGTCAACCGTGCCCGCACCGTTCGCGTCGAGGACGACCGTGCCGAGCTCGCTGCGCACACCCGCCGTGAACACGCCGACGTTCAGCGTCTTGTTGGCGTTCGCCGCACCCGCGTTGATCGCCAGCTGCTTGCTGTCGACCGTCTCGGTGACGAGGGCCGGGTCCGCCGTGACGAGGTCGGCCTCGGTGATGAGGTCTGCCGGGGGCACGACCACTCCGTCGGTCTCGACGGCACCGACGGTGTAGTTACCCGTGCCGGCCTGGATGGTGATGCTGCGGTAGATGGCGCCCTGCACGGTCACACCGTTGTTGGTGGTGTATGCGATGCCGTACCAGTACTGGCCGCCCTGCGCGATCACGGTGTCGATGCCGCTGGTGAGGGCATCCAGCGTGAGGTCCGGCACCAGCGTTCCGCCGTTGGGGCCCGCTGCGGCGTCGGTCGCGAACGCGTTCCACGTGTTCGTGCCGCCGTCGCGGTCAGCGGGGTTCTGGTCCGAGAGGAACTTCCACACCTGGGTGAAGGAGTTGGCGCCGGTGACGGGCCGCGCAGGTGCCGGGTTCAGCTCTGCGAGCACGTCGGTCGCGCTCCCCGAGCCGATGATCTGCTCGCTGCGCGTGTACACGCGGGTCGGGTCGCCGTCGGCGAGAACGCCGGTGTTGGCGTCGTACAGGTAGAACGATCCCGGGGAGCCGTTGGACTGCGGGTCCGAGATGGGGTCGCCCAGGGCGGCGTTCGCCGGGGCAGCGCCGGCGCCCACGATGGCGAGGGCGAGGAGGCCGGCCGCGGCCGCGCTCCACTTCTTGCTGATGTTCATGACATTCCTTTTCGTGTGTGTCGAATCAGGTACAGGTGAATCGGTAATTCGGGGATGCCGATGCTCAGGCGCGCAGGGCGGCACGGAACGGCGTGGTGGTCGACGGTGCGAGGAAGCCGAACTTCTTCTTCACCGATCCGGCCTGGCTCGGCAGCACGCTCTGCGAGTTGCCGAGCTTGCTCGACGCGTTGCTCACGAGGTTGGCGAGGTTGGCGTCGTACTTCGGGTCACCGACGGTCACGCGGGCGTTCTCGACGACGATGTAGGTGTCGCGGCCCCACGTGGTGTTGGCGTAGAACGCGGCGTTCGGCACCGTTGCGGTGCCGGTGCCCGTGACAGCCGGCGTGCCGGCGATCGGCGAACCGAGCTCGACGTCCGTGCCGCGACGATCGATGCCCGCACCGGTGTTCTGCGCGACCCACTGGGCAGCCGACATCGGCGTGACAGCGTTGGCCGGGAACGGCGTGGAGCCGTCGGCGAGGAACCTCGTGTCGTGCTCCTGGCCGACCTGGACGCAGGCGCCGAGGGTCCCGATGCCGGCCTTCGAGAGGAAGTCGGCGCGGGTGCCCGAGCCGCTCTGCGGGATCACCGGGACGACCGTGACGCCGCCGACCGTGGTGATGGTGCACTCGAAGATGCCCTTGAGCGTCGCCTGGTCGATGTTGTCGAACGCCGCGTTGGTGCCGCCCGAGTGCGCGTACGAGAGTGCGTCGCGACCGAACGGAATGTAGAGCAGCGGCCCGTTGGCAACTGCCGTGGCACCCGACGACGAACGTGCGATATCGACCTGACCGGTGATGTTGACGTTCGTCGGGCCACCCGGGGTCGCCGACGTGTAGTTCGCCCCGTCGATCGATCGGCTGAGCGCACGAACACCATCGCCCGAGCCGTTGGGGCGGCCGAAGCGGACGCCACCCGACTTGGTCTGGATCGAGACCGACCCCGTGGCGTCGAACGACCCGATGTTGAAGCTGCCTCCGGTCGAGCGCACGAAGCCACCCGTGATGTTGGTGCCGTTGGACAGGGCGTTGAGCACGTCCTGCAGGGTGTCGGAGCCGACGACGACGTAGCTCGCCGACACGGGTTCGGCGTTCGCCGGTGAGGCGACGCCGAAGAGCGACGCGGCCACGCCGACGGCGGCAGCGGCTGCGATAAACTTCTTCTTGTTCACAACTTTCCTTTTCTCGAGGGATGTGGTGTGACAAACGCCTGCTCTTGCCAGCGGGCGTCTTGGCGGCTCCCCGGCGGGGAGCCGTCAAGTCTGTGGGGCGCAGTGGCCGCTTTCACGACCACGATCGCCTCCGGATGCGTGTCATCAGCGGCACCGTGAGTGCCGTCGCAAGGCCCGCGGCGAGTCCAGCCGGAACGGCGGCGGCCGATACGCCGAGCTCGGGGTCGGCGGGCGTTGCGGCGCCCACCAGGTCACCGGCGGCATCCCCGGTCGCGGCCGGATCGGTCGGCGCGGAAGCGATCGGCGCCGGTGTGGTCTGCTGCTGCTGCGACGAGCTCGGCGGCGCGACCGTTCGATTGGCGACCGGTGCGGTGCTTCCACCGCGCGGCGGGGCACTCGGGAGCGCACCGGTCTCGATGGCGTCGGCTGCGGCGAGCGCCTGGTCGACCCACGGCTGAGGCAGCGGCGCGTAGCCGGGCGGCAGTTCGCCCACGTCGGTGCCGGGCGTCTGCCCGTCGCGCGCCGCGTAACGGATCAGGTTGGCATACACGGCGCGAAGATCGGCGTCGGTCTGCTTCGGGTTCAGCGCCGCATACACGGGCATCGTCAAGGGGTATGCGGTCGGCGCGGCCTTCGCCGCCGACGCGGCCTGATCGAACTGCACGACCTTCGGTTGCGCGAGCGTCGGAGTCATGGCCGCTGCCGCTGCCGCCAAGCCGTCTTGTGTCGGCGTGACGTACTGCCCCGCGGGATTGCGGAGTGCAGCCGTGACGGTCTGGTAGAGCTCAGCGGCGGGCGCAGTGGTGACGCCGATGACCTTCTGGCTGCCGAACAGTTCGCGCACGGTCTTGCCGAACTTCGGCGGCACCGCGAACTGGTCCCACGCGCCGAGCAGCATGCCGTCTCCGCGCAACACGTGATAGGCGCCATCGGCGAAGCTGTGCGTGTATGGCCGCCAGGTCACGAGGTTGATCGGGCCGCTGCCGTTCGCCGGGTCGCTGACGGTGGTGTCGGGCTTCTCGACCGGATCGGCCTTGGGAAACGTCTCCGTCGGGAGCGCCAGACCCTGCCCCGTCGGATTCACCGTCCGATTCACCACGGGGTTGGTCGAGTACCACGGGTTCACCTTCATGCCCCACTTGTCGGGCTCCCCGTCGAGCCATGCTCGCGCCTCCGGGTCGGCGAGCACGTACTCCCACAGTCGTACGGCGAGGTCGGACCGGCCTGACGGTGCGAGCATGTCGGCCACCGACGCCGACACGATGATCTGCGCCGACCATTCTGGATCGTTGATCTCCCGGAACTCGGGGTCCTGCACGATCGTGCGAGGGTTCTTTCCCGGCTCCGAGAAACTCTTGTAGCCGATGTGGGACTTGTCGGCGTCCGACGGCAGCGAGTCGACGTACGAGGCCGTGAGCAGCTTCGCGACCAGGCGCGGGTTGAGTCGCAGGTCGGTCATCGGCAAGCCTGCACGCGCCTTGTACTCGTCGGGGGCTTCCAACGGATGCGGCTGCCGGTCGATCGAGAACGAGATCGCGATGCCCGACAGCGCCACGGGGGCATACGCGACCGGGTCGGACGCGTCGGCGGTACGACTCAGGTCGAGCGGACGTGACGTGAACGCCAGGGGGCTCGGCGCGGTGCCCGCTGCGCGCACCATCGCGTCGGCCTCACTGCCCTGGCTGAGCACGAACGGCGAGCCGTTCTCACCCAGGCAGAGCTCGGGTTGCCACGACGCGATCGCCCCGGCGACGAGCTCGCTGCCGGCGAGCTGCCGTTCCGCAGCGCCGAGCTCACAGCGCACGCCGAGCGGCTTGAAGTCGAGCTTGACGGCGAGGTGGTGCTCCCAGGCATCCCACCACAACCCCGATCGGTTGATCTCGGTCGATCCCGAGTCGCCCGTGCCGCGCGGGATGATCACGAGCCAGCACGGCTGGCCCGCGACCGTGCCGTCGGGCTGCGTCACCGGCGCCCCGCAGCCGAGGGCCGTCGACTGCATGGCCGTCTGCACCTCGAACGGCACGGAGCCCGAGCCATCCGCGCCGGCTCCGGCCCATTTGACCTCGTTCGTCGTGAACGCCGTGAAGAAGGGGTTGGTGTTCAGGTCGACGAACTCGACGCCCTGCTTCTGCACGACGTTGCCATTGGCGTCGGTCTTCAGGTTGTTGAGCACCCGGTCGGCGGGGGCGAGCTTCTCGTCGACGATTCCCTCGGGGTTCACCGCGACGAAGGGGATGCCGGTGTAGGTCGGCACGAAGAAGCTCTCGCTGGGGTCCGTGTAGATGGCGTCCTCTTCGGCGACGTCGGCGTCGCCGGTGTTGCCGTCGCGAGCGCTGCCCGCCCCGACGGTGCCGCCGTACTGGCAGGTCCGCCGGTCAGGATGCCCGGGGTTTGCCGGGTCTTCGCCCCAGCACTGTGCGATCTGCAGGAAGTTCGCGCCGCCGGTCGTGCCAGCCGGTCGCTCGGACTGCGTGCCGCCGGTCCAGCTCACGCGGATGCCCTGCGACACCAGGTCGCGCGTCTGCGAGACGTTCACCGACAAGTCGGGGAACGGCGCGCCCTCGGGCTCGAGCGCGTCGCCGGCGTTCGTCAACGTGACCGCGCTCGACGTCGTCTCGTCTGCGGCGGCCGCGGGGTCGGCCGGCACCACGGCTCCGCCGAACCCGACGGCCGCCGCGACCAGAAGGCCGACAACGAGCCCGGAGAAGCCTGCCTTGGCCCAGACCGCGCCACGCGCGTCATCCGTCAGCTGCTCGCTCATCGTGCCGCCCCGGCCGTCGATCTCTCACCTGACGCGTTGGCTCGCCGCAACCTCGGCGAGAGGTACGGCGGAAGGACGACGGCCGCGAACAGCAGCGCGACGGCGCCGAGCATGACCGTCTCCTCCCAGCCCCATCCGTCATCGCCGACCGTGAAGGGCGACGCGGTCGCGACCCCGGCCACGGCGCCATTGCCACCCGAGATCAGATTTCCGAACTCGTCGTAGACGGGGGCTGCGCCAGCCGCAGCTGCCGGCCCGGCCGCGGCGGCGTCAGCGGCGGCGCCTGCGCCCTCGGGGCC
>NZ_SDPN01000065.1 GCF_004134825.1 Agromyces albus
CCTCGCGGGCGTCGACATCGGCCGGCGCGAGGCTGAGCCCGGTGTCGCCGCCGTTCGCGTGCTGCGTCGCGGCCGTGGTCGCGCTCGTGGCGCGTCGCGGCTGCCGACGTGCAGGACGGGTGACGGTGACCGCGTCGGCGAGCGTTTCGCTCGCGCCCTCGGTCGTGTCGGCGCCATTGGTCGACGGGTCTTCGGCCTGCTCGCTCGGAGCCTCGCCTCGGAAGGACTCGACGATGGTCGAGGACTCGACCGCCGCGGCGGTCTCCGCCTCGGCAGGCGTCTCGAAAAGCGTTTCGATGGATGACTCGGCGTCGGCGGCGGGAGCCGCCGTCTCGTCAGGCTCGACGAGCGGAGCTTCGCCGGTCGACCCCTCCTGGTGGGCGGAGATCAACTCCACGAGTTCTCCTTTTCGGCGCTTCGAAGCACCCGCGATGCCGAGCGTGAGGGCGAGCTCCTGGAGCTCGGGGACCTTGAGGGTGCTCAGGCGGGTGCGGTTGGCCACGCTCTCGGCGTGGTCGGTTCCGTTGGTCACTGGGTATGTTCCTTTCCCCTGTCGCAGAGTTGCGACCCAGGAGAGCTGATCGCTGGCACGAGCGATGTCGAAGCGCGGTGGCGCAGACGTGCGCGAGAGCGAAAGCAATAGATTGCCGGGAATTGCACGATGCGGCCGGGAACGCGAACAATGCGTTGCCTGCCGGGTGCGGATTCAGTCTAGCATCACCGAATCCGTGGTCCGGACAGCCGACACGCCTCTCGGGAGCGGATGCCCCTGGGCGGTCGCCGCACGCGACGGCGCGCTAGGCGGGCTGGACTGTCGCGCCCATGAAGTCGACGGCGAGCGGCAGGGCCTGCCACACGGTGTCGGCCGACGCCTCGACGAGCCTGATCGCCTCGGCGCGCGCGCTCGGGTCGCTCGCGAGCACGAGGATCGAGGGGCCGGCTCCCGAGACGACCGCAGGATGCCCCGCCGCGCGGAGCGCCCTGATGAGCCGGTCGGTCTCGGGCATCGCCTGTGCGCGGTAGTGCTGGTGCAGCTTGTCTTCGGTGGCCTGCAGGAGCAGCTCGGGGCTCTGGATGAGGGCCGCGATCAGCAATGCCGAGCGGGAGACGTTGAACACCGCGTCTTCGTGCGGCACCGACTCGGGCTGCAGCGACCGCGCGAGGGCCGTCGACATCTCGTGCTCGGGCACGAGCACGAGCGGAGAGACGCCGCGGTGCACCATGAGCTTCTTGTGTCGCGGCCCCTCGGGAGTGACCCAGGCGATCGTGAGCCCGCCGAAGAGCGCCGGCGCGACGTTGTCGGGGTGCCCTTCGAGTTCGGTCGCGAGGGCGAGCAAGTCGTCGGGGTCGAACTCCACGATGCCCTCGAGGAGCCCCTTCGCGGCGATCACGCCCGCCACGATCGCGGCGCCCGACGATCCGAGTCCGCGGCCGTGCGGGATGCTGTTGTGCGCCACGAGCTTGAGCGGCGGCAGCTCGACGCCCGCGCGGGCGAACGTGTGCGCGATGGCGCGCACCACGAGGTGCGACGCGTCGAGCGGCACCTCGCCGGCGCCCACGCCGTGCACCTCGATGTCGAGCCCCGGGCCATCCTGCCCGGTCAATGCCGTCGGAACCGACACCTCGAGGTCGTCGTAGCGAGCGAGTGCGAGGCCCAGCGTGTCGAAGCCCGGCCCGAGGTTGGCCGACGTGGCCGGCACCTTCACGTGCACGCGACGACCCGTGAGGTCTGGGCGCACGTCGGCGGCGGGCGCAGCGGCCGCGCTGGTCATGACGCGAGTCCGAGCACTGCAGCGACGGCCGCGGTGTCGACGGGCACGATCGTCGGCTGCACATCGGAGCCGTCGGCCGTGCGAAGCGCCCACTGCGGGTCTTTCAGGCCGTGGCCGGTGACGGTGAGCACGACGCGCGCCCCCGCGGGTACGACGCCGGCGGCCGAGCGCTCGAGGAGGCCCGCGACGCTGATCGCCGACGCGGGCTCGACGAAGATGCCGACCTCGGCCGAGAGGATGCGCTGCGCCTCGAGGATCTTGTCGTCGTCGATCGCGCCGAAGTAGCCGTCGGACTCGTCGCGTGCCTCGAGGGCGAGCTCCCACGATGCCGGGTTGCCGATGCGGATCGCGCTCGCGATCGTGTCGGGGTCGCGAACCACCTCGCCGCGCACGATCGGCGCTGAGCCGGCTGCCTGGAAGCCGAACATGCGCGGCAGCCGCGTGGCGTTGCCTGCGGCGATGTCTTCACGGTAGCCGCGCGTGTACGCCGTGTAGTTGCCCGCGTTGCCGACGGGGATGAAGTGGAAGTCGGGCGCGTCGCCGAGCACCTCGACGACCTCGAACGCGGCCGTCTTCTGGCCCTCGATGCGGTCGTTGTTGACCGAGTTGACGAGGTGCACGGGGTAGTTCTCGGCGAGGTCGCGTGCGATGTCGAGGCAGTCGTCGAAGTTGCCCTGCACCTGGATGAGGTTCGCGTTGTGCGCGATCGCCTGGCTGAGCTTGCCGAGGGCGATCTTGCCCTCGGGCACGAGCACGGCGGCCGAGATGCCCGCGTGCGTCGCGTACGCCGCGGCCGAGGCCGAGGTGTTGCCGGTCGACGCGCAGATGACGACCTTCGCGCCGCGCTCGACGGCCTTCGTCACGGCCATGGTCATGCCGCGGTCCTTGAAGGAGCCGGTGGGGTTCATGCCCTCGAACTTCACCCACACGTCGGCGCCCGTGCGGTGCGAGAGCGCCGGGGCCGGCAGGAGCGGGGTTCCGCCTTCGCCGAGAGTGACGACGGGCGTGGCATCCGTCACGTCGAGGCGATCGGCGTACTCACGGATCACGCCGCGCCATTGACGCGAATTGGCCTTGGGGGTGGGCTGGTTCACTTACGTTCCTTCGACTCGGAGAACGGATGCCACGGATGCGACGACGGGACTCTGGGCGAGGGCGGCGACGGTCTCGGCGAGCGCGGACTCCTTCGCCTCATGCGTCCCGATGACCAGCGTAGCCCGCTGGGAGTCGTCGCTCACCGTCTGCTGGAGCTGCTCGACCGACACTCCGTGGTCGGCGAAGACGTGCGCGATCTTCGCGAGCACGCCCGGCTCGTCGACCACCTCGAGGGTGATCGCGTAGCGCGTCGTGATGCGCCCGATGTCGAGCACGGGCATCTCGGCGTGCGTGGACTCGGCCGTGCCGGGGCCGCCGATGACGTGGCGCCTCGCGATCGCCACGAGGTCGCCGAGCACCGCCGAGGCGGTCTGTACTCCCCCGGCACCGGCGCCGTAGAACATGAGCGGGCCGGCTGCGGCGGCCTCGACGAACACGGCGTTGTTCGCCCCGTGCACGGCGGCGAGCGGATGGATCCGGGGCACGAGTGCGGGATAGACACGTGCCGACACGCCCTCCTCGCCCGTCTCGGGGTCGACGAGCCGCTCGCAGATCGCGAGGAGCTTCACGACGAAGCCCGCGCGCTTGGCCGACTCGACCTGCTCGGCGGTGACGCCCGTGATGCCCTCGCGGTGCACGGCCTCGACCGGGACGCTCGTGTGGAAGGCGAGGCTCGCGAGGATCGCGGCCTTCTGCGCGGCGTCGTAGCCGCCGATGTCGGCGGTGGGGTCGGCCTCGGCATAGCCGAGCTCGGTGGCGGTCGCGAGGGCGTCTTCGAGGCTCGCGCCGGTCGTGTCCATGCGGTCGAGGATGAAGTTCGTCGTGCCGTTGACGATGCCGAGGATGCGTTCGACCCGATCGCCCGCGAGGCTGTCGCGCAACGGCCGGATGATCGGGATCGCGCCCGCGACGGCGGCCTCGTAGGAGAGCTGCGCGCCGACCTGCTCGGCCGCCGCGAAGAGCTCGGGCCCGTGCAGGGCGAGGAGCGCCTTGTTGCCCGTGACGACGTCGGCGCCCGATGCGATCGCGCTCAGCACGAGCGTGCGCGCCGGCTCGATGCCGCCCATGAGCTCGATGACGATGTCGGAGCCGAGGATGAGGCTCTCGGCATCGGTCGTGAAGAGCTCGCGCGGCAGCGGGCTGTCCCGCTTCGCCTCGAGGTCGCGCACGGCGATGCCCACGAGCTCGATTCGCGCACCGCTGCGCTGCGCGAGCTCGTCGGAGTGCTCGAGCAGGAGTCGGGCGACCTGCGAGCCCACCGATCCCGCCCCGAGCAGGCCGACGCGGATGGAGCGGTACTCGATCATGCAGGATTCCCTTCGGAGCGGGCCTGGCCCTCGTGTCCGGATGCCGCGAGGCCCGCGTCTCGGGCGAGCAGGTCGGCCTCGGTCTCCCCGCGCACGATCACGCGGGCGACCCCGTCGCGCACGGCGATCACAGGGGGCCGCGGCACGTGGTTGTAGTTCGACGCGAGCGACCAGCAGTAGGCGCCGGTCGCGGCGACGGCGAGCAGGTCGCCCGGTGCGACATCCGCCGGAAGGTACTCGGCGTCGACGATGATGTCGCCGGACTCGCAGTGCTTGCCGGCGACGCGCGCGAGCGCGGGCTCTGCGGCCGACGTGCGCGAGGCGATGCGCGCAGAGTAGTCGGCGCCGTACAGGGCGGTGCGGGCGTTGTCGCTCATGCCGCCGTCGACCGAGACGTAGTGGCGTGTGCCGCCGTCGATCGGCACGGGCTTCACGGTGCCGACCGAGTAGAGGGTGATGCCAGCGGGGCCGATGATGGAGCGACCGGGCTCGAAGGCGAGCTTCGGCACGGGAACGCCCGCGGCGCGGCATCCGTCGGCGACCGCGTTCGCGATGCCCAGGGCGATCTCCTCGATCGGCGCCGGCTCGTCGGCCGAGGTGTAGGCGATGCCGAAGCCGCCGCCGAGGTTCAGCTCGGGCACGGGAGCGATTCGCGCGAGCTCCGCGTGCGCCGCGAGCAGCCGTTCGGCCGACTCGGCGAACCCCGCTGAGTCGAAGATCTGGGAGCCGATGTGGCAGTGCAGGCCGAGGAAGTCGAGCGAGGGGTGCGATCGGATGCGCGTGCCGAGCTCGACGGCCCGCTCGAGCGAGACGCCGAACTTCTGGTCTTCGTGCGCGGTCGCGAGGAACTCGTGGGTCGAGGCGTGCACGCCGCTGTTCACCCGGAGCCGCACGGGCTGGACCCGACCGGCGCGCGCCGCGGCATCCGCGACCCGCTCGATCTCGATCTCGCTGTCGATGATGATCGCGCCGACGCCGGCGACGACCGCCCGGTCGATCTCGACGAGCGACTTGTTATTGCCGTGGAAGCCGAGCCGTGCGGGATCGGCGCCGGCCGCGAGCGCGACGGCGAGCTCGCCCCCCGTGCACACGTCGACCGCGAGCCCCTCGTCGGTCACCCAGCGCACGATCGCGCCCGAGAGGAACGCCTTGCCCGCGTAATAGATCGTCACAGTCGTGCCGGCGGATGCCGCGGCGGCCTCGAACGCGGTGCGGATGCGCGCCGCGCGAGCCCGGGCGTCGGTCTCGTCGACGACGTAGAGCGGCGTGCCGAACTCGGCCGCGAGGGACTCGGCGTCACGGCCCGCGATGACGATGCGCCCGGCGTCGTCGCGCACTGCACTCGACGGCCACACGAG
The DNA here is from genome assembly GCF_004134825.1 of Agromyces albus. GTDB lineage: Bacteria > Actinomycetota > Actinomycetes > Actinomycetales > Microbacteriaceae > Agromyces > Agromyces albus. Next base: position 5,533 of record NZ_SDPN01000065.1, read on the forward strand.
CGGCGCGAGCGCATTGGCGTCGGCGGGCACGCGGAGCCATCCGGGGACAGGGGCGGTGGTAGCCACGGTGGAAACCTCACGGGACGGGCGTATCGACGGGTCGCTCGCGGCGAGCGAACCCGGATTGGTTCCTGAAGCCTGCTGCGATTCCGCTCGCGCGGAACACGGGTGAGTCTATCGAGGGCGCGTTGAGCGGCCGAATCGGGGTCGCCGCGATCGTCGCGTCAGTCGCAGCGTCCGGTCTGCTCGAGGCTGGCCCGGTCGAGCGTGATCGACTGCGCGTCGAGTTCGACGTGCGCGGTGCCCGGCGCGACCGTGATGCTCGACACCTCGACTCCCTCGGGCAGGTATTGCGCGACGCAGAGGTCGAGCGGGTCGTCGCCGACGAGCCGGGTGACCAGCTCCGAGACGTCGATCGCGGCGCCACCGGATCCGACTGTGACGTCGACCGGCTCGAGCAGCACCGAGTCGCCCACGGCGGTCGGCTTCGCGGCGACCGAGTAGTCGACCGTGACGCCGAGCACGTCGGTCGTGCCCTCGTAGCCGATCGTGCCCTCGCCGAACGTGAGGCCGCCATCGACGCCCGGCACGGTGACGAGCCGGTTGACGGCGTCCTGGCCGATCTCGATCGTGGCGTCGACGTTCGCGACGGGCGACGCGAGGTCGAGGGGAACGCCTTCGGCGACGACGTCGACGTCGACCGGCGCTCCCTGGACGAGGAGTTCGGGGGCGCTCAGCTCGACGTGGTCGATCGTGCCCGAGAGGAGCTGCGCGATCATCGAGAAGCCCCCGATCGACACGTCGACCTCGCCTTCGACACCGGCGGGCAGGCTCGCCTGGATCTGGTCGCGGGTGCGCTGCTCGGCGATATTGCGCGTGACGACGTCGGCGACCACCAGCAGGGCGACGACCACGACCAGGAACACGACGATCGCGACGACGCACCCGGCACGCCTGCGCGGGCGGCGGCGCTCGGCGACGGGCGCTGCCTCCGGTGCGAACACCTCGGTCGGCTGGCCGTCGTCGCGTTCCGCCATCGTGGCTCCCGTGTTCGAGGTGCGTTACATCCGCTCGGGTGCCGAGACGCCGAGCAGCTCGAGGCCGTTGCGGATCACCTGGCCCGTCGCGTCGTTGAGCCAGAGCCGGGTGCGGTGCAGGTCGCCGATCGGCTCGTCGCCGAGGGGCAGCACGCGGCAGTTGTCGTACCAGCGGTGGTAGAGGCCGGCGAGCTCCTCGATGTAGCGCGCGACACGATGGGGTTCGCGCAACTCCGCCGCCTGGGCGACGATGCGCGGGAACTCCTGCAGTGCGCCGAGCAGCGCCGACTCGGTCTCGTGGGTGAGCAGCTCTGGGGCGAACGACGAGCGATCGAGGCCGACGGATGCCGCATTCCGGTCGACCGCGCACGTGCGAGCGTGCGCGTACTGCACGTAGAAGACGGGATTGTCGTTCGTGCGGCGGCGAAGGATCTCGGGATCGATCGTGAGCGGCGAGTCGGCCGGGTAGCGCGCGAGCGTGTAGCGCAGCGGGTCGGTGCCGAGCCAGGCCTGCAGGTCGTCGAGTTCGATGATGTTGCCGGCGCGCTTGGAGAGCTTCGCGCCGTTGATGCTCACGAGCTGGCCGATGAGCACCTCGATGTCGCGCTGCGGATCGTCGCCGGCGGCGCCAGCGAGCGCCTTCAGGCGGTGAACGTAGCCGTGGTGATCGGCGCCGAGCAGGTAGATCTTGTGCGCGAAGCCGCGATCGCCCTTGTCGAGGTAGTACGCGGCATCCGCGGCGAAGTAGGTGTAGATGCCGTTGCCGCGGCGGATGACGCGATCTTTGTCGTCGCCGAAGTCGGTCGTGCGCACCCACACCGCATCGTCGTCGTCGTAGACGTGTCCTTGGGCGCGAAGGCGCTCGACGGCGGTGTCGACATCGGAGAGCCCGTCGTCGCCCTTCGAGTGCAGCCGGCGTTCGCTCGTCCACACGTCGAAGTGCACGTTGAATCGTGCGAGGGACTCGCGGATCTCGCCGAGCTGCAGCTCGTAGGCGATCTCGGTGGCGGTGTGCAGGGCGACGTCATCGGCGAGTGCGAGCAGGTTCGGCACTCGCTCGAGCACGCGCGTGGCGAGGTCGGCGATATAGCTGCCCGGGTAGCCGCCCTCGGGAGTGGGCTCACCCTTGGCTGCGGCGAGCACCGACAGGCCGAACGTGTCCATCTGGTTGCCCGCGTCGTTGATGTAGTACTCGTTCGCCACCTCGGCGCCCGCAGCGCGGAGGACTCGACCGATCGAGTCGCCGAGCGCCGCCCATCGCGTGTGGCCGATGTGCAGCGGCCCGGTGGGGTTCGCCGAGACGAACTCGAGGTTGATGCGGCTGCCCGCAAGCGTGTCGCTGTGCCCGTATGCCGCGCCGGCTTCGACGATCGTCTTCGCGAGGGCACCGGCCGCGGCCGCGTCGAGGCGGATGTTGATGAAACCGGGGCCGGCCACCTCGGTGCTCGCGACGCCATGGACGTCGGCGAGTCCCGCCGCGAGCTCGGTGGCGATCTCGCGCGGGTTCGCTCCGAGCGGCTTGGCCACCCGGAGTGCGATGCTCGACGCCCAGTCGCCGTGCTCGCGGAGCTTCGGCCGCTCGAGCGTGACCGCCTCGGGTGCGAGCTCGAGCGCGACCTCCGCACCGGCCGCGCGACGACGCTCGATGAGCGCGGTCACGAGGTCGAAGAGGGCACGCGAGAGTTCGGCGGGAGTCACCCGCAAATCCTACCCGCGCGATTGATAGGGTTCGTGACATGCCGCCGTCGATCCGCCTCCACCGCACCCGCCCTGCCGGCCTCGCGATCATCGCAGCGGCATCCGTCGTCTTCCTCGGCGGATGCACCGGGGAGGCGCCGCAGCCCACCGCCACGGCAGCGCCCCCGGCATCCGAGACCCCCGCAGCCACCGAGCCCGTGCCCACCGAGACGGCCGAGCCGCCGGTTCCCTTCGCGATCGAGTGCGACGCGTTGCTCACGCCGCAGAACGTCTACGACTTCAACCCCAACTTCGGCGTCGACCCCGAGTACGCGCCGTCGGCCGCGGGCGTCACGGGAGTCGTCGACGAGGCCGGCACCGCGTGCGGCTGGCTGAACCAGACGAGCGGCGAGATCATCGAGGTCGGCGTCGCCACTCCCCCGCCGTCGGCCCTCGACGCTCGCAAGAATGCGGCGGCGCTCGCCAGCAAGCCCGTGCCCACCTACGGCACGCCGCCCGACGTCGAAGGCTACTTCCTGCAGTCCGGCGGCAGCGGCGAGGCCCAGGTCTTCCACGGTCCGTACTGGATCGTCATCGACTCGCCCTCGCTCTTCGAGCCGGGCGACGCGCAACTGCTCGTCACCGCGGTGCTCGGCAACCTGCCCGACGCCTGAGGCGGTTCGACACATGGCGTCGAACTCCGCAACGGGCACCCCGTCGTGGCTCGGGGCGGTCAACGACCGCGCCGGACTGTCGGTGCTGCTCGACCACGGACCGCTCACGCGGAACCGCATCTGCGAACTCGTGGGCGTCTCGAAGCCGACCGCCTCGCAGATGATGTCGAGGCTCCTCGCCGCCGGGGTCATCGAGGAGCACGGCCGCACCTCGGGTTCCGCCGGCCGCACGGCCGTGCTGTACGCGCCGCGCACCGACCGGCCGCTCGGCGTCGCGCTCGACCTCGACGCCTTCGAGTTGCGAGCCACCGTGGTCGACGCGGCCGGCGGAGACCGTCCGATCGTGCGTCTTCCACTGCCCCGCGACGCCACCGAGCGGTCGGCCGTCGATGAGGTCTCCTGGGCGATCGCCGAAGCCAGCGCCGCCGCCGGCACCGACCCCGACGCCGTGCACTCGGTGTGCATCGGTATTCCGGGCTACGTCGACCCCGGACCGTCGGGCGAGCTGTTCAGCGAGACGTTGCCCGGCTGGCCCGCCCGTCGCCTGCGCCCCATCCTCGAGGCCGAGCTCGGCCGCACCGTGGCCATCGAGAACGACGTGAACCTCGCCGCGCTCGCCGAGCGCGAGTACGGCGCGGGGGCCGACAACGACGTGTTCGTGCTGCTCTGGCTCGGCAACGGCATCGGGGCGTCGTTCGATGTCGCCGGCGACCTGCACCGCGGCAGCTTCGGCGGCGCAGGCGAGATCGGATTCCTGCCGCTCTCGGCCGAGGCGAACGCGGCCGATCCCTCGGCGCGGAGCATGCAGGATCTCGTCGGCGGCCGGGCGGTGGCGCACCTCGCCAAGTCGCACGGTCTCGACGTCGGCGGATACCACGCGACGCGCGCCGCGCTCGCGGCGCCCGAGGCGAGCGCTGTGCGCGATCTCGTCTTCGCCGACCTCGCCGAGCGGGTCGCGCACGTGGCCCTTCCGCTTCTCGCCACGCTCGACCCCGGTCGAGTGGTGCTCGCGGGCCCCACGGCGAGCATCGGCGGCGAGGCGTTCGCGAACGACGTCGCCCGCGCCATCCGCCGGCTGAGCCGATGGTCGCCAGAGGTCGTGGCGACGGGCGTCGGCAGCGACCCCGTGCTGCACGGCGCGAAACTGCTGCTCACCGGAAAGGTGAGGGAAGAGCTGCTCGACACGGTCGCCCGCCTCGACCTCGCGACCTGAGCCGGGCGTCGTCGCGGCGGCGTCGCGGCGCCCTGCGCGGTCTGGCACCCGGCCGCGAAGTGGTAGTCTTTTCAGCTGTGCGCCTCCGTAGCTCAGGGGATAGAGCGCCGGTTTCCGGTACCGTAGGTCGGGGGTTCGAATCCCTCCGGGGGCACAACTGACAACGCACGATCAGCTCGGCTGATCGAGCGGAATCACATCACGAAACGAGAGCCCTGGCCAACGGCCGGGGCTTTTCGCGTCGGTGCGGGTACGCCGCCGCCTCCGACCCCGCGACGACGACGGCGCTACGCTGACGGCGACGAGTTCCGTGCGCTCCCCCCCAACGAAACGGGCCGCTCGTTCGTCTCAAGAGGTGACGGGGGAATTCACCGCCGTCGGGAGGAGTCGGCGTGGCCCGGTCGTGGGATGCGGTGGCGACGAAGCTCGTCGTCGAGCGCGGCGATGCGCTCAGCCGCTACGCCTACCTGCTCACGGGCAGCGTCGACGACGCCGCCGACCTCGTGCAGGACGCGCTCGTGCGCACCTTCGGCACGCCGAGGTTCGGCCTCACCCTGCCGAGGGCCGAGGCCTACGTGCGCCGCGCCATCCTGAACGCCGTGATCGATCGCTCGAGACGCGACGGCACCTGGCGAAAGGTACGGCATCTCACGCTGGCCCCCACCTCGGTGGAGCCGGCCGATGCCGCGAGCGACGAGCGACTCGACCTGCTCGAGCGCATTCGCGGGCTGGCACCTCGCCAGGCCGCGTGCATCGTGCTGCGCTACTACGACGACCTCACGGTCGACCAGGTCGCACAGTCCCTCGGCATCAGCTCGGGTGCGGTGAAACGCTACCTGAGCGACGGACTGCGCGCGCTCTCCTCGGCAATCGATCCGGCGGGCGAACGCTCGACGCGAACGGGAGGCGACCATGTCAGCAGATGACCCGAACGGCATTCGAGACGGGCTCAAGCGCGCGGCGGATGGCGCGGCGCCCCGTGCGATCGACCTCGACGCGGTGCTCACGGCGAGCCGGGCCCGTCGGCGGGCGGGCCGCACGTCCGTGATCGGCGCCGGAAGCGCCGCGGCGACGCTCCTCGCGGTGGGCGGCCTCGTGATGGGACTCCAGGGCACCGGCCTGCTCTCGACGACCGCCGGCTCCGACCCCGACTCGGCGAGCATCGCCGAATCCCCGATGCAAGCGCGTGAGGAGTCGGCAGACGGATACGCGACAGAGTCGATGCTCGCACCGCCCGAGAAGGTGAACCCGTGCGGCGCCCCGGTCGCCGAGGCGACGGATGCCGCGGGCGGCAGCCTCTCCATGGCCGTCGAGCCACTCGCGGCGGTGCCGACGGGCGGCGCTGGCAGCGCTCGGGTCACGGTGACGAACCCTGGACCGGCGACCGTCGCGGGTGAGGTCCGGCTCGCTCCGGCCATGACGATCGCCGACGACGGCGTCACCGTCTGGCACTCGAACGGCGCGGTGTCGCCCGAGACGATCCCGGTCGCGCTCGCACCCGGCGAATCGATCCAGCTCGATGGGCTCGTCGAGGCGGTCGCGTGCACCGCCGCTCAGGAAACCGCTGTGGCGTTCCCGCCGGACCTGCCCCCGCTCACGCCGGGAACGTACGGCGTGACGGCCGTCGTGGTGTTCGTCGCGGACGGCACGAGCGCCCCCGAGTACCTCATCGCACCGCTCGCACCGCTCACCGTGGAGTGAGGACTCCGATCGGGTCGTGGACGACCCGATGCTCTCCCCCATAGACTCGGAATCGTCCGTCTCGGACGGGGGAAAGGCTCTGGTGCATGCGGTCCGTACGCAAGGCTTCCGTTCTCCTGGCCGTCATCGCAGGGGCGGCGATCGCCACCGGCATCCCTGGCACCGCGTGGGCTGAGGATCCGGTCTCGTTCGGCTCGGCCTCGCCGATCGTCGACACGGTGGGCGCACTCGGCGGTGAGGCCGACGAGGTCGTCGCCGCGATCGACGAGACCGCCGATGCCAACGGCAGGCAGCTCTTCGTGGCCTACGTCGACGAGTTCACGAACCCCGCTGCCGCCGACGCCTGGGCCGACGAGACGGCGCTCGCCAACAACATGGGCGCCGAGGACTACCTGCTCGCGGTCGCGGTCGATGGACGTGCCTACTACCTGTCCGCGGCGAGCGACGCGTCGCTCTCCGCCGAGGAGCTCGACCGCATCAGCCTCGAGGTCATCGAACCGGAGCTCCGCGATGAGGACTGGGCGGGCGCGGCGATCGCCGCCGCCGAGGCGCTGCGCGACGGATCCGGCGGGGCCGGCGGGGCCGGCGGCGGCTGGGGCTTCCTCTGGTTCATCGTGATCGCCGCGGCCGTCGTCGTGGTCGTCGCCATCGTGCTCTCGCGGCGCAAGAAGCGGCAGTCGTCGCAGGAGAATGCCGAGCAGGCTCCCCAGCTCTCCGTCGAGGAGTTGCGGAGGCAGGCCGGCACCGCCCTCGTCCAGGCCGACGACGCCGTGAAGACGAGCGAGGAGGAGCTCGGCTTCGCGATCGCCTCCTACGGCGAGGATGCCACCGACGGCTTCCGCTCCGCGCTCGACGGGGCGAAGGCGAAGCTCGCCGAGGCCTTCACGCTGCAGCAGCGACTCGACGACGCGGAGCGCGACACCGACGACGAACGGCGCGAGTGGTACGGCAACATCATCCGCCTCGCCGGCGAAGCCGACGCGCTCCTCGACGAGCAGGCCGAACGATTCGACGAATTGCGCGACCTCGAGCGAAATGCCCCCGCCGAGCTCGAGCGGGTCGAGGCCGCCGCCTCGGTCGCCGAGTCGGCGATCGCCCCGGCAGCGGAGCGACTCGCAGCGCTTCAGACGCAGTATGCAGCATCGGCGCTCACCGCCATTGCCGACAACCCCGCCCAGGCCGAGTCCCGCATGGGCTTCGCCCGAGAGACGCTCGCCGCAGCGAGCTCCGCGATCACCGAGGGCGACCCGGCACGAGCCGCGGTCGGCATCCGCGCGGCAGAGGAGGCCGTCGACCAGGCGAAGCTCCTCACCGACGCCGTCGAGCGGCTCGCCGCCGACCTCGTCGCGGCCGACCAGGCCGTCGCGGCCGGCGTCGCCGAACTCGAACGCGACGTGCAGGCTGCACGCGCCCTCGGCGACCCGGCGGCCGCGGCGCTCGCAGATCGCATCGCCGCCGAGGCGACCGCGCTGCGAGCAGCGATCACGCAGCAGGGTCGCGACCCGATCGCCCTGCAGGCTCGCCTCGAACAGGCCGACGCCGAGATCGACTCCGCGATCCAGGGGATACGCGATGCCGCCGAGCAAGCGGCCCGCGCCCAGGCGCAGCTCGGCCGTTCGCTCGGGAGCGCTCGCGCGCGGGTGCAGGCAGCCGAGGACTACCTCGTCGCGCGGCGCGGCGCCGTCGGCGCAGAAGCCCGCACCCGGCTCGCGGAGGCCGGACGACTCCTCGTCGAGGCCGAGGGCGCCGC
>NZ_SDPN01000066.1 GCF_004134825.1 Agromyces albus
GACGACGGATGCCGCGAGCAGCACCCCGAGCCCGACGGCCCACGCCGCGGTGCGCACGCCACCCCCGCCCGCGCTGGCACCCCCCGCGCTGGCACCCCCCGCGCCCGCGTCGCTCGTCGAACGCGTCACATTGCGCCGATCCGGGGCGGATTCGTCGCCCGGATGTCGCGAAATGACGCGTTCGACGGCGTCGGGGTGGGAAGGAAGCCGCATCGCTACCCGAGTTCCTCGAGCTGCTCGACGAGCGACGCCACCGCGCCGACGTTCCGCACGCCGGCCTCGGTCGCGGGGAAGTCGACGATGAGGTACCGCTGCTGCTGCACGGCGGGAAGGGCGGCTGTCGCCGGGTTCGACTCCAGGTGCGCGATCTTCTGCTCGGCGGTGTTCCATGCGGCGTCGACGAGCACGATGACGTCGGGGTTCGCCTCGACGATGGCCTCCCAGCCCATCGAGGTCCACGTGTCCTCGACGTCGGCCGCGATGTTCTCGAGGCCCGCGGCCGCCATGATCATCTGCGGTGCGCCGATGCCGGCGCCGACGTACGGGGTGTCGTCGCCCGAGCTGTACCAGAGCGCGGTGAGGCCGGCCGTGCTGGGCTCGATCGCGTCGAGTTCTGCCTGCTGCGATGCGACGAGGTCGGCGGCGGCATCCGTGACTCCGAAGATCGCGCCCGCCTCTTCGAACTCGCGGAAGACCTCGTCGAACGTCAGCGGGTTCGGCATGTAGCCCTCGCCCTTGCAGGCCGCGGGCGCCACGTAGCTCGCGACGCCGAGGCTCGCGAGGGCGTCGCGGTCGCCCGCGCCCTCTGCGGTGAGGTTCGACTCCCAGCCGGCGAAGACGAGGTCGGGCTCGGCGGCGAGCGTCACCTCTTGCGAGGGCACCTTGTCGGAGAGCACCTCGAGGCCGGATGCCGCGTCGGCGTAGTCGTCGGGCACGGGGCCGTCACTGAAGGCCGTGCCGACGATGTTGTCTTCGAGCCCGAGGGCGAGGAGCAGCTCGAGCGTCGACGACTTGATCGTCACGACGCGCTCGGGCGCGGATTCGAAGGTCACTTCGGTGCCACAGTTGTCGAGCGTGAGCGGGTAGCCGGATGCCGCGTCGCCGCCCGCGGCGGTCGCGTCGTCGCCGTTCGGTGTCGCGGTGCCCGGGGTCGCGCAGCCCGCGAACAGGAGCGCGAGCGCGGGAACGGCGAGGAGCGCCGTGCGAGCACGACGGGGCGATGCGTTCGCGCTGGATCGGGGGAACGACGGGAATTCGGGCATGAGGCCTCCGGGACGGTGTGCAATCGGAATCCGACGACGTCGGCGACTCGCGGCCCAATCCCGGGCCACACTCACCGGTGATTCGAACCGGCGGGTCGCCTCAAGTCTATTGGGTGGTGCGGGTCTATTGGGTGGCGCGGGGCTGGCGGGCGGCGCTTGCGGCCGCGTCGATGGCGGCGCCGGCGAGAGCCGCCGAGGTGTCGAGGTCGTGCATCCAGAGTGGGACGGATGCCGCGCGCAGGCCCGATGCCTCGAGCGAGGCCGCCGCTGCGGCATCCGCTTCGTCGACGAGCCAGGCGTCGAGCAGGCCGCCGCTCGCCCGTGCGCCGTAGTGGCGCGCCACGGCTTCGGCGCTCGTCGCCACGCCGATGGCACTGAGGCACGCGTCGGCCATGCCGCGCACGACCTTGCCGCCGATGATCGGCGAGACGCCGACGACAGGCGCGGAGGTCTCGGCGAGGGCCTCGCGCATGCCGGGCACAGCGAGGATCGTGCCGATCGAGACGACGGGGTTCGACGGCGCGACGAGCACGACGTCGGCGCCGAGGATCTCCTCGACGACGCCGGGAGCGGGCCGAGCCGACTCGATGTTGCGTTGCCGGAAGGCGATCGCGGGGAGGGCGGCGCGATACCTCGTCCACCACTCCTGGAAGTGCATCGTGCGCTCGCCGCCGGGCTCGTCGGGGTCGGCGACGTCGACGTCGGTGTCGACCTCGGTGTCGGTCGCGGGGATGAGCCGGACCCCGAGCGGCCACCGGGTCTGCAGCCGGGCCGCGACCTCTGACGGTGTCGCGCCCTCGCGCAGCCACGATGTGCGGGCGAGGTGCGTGCCGAGGTCGAGATCGCCGAGGGTGAACCACGGCCAGCCGACGCCCCACTCGCGCAGTTCGGCGGCGACGCGCTCGCTCTCACCCGCGCGACCCCAGCCGCGCTCGGTGTCGTTGACGCCCGCGAGCGAGTAGAGCAGCGAGTCGAAGTCGGGCGACAGGCGCACGCCCGCGAGCCACAGGTCGTCGCCCGTGTTCACGATCACGGTGACGGATGCCGTCGTGCCGCCGTTCCCGTCGGGCCATCGCCTCGCGCACTCCTCGCGCACTCCGCGCACGAAGCGCGATCCTCCGACTCCGCCAGCCAGCACCGTGATTCGCACGAACCCAGCCTAGGGATGTGCGTGCCTCTGGCATTCCCGGCCCGATCGGTCCACGATGGACGGACAGATCCGCATCGCCGCGGGAGGCCCCATGAACTCGGCATCGATCCCGACCCACCGGACCGTCGCCCTGGTGGGCGGCACAGGTTCGGGCAAGACGACCCTGGCCGAAGCGCTGCTGTTCCGCGCCGGCGCGATCTCGCGAGCCGGTGACGTCGAGCACGGCACCACCGTCGGCGACCATGACCCAGAAGAGATCGCACGAGGCACGACGCTCGGGCTCTCGCTCGCCACCTTCAACTGGACCGGCCCCGACGGCGCCGAGCATGCCATCACGCTCGCTGATACGCCGGGGCATCCCGACTTCGTCGGCGGTGTCGACACTGCGCTGTCGGTGGCGGATGTCGCGGTGCTGGTGGTGAGCGCGGTCGACGGCGTCACGGCGGGCACCCGTGCCGTATGGACCGCCGTGCAGGCCGCGGGCGTGCCGTGCATCGTCGTGGTCACGCAGGAGGACAAGGCCCGAGCCGACTTCCGCAAGGTGCTCGGCGAGCTGCACGCGGCGTTCGGCGACCACCTGTGGGCGGTGGAGCTGCCGCTCGGCGAGGAGCAGGCGTTCCGCGCGATCGCCGACGTGCTCAGCGAGCAGGCGCTCGTGTACGACGACGCCGGCGGTCATCGGAACGCGCCGTTGCCTCCCGAGGCGGAAGCCGAGGAGCACCGGATGCACGTCGACGTGACCGAGGAGATCGTCTCGCACGACGATGAGCAGCTCGAGGCCTACCTGGAGGGGAGGGAGCCGCCCGTTGAGGAACTCGAGCGGACGCTCGCCAAGGAGGTTGCGACAGGCGAAGCGGTGCCGGTGATCGTGTGCTCTGGTGTCACGGGTACGGGGGTTGACCGTCTCGCCGATCTGCTGTGCTCGCTGGCGCCGTCGGCGCTCGAGCATGATGGCCGGATCGTGCTCGGGGGCTCCGGGGGCGCGGGCCGCGCGGAGGGTGGCGGTGAGGGCGGCGGCGAGGGCGGCGGCCAGGCGGGCACCGAGCTCAGGGTCGCTCCGAATCCCGCGGGCGAACCGCTCGTGCACGTGTTCCGCACCGTGGCCGACCCGTTCGTCGGGCAGGTGTCGATGCTCAAGGTGCTGTCGGGCATCGTGCGCACGGGTGACCGGCTGCACAACGCCACGAGCGGCGCTGACGAGCGCATCCACGGTCTCTTCCTGCTCCGCGGCGCGGAGCACCTGCCGATCGACGCACTGCGCGCCGGCGAGGTGGGAGCGGTCGCGAAGCTGACGGGGTCGCCGTCGGGGTCGCTGCTCTGGTCGCGGACCAACGGCACGGCGCGACCCGCGCCGGTGCCGAGGCGCGCTGCGGTGTTCGCGGTGACCCTCACACCGGCTTCGCAGTCCGACGACGAGAAGCTGTCGACCGCCCTCGCCCGACTCGTCGCGGAGGACCCGACGCTCGTCGTCGATCGCGTCGCCGGCGCGCCGATCCTGCGGGGTCTCGGTGACGTGCACGTGGCGGTCGCGGTGGAGCGTCTCGCGCGGGTGTTCGGCGTGCACGTGACCACGGGTCCGGCGCCGGTGGCATACCGCGAGACGATCGCCAGGCCGGCGCAGGCCGAAGGCAAGCTCAAGAAGCAATCGGGTGGCCACGGGCAGTTCGCGATCGTGCAGTTGCGCGTCTCGCCGCTTCCGACGGGCGGCGGCTTCGAGTTCGTCGACAAGGTGGTGGGTGGCGCGGTGCCCAGGGCGTACATCCCGGCCGTCGAGAAGGGCGCGCGAGATGCGCTCGCCGCAGGCGGACCGCAGGGACATCCGGTGGTCGATGTGCGCGTGGAGCTCTACGACGGCAAGTCGCACTCGGTCGATTCGTCTGAGATGGCGTTCCGCACGGCGGGGTCGCTCGGGGTCAAGGCTGCGCTCGCCGAGGCGGGCACCGTGATCCTCGAGCCGCTGTCGGTCGTGACCGTCACCGTGCCGTCGGAGTTGCAGGGCACCGTGCTCACCGACCTGTCGGGTCGTCGCGGGCACGTGAGCGCGACGGAGTCGGCCGAGGACGGCCGCACCCGGGTCGTGGCGAGCGTTCCCGACGTCGAGCTGAGCCGGTATGTGCTCGACCTGCGGTCGATGACCGGCGGGCAGGCGGAGCTCACCATTGCGCCCGACCGGTACGCGAAGGCGCCGAACTCCGTCAAGGCATGAGCCGAGGGTTCGTTCAGGCGCGGCATTCAGCCGCAGCGACCGCTCGACGCGCCCACAACGGCCCACACATCACGCCGCGGCTTCCACGCCCAGCCTCAACGCTCCGGAACGCCCACATCACGCCGCTGTATCGGTGCCCAGCCTCGACGCACCTCATGCGTGCCGGGCATGACGCCGCGGCACCCGCGCCCAGCTTCGACGGGTCACGGCCACTCATCATGCAGCCGCCTCGGCTCGGCGCACCCCTTAGTGGCGGGCATCACGCCGCGGCATCCGCTTCTGGCAGCTCGAATCGCGCCCTCCCGCCGAGCCTCGGAACCTGTTGCGGATCGACATGCGGCGGCGGAATGAACCAGACCTCGCCCGCCGTCACCCGAATGTGCCAATCTTCTCGATGCACGGTGTGGTGGCAGAAGCTGCAGAGCATCACGCCGTTGGCGAGGTCTGTCGGGCCCCGGTCGCGTTCCCACCAGTCGATGTGATGGGCCTCGACATATCCGACGTTCTGGCCACAACTGGCACAGCCGCCATCGCGCTCGCCGAGCGCGAGTCGCTGTGCGCGAGTGAACAACCGCGCCGCTCGCCCGAGGTCGAGCGGAAGGCTCTCGCTCCCGAACACCGAAGGGATGAGGTCGGCATCGGCGGCCATCCGCCGCGCCGTCGAGGCGGAGATCGGCTGGTCGATGCCGTCGATGCGGGCATGGCCGAGGCCGTCGATGAGCGTCTCGAGGTTCATGCGCACCACGACCGTGGTCTTCGCGAGCGGAGTGAGCGTCTGCGTGCAGCCGAGCGTGTGACGAGCGAGCGCCGCGAGAGCGTCGGCCTGGATCTGCGGGATCGACCGCGGGTCGTCGAGCACCGGACCCTCCTCGCAGGGCCGGCCCTCACGACGGCGCAGCACGTCGCTCACCAGGGCCTCGATCGCGGCCTTCACCGGGGCGGCGCTCTCAGGGTCGAGTCGCGCGTGCAGGTGCATCATGCCGTTGCGGTCTTCGCGCATCGTGAGCGAGCGCTCTTGGCGGAGCTCTTCTTCGCGGGGTTCGACGCCGTCTTGGTCGAGCCGCGCCTCGGCTTCTCGCACCCCGCGCATGAGCAGTTCGAGCGATGCCTGTGATGCCAGCTCGACGAGCTTGGCCTCGGTGAAATCTGCCCGTGCCGGGTCGGCCCGAATCGCCACGCGGTCGAGCATCGAGGTGATCGCGGATGCCGCCTCGAGGCTGAGATCGGCCGACTGAAGGGCAGCCGCGACATGCGGATGCCGCGACGGAAGGCGCTCGCCGCCGAACGTCTGCCGCTCCGCCGTGGCGGTGCCGACCGCGATGAGCTTGGCGGCATCGCTGCGGGAGGCCCCAGTGGATGCCGCGATGAGCCGCTGCGGGCTATGGAATCCGTGTGTCTTCGCCAGCCCGGTGTCGCCGAAATCTTGACCCGACCGATTGGCGACTTCGGCCGCCGCGCGTGCGAGCAGCGCCTCGGCATCGCGTCGCACCTGAGCGAGCAGGTCGGTCACGCGAACAAGCCCGGTGTCGCTCATCTGCTCGATCTCGGTCTGGGCGCCGCCGAACCTCGCCCCGAACGCCGGCATCGAGTCGGCCCATGCCGCACGCAGCGCCTCGAGGTCTCGCTCGAGGGTGTCTAGGGGCCGCTGCATACTTCGATCATGCACCCACCCTCTGACATTCGATCGGTGCCCGAAATCGCGCCTGATCAGCACATCTCCTGTGGATAGATCGCACCAAGGTCGCCCTGTGGAGGACAAGTCGATTCGGGCGCCGGGCGTCTGGTGGAGGGTGGCTGTGGGGGTAGCTGGTGGCCCGTGTCTGATGGTGGATGGCCGACCGTGCGGGTGGCGGTGGCCAGTGGCCAGTGGCCAGTGTCGAGCGATGGCGGGTGGTGGCGTCGGCGACGGTGGTCAGCGTCACCCGTCGGTCCTAGTCTGAGCAGGCGATATGTCTCCGCCTCCAGGAAGGTCCCTGCACACAATGGCCCAGCCCGACGCAGCAGCCCAGCCCGACACAGCAGCAGCCCAGCCCGACGCAGCAGCCCAGCCCGACACAGCAGCAGCCCAGCCCGACGCAGCAGCCCACCCCAACACAGCACCAGCCCAGCCCAACACCGCACCCGCCCACATCAGCACAGCCGCAGCCGCCGACGCACTCGTCCGCCTCGGCCTGCCGGCGAACACCGCCTCCGCCGCCTTCCGGCCGGTGATCCCAGGCGCACACGCGAGTGGCCCGGCGATGCCGATCACGCACCTCGGCAGCGTCGACGTGCTGCTCGAGACGATCGCCGAGGCGCAGCCGGGAGCCATCATGGTCGTCGACAACGGCGGGCGCCACGACGAAGCGTGCGTCGGCGACCTCTTGACGCTCGAGGCCAAGCTGGCCGGACTCGCCGGCATCGTCATCTGGGGATGCCACCGCGACACGGCCCAGCTCGTCGACATCGGCCTCCCCGTCTTCAGCCTCGGCGCGTACCCGCGCGGGCCGATCCGAATTCCTCCGGCCGGTCCGGCGATGCGCACGGCGATCATCGACGGGATCCCCGTGCAGCACGACGACTGGGTGATCGCCGACGACGACGGCATCCTCTTCGTCCCCGCCGCATCCGCCGCCGCGGTGCGCGAATCGGCGGCATCCATCATCCAGACGGAGCAGGCTCAATCGCAGCGGATGCTCGATGGTGCCTCACTGCGCGACCAGATCGGCTTCGCCGACTATCTCGCAGAACGCGCCGCGAATCCGACGTACTCGCTGCGCGACCACCTCAAAGCCCGGGGCGGCGCCGTCGAGACCTGAAGCGCGCGAGCGAGGCGAGCGAGCGAGCGAGCCGCACGCCCGTCAGTACCCGCCCGCCGCCAGATGCTGCGCCGCCGTCGCGAGCGCGTCGGCCACCTCCTCGGCGCCCTCGCGAAGCACGCCGACCGTCACCCGCACGAACTCGTCGCCGGGTCGCCCGCGCCCGGCGTTCGAGGCATCCGTCGAGTCCGCCGCCGCGAGGAACGGCGTACCGGCAGCCACTCGGATGCCGGCGGCCGCGAGCTGCACGAGCGCCGAACGTTCGCTCAGCACCGGCATCCACAGGTTGATGCCGTCGGCGGGTGCGACCGCGACGCCCCGTGCCCGCAACGCGTCGCCGAGTGCGCGTTGCCGCGTGTAGTACTGGCGCCGTGCCTCCGCGACGGCGTCGATCGACGCGCCGTCGGTGAGGAGGTCGAGGAGGATCGTCTGCAGCATCCGCGAGGTCCAGCCGGGTCCGAGCATGCGCCGGGCGGTGATCCGCTCGATGAGGTCGCGCGGACCGCCGACCGCAGCGATGCGGAGATCGGGCCCGTGCGACTTCGAGAAGCTCCGCACGTGCACGACGCGATCGGGCAGGGAGTTCCCGAGCGTCACGTCGCCCTCGGTCGAGATGAGCCCTGAATGGTCGTCCTCGACGACGACGAGCCCGTCGATGTCATTGGCCGAGCGGATGACGCGGGCCAGCTCGGCGGCGCGCGAGGCGGTCATCGACGCACCCGTCGGGTTCTGCGCGCGGGGCTGGAGCAGCACGGCGACCGGGCGACGGAGGAGCGCCCGGGCGAGCGCCTCGGGCACGATCCCGTGCTCGTCGAGCCGCACCGGCACCGCCTCGGCGCCGAGCACGTCGAGCAGGTCGAGGAACGGCGGGAAACCCGGGCTCTCCACGACGACGCGATCCCCGAATCGCACGAGTTGCCCGAGCGTGCGCGAGATCGCGTCGAGGGCGCCGTCGACGACCATGATCGACTCGGCCTGCGACGGCCACGAGTCGGCGAGCACCGCGGCGAGCGCGGGGATCACGGGCTCGTCCTGGTAGCTGTCGGTCTCGGCGCGAACCGAGACCCGCGAGAGCGCCGGGCCGAGGGCCGGCAGGAGCAGCGGGTCGGGCGTCCCTCGGGAGAGGTCGAGGCGAACCGGATCGTTCGGCGGCGCCATGCCGCGCATGCGCGGCGCGAGCCAACCGGGCGAGCTCTCGCGCACGAAGCTGCCCGCGCGGCCGCGCGACTCGATGAGGCCGGCCCGCGACAGGGCCTGCCATGCCTGGCTCACCGTGGCGGGACTCACGGCGAGCTCGCTCGCGAGCTCGCGCACGGTCGGGAGCCGGGCGCCCTGCGGCAGTTCTCCCGTGTTGATGAGGCGCGCGAGCACTCCGGCGATGGCTCGCGGCGTGGTATCGGGGAACTCGGCGAGCGCGATCAGCGCCGAGACCTCGACGCGAACGCCGGTCAGTTGAGCACCTGCCATATGAATACCTGACACGACCATTGCCTCCTCACGAAGCAAGAGACAAGATAAGTAACCACAGCGTCACAGGGTGAAACAAAAGAGAAATGTTCACGCCGAACAATAACAGAACGGGTCGCGAGTCCCGTTCCGCACTTCCCATCGGCACTACCCCTCGGCGTCACAGCATTCGCCCGGTGAGCACTGAGCACTGAGTTCCACGCCCAGGGCACATCGAGCGGCGGCAACGACGCCGACCGACTCAGGAGGCACTATGACGATCGTCAGGGCGGCCATCACGCAGACGACCTGGACCGGCGACAAAGAGTCGATGATCCAGAAGCACGAGGACTTCGCGCGGCAGGCCAAGGAGCAGGGCGCACAGGTCATCTGCTTCCAGGAGCTCTTCTACGGCCCGTACTTCGGCATCACCGAAGACGTCAAGTACTACGACTACGCCGAGCCGGCCGACGGCCCGATCGTGCAGCGCTTCGCGGCGCTCGCGAAGGAGCTCGGCATGGTCATGATCCTGCCGATCTACGAAGAGGAGCAGCCGGGCGTCTACTACAACACGGCCGTCGTCGTCGATGCCGACGGCACGATCCTCGGCAAGTACCGCAAGCACCACATCCCGAACCTCGACAAGTTCTGGGAGAAGTTCTACTTCCGCCCCGGCAACCTCGGCTACCCCATCTTCAACACGGCTGTCGGGCCCATCGGCGTGTACATCTGCTACGACCGGCACTTCCCCGAGGGATGGCGCGAGCTCGGCCTCAACGGCGCGCAGATCGTGTTCAACCCGAACGCCACGAAGCCCGCCCTCTCGAACCGGCTCTGGCAGATCGAGCAGCCCGCCGCGGCGGCCGCCAACGGCTACTTCGTCGCCGCCCCCAACCGCGTCGGCACCGAAGACAACGAGTACGGCGACCTCGCCGTCACCTTCTACGGGTCGAGCCAGTTCGTCGACCCGCGGGGCAACCTCGTCGGCGAGTACGGTTCCGACGAGCACGAGGAGGTCGTGATCCGCGACCTCGACCTCGACCTCATCCGCGAGGTGCGCAACACCTGGCAGTTCTACCGCGACCGCCGGCCCGACTCGTACACCTCCATCCCCAAGCCGTAGCGGAGCGGGAGCAGGGGCGCGAGAGTGGTTTCGAAACGCGACTCCGTCGCTACTCAACCACCGGATAGAAGGAGTTCCACGATGGCGACAACTCTCATCACCGGCGGCACCGTCGTGAGCTCCACGGGCCGGGCGCCGGCCGACGTGCTCATCGACGGTGAGCGCATCGTCGGCGTGCTCGAGCCCGGCAGCCGGCTTCTGGGCACGGATGTCGCGGCATCCGTCGACCGCGTGATCGACGCGACCGGCAAGTACGTGATCCCGGGCGGCATCGACGCGCACACGCACATGGAGCTGCCGTTCGGCGGCACCGCGGCGATCGACACGTTCGAGACGGGCACTCGCGCTGCGGCGTGGGGCGGCACGACGTCGATCATCGATTTCGCGGTGCAGCGCTACGGCGAGCGCGTGCAAGACGGGCTGGCCGCCTGGCACGAGAAGGCGGCGGGCAACTGCGCGATCGACTACGGGTTCCACCAGATCGTCGGGGGCGTCGACGACGACTCGCTCGCCGCAATGCGCAGCCTCCCCGACGAGGGCGTCTCGAGCTTCAAGCTCTTCATGGCATACCCGGGCGTCTTCTACTCGGATGACGCGCAAGTGCTGAAGGCGATGCAGGTCTCGCGCGACACCGGCATGCTCACGATGATGCACGCCGAGAACGGGCCCGCGATCGACGTGCTCGCCCAGCAGCTCGTCGACCAGGGCAAGACCGACCCGTACTACCACGGCATCGCCCGCGCCTGGGAGATGGAGGAGGAGGCGACGCACCGCGCGATCATGCTCGCGAAGCTCACGGGCGCTCCCCTCTACGTCGTGCACGTGTCGGCCAAGCAGGCCGTGGAGCAGCTCGCGTGGGCTCGCGACAAGGGCCAGAACGTCTACGGCGAGACCTGTCCGCAGTACCTCTACCTGAGCCTCGAGGAGCAGCTCGGCGCGAAGAGCGACGAGTGGGGCTCCTTCGAGGGCGCGAAGTGGGTGTGCTCGACGCCGCTGCGCAGCCGCGAAGAGGGTCATCAAGACGCGATGTGGCAAGCGCTGCGCACGAACGACCTGCAGATGGTCTCCACCGACCACTGCCCGTTCTGCATGAAGGACCAGAAGGAGCTCGGCGTCGGCGACTTCCGCAAGATCCCGAACGGCATCGGCTCGATCGAGCACCGCATGGACCTCATGTACCAGGGCGTGGTCACGGGCGAGATCACCCTCGAGCGATGGGTGGAACTCACGAGCACCACGCCGGCACGCATGTTCGGCCTCTACGGCAGGAAGGGCGTCATCCAGCCGGGCGCCGACGCCGACGTCGTCGTCTACGACCCGAACGGGCACACGTCGATCGGCATGGGCAAGACCCACCACATGAACATGGACCACTCCGCTTGGGAGGGCTTCGAGATCGACGGACACGTCGACACGGTGCTCTCCCGGGGCAAGGTCATCGTCGACGACAACGCCTACCTCGGCGCCAAGGGCGACGGGCGCTTCCTCAAGCGCGGCCTCAGCCAGTATCTGATCTGACACCGTCCTGACCTGACACCGTCCAGAGCTAAGGAGCACCCATGGAATTCGGAGCGGTACTGCAGACGAACCCGCCTGCCTCCCGAACGGTGCAGCTCGCGAAGCTCGCCGAGGTGCACGGGTTCACGCACGTCTGGACCTTCGACTCGCACATCCTCTGGCAGGAGCCCTACGTCATCTACAGCCAGATCCTGGCGCAGACCCAGCGGATCAAGGTCGGCCCGTTCGTCACCAACCCGGCGACTCGCGACTGGACGGTCACGGCATCCGTGTTCGCGACGCTCAACGAGATGTACGGCAACCGCACCGTGTGCGGCATCGGCCGCGGCGACTCGGCCGTGCGCGTCACGAACGGCAAGCCGGTGACCATGAAGGAGCTGCGTGAGGCGATCCACGTGATCCGCGAGCTCGCGAACAGCCGGCCCGTGCAGTACCACGACTCGACGATCCAGTTCCCGTGGAGCCGCGGCTCCGAGCTCGAGGTGTGGGTGGCCGCCTACGGCCCGCTCGCGCTGAAGCTCGCGGGCGAGGTGGGCGACGGGTTCATCCTGCAGCTCGCCGACGTCGACATAGCGAAGTGGATGATCACGACCGTGCGGAACGCAGCCGAGGCCGCCGGGCGCGACCCGATGTCGGTGAAGTTCTGTGTCGCCGCGCCCATGTACATCGGCGACGACTGGGAGCACATGCGCGACCAGTGCCGCTGGTTCGGCGGCATGGTCGGCAACCACGTGGCCGACATCGTCGCGAAGTACGGCGAGCATGGCGACGTGCCCGAGGCGCTCACCGACTACATCAAGGGCCGTGAAGACTACGACTACAACGAGCACGGGCGCGCGGGCAACGTGCACACGCAGTTCGTGCCCGACGAGATCGTCGACCGTTTCTGCGTGCTCGGCACGGCCGCGCAGCACATCGAGAAGCTCGAGCAGCTGAAGGCGCTCGGCGTCGACCAGTTCGCGGGCTACCTGCAGCACGACAACAAGGAGGAGACGCTCCGGGTCTACGGCGAGACCGTGATCCCGGCGCTCTCCGAGCACATCACGGCGAAGGCATGACCGAGATTGCGCGCGAGACGAACGCGGTGACGGATGCCGCGGCCGTCGTCGCGCCCGGAGACGCGGGCGCCCGCGCGGCACCACCGCGGCGTGCCGGCACTGGCCGC
>NZ_SDPN01000067.1 GCF_004134825.1 Agromyces albus
GGGCGCGTCGGCGCCGTCGCGCTCATCGCCCTCGGTGCCGTGCTGGCGGCCCTGCTCGCCGCCGTGCACGTGACGCAGGGCGCGTCGAGCGTCGGTCTGCCCGAACTGCTCGGTCTCCTCGTCGGCGGCTCCGACGACCAGGCCGCCGCCGTGCTCGTCGCCTCGCGGATGCCGCGGCTGCTCGCGGGCGTGCTCGTGGGCGTCGCCCTCGGCGTGGCGGGCCTCGTCATGCAGACGGTCTCGCGCAACATCCTCGCCTCGCCCGACACCCTCGCGGTGAACGCCGGTGCGTACCTCGCGGTCGTGGCCGTCACCGCGTTCGGCGTCGTGCTGCCCATCGTGGGCGGCGGCGCGGTGGCGTTCGTCGGCGGCCTCGCGGCGGCGACCCTCGTGCTCGCACTGTCGGCCGGTGCGCGCGGCGGCGGCACGGTGCGCCTCGTGCTCGCCGGTTCGGCGATCGCACTGGCGCTCGCGGCGCTCACGACGATGCTGCTGCTGCTCTTCCCCGAGCGCACGACGGGCCTCTACGCGTGGGGCAACGGCACCCTCGCACAGACCGGCATGGACCCGATGTTCCAGCTCGGCCCGGTGGTGCTCGTCGCGGTGGGCGCCCTGTTCGTGATCGCACGGCCGCTCGACCTCGTCTCGCTCGGCGACGACACCGCGACGACGCTCGGCGTGCGCGTTCGCCGCACGCGGCTCGGCGGCATCCTGATCGCCGTGCTCCTCTCGGCGGCGGCCGTGACGATCGCCGGCCCGATCGGGTTCGTCGGGCTCGCAGCCCCCGCCATCGTGCGGCTCGTCGCCGTGCGCGTGCCCGGCATGCAGCGGCACGTGCTGCTCATCCCCGCTGCGGCCGTCACGGGCGTCGTCGTCGTGCTCGGGGCCGACGTGCTGTTGCGGCTCGTCTTCGGCGGTCAAGCCGCCGTCGCGGTGCCGACCGGCGTCGTCACGACGATCTTCGGTGCGGTGTTCCTCATCGCCCTCGCGTTGCGCGCGAAGGCGTCGTCCGACGGCGCCGCGAGCGGCTTCGTGATGGGTGCGGCCCTCTCGCCGCGTGCCCGGCTGCTCGTCATCGTCGGGGCGGCCGCGCTCCTCGTCGCGGTCGGGGTCGCCTCGCTCCTCCTTGGTGACGCCAAGCTACTCGGTGGCGACGTCGTCAACTGGATCACCGGCCGCGCAGGCCCGCTCGTCGAGTTCGTCATGAACACGCGTGCCCCGCGGGTCGCAGCGGCGATCCTGGCCGGGGCCGCGCTCGCGCTCGCGGGCACCGTCGTGCAGGCGGTCGCCCGCAACCCGCTCGCGGAGCCGGCGATCCTCGGCGTCACCGGGGGAGCGGGCGTGGGCGCCGTGCTCGTCATCACCGCGTGGCCGCTCGCGACGTTCCTGGGGGTCACGGCGGGCGGACTCGTGGGCGCGGTGCTCGCCGCGGCGATCGTCTTCGGGCTCTCCGCGGCGGGTGGGCTCGCGAGCACCCGGCTCATCCTCATCGGCCTCGGCGTCTCCGCGGCGACCGCCGCCTCGACGGCGATGCTGATCATCGCGACCGACCCCTACAACGCCGCCAAGGCGCTCACCTGGATGTCGGGCTCGACCTACGGTCGCACCGTGCCGCAGCTCGTGCCGCTGCTCATCGTCGTGCTGCTCGCGCTCCCGGTGCTGCTCTCGGCGCGGCGGGAGCTCGACCTGCTCGCGTTCGACGACGACACCCCGCGGGTGCTCGGCGTCGCGATCGGGCGATCGCGATTCGGTCTCCTTGCCGTGAGCGTCGCGCTCACCGCCACGGCCGTCGCCGCCGTCGGCGTGATCGGATTCGTCGGACTCGTCGCGCCGCATGCAGCGCGCGCGCTCGTCGGATCGCGGCACGCTCGCGTGCTGCCGCTCGCGGCGCTCCTCGGCGCGCTGCTCGTGTGCATCGCCGACACGCTCGGCCGCACGGTCATCGCCCCGGCGCAGTTGCCGGCGGGCCTGCTCACCGCGGTGGTCGGCGCGCCGTACTTCGTGTGGCTGCTCTGGCGTTCACGGCGCGCGGCGTGATGCAGCGAGGGGGCCGGATGCCGCGTGGCGCGAGCCGCGGCATCCGATTCCGGGGTGCTCGTGGTGGTTCACGAGCGCGCGGCGCATGTGCCAGACTTAGGTAATGCTTACCTCACTTACCGACGTCGAGTCGCGCCCTCGTCCCGCCTACCGCGCCTACCGGGCGAGCGTGTCGCGGGTCGAACGCCTGACGCCGCACTTCACGCGAGTGACGTTCGCGGGCGAGGAGCTCGCGGGCTTCGGCACCGCCGGGCTCGACCAGCGGATCAAGATCGTGCTGCCGCTGCCCGAGGTGGGCTTCGCCGCGTTCCCCGACGTCGACGACTGGTACAGCGCCTGGCGTGAGCTGCCTGCCGAGTCGCGCAACCCGTTCCGCACGTACACGGCGCGAGCGGTGCGCCCCGAGCTTCGCGAGGTCGACATCGACTTCGTCGGCCACGGCGACGGCGGTCCGGCCTCGGCGTGGGCGATGAACGCCGCTCCCGGCGACGAGATCGTGCTCATCGGCCCCGACGAGCTGAGCGAGGGCCGTGCCACCGGCATCGACTGGCGCCCCGGCGTCGTCGACACCGTGCTGCTCGCGGGCGACGAGACGGCGGCCCCGGCGATCGCGTCGATCCTCGAGGCGCTGCCCGCCGACGCATCCGGCGTCGCGCTCATCGAGGTGCCGAGCGCCGACGACGTGCTCGAACTGCGCCACCCGGCGGGCGTCGAGGTGCGCTGGCTGCCCCGTGCCGTCGCCGACGCCGGCCACGGCGGCGAGCTCATCCCCGCCGTGCGCGACTGGGTCGTGCGCCACCTCGTGAGCCGTGCGGCCCTCGTGCCGAGCGAGGATGCCGCAGCGGCACTCGAGGCCGCCGAACGCGCCGACGCCGACGACGCACCGCTGTGGGACGTGCCCGAGGGGCACAGCATCGACGGCGCCTGCTACGCCTGGCTCGCCGGTGAGGCATCCGCCATCACGACCCTCCGCCGGTTCCTCGTGCGCGAGGCCGGCCTCGATCGCCGCCAGGTGGCGTTCATGGGCTACTGGCGGCACGGCCGCGCCGAGCTCGACTGAGCCGGTGGCCGATCGGATGTCGCGAGTCGCGACGGATTCGCAGCACCCTGCCGCGCTCATGAGCCGCACCCGAACCGGCCGCCGACTGCCCCCAGCGACGACGCTCGCGCTCGCCGTCGGACTGCTCGCCGTCGTCGCCGTGGCGAGTCTCGCGATCGGCACCCGGCAGATGCCGCTCGACCTCGTGCTGGGCGCGTTCACCTCGCTCGTGCCGGGTGACGCCGACCAGCTCGTCGTGCGCGAACTGCGGCTGCCGCGCGCGGTCGTCGGCATCATGGCTGGCGCGGCGCTCGGCGTCGTGGCAGCCCTCCTGCAGGGGGCGACGCGCAATCCGCTTGCAGACCCGGGACTGCTCGGCATCAACGCCGGCGCATCGCTCGCGGTCGTCGCGGCGATCGCCTTCCTCGGCGTCGCCTCGCCGTTCGGCTTCATCTGGTTCGCCTTCGCGGGTGCAGCGCTCGCGGCGGCCGTCGTGTTCGCGATCGGCTCCACCGGGGCGAGCGGTGCGAGCCCGGCGAAGCTCGCGCTCACGGGCGCCGCCGTCACGGCGGCGACGACGCCGCTCGTGACGCTCCTGCTCATCAGGGACGACGGCACCCTCCTGCAGTTCCGGTTCTGGTCGGTGGGCTCGCTCTCGGGCCGGGGCCTCGAGAGCGCCGCCGTGCTCTGGCCGTTCCTCATCGCCGGCCTCGTGCTCGCCGCGTGGCTCGCGGGCCGGTTGAACCTCCTCGCCCTCGGCGACGACGTGGCCCGCGGGCTCGGAGTGAGGCTCGGCACGACGCGGGTCGTCACGGCGATCGCCGTCATCGTGCTCGCGGGCACCGCGACGTCGCTCGCCGGCCCCATCGCACTGCTCGGACTCGCCGTCGCGCACGCCGCCAGGGGCCTCGTCGGCGGCGACTACCGGTGGGTCACGCCACTGGCCGCCGTCCTCGGGGCCGTCGTGCTGCTCGCCGCCGACGTGATCGGTCGCGTCGTCGTCGCCCCCGCCGAGCTCGAGGCCGGCATCGTCGCGGCGATCGTCGGCGCGCCCGTGCTCATCGCGCTCGTGCGCCGCACCAAGGGGGGCGGGCTGTGAGGCCCGACGGAGCGCTCGCGAGCGGCACCGGAACGGGCCGCCTCGCGGAGCCGACGCGCGCCGAGTCGGTCGGGGCCGTCGCCATCCTCATCGGCCAGGTACGCGATCGCCGGCGCCGTCGCACGGCGGCCGTGCTCCTCGGCGCGAGCGTGCTCGTGTTCGCAGCCGCCATCGCGTCACTCCTCCTCGGCGCGGCCGGCCTCACCGTCGCCGACGTGTTCGCCGTGCTCGTCGGGCAGGGTTCGCCGAAGGCCGAGTTCGTCGTGATGCGGCTGCGGCTGCCGAGGGTGCTCGCCGCCGTCATCGCGGGCAGTGCGCTCGGCCTCGGCGGCGCGCTCTTCCAGTCGACCCTGCGGAACCCGCTCGCGAGCCCCGACATCCTCGGCGTCACCGGCGGAGCGAGCCTCGCCGCCGTCGGCTCGATGCTCCTGCTCGGCCTCGAAGGGCCTGCGGTCGCACTCGCCGCGTTCACCGGTGCGCTCGTCGTCGCCGGGCTCATGTGGGCGCTCGCGTGGCGCGGCGGCCTCACCGGCATCCGCTTCGTGCTCGTCGGCATCGGCCTCGCCTCGATCGTGTCGGGGCTTCTCGGCTGGCTCATCACGCGAGCGGAGGTGCGCGAGGCATCCGAGGCGCTCGTCTGGATGGTGGGGGGCATCGCGAGCACCGGCTGGAGCGAGCTCGGCACCTCGGGCGGGGCGCTCGTCGTGCTGCTCACGGCCACCGCCGTCTTCTCCCCGCGGATGCCGCTGCTCGCCCTCTCCGACGACAGCGCACGTTCGCTCGGACTCGATGCCACCAGGGCCCGGGCGACGGCCGTGCTCCTCGGCGTCGCGCTCGTCGCCGTCGCCACGGCCCTCGCCGGACCGATCGCGTTCGTCGCCCTCGTCGCGGCGCCGATCGCGCGGGCGCTCATCGGCCACGGGCAGGCCGCGCTCGCCGCCTCGGCGCTCGTCGGCGTCGTGATCGTGCTCGTCGCCGACCTCGTGGCGCAGCACGCGTTCGCGGGCTTCGCGGTGCCCGTCGGCATCGTCACGGGGCTCATCGGCGCCCCCTACCTCCTCTGGCTCATCGCGAGGGGAAACCGGAAAGGATCCGACGGATGACCCGCTCCGCACCGCACTCACTGCGCGCCGAGTCGCTCACGCTCGGCTACGACGGCCGCGTCGTGATCGACGGGCTCGACCTCGAGATCCCCGACGGACGCATCACCTCGATCGTGGGTCCGAATGCGAGCGGCAAGTCGACGCTCCTGCGCGGCCTCGCGCGACTCATCCGGCCCGAATCGGGGCGCGTCACGCTCGACGGGCGAGACATCCGTTCCTACGGCGCACGCGATTTCGCGCGCCGGGTCGCCGTGCTCCCGCAGCAACCGGTGTCACCTGACGGCGTGCTCGTGGCCGAGCTCGTCGCCCGGGGGCGGCATCCGCACCGCGGCTGGTTCGGCGGCCGCTCGAGCGACGACGATCGCATCGTCGCCGAGGTGCTCGAGGCCACGGGCACCGCCGAGCTCGCGGGCCGTGCCGTCTCCGAGCTGTCGGGCGGGCAGCGCCAGCGCGTCTGGATCGCGATGGCGCTCGCCCAACGAGCCGACATCGTGCTGCTCGACGAGCCCACGAGCTTTCTCGACGCGAGCCACCAGCTCGAGCTGCTCGACCTGCTCACCGACTCGAACCGCGACCACGGAACGACCGTCGTCATGGTGCTGCATGAGCTCAACCTCGCGGCGCGCTACGCCGATCACCTCGTCGTCCTCGACGGCGGACGCATCGCTGCAGCAGGCGCACCCGGTGACGTGATGACCGCAGAGACCGTCGGCGGCGCATTCGGGCTCGAATGCGTCGTCACCACCGATCCCGTCGCCGGCTCGCCGCTCGTCGTGCCCATCGGCCGATTCCACCGGGGCGAGTTCTGACTCGACCCCGACCACCACCAGAAAGGGAACACATGCACGCCCGACGCACGTTCGCCGTCATCACCGCCACGGCACTCGCCGCCCTCACCCTTGCCGGTTGCGCCACGACCGGTGCGGCCGACTCCACGGAGGGCGCGGCATCCGACGGTGCCTTCCCTGTCACGATCGAGCACGTCTTCGGCGAGACCGAGATCACCGCCGAGCCCGAACGCGTGGCGACCTGGGGTTGGGGGAGCACCGAGGCGGCGCTCGCCGTCGGCGTCGTGCCGGTCGCGATCGCCGAGCAGACGTATGCGGCGAACGACGAGGGCGTGCTGCCCTGGGTCGCCGACAAGCTCGAGGAGCTCGGCGAGGAGACGCCGGTCGTGCTCACCGACGACGGCGAGGCGCCGCCCTATGAGGAGCTCATCGAGGCGGCACCCGACCTCATCCTCGCGCCGTTCTCGGGCATCACCGAGGAGCAGTACGAACTGCTGAGCGAGATCGCGCCGACGGTGGCCTACGAGGGCGAGGCGTGGACCACGCCCTGGGAAGACGTCGTGACGACGGTGGGCGCCGCCCTCGGCCGTGACGCCGAGGCCGCGGCCGTGCTCGACGAGCTCGACGCCGAGGTCGCCGCGCAAGCCGAAGCGCACCCCGAGCTCGAGGGCAAGACCGTCGCCGCGGTGTGGGATGTTGCGGGCACGTTCTACGTCTACCGGGTCGCCGATGCACGCGCCGAGTTCCTCACGCGATTCGGCCTCGAGAACGCGCCGGCCGTCGACGAGCTCGCGAACGGCGACTCCTCGTTCTACTACACGCTGAGCTACGAGGAGCTCGACAAGCTCGAGAGCGACATCGTGGTGAGCTACCACGACACCCAGGAGGAGGCCGACGCCTTCCTCGCCTCGGCGCCGATCCAGGCGATCCCCGCCGTCGCACGCGGTCAGGTCGCCCAGGTGATCGGCTCGGAGCTCGTCGCCGCGGTCTCGCCGCCGACGGCACTCTCGCTCACCTACGGCCTCGACGAGCTCGTCGCCTCACTGTCCGCAGCGGTGCAGCCCGCGGCCTGATCGGGCTGCGCATTGCGCACAGCTGCATGACGATGGCCCGGACCTGCCGCTCGGCAGGGTCCGGGCCGTTCGTGGTTCACCGCGTCGCGCGTCGCCTCGGCAGGTAGCCGCCCGCTTCGAGCCCGGCCTCGATCTCGAACCGGTTCTTCAGCGGGTTGCGGCCCGCGATGAGGTAGAGGAACGGGAAGAGCATGCCGTACCGCTGCCACTGCTCCTTGTGCACGGCCTCATGCCCGAGCACGTGCACGCCCGTGTTGCGATCGGTGAGGTAGCAGCCGCCGACGCACGAGCCGCCCCGGCCGAACGTCCACTTCGGCATGCCCGTGAAGATGATGAGGCCGTCCTTCACCTCGACGGGCCCCGTGCTCCAGAGGAACCCCCAGGTGAAGCCCACGAGCGTCGCGTACCAGTAGCCGGCGCGGCTGATGGGGGAGTCGGTGAGCCGCACCCGCAGCACCCGGCCGCTCACGCCGCGGTCTCTTCGGTCTCAGCGGGTTCCTCGGTCTCGACCGTCTTCACGTCTACGGCGCTCGGCCGGCCGAGCGCCTCGAGCAGTCGCAGCCACACCTCGCTCACGGTGGGGAAGGCGGGCACCGCGTGCCAGAGCCGGTCGACCGACACCTCGCCGACGATCGCGATGGTCGCCGCCTGCACCAACTCGGCGACGTCTTGGCCGACGAAGGTCGCGCCGACCACCGTGCCGAGCTCCGTGTCGACGACGAGGCGCGCGTGCCCCTCGTATCCGTCGGCGAGGATGCCGGCACCGCTCACGGCGCCGAGATCGACGTCGGCGACGCGCACTGATCGGCCCGCCCGTTCGGCGGCGCGGGCGGTGAGCCCGACCGAGGCGCACTCGGGCTCGGAGAACACGACGTTCGGCACCGCGGAGTGATCGGCCGTCGCGACGTGTGCGCCCCACGGCGCCGCGTCGACGGGCCGGCCGAGCGCTCGCGCCGCGATCACGTCGCCGGTCGCGCGCGCCTGGTACTTGCCCTGGTGGGTGAGGAGCGCGCGGTGGTTGACGTCGCCCACGGCGTAGAGCCAGCCGGCCCCCTCGCCATCGGGGAGGCCCTGCACGAGCATCGTGTCGTCGACGTCGAGCCAGGCACCGGGCTCGAGCCCCACCGTGTCGATGCCGAGCGCTTCGGTGCGCGGCTTCCTGCCGGTCGCGACGAGCACCTCGTCGGCCGTCACCGTGGAACCGTCGCCGAGCGTCACGACGACCTCGTCGGCGTCGTTGCGTTCGACCTTCACGGGTTCGACCCCGAGGCGAACGGATGCCCCGAGCCCCTCGAGCCCGCGCGCCACCGCCTCGCCGGCGAACGGCTCCATCGCGCCGAGCAGGCCGCTGCGGGCGAGCACGGTGACGTCGGCGCCGAGCCCGGCGTAGGCGGTCGCCATCTCGACGGCGACGACACCACCGCCGATGATCGCGAGCCGCTCGGGCACGTGCTTCACGCTCGTCGCGTCGCGGCTCGTCCATGGCCGGGAGTCGGCGAGCCCGTCGATCGGCGGCACGACCGGGTCGGAGCCGGGCGCGACCGCGACGGCGTGGCGGGCGACGAGCGTGAGCTCGGTGCCGTCGGGCCGCTCAACGATGACGCGGTGCGGCCCGTCGAGGCGACCGTGGCCGCGCTCGAGCTCGGCGCCGATGCCCGCGAGCCACTCGACGTCGCCGTCATCCTTCCAGTCCGAGACCCAGTAGTCGCGCCGGCGCAGCACGGCGGCCACGTCGAGCTCGCCGGTGATCGCCTCTGCGGCCCCGGGAACGCGCTTCGCGGCGCGGAGCACTGCGGAGCTGCGCAACAGCGTCTTCGACGGCACGCACGCCCAGTTCGTGCACTCACCGCCGAGCAGCTCATGCTCGACGAGCACGACCTCGAGCCCCGCGGCCCTCGCCCGATCGGCGACGTTCTCCCCGACCGGTCCGCCGCCGATGACGACGACATCCACCTCGCGCTCCATCCCCGACTCCTTCCGGCCCTCGGCACTTGCCGAGCACGCCTGGGGACAAGCCTAGGCAGGCCGGACGACTCGGGGCATCCGTGATTCAGGCGACGTCGGCGGTGGCACCCGACGTGAGCGCGGCGACGAGGCGGAGGATCGTGGGCAGGTCGTCGGCAGCCGCCTCGAGTGAACCGGGCGCGAACCCGGCGATCGCAGCGCCCGCGAGCGGGAATCGGGCCACCACCGCGCGCAGGAGCGCGGTGAGTTCGGTGGCGGCGATGCCGAACGGCATCGGGTACGAGAGACCCGCGAGTGCGGAGGGGTCGAGCACGTCGAGATCGACGTGGACGAAGACGCGCGACGCGCCGGTCGCCTCGAGGGCGGCGATCACGACGGTCGGGTCGGAGAGGTCTTCGACCGTGAGCACGCTCACGCCGTGCTCGTCGATGAAGCGGCGCTCCTCGTCGTCGATCGCCCGGATGCCACCGAGCACGAGTCGATCGGGCGAGATGCGCGTGGACTCGTCGAGGGCGAGCCCGTCGGCGCCCTCACCGGTGATCGCGCGCAGGGTCATGCCGCCGAAGCCGCCCGAGGGCGACGACTCGGGAGTGTTGAGATCGGGGTGCGCGTCGAGCCAGAGCACCGCGAGATCGCCGCCGGTGCGGGCCGAGGCATGTGCCACCGCCGCGACGGATGACCCGCAGTCGCCGCCGATCGTGATCGCCAGGTCGGGCACGTGACCGAGCGCCTTCGCCGTGAGCTCGCGCACCCGGAGGACGGTGCTGTACCTGAGCACGCCCGTACCGAGCGCCTCACCGGCTTCGACCGGCACCTCGACGAGCTCCGTCGCAGAGGAGGGAAGATCGCCGAGGATGGCGATGGCTCCGTCGGCGTGGCTCATGGCGCGGACGGAGACGGAACCTTGCCACATGGGCACGACGACGAAAGTAGCGGGCATGACTCCAAGTATCGCGCCGCGCGGAGCCCGTCGGCCAGTGCGCGCGGATTCGGGAGGGCGGTCGACGGGGGTCGGCGCTAGCGTTGCCGCATGGAGACGAACGTGAGGCCGCTCGGCGATGAGGTCTGGGCCATCACCGGGGCATCCGGGCGAATCGGCACCACCCTGCGCGCAGCCCTCCTGCCCGAGGTGGCGCGGCTCGTGCTCATCGACGTGGTACCGCCCGAGGGTGTCGCGCCGCGCGAGAGCGTACTCGAGGTCGACCTCGCCGATCCGGCGGCGCTGCGGTCTGCGCTCACGGGAGTCCATGGCGTCGTGCACCTCGCGGCGGTTCCCGACGAGGCCGACTTCCACGACCTCGTCGAGGCGAACGTCGTCGGCACGTGGCACCTCTTCGAGGCCGCCCGGCAGGCGGGCGTGCGGCGCGTCGTGCTCGCGAGCACTGCCCGGGTCGTCGGCATGTACGACGTGGGGCAGCAGGTCGACGTGACGCTGCCGCCGAGGCCCGACGGACTCTACGCCGTGACGAAGGTCGCTGCCGAGCAGATCGGCCGCCTCTACGCCGAGAAGTTCGGCATGGAGGTCGTCGCGCTTCGCATCGGCGCGTTCAAGGAGCTGCCCGAGGGTGCTCGCGACCTCAGCATCTGGCTGAGTCCGGCCGATGCGGCACGTGCCTTCCTCGCCGCGATGCGCCACGAGCCGGTCGGGTTCGAGACCGCGTTCGCCACTTCCGACAATCGCGACGGCTGGTTCGACCTCGAGTCCGCGCGGCGCCTCGGCTTCGAGCCCGAAGACGACGCAGCGCGGCACCGCGACGAGATTCCGGGCCGACCCGCGCCGGTCACGAGCGGACCCATGGGCGGGTCGCTCGCGAGTCCCGAGTTCACGCTCTCGAAGCAGCGCCCGTTCTGATCGGCGGATGCCGCCGAGCGGGCCGGCATGCGAACGGCCGCGCCGCGCGATTCGATCGCACGGCGCGGCCGTCGTGGCATCCGCTCAGTGCGAGATGGCGCCCTGAGGGGTGCCGCCGGCCTTCAGCGCGGCCAGCCGGGCATCGACTTCGGTGAGTTCGCCGAGGTCGTCGAGCTCGTTGAACTGCGCGTCGAGGCTCGAGGCGGCGAGTTCGGCCTGGCCGCGGACGACCGCCTCCTCGCGACGGATCTTGTCTTCGAAGCGGCCGATCTCGCTCGTGGGGTCGAGGATGTCGATCGACTTGACCGCGTCCTGGACCTGGCGCTGGGCCTGCGCGGTCTTCGCGCGAGCGACGAGCTCGGAGCGCTTGTTCTGCAGCTGGACGAGCTTCTCCTTCATGCCGTTGAGGCCCGACTTCAGCTTGTCGACGACCTCGGTCTGCGCGGCGATCTGCGGCTCGGCCGCCCTCGCCTCGTTCTCGGCGGAGATCTGGCGGCTCAGTGCGACCTTCGCGAGGTTGTCGAACTTGTCGGCGCCGGCGGCGTCGCCGGAGCTGCGCAGCTCATCGCCCTTGCGGCTCGCGGCGATGGCCTTGTCACCCCACTCGCGCGCCGCCTCGACGTCTTCACGATGGTCGTCTTCGAGGAGGCGCAGGTTTCCGATGGTCTCGGCGATCGCGGCCTCGGCGTCGGCGATGCTGTTGGTGAAGTCGCGCACGATCTGGTCCAGCATGAGCTGCGGGTCTTCCGCCTGGTCGATGAGGGCGTTGATGTTGGCTCGGAGGAGCTGCGAGATCCGTCCGAAGATGGAGTGCTTTGCCATGGTCGTTCCTTTCGTCGTGGTCGTCGTGGTCGTCGTGTCGTCGTGATCGTCGTGTCGGGCGTTGCCGGCGTCAGCCGTCGTGCGCGGAGCGCGGGCTCGGTCGGCGAGTCGCGGGGGTCAGAATCGGCCTCCACTCCCGCGACGGGAGCGCGTGCCCGAGCCCCCGAAGCTGCCTGGCGACCGGCCGGAACTGCGGCCGCCTCCGCCGAAGCCGCCACCGAACCCGCCGCCGAAGCCACCGCCGCGGCGGCCGCCACCGCCGCCGAGCACCGAGTCGATGAGGATGCCGCCGAGCACTGCGCCGAAGAGGTCGCTGCCGCTCGAGCTGCGTCCCGCGCCGCCGCCGAGTCCGCCGAAGCCGCCGAGATCTCCCAAGCCGCCCATGCCGCCGCCGAAGCCGCCGACGTCTCGCTGCGCGAGCGACATCGCCTCGCTCGCGAGCCGCTCGGCGCGCTGTGCCGCGACGAGGGCCGCTTCAGGGTGCGCCTGCGCGGCGCCCTCGGCCTCGACGAGGAGTCGTCCGGCCTCCGCGAGCCGGGTGCGGGCTTCTGCGCCGACGGC
>NZ_SDPN01000068.1 GCF_004134825.1 Agromyces albus
TTCCGGAACCGGTACCAGGTTTTCCGCGGGTACTTTGAAGAACGGTTCGAAGAGATGGCCGCCAGCGGCGAACTGGTCACGACGATGACCCCCCGAGCGCTCTCGTTCACCTTCGTCGCGCTCCTCGACGGCCTCGAAGTCCAATGGCTCTACGAGCAAAGCGAATTCAAGATGGAAGACATCATCGAAGAATTCCTCGCCTCCATCAACCCCGCCCGCTGACCATCCCGACTGGAGCGCCGCGCCGCGCCGATCCTCAAAGAAGCCCCAAACTTCTTGCCCCAGATCGCGCCGAGATGATCCGCTCCCGACAGTAGTGGCACCCGGCCGCGCTGTCTCGGATCGGCGAATTGCTCGAGTGCCGTTGCGGCGTCACCCTGCCTCAACTGCTCGCAGACGCAGTCAGGCGTTTTGCAGCATGACCACTCCACAGACATCCGCCTGGATCCTCGAGCACCAACGACCTTCGGCTCCGGTCGAAGGGGCGATCATCACCGCAACGCTTCGGCGAGGAAGTCGATGGATCGCCCGACCTCCGGAATGGAAGGCACTCTATTCAGGTGGCCATGCGGCATTCCCTGCGATAGCCGCGTACGTGTCGGTACGCCCGCTTCCGCCAATTGCCGCACCAACAACTCACCGGATGCTCGCAGATCATCCAGTTCTGACACCAGAACCGTTACCGGTGACAGGTCGGAAAGGTCTGCCGCCCCCGGCATTGCGTCGGGCGGCAGATTGGAGAGGCGCCCGACATAGGTGGACACCATCGACTCGACCGCGCGCGGTGTGAAACGCATGAGCGGCGGGAGTTCTGCCATCACCTCAGCAACATCCGGGTCGAGGGCCGGTGTCGGAAAATGGACGAAAGGGTACGCGAGAAGGACCGCTCGGGGCGCCACGTTGCGGTTTGTTCGGAGACGCAGCGCGGCAGTTAACGCGATTGCAGCGCCGGCACTTGCGCCGCCGATTGCCGGAGCGATGCCACCCGAGAACGTGCACACCCATTCCCAGACGCTCAGCACATCCTCGACCGGCAGGGGGAAGCGCACACTCTCGGTGGCCAATCGATAGTCCACCGAAACCACGAGCGATCCCGCCCGAGCCGCAAGCTCGGCCGCGACGATGTGCGCCTCTGGCATGTCGAGATCGCCGAAGGAGAACCCGCCGCCGTGCAACCAGACGAGGGGCGCGCTGACCTCCTCACTCGGACGATAGACACGAACGGGGATGAGTACCGCTCCCTGCACTGAGTGGTTCTCGACGGTGACACCGTCAGGTAGCTCCCAGGGCAGCGAATCTGTGAAGTAGGACATGAACCGCGCCATTGCTGATGGCTCGGCAAGATCCGACTCACTGAGTCCAACGATGTGGGAGGCCTTTTCCGCGAAGTAGGGATCCAGGGTCATACAAGCTCCTGTCTGAACTGTGCGCTGATGTAGGTATACATCAGAGCGCTACCGACTGCATTTTGTGTGCGCTTGTGACGATTCAGCATTCACCGCCGCGGCGAGACCCTATGAAACGCCGTCCGCTGATTACTGATCGCCCTGCAGCGCTAGCGGGCCGCCCCTGTCGTCTGCACCAGCAGATCCGCGGCGTTGAGGTAGGTGCGGCGGCCTTCGAGATCGACCACCGCTCCGGTGAGCTCGACGGTTCCCTGCGCGGGTGTCTTGTCCGAGCTGCCCCCGACAGCCAGCGAGATGGGGCCGGGCTCGAGGATGAAGCGCCCGTCGAGTCCGCTATATCCGAGTTGGCTGGTCGGAACCGTGAACCGGACGGTCGTGCTTTCACCTGCTGCAAGCGAAACCCGAGTGAATCCAATGAGCTGCTGGGCAGGCCGGGTGACACCGGTAGCGTGCTGGGCGGCGTAAAGCTGGACGACCTCGGTTCCATCGCGGTCTCCAGTGTTTCGGAGTTCGACGGACACCACGATGGAGCCGCCCTCCGTGGGCACCTCGTCAGCTGCGAGTTCAAGATCGCCGTACTCAAAGGTCGTATAAGAGAGGCCGTGACCGAAGTAGAAGAGTGGTGTGATATCGAGGTCGATGTAGCTGAATGTGTCGCTTGCCGTGCGCTGGTAGCCGCTTCCGCGTTTTTGGGAGACGTAGAGCGGCAACTGTCCGGTAGCCCTGGGCATGCTGTACGGTAGCTTTCCCGATGGGTTCGTGTCTCCGAAGAGCACCGCAGCGAGGGCGCCGCTGCCGTTCGGCCCTGGGTAGTAGCCGGTCACGAGGGCATCGAGCTTCGGCTCGACTTCAGAGAGCGCAATCGGTCGTCCCTGGTAGAGGACCCCAACAAGGGGCGTTCCGGTGGCGCTGACGGCGTCGACCAACGCGACTTGGTGATCTGGCAGTTCTACCCGCGCAGCGTCGGATCCCTCACCTTCTGTAACGCGCGTTCCGAACCAGCCGGCCTTGCCGCCGATGGCGAGGATGACCACGTCCGCTTCCTGTGCCAGAGCGACGGCCGCCTCGATGTCCTGTGGGTCGTCCGGGTGAATGCTGACCCCCTCGACCGATTCGACGATCGCATCCGGGGCTGCGGCTCGGATAGCTTCTACGAGCGTCTTCGTGCCGTACACGTGCCGGGCGACGTCCTCGCTGTCAATCTCCATGAGTTGTGCAA
Organism: Agromyces albus; assembly: GCF_004134825.1. Taxonomy (GTDB): domain Bacteria; phylum Actinomycetota; class Actinomycetes; order Actinomycetales; family Microbacteriaceae; genus Agromyces; species Agromyces albus. The sequence goes on from NZ_SDPN01000068.1 coordinate 2,626, forward strand.
GTTGTGCCTCACCTGTCTGCGCTGTCTCCGCCGTCTCCGCCGAGCGAGAATCCATCATGCCGTCGAGACCGGCCATGCGGGACTCGCCAGTCGAGAGGCCCTTAACCATGTCGATGACGGCTGGGTAGGTGTACGCCGCGAAGTTGACCATTGCCGAGTCCGCATGCGGGCCGATCACAGCAATACGTCCTGACTTCGCCAGCGGCAGCTTGCCATCGTTCTTCAACAGTGTCACCGACTCATCGGCGAGCTCCCGTGAGAGCGCTGCACCCTCGCTCTGAGCAGTGCTCAACTCGATCGGATCGTTACTTGCGTAAGGGTTCTCGAACAAGCCCAGCTTGAACTTGTCGACAAGTACCCGCCGTACCGCGTCGTCGAGGACAGCCTCTTCTAGGCGTCCTTCGCGAATTGAATCTTCGAGCGTCTTGTAACCGGAGGCGACGGGCAGCTCGACATCGAGTCCGGCGGCGAGCGCAAGTTCGCCAGCCTTGGAAAGAGAGGATGCGACGCCTTGCCGGGTGTGCAGGCTGTCGACGGTGCCGTAGTCGGAGACCACGCTGCCAGTGAATCCCATCCGACCGCGAAGCAGATCCGTGAGCACGCCGCGGTTTGCGCCTACGGGAACGCCGTCGATCTCGGAATAGGAATTCATCACGCTCCCCATTCCGGCCATCTTGATGGCGGCCTCGAATGGGGTGGCATACACGTCGTACAGTTCGCGGGGGCCTAGGTGAGTAGCGGCCATGTTCTGCCCCGCTTCGGTGAGCCCGTACCCAAGGAAGTGCTTCCCAGTTGCGAGGACGCCGCCGGTCAGATCTTGTCCCTGAAGGCCACGTACGAAGGCGACGCTGAACGCGCTGACCAGGTATACGTCCTCGCCATACGTCTCATGTACGCGACCCCACCGCGCGTCGCGGGCGACATCGAGCACGGGCGCCAACGCTTGCAGTACTCCGACCGATCGCATCTGCCGGCGGATGACCTCTGCCATCGCCTCGACCCGTGCAGGGTCCCAACTGGCAGCCAAACCGATTGCCGTGGGGAATGATGTGTAGCCAGCCGCGACGAATCCATTGAGCGCTTCGGCGTGCATGATCGCCGGAATACCGAGCCTGGTCCGCTCGACGAGATAGCGCTGGATCTCGTTGACTGTGCCCGCTATCTGCTGCGGGTCTGACCCGCTGGCGGCGGCGGAGATATGCCCAATTCCACTGGCGAGGTGTCGGTCGAGAGCGGCTGCATCCAAGCCGTTTTCCCCGAAGAGTGCGAAAGGCATGATCGACGTGACCTGCTGTGCTTTCTCAGCGAGTGTCATGCGGGCGACAAGTTCGTTGGCGCGCTCCGTCGGCGACTTCAGCATGCGGTGCTCCTTCGTGAGTGAGGGTTCCGGTTCATGGTTTGGTGAGTGATTTCCTGTTCGTAGTCTGCTTCCGGGTCGCGTCGGCGTCTTTCCGAAGGCATCGATGGTTCAGGATTTGAGCTGGTCGGATATGGCGTCGATGGTGCGGAACACGGACAGAGTGTCAGCTGCGGAATGCTGCGGGTGTTCGAGCAGGCCCCGGCTGATCGCGTCGACCACTTCACGAAGCATTGGCACGTATCCGTTTCCCTCGCGCTGGATCGTGACTCGGTCCGGGTTCCCGAAGATCGCCTCGATGCTTCCGGCATGGATGTCGAGGTTCGTCGTCGCCCAGAACGGGGAAGGGAGGGTGATCCATCCCGTCATGCCGGCGACTGCCGCAGAGCAGTCGGTGAACTCGAGCATCCCGGTTGTGAAGTGCGCGAAACGCCCGTCGCCGAATTCGAGGGTTACCTGCTCAGCGAGGTCCACTCCGCCTGGTTGAACGGTTCCTCGCGCCGAAACGAACTCGGGCACACCGAAAATGCTGTGTGCGAGGGTCACCGGGTAGATCCCCTGATCGAGCAGCGCTCCCCCGCCCGGCGGCTGCCACCGGCTGCCACCCTCTTTCGGCCACGGGATGGAGAAGCCCGCTCGTAAATTCCTGGGCTCGCCGATCGTCCCCGCGGCGATCTCCGCCTGCAACCTCAGGAATGCCGGATTGAACTTCATCCACATCGCTTCCATCAGGAACCGTCGTTCTGAAGAAGCGATGTCGAACAGCTTCGCCGCTTCGGTGGCGCTCGTTGCGATGGCCTTTTCGACCAGTACGTGTTTGCCTGCCCGAAGCGCGTCACGGGTCATCTCGAAGTGCGTCGCTATGGGCGTCGCGAGATACACCGCATCGATCGAGTCGTCCGCGAGGATCGAAGCGAACTCGTGCGTCGACGAAGGGATGCCGAACTCCTCAGCGAAGCGGGATGCCTTCTCCCGGTCCCGACTTTGGACCACGACTACCTCGGCCCCATCACACGCCATCAAGTCCGGCACCAGGCTCCGCGAGATCATCCCGGTGCCGACCGCGGCCCATCGCTGAATGCTCACCGGTTGAGTTTGCCGGACGTCGAGATCGCTCATTGGGCAGTCTGCAGCGCGCGTCTAGCCTGGCGGCGCTCTCGTTGCCGATCTGGGTCCGCTGTCGGCGCGGCGAGCAGCAGCTTCCGGGTGTAGTCGTGACTCGGAGTGTTGGTCACGTCCGCGACGGGCCCTGTCTCGACGAGCTCGCCGCGATACATGACAGCGACCCGGTGGCTCACATGTCGGACAACAGACAGGTCATGCGTGATGAACAGGTAGGACACTCCAGCAGACCGTTGCAGGTCGATGAGAAGGTCGAGCACGACCGCCTGGGTGCTGAGGTCGAGCGCCGAAACCGGCTCGTCGCACACGATGAGCCGAGGTTGCAGGGCCACGGCGCGTGCGATGGCCACTCGCTGACGCTGCCCCCCACTGAATTCCCGCGGGTAGCGTTCCGCGGCGTTGGCTGGAAGTCCGACCCGGTCGAGCAGTCCACCCACACGCTGTCGTGCCTCTGCCGCCTTCATTCCCTGCGCGACGAGCGGTTCAGCCAAGATGTCCGAAATCTGCAGAGCCGGATTGAGCGACGTGTAGGGGTCCTGGAAGACGACCTGCATCTCCCGAGCCAGAGCACGTCGCCGCTTCTTGCTGGCGTGGGTGATGTTTTCGCCCTTGTAAGTGATGTTCCCTGAGGTCGGCGACGCGAGCCCGAGGACCGCACGACCGAGTGTCGTCTTGCCGGAGCCGGACTCCCCCACCAAGCCGAGGGTCTCCCCGGGAGCGATGCTCAGTGACACGCCCTTCAGGATCTCCGGTCCGTGCCGCAGGCCCCGTGCGGGGTAGCGAAGGTGCAGGTCCTCGATGGTAAGCAGGTCGCTCATCCTTCATCCTTTGCCGTCACGGGCAGATCGGTCCGCACGGTGTCCTCATCGAGGATCGAACTGATGAGCTTCTGGGTGTATTCGTGCTGAGGGTTGCGGAAGATTTCGCGTACGGCGCCCGATTCCACAACAACGCCGTTCCGCATGACGAGCACTCGATCACAGAGGTCCGCGACGACGCCGAAATTGTGGGTGACAAGCAACACACCCATCCCGTACTCGGATTGCAGGTCTCGCAGCAGGTCCAGGATCTCAGCCTGAACAGTCACGTCCAGCGCAGTAGTGGGCTCGTCGGCGATGAGCAGCTTCGGTCGGCCCGCGACCGCGCCGGCGATGAGAGCTCGCTGGGCCATGCCACCGGAGATCTCGTGCGGGTACGACTTGAATGTGCGCATCGGATCTGGGATGCCCACTCTGGCAAGCAGCTCGAGGATCGTCGCGGTCGCTTCCTTCCGCGACATCCGTGATGTCAGCCCCTCGACCAGCTGGCTACCCACGGTGAACGACGGGTCGAGGTTCGCCATGGGCTCCTGCGGGATGTAGGCGATCACGCTCCCTCGAAGTTTGCGGAGCGCAGTGCGGTGGCTGTCTATGACGTTCTCACCGGCGATGCTCAGCTCATTCGCGCTGATCCGGGCCTGCGGCGGCAGCAATCCGAGGATCGAGAACGCGGTCTGCGTCTTCCCCGATCCGGATTCTCCGACGAGCCCCACGATCTCGCCCTGAGCGACGTCGAACGACACCCCGTCGACCACGGCACGGAGGGTGTCATCAGGCTGCGGGTACTCCACGCGGAGCTCTCGCACCCTGAGGAGCCCGCCGGCGGGCGTGGCGGGGCTCGTAGTGGACAGGGTCGGGGCGGACAAGGTCGGGGTGGACGTATCGTCCCTGTCCATGCGGGCGTCCACCGCTGCAGCCTTCTCACCTGGCCGGCGGCGACGCGAGCTCGAGGATGAAGCCCCCTGCGGTGCAGCGAGCACGTCACGGTAGGCGTTCCCGAGCAGTACGAGACTTCCGATCAGAAGGGAGAGGAACAGAGAAGGCCATACCAGCTGGACAGGCTGCGAGTAGATATTGATGAACGCGTCGCTGGTCATCGACCCGAAGCTCGGCACCTGGTTGGACCCGAGGCCGAGGAACGCCAGGCCGGCTTGCACACCTACGGCGGCGCTGGCCAGGAAGGCCGCGGAGATGATGATCGGACCGCGAATGATGTACAGGACGTGGCGGGAAAGGATTCGAGGGTCGGAAAGCCCCGAGACGCGCGCCGCGTCGACGTACAGCTCGCTTCGCACTCCGACGACAAGGTTGCGAACCAGCCGGAAGATGCCAGGAGCCAGGAAGACGCCGAAGATGAACATCATCGACTGGTAGGTGCCGCCCGTGACCGGATACAGGACGATGACGAGCACCAGAGCCGGGAAGGTCATCAGCAGGTTGAAGGTCCAGGAGAGCACGCCGTCGACGCGGCGCCCGATGTAGCCCGAGATGAGTCCGAAGACAGTGCCGAGCACGAGCCCGGTGCCGGCACCGATGAGCCCCGAGATAACGGAGACGTTGATCGCGGCGAGCGACCGCGCCCAGATGTCGCGTCCGAACCGGTCGCCCCCAAGCGGCCAGTCGGGCGTGCCGGGAGCGGCGTTGGCGAAGGCGAGGTCTGCGAAGTTCGGATCGTGTATGGACAAGACGGGCTCGAGGAGCCCCAGGGCGACTATCGCCAGCAGAGCCGCGAGCGCTGAGACTCCCAGCGGTCTGCGCAGGAGACGCCGGAACGCACCCGAGCGACGGCGCGCGGGGAGTGCGGGCTGGGCGACCAGCTGCGGATCAACGGTCGTCATGAGATCCTTGCCTTCGGGTTGAGCCAGCCCGTCGCGAGATCGACGAGGAGGTTGACTACGACTACGAGCCCGACGCCGAAGAGCGTCACGCCGAGCATGGCCGGGAGGTCACCGGCGATCGTCGAAGTGAACGCGTAGGTGCCGTACCCCGGAAGGGCGAAGATGCGCTCGATGAACAGCGCGGCGCCGAACATCGAGACGAACTGCAGCGAGAAGGTGGTGAAGGCGGGGCCTGCCGCGTTGCGTAAGACGTGCTTGAAGAGGATCGATCCTTCGCTGACGTCGCGGCTCCGGAGCGTACGCACATAGTCACGGCCGAGTTCGTCGATGACGGATCCGCGCACCTGGGCCGCCAGAGCTGCGATGCCGCCGATGGCGAGCACCACCGCAGGAAGGATGGATGACGCGAACCATCCGGAGACCGATTCCTCGATGGGCGTGAAACCGATGGCCGGCACCCAGTGCAGGCTGATCGCGAACACGTAGACGAGTACGATGCCGAGAACGAGTCCCGGGAAGACGTAGGCGATAACTGTTATGGCCTGGAGGGCTGCGTCGAGGGCGCCCCCTCGAACCGCGGATGCCACCCCGAGGACCGTGCTGATGACCAGCGTGAGTATCGAGGCGAGAACGACTATCGACAGCGTGACCGGCAGCCGATCGCCCATCGCCGCAGCGACTGGCTGACTGCTGAAGTACGAGGTGCCCAGATCGCCTTGGAAGAGGCCCGAGATCCAGGACCCGTACTGCTCGATCAGGGGTCGGTCAAGACCGAGTTGGCTCGTGAGCGCAGCCACCTGCGCCTCCGTGGCAGACGGGCCGAGGATGTTCCTCGCAACGGGGATGTTGGCCCCGTACGTCAGGACGAAGGTGATGGTCGTCACCACGAAGATGAGAATGATGCCCGCCCCGAGGCGACGGAGAATAAATGAGATCACGGATGCTCCGAGGGTGGTGGTGCGGGGGCGACTGCCCCCGCACCACATAGGAAGGATGATTCAGATGGTCAGTTCGAGACCGAGAAGGCGCTCAGGAACCCGTAGCCGACTGTCGGATCGAACTCGACCTCGGCGGTCGTGACGAAGCTGCTCTTACCTACGTTGAGGGGCGCGAACCATGCCTGGTCAACCAGGTAGGCGTTCACCTTCTTGAATGCCGCGTCCTGCTCGCTCTCGTCCGCCGCGTTTGCTGCGGCGACGAGGGCGTCGAGCTCGGGCGTCGTGTAGCCGAACGGATTGAAGATGCCGGTCAACGACGCGTTGGCGTCTTGCGCTGGGAACGGATAGCCAGCGCCGTAGATGAAGAAGGCGCCGTAGCTCCCACCGAACACCTTCGGGTAGAGGTCGGTGAACTGCACCGGCTCCCACGTGACCGTGATACCAAGGTCGCCGAGCGACTGCGTGAGGGTCGGCTCGTAGTACGCGGTCAGGAAGTTGCTCGGCATCGTGAGTTCGAATCCGTCCGCATAACCAGCGTCGGCCATCAGCTTCTTGGCAGCGTCCAAGTCGTACTCGCCCTTCTCGAGCAGTCCCTCGTCGAAGGCGCCGTACTGCGGGTTGAACATCTGATTGGTCGGAGTGCCCTGCCCGAACAGCAGCTTCTCGACGATCTCGTCGCGATTGATCGCGTGGTTGATAGCCTGCCGCACACGGACATCGCCGAGGGCGGGCACAATGCTCCCAGTGCGGTCGATGAGCGCCAAGATGGGGAAGCCGCCCGTCGTGTCACCGACATGGAACTTCGGGTTGTCCTTGAACTGCGAGACGACGTCGGCCCCGACGTTTCCGTAGTCGATCTGACCAGCCAGTAGGGCATTCTGCACCGCCGCCGGGTCGGGGATCGCCTGGATCTCGACATGTTCGAAGTCGAAGGACTCCACATCCCAGTAGTCCTCGTTGCGGTCGAGCACGTACAGGGAGCCGGTCTTGCTCTTCTCGGTGTTGAGGATGTACGGGCCGGAGCCGATCGGGGCGAGCTTCGAGCTGTCCTCTCCGAGGACTTCGGGATCTCCGACTGCTCCCAGAGCTTCTGCGAGGTTCGGGAGTATCGACGCGTCCGGGCGCGAGAGGGTGACGACGACGGTGGACGGGTCGGGTGCCTCCACACCACTGACTGCAGACACGAGCTGCGTGGTAGCAGGAATCGTACGCACTGCCTCGATGTTGGCGGCCACGGCTGCCGCGTCAAGGGCGTTCCCGCTGGAGAACTTCAGACCTTCACGGATGTTCAAGGTGAGCTGGGTGCGGTCCGCGTTGTATTCCCACGATTCTGCGATTCCCGGCTCCAGCTGGTCGCCGTGGCGGTGCACGATGCGGTCATAGACGGCGAGGTAGATGGTGGGGTCACCGGTGATACCGTTCCCGATGGACAGATCGGTGGGAGCTGCGGAGAGAGCAAGTCGAAGCGTCTGCTCCCCCTCTCCCCCTCCATTCTGCGGCTCGGGTGCCGAGCATCCGGTGAGGGCGAGGCCGGCCACGAGGGCCGCCACCGCCAGGCGGACGGTGCGAGCGCGAAGATGCATGGAGACTCCTTTGTCATGGTGATGTGGGGTGGTGCGGGGAGGTGCTGGCGCGTCGTCGACGCCCCGGCTCAGGTTCGATTGAGTTCGAGCTGGCGAACCTCATCGAATCTCGAATCTCGATTCGACTTCTGAACCTCGCACACAGTACCACAAAGCCGAATCGTGATTCGACTTTTCGAAGGAGGCGGATGTTGAAGCCTCCGACCATCCGCGATGGTCGCGATCTTCAACTCGCTTCGAGCGATATGACCCGCACAGAAGCTGCTCATCACAGCGAGACCCGCGGGCTGTGAGATGAATCCATCGGATAGATGTGTTCATCATTCGGCACAACTCGAATCGTGTTTCGACTTTCCAGAGACGATATCACAAACTCGAATCGCAGTACGAGTTTGGTATCGTTATGGGAGAACCTTGAACCGAAG
>NZ_SDPN01000069.1 GCF_004134825.1 Agromyces albus
GGCCACGTGCCGCCCGCGTTCGGCGGCCCGCAGCCCCCGCAGCACACCCAGCCCACCATGCCGATCGCCGGTGCGCCCGCGCAGGGCACCGACGCCACAGGGGGTCCTGCTGCACCGAAGCAGCGCCGGGTCGGTCTCGGCGTCGCCGCCGCGATCGTGGCCGCCGCGCTCATCGGCGGTGCATCGGGCGCCGGCATCACCGCGCTCATCTCGAACGACGACGGCGTGGTCTCGAACGACAGCGCCGGTGTCGAGAGCATCGTCGTGAACGACCCCGATTCGGTCAACCAGATCACCGCGGTCGCCGCGAAGGCGAGCGAGAGCGTCGTGACCATCTCGGTCTCCAGCGGCCAGGGCGCCGGCACCGGTTCGGGCATCATCCTCTCCGACGACGGTTACGTGCTCACGAACACGCACGTGGTCACGCTCGACGGCGCGACCGCCGACCCGGCGGTCAAGGTGAAGACGAGCGACGGGCGACTCTTCGACGCCGAGCTCGTGGGCACCGATCCGCTGTCCGACCTCGCGGTCATCAAGCTCGCGGATGCGTCAGACCTCACCCCGCTCGAGTTCGCCGACTCCGACAACCTCAACGTCGGCGACACGGCGATCGCGATCGGCGCTCCCATGGGCCTCGCGGGCACCGTGACGAACGGCATCGTGAGCGCACTCAATCGCAGCATCGATGTGGCCTCGTCGGCCGCTCCGACCACGCCCGACGATGGCGGCGAGGGCGACGGCGGCCAAGAGGGCTCCGAGAGCCCGTTCGACTTCTGGAACTTCGAAGCACCTGAAGGCGGCGAGCAGCCGCAGCAGCAGCAGGGCCAGATCTCGATCCCGGTCATCCAGACGGATGCCGCGATCAACCCCGGCAACTCGGGCGGCGCGCTCCTCGACTCCGAGGGCAACCTCATCGGCGTCAACGTCGCGATCCTCTCGGCCGGCAGTGCGCAGACCGAAGCCGGCAACATCGGTGTCGGGTTCGCCGTTCCGTCGAACCTCGCCGAGCGCGTCGCGAAGGAGATCATCGAGAACGGCTCGGCCACCCACGGCCTGCTCGGCGCCACGGTGACCGCCGCCGAGAGCGACGCCGAGAGCACCACGGTCGGCGCACTCATCTCCGAGGTGAGCGCAGGCGGCGCGGCGGCGAACGCGGGCCTCGAGGCGGGCGACGTTGTCACCGAGTTCAACGGAGTGCCGATCACCGACCAGACCGACCTCACCGCGCAGGTCCGCGCACTGCCCGGCGGCGCCGAGGCAGAGCTCACTTACCTGCGGGGCGGCGAGTCGCACACCGCGTCGGTCACGCTCGGCACGTTCGAGGGCTGATCTGAGCGGCATGTCTGCCGTGCGGCGGGGCCGGATCCGACGGGGTCCGGCCCTGCCGCACGTGTGCCCCTCGAAGCCCGCCGCGGGCGCTGCTGCTAGGCTCGATCGACCCCAGCGCGAGTGAGGAACATGCCCGAGCAACACCCTGAGGCGGCGACATCGCCGCTCCTCGGCGTCTCCTACGTCATGCCGGTGCTGAACGACGCATCGCACGTGCGCGCGGCGGTGGAGTCGATCCTCGCGCAAGACTACGAGGGCCCCGTCGAGGTGCTCATCGCACTCGGCCCGTCGATCGACGGCACGGCAGGGCTCGTCGCCGACCTCGCCTCGCGCGACGAACGCGTGGGGGTTCTCGAGAACGAGGTGGGCTCGACGCCGGCAGGCCTGAACATCGGCATCCGGGCCGCGCGCTACCCCGTCATCGTGCGCGTCGACGCCCACTCGATGCTGCCCGTCGACTACGCCCGGGTGGCGGTCGAGGTGCTCGAACGCACGGGTGCCGACAACGTCGGCGGCATCATGGCCGCGCATGGCGAGACGCCGTTCGAGCGGGCCGTCGCGATCGCCTACGGCACAAAGGTCGGCCTCGGCGGCACGCCATGGCACGTGGGAGGACACGAGGGTCCCGCTGAGTCCGTGTATCTCGGCGTCTTCCGAACCTCGGCGCTCCATCGCGTCGGCCTCTTCGACGAGGGCATCAAGCGCGGCCAGGACTGGGAGCTGAATCGCCGCCTCCGCGAGACGGGCGGCACCGTCTGGTTCACGCCCCGGCTCAGCGTCACCTACCGCCCCCGGTCGACCCTCGAACGGCTCGGGCGTCAGATGTTCTCGACCGGTCTCTGGCGTGGAGAACTCGCCCGTCGGTTCCCGGCGGCCAACGGCATCCGGTACTTCGTGCCCCCGGTCATGGTGCTCGGGGTCGTCCTCGGACTGGTCGCCGGCTTCATCGGCATCGTGCAGGCCTCCGCCGACGGGATGCCTTGGCTGCTCGCAGGATTCGCCGTGCCGCTCGTCTACCTGCTCTTCGTCGTCGTCGCGACCATCGCCTACGCCCGCGGGCGTGGCGCAGCCACCGCGGCGTGGTTTCTCATAGTCTTGCCCTGCATCCACGTCTCGTGGGGGCTCGGCTTCGTGCTCGGCTATCTCTCGCTGACGAGCAACATCGCAAAGCACACGGGAAGGTGACGCGGATGTCCCCAGCCAGATCGGGTTCCGCCAGACCCTCGAGCATCGCCGAGCTCCGCGCCGTCACCCAGCCGCCCGAGGTGCGCCTCCGCCGCAACGCCGAGCACTGGACGGCGTCGCTCTACCTCCGTCAGTTCTCGCCCTACCTCACCTGGCTGCTGCTGAAGACGTCGATCTCGGCGAACGGCGTGACGGGACTCATGATCCTCGTCGGGTGGTCGACCGCCGCGGCGCTGCTCATTCCGGGCATCTGGGGCGCACTGCTCGCGGTCGTGCTCGGCCAGCTGCAGATGCTCGTCGACTGCTGCGACGGCGAGGTCGCGCGCTGGCGTCGCACGTCGTCGCCGGCCGGGGTGTTCCTCGACAAGGTCGGGCACTACACGACCGAGGCCCTCATCCCGATCGCTCTCGGCATTCGGGCGGCGGCATACCCGCTCGAGTTCCCCGCCGACTTCCTCTGGACCACGATCGGCGCCATGCTGGCCCTCATCATCGTGCTGAACAAGGCGCTCAACGACATGGTGCACGTGGCACGCGCGAACGCGGGGCTCGCGAAGCTCGCCGACACCCCCGGTGAGACCGCGCCGCGCGGGGGGCTTGTCGCCAAACTCCGCAAGGCCGCGCGCTTCCTGCCGTTCCACCGCCTCTACCACTCGGTCGAGCTCACGCTCATCGCGTTCGCTGCGGCGCTCGTCGGCCTCGTCTTCGGCGAGCCCCTCGTCGACCGCATCGTCGTCGTCGCGCTCCTGCCCCTTGCATTCGTCTCGGTGTTCGGCCACTTCGTGGCGATCATGGCGTCGCGTCGTGTCCGTTCCTGACGGCGTGAACGCGCGGTCGAACGCCGCGGCGCACACGGTGCCGCGCGTCGGCGTAGTGGTGCTCACGCAAGGCACCCGGCCCGACGACCTCGCGCGCGGCATCCGGAGCATCCTCGACCAGGAGGGCGTCGTCACCGATGTCGTCTGCGTCGGCAACGGGTGGGATCCTGCCTCAGCAGAGCCGCCGTTGCCCGCCGGGGTGAAGACCCTGCACCTGCCCGAGAACCTCGGCATCCCGGCCGGCCGCAACCGCGGCGTGCCGCTCGTCTCGGGCGAGGTGCTGTTCTTCCTCGACGACGACGCGTTCCTGCCGAGCGTTCGCTTCCTGCGAGACGGATGCCGCATGCTCGCCGAGCGCCCCGAGCTCGGCCTCATCCAGCCGCGCGTCGTCGACCCCACCGGTCTCGTGTCGCCGCGCCGCTGGATCCCGCGCATCCGCAAGGGCGATCCCACGCACTCGGGCAACGTCTTCTCCTGCTGGGAGGGAGCGGTGCTGATGCCGCGCGCCGTCTTCGATCGGACCGGCGGGTGGGCCGACCCGTTCTTCTATGCGCACGAGGGCATCGAGCTCGCCTGGCGGGTGTGGGACACGGGCCATGTCGCGTGGTACGCGGGCGACCTCGAGGCGGCGCATCCGGTGATCGACCCGGCCCGCCACGCGTACTACTACCGGCTGAACGCTCGCAACCGGGTGTGGCTCGCCCGCCGCAACCTCCCGGCGATCCTCGTGCCGTTCTACGTCGGCTCGTGGACCGCGATCCAAGTGTTGCGATGGGCGCGCCGCCCTGCTGCGCTCTCGGCGTGGTTCGCGGGATGGCGTGCAGGCTGGCGGGAGCACCCGGGGGAGCGCCGTCCGATGTCGTGGCGCACGGTCTGGCGGATGACGATCGCCGGTCGCCCGCCGCTCGTCTGAGCCGCCACGGTAACGATCCCCTTTCGGTACCCCCGCGAACGGGGGCTCGCGGCATCCGTCCAGTCGGCCCTCGCTACCCTTGACCCGTGGCACTGATGAGAGACGCGCGGCGCGCAATCAAGCTGGCGAAAGGCGTCATGTGGGCGCGGAGTGCGCGGCGAACGCTCGCGAAGAAGCTCGCCGAGCGCCCGCCGCTCGAACCGCACCACTACCGCGTCGGCGTCTACTTCGCCGACGGCAGGGTCAACATCTACCAGCTGAGGCAGTGGTACAAGCCGCTCCTCGAGCTCTCGAAGCGGCATCCGGTGCTCATCCTCACTCGCGCCTCCGGTTCGGCACTGCAGTTGCTCGAAGAGTCGCCGCTGCCCGTCGCCTACGTGCGCACGGTTGCCGACCTCGAGCACGTCATCCACGAGCAAGACCTTCACGTCGTGTTCTACGTGAACCAGAACGCGAAGAACTTCCAGATGATGCGCTACGGGCGCCGCTGGCATGTGTTCATCAACCACGGCGAGTCCGACAAGATGTACATGACGACGAACCAGTTCAAGGCCTACGACTACGCGCTGATCGCGGGCGATGCCGCCCGCGCACGGCTCGAGAAGGTGCTCTGGGACTACGACTTCGACAAGCGCGCCATCCCGATCGGCCGCCCGCAGGCCGATCACTACCTCGACGGGTCTCCGCTGCCGTATCCGTCCGATGGGCGCGAGGTCGTGCTCTACGCCCCGACGTGGGAGGGCGACCGCGGAGCCGCCGCCTACGGCTCGATCGCCTCGCACGGCGTCGATCTCGTGCGCGGCCTGCTCGCGACGGGCCGGCACCGGGTGATCTATCGACCGCATCCGCGCTCCGGAGTCGTCGACCCCGAGTACGGGGCCGCCAATCGTGCGATCATCGCGGCGCTCGCCGCGGCCAACGCCGCCGATCCGAGCGCCCACCACATCTACGACAACGGTCCTGAGCTCGGCTGGCAGCTCGCTGCGGCCGATGTCGCGATCGTCGACATCTCCGCGATGGTCTACGACCGGCTCGCGGCCGGCAAGCCCCTGCTCATCACCCGCCCGGCGAATCCCGAGGCGCAGATCGACACCGGCGGGTACCTCCAAGCCTGCGAGTGGCTCGAGGCGACGGATGCCGCGGCGATGGTCTCGCGCGTCGACGAGGTCACCCACGACGCGGGGGCACTCGCACGACTCGGCGTCTGGGTCGAACGCTACTTCGGCGACACGACCCCCGGGGTGACGACCGCGCGATTCCACGACGCGGTCGACCACCTCATGGACGAGTGGGCGCGATTCGCCGCCATCCACGCAGGGGAGCCCGAGGTCGACGAGTTCGAGATCGAGGCCGAGGAGGCCGACGACGAGGCCGAGGCGCTCGGCGCATAGTCAGGAAGCGGCGTCGTCGGAGTCCGAGGTGTCGGAGGTATCCGAGGTCACCGCGTCATCGGCAGCCCCACCGGCGCGCTTCGACCTGCCACGGCGGCGCACCACGCGCCCGGCCGCGGCACGGAGTCCACGGCTCGTGTCCACGGCGACGCCGCCGACGGCGGCGCCCGCTCGAGCGACGGTCGATCCTGCCGACCGCACCAGCGATGTGTGCTCGCCCGGTTCGAGCTCGATCGGCAACACGGGTGGCGGTGCACCGAACGCGAGTCGCGCCTGCTGCAGCACCTTGCGGCCGAGGAGGTGGTTGCCCACGCCACCGATCGCGGCCCCGATGCCGAACGGAATCGCCTTGCCGATGATGCCGGCACCGCCGCGCACGGCGAACTGCTTGAGGAATCTGGTGCGGAGCCGGTCGACGACGCCGCCCATGATCGCCTTGGGCATGCTGTTGGTGATGAGCTCGCCCCAGTAGGCGTTCCGAGCAACTCCCTTTCCGGTCGCCTGCCCGGCGAACTGGCGCACGAGGTCGACGCCCTCGCCGCCGAGCATGAGCGTCATCACGAGGGCGCGCGCTCGGTCGGGGTTCTCGACGGCGATGCCGTGCACCTCGGCGACGGACTGCGCGAAGAGTGCGGTGGCCTCGAGGAATCCGGCGGTCTCCACACCCGAGAGAGCGAGGGTGACACCCGTGCCGATGCCGGGGACGACCGCCGTGGCGCCGACCGCGGCCCCGCCGGTCGTGACCGCGGCGAGGTAGCGGCGCTCGAGGATGCGCACGATCTGCTCAGGAGTCGCATTCGGGGATCTCCGGCGGATGCTCCGGAGGTGCGCGACGACGATCGGACGCTGGATGTGGAGCACGGCGTCGATACTGCGCTCGAACCCGCGGGAGCGTCCGACGTCGCCGGTCGGCGAGGTCGGCGGGGCCGGCGCCGTTGGATCGGGCTGCCCCTCGCGCGGGACTTCCGTGCCCAGCGATGTGATCTTGTGCACGCGTTCGCTCATAGTGGGACGATCTTAGGCGGCGGACCCGTGCGAATGGCGGGGGTTGCGCCGCCGTTCGGGTTCGTGCACGGCTCGACACGTGCTCGGCAGGCCTCCCGTGCCGGGTGATCGGCGGTTGCTACGCCTTCGACCCGTGGTCGGCGTTGTAGCGGTCGAGCACCTCGTCGATCGGGGCGTCGAGCACGAGCGCACCCTTGTCGAGGTAGAGGCCACGAGTGCAGAACCTCCGCAGGTCGCGCTCGTTGTGCGAGACGAAGAAGAGCGTGCGGCCGCCCGCGAGGAGCTCGTCGATGCGCCGGTAGCACTTCTCACGGAAGCCCTTGTCGCCAACGGCGAGCACTTCGTCGACGAGCATGATGGGCTCCTCGAGCTGCGAGATCACCGCGAACGCGATGCGCACCTTCATGCCGCTCGAGAGGTGCTTATACGGGGTGTCGAGGAAGTCGCCGATGTCGGCGAACTCGATGATCTCGTCGAACTTCGCGTCGATCTGGGCACCCGTCATGCCGTGCAGCCCAGCGGTGAGGTACACGTTGTCGCGTACCGTCAGATCGTCGACGAACCCGCCCGTGATCTCGATGAGCGGGGCGACGCCGCCCGTGACCTCGACGGTGCCCTCGTCGGCGATCATGACGCCCGCGACGAGCTTCAGGAGCGTCGACTTGCCCTGGCCGTTGCGTCCGACCACGCCGATCGCCTCGCCGGGGCGCACATGGATCGACACGTTGCGGAGCGCCCAGAACTCGTCGGGACGAGTGCGGCGGCGGCGGCCGGCGAGGAGGTCTTTGAAGGTTCGGCGACCACGACGGTTGCGGCGGAACCGGATACCCAGCCCCTCGGTGCGGATGGCGGTGTCGGGCGCCGAGACGGCGGTGGTGGCATCCACGTCAGATCTCCTTCAGCACTTGGCGCAGGCTTCCCCGGAAGACCAGCAGGCCGATGGCGAGCAGCGCGACCGACATCACGGCCGATATCGCGACGTTGAACCAGTCGAGCTCGTCGGGGAAGAAACCGGAGCGATACAGGCCGAAGATGCCCGACAGCGGGTTGAATGCCGCCCAGATGTGCAGTTCGGCCGGCAGGTTGGACACGCCGTAGATGATCGGCGACGCGTAGAACAGGAAGCGCAACACGAGCTTGACCGCGCGCTCGAGGTCGCGGAAGAAGACGACGAGTGGGGCGACGATGAGCGCCACGCCGGCGGTGAGGATGGCCTGCAGCAGGATGGCGAGCGGGAAGAGCGCAAGCTCCCACCCGACCGATGCTCGGAAGACCACGGCGAACAGCACGAGCACCGGGATGGCGAGCAGGAACTCGATGCCCTTCGAGAGCACGATGCGGTTCACCCAGATCGTGCGAGGGATCTTCGTCGATCGCACGAGCTTCGCGTCTTTCAGGAACGCGCGTGTCGAATCCGAGACCGTGCCGTTGAACCACATCCACGGCAGCAGCGCCGAGAGCAGGAACACGATGTAGGGCTCGGTGCCCACGGGCCGCTGGAACACCTGCGTGAAGACGAACCAGTAGATGCCCGCCATCACGAGTGGATCGAGCACCGACCAGACGTAGCCGAGCGCCGACGTCGAGTAGCGCACCTTCAGGTCGCGCGTGGTGAGCAACCACAGCGAGTGCCGGTAACGGTGCCACGGCGTTCGCTGCAGTGGATGCGTTTCGGCGTAGCTCATCACGCTCTCATCGTAGATGCCGCGCCGCGGTAGGTTTGAAAGGAGACGATCGGCGCGTGCCGAGCCCCGTCGAAAGGAGCGTCGTGCACCGCACCAGCACCCGCGTGATCTTGAGTTGCGCTGCGATCGGCGTGGGCGGCGGGCTCTTCGCGGCCGGGGCGGGCTATCTCGCGGGCCTCGTCGCTGGCCTCGTCCCCATGCTCTACGGGATCACGATCGGTTCGCATTTCCTGCCGAGCGCCGTCGCACTCGCGCTGCTGAAACGACCGGGCGTCGCGATCCTCACGGGGTTCATCGCGGGTCTCGTCGGGGCGGCCTTCGCGCCGCAATGGATCCTTCGCTTCCTCGGAACCGGCCTGCTCGTCGGTGCGCTCCTCGAGCTGCCGTTCTTCGTCACCCGGTACAAGAACTGGTCGCCCGCGCTCTACTACCTCGCCGCCGGAGCCGCCGGCGTGATTCTCGCCGCCGGAACCTTCGTCGTACTCGGCCCCGAGCACTACGCCCCGTGGTTCTGGGCGCTCTACCTCGCGCTGTTCGTGCTCAGCCCGGTGCTCTTCACGTGGCTCGGCCGGGTGATCGCCGTGTCGCTCTCGAGGGCCGGCGTCGCGCGGGCGCTCACGTGAGCCGCCACAAGCGCTGAGATGCGAAGAGCGGATGCCTCGAGGCATCCGCTCTTCACTGCTGTGCTGCTGCGATGCAGCGCCGGCGTGACTACACGAAGTGGTTCGCACGCTCCAGGTCTTCGGCGAAGTCGATCTCGACCGCGTAGAGGTCGGAGATGTCCATGGGCTCAACGAGCAGGCCGTTCTGCTCGATCGCGAGCTCGAGGCCGCGCTCGAAGTAGTCCTGGTCGCCGACGCGGGCAAGGTGCGCGAGGAGCACGGCCTTGTCACGGCTCGAGATGTAGTTGATGCCGACGGCCTCGCCGAGACCGCCCTTGACGGTCTTGGAGAGCGCCTTGATGTAGCCCTCGGCGCTCGTCGTGTACTTGACCTCTTCGTCGGAGACCTTCGACGTGTTGACGGTCACGAACGACTGGTCGCGTGCGATGAAGGGCAGCGCGCGGTCGAGGATGCGCGGGTCGAAGACCACGTCGCCATTCATCCAGAGCACTCCGCCGGACTGCGAAGCCTGGAGGGCGCGCATCAGGCTCTTGGAGGTGTTGGTCTGGTCGTATTCCTCGTTGTAGACGAACGACGCCTGCGGGAATGCCTCGATGATGTGTTCGAGCTTGTAGCCGACGACGATCGTGACGTTGGCGTTGCGGCCGAACGCGTGCTCGATGTTGTCGAACTGCTGACCCATGATCGTGCGGCCGTCGCTGAGCTCGGTGAGGGGCTTGGGGAGGGACCGCCCGAGCCGGCTCCCCATGCCGGCCGCGAGAATCACGATCTGGGTATTCACTGCATCTCCTTCGGTGGGTCGGATGCCGCGAGCCGCAACACCCATCGCAGGGTGTTCGCCGCAAATTCATCCGGAAGTTCACATATGGACACGCCGTTATGCCGGTGTTCAGGATACCGGGATGCCGCCACCCCCACCACGGGGGACGGACGTCGTGTCAGGATTGTGATGCGACGTTCAGTGAATCCCCAGCTTCGCGGACCGCGTGACGAGGCAGGAATGAGCGCTGCGAGAGACGTCTTGGTAGGTTGGCTTGGTGACTTCCGTTTCGCGCTCCAACCAAGACGACGAAGCAGCCGAGGGCACCGGCACGGGGGTGCCTGAAACAGGGGAGTCCCCGACGGACGCGGCGGCTGAAACCTCGTCGACCCCGGCGCGATCGGGTGCGACGAAGAGCACGCCCGCTGCGAGGTCTGCGGCGGCGAAATCGAGAGCTGCGAGGCCGGCAGCGACGTCGGCGGCCGCGAAGTCGGCGGCGGCCAAGCCCGCGGCAGCGAGGTCAGCGGCCGCGAAGTCAGCGGCGGCGAAGGCGGCTGCCGACGAGCAGGCTGCTCTTGAGCAGACTGAGGTGCAGCCCCAAGATGTGAAGCCGGCAGCGACGAAGCCGGCAGCGGCGAGGTCGACCGCAGCGAAGTCGGCAACGGCGAGGTCGACCGCAGCAAAGTCGGCAGCGGCGAGGTCAACCGCAAAGTCGACGGCAGCAAAGTCGACCGCAGCAAAGTCGACCGCAGCGCGGAGTGGCGCATCGAAGCCCGCCCCGAGGAAGCCGGCCGCGACGACGGCGGCGGAGGGTGAGACGAAGCAGCCCGCACCCTCGAAGCGTACCGCGGCGTCGCGGGCCGCGTCGGCGGATTCTGCGGCAGCGCGAGGCGATGCGGCGAAGTCGACGCCCACGCCGCGGGCCACGGCGGCGAAGGGGGCGGCAGCGTCCACGGCGCGGAGCCGCGCG
>NZ_SDPN01000007.1:0-122521 GCF_004134825.1 Agromyces albus
CCCCGGGGGCGAGCACTGCAGCGAGCGCCGCGAGCGCGAGCGGTGCGAGCAGCGCCGCCACGACGAGTCGCGGATCGACGGATGCGACGGCGCCGACGAGCTCGTTCCACGCGGCCGGCGGCGCACTCGGGAACCCGAGGGCGAGCTGCCACGCCGACGGCACGGCGCTCACGACGGGCGTGCCGGGATCGGCGAGGACCGCGAGCGGGGTGCCCCGCGCGAATTGCTCGAAGACCAGGGGCGCGGCGAGCACAACTGCTGGGATCGGGAGGCCGGCAAGTCGTGCGGCGGCGCGCCCGCTGACGGCGAGGCCCACGAGCCACGCGATGAGGAGCGCGGGTGCGAGGCTCGGTGCCGCGGCGACGACCGCGGCGAAGAGCAGCGACGCCGCGGCCGCGGCGGCCCACGACGTCGCCGCGCCGAACACCGCGAATGCGAGCCAGCCGAGCAGCACGTGGGCGATCACGGCACCCGGTCGCCCGTCGCCGAGTGCGGTGAGGAAGGTGGGCGAGATCGCCCAGATCAGCGCCGCCGCCGCGCGGACGGCTCCGCGCTCCGTGAGCCGTGATGCCGCAAACCAGGCGCCGATCGCGGCCGCCGGCAGGGCAACGATCCAGAGCAGCACGAGTCCGAACGAGGGTGCCCAGAAGGTGAGGGATCCGATGACCGCGAGCAGTCCGGCGAACGGGTCGGGTGCGCCGACCAATCCGGTAGCGAGGTCGCGCCAACCGTAGGACGCATTGCGCCAGAGCTCGCCGACTCCGCTCGAGAGCGGGAGCAAGGCGCCGCCGCCGATGCCGTTCGCGCCTATGAGCCACGAGAAGAGGGCGACGGATGCCACGGCCGAGGTGAGCAGGACCCATCCGCCACCGGTGGTGAGGAACTGCAGTTCGTGCTTGCGGCCACGAGCCCTCGCCCGGCGCGCCTCGGCGGCGAGCTGCGCTCGCCGGCGCATCTCGTCGTGCTGCATGCGCAACGGGGAGACGACCGCCCAGCCGCTCGTGCGCCCCGACTTCAGGGTGCGCCGGGCGCGCGCGACGCGCATGCCGGAGAACATCGTGCGGATCGCGGCGGTGAGCTCTCCGGGAATCGCGCCCGGGGTCTTCACGAGCAGCAGCCGGATCGAGCGCAAGAGGGCGAGCGGCAGCAGGGTGAGCCAGTGCAGCGGCACCGCGAAGGCCGGCGCGTACACGAGCCGGCGGTGCAGCTCCGCCGCGCGGGCGGCGCGCTCTCGCCGCCGCACGGTACGCGGCCGGCGGGCGACCGGGAGTCCGGCCACTCCCACCCCCGCGAACGCGACGCGAGCATCGGGCACGACCGCGACGCGATGGCCGGCGAGCCGTGCACGGATCGAGAAGTCGAGCGCGTCGTCGGCGCTCGGGAGCCCGGGATCGAACCCGTCGAGGGCACGCCAGACGGTGTGCCGCACGAGGATCGCGGCGGGATCGAGTCCGAGCACGTCGCTCAGCCCGTCGTGCTGGCCCTGGTCGAGCTCGTCGGCGACGAGCGGCACGCTTCGCCCGAGGCGCGTGATCGAGCGGCCGAAGACGGCGATGCGGTCGGGGGCGTCCCAGTGCATGAGCTTCGGCCCGGCGATGCCGACGGACTTCGCGGTCTCGAGCGTCGCGAGCAGCTTCGCGAGCGCCTCAGGCTCTGGCGCGCTGTCCTCGGAAAGGAGCCACAGTGCGTCGGCATCCGTCGACGGCTCCCCGATCACTCGCTCGCCCGCTCGCACCGCCTCACCGAACGAGAGATGCTGCGAGTGCTCGACGATATGGGTCGCCCCGGCCCCCTCGATGATCTCGCGGGCCCCGGCGTCGGCCTCCGTCAGCACGATGACGAGCGCGTCGGGGGTGCGACGCTGGGCCTGCAGCGCTTCGAGCGTGCGCCGCAAGTGGTCGCCGCCGTGCTGCACGACGAGGATGGCGGTGACTCTGGGGAACATCGTGGTCAGCCTAGGCGGCTCTCCGCGCGGCATCCGGGATCAGGCAGGGCGTGCCACGAAACAGATCGGATCAGGCGACCCGCGCGCCGGCCGAAGCCGGTGCACGGGAGGGCCGGATCAGACCGCTCGTTTGCGGAGTTTGCGACGCTCGCGTTCCGACAACCCGCCCCAGATGCCGAAGCGCTCGTCGTTCGAGAGCGCGTATTCGAGACACTCGGATCGCACCTCGCAGCCCGTGCAGATCTTCTTCGCGTCGCGGGTCGATCCACCCTTCTCAGGGAAGAACGCCTCGGGGTCGGTCTGCGCACACAGCGCATCACTCTGCCAAGCCAGCGGATTCTCGTCATCGGCTCCCGGACGAACCCCTGGAACGCCGAGCCTTACCGGATCGATGAACCAATCGTCAGGTACTCCAGAACGATATTCAGGATTGCCCATATCGTCTCCCACCCAGTTGTACCGACCACCCAGAGGGTGTGTCATGACTAATTACACTGGTGTAATTCGTGAGAGTCAAGTCGCAGATCGTAAACCCTCAATCGGCCGTCGAGGCTTCAGCCACGCCGCGACACGCCGGGGGTGTTCCGCAGACGTTACATTGGCACGCGAACGGGGGGTCACTCGGCGGATGCCGCGCGCCGGGCCTCCCAGGCGCTCTCGACCATCTCGGCGAGCGAATGCCGCATACGCCATTCGAGATCGCGGGCGGCGAGGTCGCCCGACGCCACGATTCGCGCGGGATCGCCCGCGCGGCGTGGCGCGATCCCGGGGGTGAACTCGATGCCCGTGACGTCGGCGACCGCGCGCATGATCTCGGCGACCGAGACGCCGGTGCCCGAACCGAGGTTGTAGACGGGCTCGATCGGCTTGCCCGAGTCGAGTCGCTCCGCCGCGACGACATGCGCCTCGGCGAGGTCGGCGACATGCAGGTAGTCGCGCACGTTCGTGCCGTCGGGCGTCGGGTAGTCGTTGCCGTTGATGCGGGGGGTGCGCCCGTCGAGGAGTGCGTCGAAGACGAGTGGGAAGAGATTGTGCGGGCTCACGTCGAAGACCTGCGGCGTGCCGGAGCCCACGACGTTGAAGTAGCGCAGCGACGTGTGCCGGAGGCCGGTCGCGACGGCCTGGTCGGCGATGAGCCATTCGCCGACGAGCTTCGACTCCCCGTAGGGCGACTGCGGACGCTTCGGCGTGTCTTCAGTGACGAGGTCGACGTCGGGCGTGCCGTACACGGCCGCGCTGGAGGAGAACACCATGCGGTCGACGCCGCGGGCCTCCATCGCGGCGAGGAGCGTGATCGTTCCCGTCACGTTCTGCCGGTAGGTGTGCAGCGGACGCTGCACCGAGACGCCTGCGTACTTGAAGCCGGCCAGGTGCACGACACCCTGCACGTCGAAGCGCTCGAAGGTCATCTCGAGCTGGGATCCATCGAGGATCGTGCCCTGCACGAACGCCGTGCCCTCGGGCAGGAAGCTCCGCCGTCCCGACGAGAGATCGTCGACGACGACGACGTCGATGCCTCGGGAGGCGAACGCCCGTACGACGTGCGACCCGATGTATCCGGCTCCCCCGGTGACCAGCCAGCTCATGATCCTGCCTTCCGGCCGCGGACCGTCCGCGCCCCGACCGATCGTATCGGCCCCGGGTGGGAACGGTCCGCGGCGCGAAGCGCGCAGGAACTGCCGTCGGACCCGGCCGAGCGTGCCGGGAGCCGACGGTTCGTCAGATGCGGGTCGCGGTCAGGTTCTCGACGTGGCGGTTGCGGTCGCGGATCTCGGGGCGACCATAGCCGTCGTTGTCGAGCCGCAGCAGCGTGGCGAGCATGCCCCAGATGGCGAGCCCGAGGAGGACGAGGAAGATGATCGTGGTCATGGCAGAAAATGTACTGCTTGCCACATCCTGCCGACAGTGGCAGAGTAGCCATAGAACGATTCTTTTCTGCCATTCGGAGGCTCCCGTTGCTCCAGTCCATCGCCTGCATCGCCATCCCGCAGATGGCCCCGTTCGAATTCGGCGTGATCTGCGAGGTGTTCGGCATCGATCGCGCCGATACGGGCGGCCCCACCTTCGACTTCAAGGTCGTCGCCGCCGAGCCAGGGCCCGTCTCCACGAAGCTCGGCTTCGACATCGTCGTGCACGAGGGCCTCGAGTTCGCGCGGCACGCCGACCTCGTCGCGGTTCCGGCCGCGCTCATCGACGAGCCGGTCGACGAGCGCGTCTCCGCCGTGATCCGCGAGGCGGTCGAGCGCGGAGCCTGGGTGCTCTCGGTCTGCTCGGGCGCCTTCACGCTCGGCCACGCGGGCGTGCTCGAGGGCCGCCGCGCCACCACCCACTGGATGTACACCGATCGCATGGCCAAGATGTTCCCCGGCACCGACGTCGACCCCGACGTGCTCTTCGTGCAAGACGGCAAGGTCGTGACCGGAGCCGGCACCGCGGCGGGCATCGATGCCGCGCTGCACATCGTGCGCATGGAGCTCGGCGCGGGCGCGGCCAACAACATCGCCCGGCGCATGGTCGTGCCGCCGCAGCGCGACGGCGGCCAGTCGCAGTTCATCCAGTCGCCCGTCGCGGAGTGCCGCAGCGACTCGTTCGCCAAGATCACCGAGTGGATGATCGAGCACCTCGACGAAGACCTCACGGTCGACCTGCTCGCCCGCAAGGCGCTCATGTCGCCGCGCACGTTCGCCCGCCGCTTCCGCGCCGAGACCGGCACGACGCCGAACGCCTGGCTCAACCGTCAGCGACTGCTGCGCGCCCAGCAGCTGCTCGAAGAGACCTCCGACACGCTCGAGGAGATCGCGCGAGAGACGGGCTTCGGCGCCGCCGCGGTCATGCGGCACCACTTCATCAAGGTGCTGCAGACGACCCCGACCGCGTATCGCCGCCTGTTCGGGGTCCGGGTGGCCAGCTGAGGCTCAGGATGCCGCGTCGGCACCCGTCGTCGCGATCCACGCGATCCCGTCGCCGGTGATCTCGAGCTCGCGCTCCTCGGGTGTGACGTAGAGCGTCTCGCCCCGCGCGAGCTCCGCGTCGCCGAGCGCCCCCGCGAGGTGCAGCGAGCCGCCCTCGGCGAGCACGATCGCGGGTCCGTCGATCGCGACGCGCCCGGCATCCGCGCCGGCATGGGCACGGTAGAGCACGAAGTCGGGTACATCGGGCCGAAACGCCGTGACACCGGGCGCCACGTCGACCGGTGCGAGACGCGGGGGCGCGATCGGCGTGAAGTCGAGCACGTCGAGCAGCTCCGTCACGTCGATGTGCTTCGGCGTGAGGCCGCCACGCAGCACGTTGTCGCTCGCGGCCATGAGCTCGATGCCGAGCCCGTCGAGGTAGGCGTGGATGTTCCCGGCCGCGAGGTAGAGGGCTTCGCCGCGCTGCAGGCGCACCCGGTTGAGCAGCAGCGAGATGACGACGCCGGGGTCGCCCGGGTAGACGCCGGCGAGCGCGCCGACGGTCTCGAACGAGAGCGCGAACGGCGATCGGCGGGCGATCTCGGAGCCGGCGAGGGCCGTCACCCGTTCGATCAGCCAGGTCGCCTCCCCCGTGTCGCCGCCGCGGCCGTCGCGGAGCAGCCACTCGACCGAGTCACGGAGCGGGTCGTTGCCGGCGAGCCGGTCGCCGAGGAGGTCGAGCGCGCCGGGCTCGGGAGTGTCGGATGCGGCATCCGCCTCCCGCAGCACCTCGAGCACGCCGTGCACCTCGTCGAGCGGACGGAAGCCCGAGAGTGCGTCGAACGTCTCGCTCAGGGCGACGATGAGCTCTGGCTTGTGGAAGGGATCGCGATAGTTGCGGTCGTAGGCGCCGACCGGGATCCCCTCGGCCTCTTCACGGGCGAATCCGGCTCGGGCCTGCTCGGGAGTCGGATGCGCCTGCAGCGACAGCGGCTCGGCCGCCGCGAGCAGCTTCAGGAGGAACGGCAGACGTGCGCCCTCGGCGGCGAGCTTCGGCCCGAGCGCTCGCTCGGGATCCGCCTCGATCCAGGCGGCGAGGTCGTCATGGCCGACGGATGCCGCGTCGACGATGCGTGCCGGGGAGCCCGCGTGCGCGCCGAGCCACAGCTCCGCTTGCGGTCCGCCCGAGGGTGGCCTGCCCAGGAACTCGGCGATCGCCCGATGAGATCCCCATGCGTAGTCCCGGGGTGTGTTGCCGATCGCCACAAACATCCTCGATGGTTCCTCTCCGCCGTTGGGTCAAAACTACCAACGCCTTCGAGGGCGATTGCGCCAGCCATAGGCTTCACGGGTCCGACCACGCATTGGAGCACGCATGACCTTCGAGCCGCTCGCGAGCGACTTCTACGCCTACGAGTCCCTCCTCACCGAGCAGGAGAAGGAGGCGCTCGGCAATCTCCGGGCATGGCTCGAACGCGACGTCAGGCCGATCGTCGGCGACTACTGGGACCGCGCGGAGTTCCCCGTGCAGATCGTGAAGCCGCTCGCCGACCTCGGCGCCTTCTCGTTCGGCTGGGACGAGACCCGGCCGTTCGAGAACTCCGCCGTGTTCCGCGGCTTCGTCGCCCTCGAATGCGCTCGCGTCGACGCGGGTGTCGCGACCTTCGTCGGCGTGCAGAACGGGCTCGCGACCGGCAGCATCAGCGTCTGCGGCTCCGCCGAGCAGCGAGCGGAGTGGATCCCGAGGCTCGCGAGCGGCGAGGTCATCGGCGCCTTCGGCCTCACCGAGCCTGAGTCGGGCTCGGACTCCGCGCAGGGCCTGCGCACGACCGCCGAGCGCGACGGCGACAACTGGGTCCTGAACGGCTCGAAGCGCTGGATCGGCAACGCCACCTTCTCCGACATCACCGTCATCTGGGCGAAGGACGTCGCAGACAGCCAGGTCAAGGGCTTCATCGTGCCGACCTCGACCCCGGGCTACACGGCCACGAAGATCGAGGGCAAGATCAGTCTCCGCTCCGTGCAGAACGCCGACATCACGCTCGAGAACGTGGTCGTGCCCGAGTCGCTCCGGCTCCAGAACGCGAACTCGTTCAAGGACACCGCGAGCGTGCTGCGCCTCACTCGGGCCGAGGTGGCGTGGGCTGCCGTGGGCACGTCGATCGGCGCGTACGAGGCCGCCGTGAAGTACGCGGGCGAGCGCGTGCAGTTCGGCAAGACGATCGGCTCGCACCAGCTGATCCAGGACCTGCTCGTCAAGTGCCTCGGCAACATCACCGCCTCGCTCGGCATGGTCGTGCGCGTCTCCGAGATGCTCGACCGCGGCGAGCAGCGCGACGAGCACTCGGCCCTCGCGAAGGCGTATACGACGTCGCGCATGCGCGAGACCGTCGCGTGGGCACGCGAGTCGGTCGGCGGCAACGGCATCGTGCTCGAGTACGACGTGGCCCGCTTCTTCGCCGACGCCGAGGCGCTCTACTCATACGAGGGCACGCGCGAGATGAACACGCTCATCGTGGGCCGGAAGATCACCGGCAGGGCCGCGTTCGTCTGAGCACGCGCGATAGCCTAGGTCGCATGACCACGCGCCGGTACCGCACGCTCACCGGCGCGTTCGCGACCTTCGCGCTCTTCACGGTGCTCGCGGGCCAGTTCTGGCGCAACCTGCTGGGCTGGTGGGGCTCCGGCATCGTCGACCTCCTCGTCGTCGGCGGCGCCGTCGCCCTCGTCGTCGCCGCGCGACCCCGATGGAACTGGCGCCGCATCCCGAAATCGACGCTCGTCTTCGTGCTCATCGCCGTGCTCTCGATCGCGTGGTCGTACTACCCCGGCGCGTCGGCTCTCGGCGTGCTCATCACGCTCGTCACGACGTTCGTCGCCGTCGCGCTCGCCCTCTGCCTCTCCTGGACCCAGCTCGTGCGCGCCCTCGGCGGCGCGATCAAGTGGATCCTGGGCCTCTCACTCGCCTTCGAACTCTGGATCGCCGTGATCGTGCGCGAACCGGTGCTGCCGATCTTCCCCGACTTCGACCCCGGCGCAGAGCAGGTGCCCATGGCCTTCTACTGGTCTCGCGGACTGCTGTTCGACGGCGGACCGATCGAGGGCATCGTCGCCAATCGCAACCTGCTCGGCATGACCGCCCTCCTCGGGCTCATCGTCTTCAGTGCGCTCCTCGCCGCCGGCAGCATGCGCCGGGCGCAGGGCATCGGCTGGCTCATCGTCGCGGGGCTCACCGTGCTGCTCACCCGCTCCGCCACCGTCGCGCTCGTCGCGGTCGTCGTGCTCGCGGCATTCGGCTTCGCGATGTGGGCGAGGCGGGTCGGGCCCGATCGGCGGCGCCGCGTGTATGCGACCGCCGCGGGCGCGCTCGTGGCATCCGTCGTGCTGCTCGTCGTGTTCTGGAGCCGGTTGACCGACCTCTTCGGCAAGAGCGAAGACCTCACCGGCCGCTTCGACATCTGGAACGCCGTGGCCGGGCTCGCCGCCGAGCGGCCGTGGTTCGGGTGGGGATGGGTGAGCTACTGGGTGCCCTGGGTCGAGCCGTTCGACGGGCTCGCCGTGCGCAAGGGCGTCACCTACCTCCAGGCGCACAACGCCTGGCTCGACGTCTGGATGCAGCTCGGGGTGATCGGCGTCATCGCGTTCGCCTCGATCGTCATCGGCGCGCTCTGGCGCTCGTGGTTCCTCGCGGTCGACCAGCCGATGGAGGTCACCGGGCGGCCGCTGCCGCACTCCGCCGCCGCACTCGTCCCGCTGCTCGTGCTCGTCGCCCTCATCGGCCAGAGCCTCGCCGAGAGCCGCATCCTCATCGAGGGCGGCTGGGTGCTGCTCATCGCGATCGCCTGGTCGACGAAGCAGCGCCAATGGGCGCCAGAGCCGTTGCCGGCCGAGCCGCCACCGGTCCGGGCATCGCGGATGCCGCCGGCAGAGGCGGCCCAATGACCGTGCCCCGGCGAGAGGCGGGCCCACGCCGATGAGCTCAGCCGCCGGCGGTGCCGCCACTCGCTTCTGGCACGCCACGCGCGACTTCGCCGGGTCCGCGCGCTTCGCGCAGGCCGTCACCCTCACGGCCGTCGGGCTTGCCTTCAGCAGCCATGCCATCCGCAGTCTCATCGGCTGGCCGGGTCTTCTCGCCGCGCTCGCGGGCCTGCTCGTCTTGTGCGGAGCATCACTGGTCGCGAGGTGGCGGGCCGTCGAATGGTACGGAATCCTGCCATTGACGATCCTCGTATTCGTCGGCTGGTGCGCGGCATCCGTGCTCTGGAGCAGTGCACCGGGCTCGAACGCCCCGGCTTGGAGCGCGGTGCGGGCCGGATACCTCATCGCCTTCGCGTTCGCCGGCGTCTACGTCGCTCTCATGCGCGACACGATCCAGATCGTGCGCGCCTTCGGCGACGTGATGCGGCTTCTCCTCAGCGTCTCCATCGCCCTCGAGGTGCTCTCCGGCATCCTGCTCGACCTGCCGATCGCCTTCCTCGGCATCCAGGGCGACCTCACGAGATTCGGCCCGATCCAGGGGATCTTCGGCTCGCGGAACATGCTCGGCTTCGTCGCACTCATCGCCCTGCTCACGTTCATCGTCGAATGGCGCACGCGCAGCGTGCTGCGCGTGCGGGCGATCGCCTCGATGTCGCTCGCCGCCGTGTGCCTCGTGTTCTCGGGCTCGCCGACGACGTGGGCGTCGCTCGGCGCGGCGCTCGTGGCGCTCGCGGCGCTCTACGGGCTTCGGCGCACCGCCGCGGCCACCCGTTGGCGCTGGCAGATCGGCCTGCTCGTCGCCGCCATCGCCGTGATCGTGACCGCGTGGATCTTCCGGGTGCGCATCATCGAACTGCTCGACGCTCGCGCCGAGTTCGACGTGCGACTCGAGGTCTGGCGTGAGCTCTCCCGGTACCTGAACCGCAACCCACTGCAGGGATGGGGCTGGGTCGGGAGCTGGCCCGATGCCGCGCCCTACCGGTGGATCGAGCTGGCCACCGGGCGACCGCACTCGTCAGCGCTCAGCGCCTACATCGACGTCTACTTCCAGGTGGGCGTCATCGGCGCGCTCCTCTTCGTAGCGCTCGTCGGCGTCGCGTTCGTGCGCGCGTGGCTGCTCGCGTCGGCGCGACGCAGCGTCGTCTACCTCTGGCCGGCGCTCATGCTCGTCGTCATTGCCACGACGTCGTTCGCAGAGAGCTTCGCGCTCGCCGAAGGCGGCTGGATGCTGCTCGTGGTGTGCGCCGTGAAGGCCGCACGCGACATGAGCTGGCGCGACGCGCTCGCAGCAGGGCGACCTCCGGTGCCGGCGATCGAGCGGCTCGGCTGACGACCGCACCCGCGCTCGAGTGCGACCGGGTCAGACCGGCTGGACGAGGTCGCGCAGCACGTCCTGCGCCCCCAGTCCGAACCGGTCGTACCGCCCGGTGCGCCATTCACGCACGACCGGGCCGAGTCGCGCGACGCGACGCGACGGCAGGCTGCTGCGCACGCGCTCATGCGCGAGCTTGTCGAGCACGCGCTCCGCGACCATCGGATTCCGGGTCGCGAGCTGGGGCAGTCGCTCGCTGAGCGCGCTCGCGCGGGCCAGCAGGCGCTCGTTGCGCTCGGTGCGCGGCGCGCGCAAGCGGCCGAACCGGCCACCGAGCCCGAGCCGCGTGACGCCGATCTGGTTGGCGTCGTGCTGGCGATAGTCGATGAGCGGTTCGTCGACCACCGCGAGCCCGCCTCCCACGGCGGCGACGACCGCGAGCCATTCGTCGTGCACCCACGAACGCGGAAACGGTGCCGCGCGCAGCACGAGCTCGCGACGGACCATCATCGTCGCGCCCGTCAGCACGTTGCGCTTCAGGAGCTCGTCGAACGCGGCATCCGATTCGAGGCGTCGCCGCAGTTGCGCGTCGACGCCGAGGGTCTCGAAGAGCGTGAAGCCGAGCGGTTCCCCGTCGTCGTCGACGAGCCGTGCCTCGGCGGCGACGAGCTCGGCACCGGCAGGTCGGGCGTGGGCGGCGAGTGCCCGCTCCACCCGGTCGGGGTGCCAGACGTCGTCTTGGTCGGAGAGCGCGATGACGTCGCCGGATGCCGCGAGCAGGGCCTGCTCGAAGTTCGCGGTCACGCCGAGCGGCGTGGGGTTGCGCAGCACGATGAGCGCCGGCGTCGCGGCATCCGCCGCCCGGTGCTCCTCGATCACCCGTTCGGCCAGCTCGACCGTGCCATCGCCGGACGCGTCGTCGGAGAGCACGATCTCATCGACCGGATGCCCCTGGCCGAGGATGCTCTCGAGCTGCTCGCGCAGGTACCTCGCGCCGTTGTGCGTGCCGAGCGCGACGGAGACGCGCGGTGTCGCGGACCCCGGCGTCGGCGTGTCGTCAGCGGTGGGCATGGAGAGGGATCCTGTCGATACGCGGAGCGGCCACCTCATCGTACAGAATGAGTGCATTGTGAATCTCGGTCTCGTGGTCTCGACGCTCGGGCGCGCCGAGCCGCTCGAGCGATTGCTCCGGTCGTTGTCCGCGCAGGTCCGCCCCGATGACCGGCTGGTGCTCGTGGCGCAGGACCATCTCGCCGAGGTGGAGCGACTCGCTGAGATGTTCCGCGGCAACGCGTTCGTCATCGAGGTCACGACGTCGCCGCGGGGCGCCTCACGCGGCAGGAACGCCGGCGTCGCGGCCCTTCCTCCCGGCGATCGCCTCCTGCACTTCCCGAACGACACGACCTGGTACCCCGACGGGAGCCTCGATGCCATCCGCGCCGAGGCGTCCTCGCTCGAAGCCGGCGCCCTCACCGTCGTCGACGAGCACGGTCCGAAGTTCTCGCTGCCAGACGACGGCGCACCCCTCGACCGCTGGAATGTCTGGACGGTCATCGAGATGGGACTCCTGATCCGCCGCTCGGTGTTCGAGGAGCTCGGCGGATTCGACCCCGACCTCGGCACCGGAGCGCCGTCGCCGTGGCAGGCCGGCGAGGCGACCGACCTGCTGCTCCGGCTGATCGAGCGCAGGCCCGACCTCGCCCGGTCATTCGGCTGGCTCCCGCCCGAGGTCGCGGTCGGCGGCATCGCCGACGCGAGGGGCCTCTCGGCGGCGGAGCGACGCCGGAAGCTGCGCGCCTACGGCCGTGGACTCGGCCGGCTCGTGATGCGCCACAGCTACCCGTGGTGGTGGCGGCTGGCGTTCGTCTTCGGCGGGATCGCGTTCGGTCTCCGTCACCGCACGACGAACACCGTCCCCGACGGGTGGTGGGTGTTCCTCGGTCGCGCCGAGGGCATGCTGGGGCACACGATCGGCGGCTCGAGCACGGCGGTGACCCGATGACCGAGCCGATGCCGGGTCCGATGCGACTGCGAGGAGCGGCGCTGAGCCTCATCACGCTGCTCGGCGGCGTGTCGCTCGCGGTCATCCCGGCGGCGACCGTCTCGATCTCCTCGCGCCTGTTCACGGTCGACGAGCAGGGCTTCCTCGCGGTCGCGGTGCTCGTCGCCACCTTCGCCGGGCAGCTGACCTTCGCGGTCGTCGTCGAGTCCAGGCTGAGCTCGGCGGCGACCGAGCGCCGCGTCGTCTTCCCCCTCTGGCTCGCGGCGATCTCGGTCGTGACCGCCGTCGTCGTCGCGGTCCTCCCGCCCACCGCCGTCGTGCTCGCCATCGGTCTCCCGATCCTCATCGCGGCGCTCGAGGTCGGTCGTGGCGTGTCGGTCGCCGAGCGACTCGACCGGCGCGAGATCGTGGCCTCCATCGCCGTGGGCTCCGGCGCCCTCGTCGGCGTGCTCGCAGGATTCGCCGGGCAGCAATGGGCCCTCGTCCCCCTCGTCGTCGGCATCGCGATCGCGACGTGCATCCGCTGCCTGCCGGTCGCGCACCGGCCGAGCCGGCCCGAGCCGGCGGTCATGGGCTGGGTCATCGCCGACACCGCGATCACGGGCGTCGTCTACCCGCTCCTGAACGCGATGATCCTCGCGTTCCTCGGCTCGACCGATGCGGTGCTGTTCGCCTCGATCGCCACCGTGTCGGGACTGCTCGCGATCCCGCTCAACTTCATGCGGCTCCGGCTCCTCAAGCAGCACTCGCGGCTCGATATCGTCGTCTCGGCGGCATCCGTGCTCGCAGCGGTGGTGGCGCTCCTCGTGCTCGAGCTCGCCGGCGCCTTCGGGTTCATCTTCGGGGCGGCGTGGGCGGGGTCGGCGACGCTCGTCCCCCTGCTCCTCGCGTGCGCGTGGCGCGCCGCGTCCCTCGCGACGACGATCCCGTTCGCCGCCCTGCGGCGTGCGGGGGCGGTGCGCCTGCTCACCGGCCTACGGGCCGTCGTGTCGGTCGTCACGTTCGCCCTCGCCGCGGCGGGCCTCGCCCTCGAGAGCCTGTCGGCCGTGTTCCTCGGGCTCCTCGTCGCCGAACTCGCCTCGGCGGTCGTGTACGAGCTCGCGCGACGTCGCCGCCTCGAGCGCGGCATCCGTGAGGCCGCCGCCGTCGAGGCCGGAGGTGGCGCGTGAAGCGCGTGCTCGTCGACCTGCTCTTCTTCACCGGCACGAAGGGCGGCATGGAGTCCTACGTCCGGGAGGTCTACTCGCGACTCTCCCTCGACGACCCCGAGCTCGAATACGTCGCCCTGGCCTCGAGCGAGCTGGCTGCCGCCGACGTCTCCTGGTTCCCCGGGAGGGTGATCGACTCGGGCGTGAGCGGGGAGAACCGAGTGGCGTGGGCGCGCGGCGAGCTCTTCGCGGTGGCCCGGGCGGCACGGCGGCACGGCGCCGACCTCGTGCACTGCCCGGCGAACTTCGGCCCGATGCGGTCGCGCGTCCCCGTGGTGCTGACGCTCCACGACCTGCTCGCGTTCCGGCATCCCGAGTACGTTCCGGGTGCGTACGCGCGCATCATCCGCACGATGATCCGCCTCGCTGCACGCGCGGCACGACGCATCATCACCGCGAGCGAGTCATCGCGCGCCGACATCGTCTCCCTCCTCGGCATCTCCCCTGAGCGCGTGATCCTGACGCCGCTCGCCGGGTCGATACCCGACGGGTCGGCGCCCGCCGGCGTCGCCTCCGTTCGCCGGCTCGACACCCAGCTGCTCGCCGTCGGGAACCGGATGCCGCACAAGGGGTTCGAGACCCTGCTCGAAGCGCTCGCCCGCATCGACCCCGAGCGCCGGCCCTCCCTCGTCGTCACCGGAAGCCACGGCGACGATCCGCTCGCACCCGTGGTCGAGCGGCTCGGGCTCGGCGACCACGTCGACCTCCGCGGCTGGCTGAGTGGCGACGAGCTCGAGCAGTTGTACGCGGAGTCGACCGCGCTCGTGTTCCCGACCCGGTTCGAGGGCTTCGGCCTCCCGCCGCTCGAGGCCATGGCCCGCGGCTGCCCCGTGATCGTCTCCGACATCCCCGTCATGCACGAGGTCGCGGGCGATGCCGCGGTCTACGCCGACCCGGCCGACCCCGACGCGATCGCGCGCGCGATCCGATCCGTGCTCGACTCACCGGCGGAACGCGAGCGGATGTCCCGCGCCGGTCTCGCCCGTGCCGCCGGGTACTCGTGGGAGAAGACCGCCGCCGCCACGCGCGACGCCCTGCTCGAGACGGTCTCCTCGCCCGTCACCGACCGCTGACGGCGCGCCACCGGTCGAGGATCTGGTCGACCGACCGCTCCAGCGAGTGCTCCCGGCGTTCGCGCTCGAGCCACGACGACGTCGATCGACGCAGGTCGTCGCCGCCCAGCACCGCCCGCACGATCGCGTCGCCGAGCACTCCGGGCGCGACGGATGCCGCGACGAACCCGTTCTCGCCGTCGACGATCAGCTCGGCGGCGGCATTGTCCTCACCGGCGACGACCACCGACGGCGTGCCGTGCGCCGCGGCCTCCGCGACGACGAGGCCGAAGCCCTCCCTCGCCGACGGGTTCACGAGCACGGCGGAGGTGGCCAGCAGGGATTCGAGCTCGGCGTCATCGACCCTGCCGACGAACCGCACGACATGGGCGACACCCGCGGCGTCGGCGGCGTGACGAGCCGCTCCGGTCTGTGGGCCGAATCCGGCGACGACGGCCGCGAGATCGGGGATCGACTCGCGCGCCGCCGCAAGGGCCGCCGGAAGGGCCGCGAGTCGCTTGTCGGGGATGTGCCGTCCGACGAAGAGCACCACCGGCGGCTTCGCCAGAGCGGCCGAGGCATGCGCCGCGTCGCGGGCGAGGTCCACCAGGCCGAGCACGATGGGGTCGGCGCGCCGTCGGAGGCGCAGGAGGCGCGACCGGGTGAACATGCTGTTCACGATGTGGATCGCTCCGATGTTCACGCCGAGCCATTGGAGCGCGAAGGCGGCCGTGCCGACGACGGCGCCCGAGTAATCGCGCCACTTCCGCCACGGCCAGATCTCGGGCCAATCGGTCGCGACTGCAGTGCGGGCCCCGAGCAGCGCGAGTCGGACCGCGAAGACGTTGAGGACCGGAAGCGCGGCGACGATCACGAGGTCGTAGGCGCCGCGGCGACGAACGAAATGACGGAACAGCGAAACCGCGAACGCCACGGCACTCGAGATCGTGCGCGTTCCGCCTGCATCGGCGATCTCACCGCTCCAGACGCCGATCACGGAGAACCCGGCATCAGGACCCGCCTCGCGCCCACGGCGAGACACGTAGTCGACCGAGCTCCCCCGTCGGGCGAAGATCTCCGCCAGACGGCGATAGACGCGCTCGGCCCCGCCCGCATCGACGGGGAACACGCAGTCGTAGGCGATCGCGATCCGGGGCTCAGCCACGTGCCGATTCCTCTGCCACGGCAACCGGCGTTGCAACCGATGCGTCGAGGTCGTGCTCTCGACGCGCGAGCAGGTGCGAGGCTCCGCCGACGAGGACGACGAGGGCGAGCGAGGCCACCGCATAGGCGCCGACGAGCATCGGCCAGCCGAGCGGGGGTTGCCACCGCGGATCGGACAGCATCTGGCCGAGGGGCGACTGCGCCCCGATCACGTAGCGGACCATCACGAGGCCGAAGGCGAGCAGCCCGTAGCACGCGAGCAGCGCCGAGCCGATCCAGGCCGCGCGGGGCGCGAGGAAGCCAATGGCCGGGGCATCCTTGCTGAGGACCCAGGCCGCGACGATGGTGATGCCGAGGTAGAGGAACAGTCCGTAACGCCCCTGCCAGATGATGCCGGTCTGGTGCACGCTGTATCCCTGCACGAGGGCGGGAACGAGCAGCGCAGCGAGCGTGACGACCGCGAGCGTGACCACGCTCCTGCGCCGGGCCATCGTGAACGCCAACACGACGAGCACGGCGAACGCCGCGATGAACAGCCAGTAGGTCCACAACGGCAGCGGCGTATCGAGCCAGCCGAAGTACCCGATCGCCTGCTGCACATAGTCGGGGGTGATCCGCACCACATGCGAGAAGCCCCGAAGGAATGTCGCGCCGACGAGCAGGGCATCGGATGCCTCCGCTTGGCTTGAGAGGCTGCCGCCCGACAGGGTCCAGCCGATCGAGAAGACTCCGCCGGCGGCGATGGCGCCGAGCCACCAGTAGCTCGCGGCGGTGGAGAGCATTCGCCTGACAGGCTGCCACCCGCTCGCCAGAAGACAGAGCGCGACGACGACCACCAGCCACAGTGGTCCGAGCGCCCGCGCGGTGACGAGCAGGATCGACGCGATCGTCACCCCCGCCCAGAGCTGATTCCTCGAGATGGACGGCCGCTCGGCGGCGTCGCGGAACGTCTCCAGCAGCCGCAGCGTGCCGACCCACACCGCAACCGCCGCCGCAATCTCGGTGCCGTTCGGGTTGACCGCGCCGATGAGGAACATGCACATCGGCGCCGCGGCGAAGGCGATGCCGAGCGGCATCCACCGTGAACGGGCACCCGAAGACGCGACCAGGAACGCCCACGCGAGCAGGGCGGCGCCGAGCAGGGAGCTCGCGATCCTCATCGCGTAGACGGCCTCATTGCCGTCGAAGAGCAGGCTCGGCCACCCCACGAGGTAGTAGTACAGCGGGTTGTAGGCCCCGACCCACGTGTTGAACCAATCGAGCCCTGAGGCATCGCCCAGCTCGACGCCGCACGACGCGGGCGTGTCGGGCTGGTTCGCGAAACACCCCATCTGCGCGTCGTACTCGTACCCATCGGGCAGGTCGACCACGATGTGCCTGACCTCGGGAACGGTGTAGCCGATCACCTGGCCGCGCACCTGCGCGATCGCCTTGAGGGCATGGGCGTTCTCATCGGGAACGCTGAAGACCGGCGAGGCGAGTGACCACAGCACTCCGAGCAACGCGAACACGGCGAACGGTGCGAGAAACCACAACGCGCCGTGCCGCTCGGGCTGAAGACGACCCGCCGACCCTCGATCGGGCGCGCCGCGAGCCAGCGTGCGGTCGGAAGGTCGAGTCAACTTGTCCCTCAGGTCGGATGGAGAGGGTGTCGATCAGCGGCGGCGGACGGGAACGGCGAGGATGCCGAGGAACATGCCGGCCATGATGGTCTGCACACCGAGGATCATGAGAAGCGCCCCCGGCACAGCGAGACGAACCGTGTCGACGACGCTCTGTTCACCGAAACCCGACGCGGCCCAGGCGACGAACTGTGCAATGCCGATCACGAAGCCGAGCACGAAGAGGGCGAGCCCGATCAGGGCGCCCGACTCGAGCGTCGCACGTTCGGCGATTCGCTCGAACGCTCTACTCCGTGGAATGAAGAAGCCCTCATGTCGCGCATAGAGCTTTGCGAGGAGCGCGAACAGCACCGCCTGGTAGCCCACTGACGTCAGAGCGAGCAGGTACACCTGCGTCGAGACGTTGAATCCGATCGAGCCGACCTGGACCGGACCGAAGGCGAGCACGACGCTCGAGATGAGTCCGAGGAGGAAGGCCGCGGCGCCAGGGTACAGGAACAGCCAGCGAGGGCTGAACAGGAGGAGGAAACGGAGGTGGCGCCATCCGTCACGCCAGCTTCGAAGGTGCGGGGGTCTGGACCGGCCGTCTTTCTTGAGCGTCGTCGGAACCTCGCTGATCGTGAGGCCCGCGAGCGTCGACTTCACGACGACCTCGCTCGCGAACTCCATTCCCGTCGTGATGAGGCCGATCGCGAGGATCGACTCGCGGTTGAACCCGCGCAACCCGCAATGGAAGTCGCGAATCTGCGAGGGGAAGAACAACCGGCCGATGAACGTGAGCACAGGGTTTCCGAGGTATTTGTGCAGCGGGGGCATGGCTCCCGGCTCGATGCCGCCGCGGAAGCGGTTGCCCATCACCAGGTCGTCGCCGGCGCGAAGTCGCTCGACGAACGGATCGAGGTTCGAGAAGTCGTAACTGTCGTCGGCGTCGCCCATGATGACGTACCGGCCGAGGGACGCCTCGATGCCGCCCATGAGCGCACTGCCGTATCCCCTCGCCTCCACGTCGACGACTCGCGCGCCGAGGTCACGGGCGATCTCCTGGGATCCGTCGGTGCTGCCGTTGTCGGCGATGACGACCTCGCCCACGACACCCGACCGCTCGAGGTATCCCTGTGCCTTCCGGATGCACACGGCGAGCGTCTCGGCTTCGTTCAGGCAGGGCATGACGATCGAGAGCTCGATCGTGGCAGTGGTGGTCATGGGGTCCTTCGTGATGGGTGACGAGCCATTCTAACGGAGCTCGCCGACACGTCCATCGCCCGATCCGGGCGGCGATTCCGCCGCCCTCGACGGTGCTGTCGGCGTGCGAAGCGACCATCCGACGGCGAGCGCCGCGCTCACCGCTGTTCCGACGATGACACCGACCGCCGCTCCGATCGCGCCGCCGAGACCCGGAGTCGCGACGGCCATCGCGAGGATGCCGAGGACCGAGCCCACGCCCGCCGCGATGGTCGCCGGCATCGCACGCCACGACGTGATGAGGAACGAGGAGGCGATCAGGCCGACCGAGAAGAGGAAGACACCGATGAGCAACAGGCGCATCAGGGGAACGGCTGCGTCGAAGCCGGGGCCGTAGAGCAGGGGGATGAACCATGGTGCGATCCAGGCCACCGTGCCGAACGCGACCACGAGCACTCCGGTCATGACGGACAGCACTCGAAGGTGATGTCGACGAGCCTGGACCGGATCCTCTTCGAGCCAGTGGGCGTATCGGGGAATCAGCACCTGGCTCACGGCCTGGGCGAGCATCGAGGCCGGCGTGGCGAGCGCGATCGCAGCCGCGAACATCCCCGACTCCTCAGCGCTCGCGGTGGCGAACGCCCACACCATCGAGAACTGGATGAGTCCATTCGTCGCGATGAGTCCGAGGGAGTTCCACGCGACGAGGTGCCAGATGTCGCCGGGGGCGGTGGTCCGATCGGGCGCGAGCGCGCGCCCGGTGCGTCGCATGGCAGGCACCGCGGCGAGCGCGAACAGGGCGTAGCCGATCGTCAGCGGCCAGAGCAGCAGTGCCGTGGCGTCGAGCGCGATGACGGCGACGAGAAGTCCGATGCTGACCGCTGCGCTGATGGAGTCCCACACCGCCGCCGCGGTGACCTGACCGAGTCCCATCCTGATTCCGCGGGTGAGGATGTAGGCCGACCATGCGAGCGTCAGGGCCACCATGCCGACGGCCTCGGCCGGTTCGGTGCCGATGACGATCACGGCGACGAGCACGCCGATGATCGAGATGGCCAGGCATGCCAGCCCGGTCGACTTCCACACGAGGCCGAGCACACGCTGCGGAGCGCGGTCGTTGCGCACCGCGCGAGCGAGGAAGGTGCCTGCGGCATTCCCGGCCGCCGTCGGCCAGAGCAGGGACAGAATGATCGAGAGCGAGATCAGCGTGTTGACGAGCGCCAGCGGTTCGGCTCCGACGAATCTCGCGATGAGAATGGAGTATCCGAATCGGGCCAAGCCCTGGACCGCGACGCCGACGGTCGACAGCACTCCCTGTCGGATGAGGGAGGATTGAGCCACCCGAGAATGCTATCCCCGCTCGCGGGGGCCCGAGGAGCGCCCAGACGACATGACCTTCGACATCATGATGCCGTTCTATGGTCGGATCGACCATTTCCGCATCGCCGTGGAGAGTGTCCTGGCTCAGACGGACCCCGACTGGCGCCTCGTCGTGATCGACGACCACTATCCCGACGCGAGCGCGGGCGAATGGTTGGTCGGGCTCGGCGATCGCCGGATCGAGTACGTGCGCAACACCGAGAACCTCGGGATCAACGCGAACTTCCAGGAAGCGGTCGACCGGTCCACCGCTGAGTGGTTCACGATCTTCGGATGCGACGACGCCCTGCATCCCGGATATGTCGAGCACATGCGGTCGCTCGCCGCGTCCTTTCCCGATGCGGCCATGCTCCACCCCGGGGTGCGGATCATCGATGAGGACGGCGCGGCCGTGCGCACCCTCGTCGACTCGGCGAAGTCGTTCTATCGGCCGAAGGCATCACCGCCGATCGTGCTGTCGGGTGAGCAGCTCGCAACGAGCGTCACGCGTGGCAACTGGATGAACTTCCCCTCGGTCGCCTGGCACGGACCGCGAACCCGGGCCACCGGGTTCCGTGCAGGCTACGAGGTGGTGCAGGATCTCGCGCTCGTGCTCGACCTGTGCGAAGCCGGCGGATCGCTCGTCGTCGATGACACCGTCGAGTTCGACTACCGACGGCACGCGGGAAGCGTCTCGTCATGGAAGGCGGTCGACGGGAGCCGCTTCCGCGAGGAGGATGAGTTCTTCGCGGAGCTCGCCGAGCGATTCGAGGGGCGCGGCTGGCACCTCGCCGCCCGGGCCGCCCGATTCCACCTCTCGAGCCGGGTCAACGCGCTGACCCGCATCCCATCGGCGCTCAGGGCGCAGGACGCATCGGGATTGCGCATCCTCATCGGCCACGCGTTCGGCAGGAGCCGCTGACCGCTCCTCGAGGAGCCCGCCACCGGCGTCACGGGTGTTGCGGAACCACCTCGAGGATCGTCAACTCGCCGTCGGCTGCGAGGTCGAACTCCTCAACCGGCTCGAGGCACGCGCTCTCGACGTCGACGGTCTTGTCGGCGAGCACGAAGTCGACGTTCTCCTGAGCGAAGGCGGAGCACGCATCGAACGTGACGAGGATCTGGTCGGGCGCAGGATTCGAGATCTGCGGCTCGCCCACCCCGGGTGTCCATCCGATGCCGGCCAGTCGATTCCACTCGAACTCATAGGCTCCGGTCGGGTCGACCGGATGCCACATCTCGTCTGACGGCGCGCCCTGGAACCCGTTGAACGCCTCGACGCCCGACTCGAGCAGCATCGCTCCGGTGAGCCGACCGCCGACGCCGACCCAGGTCGCCCCGCCCGCGCGCTCATCGAGCTCGCGGACGGCAGCCGAGGCATCCGTCTCGCGGAGATCGAGCACGCCGCGATAGACCGGGTTGACCGTCGCTCCGCTGATCACGCCGATGACCACGAAGATCGCGACGGCGGCCGCCGGCCGGGCACGGGCGATGAGGTAGATCACGGCAGCCGACAACGGTGCCAGGATCCACCAGAACCGCGCGGCGGCCAGCGCCCCCGGCGACTCCGCCCAGACCGCGAACGCGATCGCCGCCTGCGATCCCAGGAACAGCAGAGCGAGGATGCCGGCGAAGAGGCGCCGAGGCCGGCGATCGGGCGTCAGCTCCCTGATCAGGATCACCATGATCACGAGCGAGGCGAACCCGACGCCGAGACGCAAGCGGCCCGGAAGTGAGCGGTCGAGGAAGAGCAGGTGCGCCAGCGCATCCCAACCCGGGAGGAAGATGAAGGCCGCGATCACGAGCACCGAGGCCGAAGCGCCGACCAGCATCCATGGGAACGCCAAGGTGCGCCGCCAGCGGACGACCAGCCACACGACGACCGGAATCAGGAATGCGCCGGCGAAGAAGAACGTGGATGCCTCGGACGAGTTGAGGCCGAGCCATCCGCCCGCCTTCAAGGAGAGGGCGAACGACGAGGAGAGGATGTGGGCGAGCTCGACTCCGCCACTCTGACCGGCGGCCACGAGTCGCTCACCCGGGTACGCGGTGCCGAGGAACGCGTCGACCGTCGCGGACTTCTCGACGAGCCACGCCAGCGTGATCGCCGAGCCCACGGCGCCCGCGCCGAGCACGGGAGCGACGCGGAGCGCGAGCCGGCCGAATCCGATACCGCTCCTCCTCGCGTCGAAGACCGCACCGACGACGGTGAGGGCGCCGACGAGGACAATCGGGACGATGAAGGGGACGTAGATGCCCATCGCCATCACCACGGTGAGGTAAGCGAGGATGCCGCTCCAGACGAGCGGCGCGACCCGCGTCGTTGCGCGGAGGCACCAGACGACCGTCGTGAGCAACACGAATCCCCAGACGGCCGGCCAGAGCGTCGTCTGCAGGAACCACCACTGGAAGAACGGACTCAGGAAGAAGCCGCCCGCGATTCCGGCGGCGAGGAACGGCCGTCTCGGAAGGATCGTGACGGCGAAGCAGTACACCGCCGCGATGAGCGCGAGGCCCGGGAGCCACCATTTCAGGGCGATCGCATGATCGACGTCCCACGAGAGGAACCCGAGGAGGTGTGGGCGGAACGCGACGGACCAGTCGGCTCGCGGAAGGTCCTGCGGGATGGTCGCATCCATCCCACCCGGGAATGTCTCGTTCTCGACAGGCAGTCCCTGTTCGGCCTGCGTGATGGCCCACACGGTCTGCACAGCCCACTCGTCGGTGCGTATGAGCTGCGGCGTCCCCGCAATGAGGTCGGGGTCGGCGCCGTCGTGCAGTTCCGAGTGGAACGCCCCTGACGACGAGCCGTTCACCGAGAGTCCCACGAGGATCGCGCCGATCACCGCGAGCAGCAGGGGAAGCGCGATGAGCACCCGGATGGCCGGGAGGCCGTCGGGGCGCGGCGTGACCCAGCGATCGACGCGGCCGCGCCAGACCGCACGGTTCCAGAATGCCGGCCGCCGCGCGGGAATCGAGTCGGTCACGCGCGACCGCCTCGTTCCGGACGTTCCGGGCGTTCCGGGCGTTCCGACGCCCATTGGACCACGGCCGCTCGCAGCTCGGGGTCGGCGACCACCTCGGGGCTCACGTCCCCGCCCTCGTAGATCGCTCGGAGCACGTCGACCAACTCGGCGGCGACGCCCGAGCGCTCCATGCCGATGAGGTTCGCGCCCTGTACGGTCGCGGGGTTCCCGAAGACCTTCGCGAACGGCGGCACGTCGCGGGTCACGACCGACGACATGCCGACCATCGCGCCGCGTCCGATCGAGCGGAACTGGTGCACCGTGGTGCCGAGACCGAGATTCGCCTTCGACCCGATGTACACGTGACCGGCGAGCAGGACGCTCGAAGCGAGGGTCACGCCGTCGTCCAGTCGGCAATCGTGGGCGACATAGGCCTGGTTCATGATGAACGCGTCATCGGAGATGTGCGTCTGGCGCTGCGAACCCTGATGGATCTGCGCGTGCTCCCGCACCACGTTGCGGTCGCCGATGCGCACACCGGCAGCGTCAACCGATCCAGCGAGGTCGGTCGGATGAGCGAATCCGCGCACCTCGGGAGGCGCACCGATCACCACTCCTGAGCCGAACCAGTTGTCGTCGCCGATCTCGACGGGCCCGGTGATCACGGCGAAGGCGCCGATCGTGTTGCCGGATCCGAGCCGGACGTCTCCCGTGAGCTGGGCAGTGGGGTGTATCGCGTTCACGTCGACCTTCCTGAGTCGATCGGCGCGCCTCTCGCGCGAGAAGGTAGGGTATCGGGGGCGGGATTCGCGGACAATCGCATCCTGCACATTGCAATCTAACCCACGAGGAACAATGATCCCCATCACACGCGTCCAGTTCGGAATCGAAGAAGAGGAACTGGTTCTCGAAGTGCTGCGGTCGGGTTCGATCGCGCAGGGCCCCAAGGTGAAGCAGCTCGAAGACGAGTTCGCGGCAACCTTCGGCCTCGACCACGTGATCGCCGTGAACAACGGCACCACCGCGCTCGTCGGCGCACTCGAGGTGCTCGACCTCCACCCAGGCGACGAGGTGCTGACGACGCCGTTCACCTTCGTCGCGACCCTGAACGCGATCCTCGAGGCCGGCGCCACGGCGACGTTCGCAGACATCCGTGATGAGGACTTCAACCTCGATCCCGCCTCGGTACGAGAGCGCATCACGACCCGCACGAAAGTGCTCGCCCCAGTGCATCTCTATGGCCAGATGGCCGACATGCAGCCCATCGAGGCGCTCGCGCACGACCACGGATTGCGCATCCTCGAAGACGCGGCCCAGTCCCACGGAGCGACGTACCACGGGCGACCGGCCGGCAGCTACGGCCTGGGCACGTTCTCGCTGTACGCCACGAAGAACCTCACCACCGGTGAGGGCGGCCTCATCGTGACCGATGACGCTGAGCTCGCAGATCGACTCCGGGTCCTCCGGAACCAGGGGATGCGAGCTCGCTACGAGTACGAGGTGGCCGGACACAACTACCGCCTCACCGATCTCCAGGCCGCCGTCGGCATCCCCCAACTGGCCAGATACGCATCGATCGTTCAGACCCGGCGGCGCAATGCAGCGCGGCTCACCGAGGGACTCGCGGATGCACCCGGCATCGTGGTGCCCCGAGAGCTCTCCGGCCGCGAGCACGTGTGGCACCAGTACACGATCCGGGTCACCGAGGAGGCTCGCGTCGACCGGGCGGAGTTCGTGGAACAGCTGACCGAGCACGGTATCGGCAGCGGGGCGTACTACCCGCGACTCGTCACCGACTACGACGCCTACCGCCGCCATCCTCGCGTCTCCGTCGCCGATACTCCCGTGGCGGCCCGCGTCGCACGCGAGGTGGTGTCGCTCCCGGTTCATCACCATCTCGCCGACGACGAGCTCGATGCCATCATCTCAGCCGTGCGTGAGATCTCGGGAGCTTCCCGATGAGCCGGCCGCTGCGGATCGCGCTCATCGGCGCCGGAACCATGGGATCGCACCACGCCCGCGTCATCTCACAGTCGCAACGCGCGGATCTCGCCGTCCTCGTCGATCCCCGGAAGTCGGTCGGCGCCAAGGTCGCCGAGCGATTCGGCACTGAATGGGCACCCGAGCTCCCCGATCTCAGCGATTTCGACGGCGTCGTGATCGCTGCGGCGACGGAAGCCCATCACGAGCTCGCAATGCAGGTGCTGAGCCAGGACACCGCAGTGCTCATCGAGAAGCCCGTCGCAGACAGCCTCCTCAAGACGCGTGAGATCATCGCACTGGCCGAGCAGCGCGATCTCCCCC
The DNA here is from genome assembly GCF_004134825.1 of Agromyces albus. Classification (GTDB taxonomy): domain Bacteria; phylum Actinomycetota; class Actinomycetes; order Actinomycetales; family Microbacteriaceae; genus Agromyces; species Agromyces albus. The sequence goes on from NZ_SDPN01000007.1 coordinate 24,986, forward strand.
TGGTCTGCGGCCTGCTCGAACGCTACAACCCGGCCGTCATGACGGCGCGAGCGCTCGTCGAACGTCCATTGCACATCACCGCGACGAGGCACTCGCCGTACGCCCCGCGAATCCGAACCGGTGTCGCGTGGGATCTCCTCGTTCACGACGTCGATCTCGCCATCAATCTCATCGGCACGGAGCCGACCACCGTCGACGCTCGACTGGGCTTCTTCCATCCCGACTCCGCCGATGGTGCAGAGGATGTCGCCGAAACACTGCTCGGCTTCGGCGACGGTGCCATCGCGCACGTGTCGGCGAGCCGCATGGGCCAGCGCAAGATCCGCCAGCTCTCGATCCACGAGGCGGATCGCCTGATCGAGGTCGACCTGCTGCGGCGGGACGTCACCGTCTACCACCACGTCTCGGAGAATGCGGTCGACGAGGGGCGCGGTTATCGCCAGCAGACCGTCATCGAGATTCCCGAGCTCGTGAGCTCGCAAGAGCCGCTCACCACGCAGTTCTCGCACTTCGTCGATCTGGTCGAGGGCACCGGCGACGCCGCGGCCGAGCGTGCCACGATCCTCCCCTCCCACGAGGTCATCGACGCTGCGACCTCGAGCAGGGGTCGCAGCTGACGTGATCAGACGTGTGTTCGGCCACAGCGCCGTGCGGTACCTGATCGCGGGCGGCGCGGCGTTCCTCGTCGATCTCGGGCTTCTCGCGCTGTTCAAGAACGTGCTGGGCTGGCCACTCTGGCTGGCGACGGGCGTCGCGTTCCTGCTGAGCTTCTTCTTCACCTACACGGTGCAGAAGATGTTCGCATTCACCTCAACGGCGCCGCACGGGATCGCCGTCTTGAAGTATGCAGTGCTCGTGGCGTTCAACACCGCCGCGAGCGTGCTGATCGTGGCATCCGTCGACTGGACCGGCGCCGGATGGGTGGCCGGAAAGGTCATCGCAACCGTCGCCATGACGGTGTGGAACTATTTCGCGTACCGGTACTGGGTGTTCGCGGAGAATCCGAGAGAGAGCCGAGCTTAGATGTACAAGGGTGCAGTAGTCGCGGCGGTCGTCCCCGCCTACAAGGAAGAGGCGATGATCGCCACGGTCATCGAGACGATGCCCGACTTCGTCGATCACATCGTGATCGTCGATGATTGCAGTCCCGATGCGACGAGCGAGGTCGTCCGTTCGATCGATTCCTCGCGGGTGACACTGCTTCGGCACGAGGTGAACCAGGGCGTCGGTGGCTCGATCATCACCGGACACCGCGCCGCGATCGAGCTCGGCGCCGACGTGAACGTCGTGATGGCCGGCGACGCGCAGATGGATCCCAAGCACCTGCCGGCCCTGCTCGACGAGGTGACCGACGGCGGGTTCGGCTTCGCGAAGGCGAACCGCTTCTTCGCGCCCGAGTCGTTCGAGGGCATGCCGCGCCACCGCGTGTTCGGCAACATCGTCCTCTCGTTCATGACGAAGCTCGCGTCAGGGTATTGGCACCTGTTCGACCCGCAGAACGGATACACGGCAGTGCGCGCGGAAGTCCTCCGCAACGTCCCGCTCGACAGCGTGGCGAAGAGATACTCGTTCGAGAACGACCTGCTGATCCACCTCAACATCCAGCAGGTGTCGGCCGTCGACGTGCCGGTGCCCGCCGTGTACGGCGATGAGGTGTCGAGCATCCGGCTCGGCAAGGTCGTGCCCGAGCTGCTCGACCTGCTCTTCCGCGGCTTCTGGAGGCGCATCTGGTACCGCTACGTGCTCTGGTCGTTCTCCCCGATCGCACTGTTGCTCTTCATGGGCCTGCTGCTGTTCACGGTCGGCCTCGGCATCTCGATCTGGGTCGCATTCCTGGCCTTCGGATCGGTCGTGGCAACCGCAGCGACCGTCATGCTCGCAGCACTCCCACTCATGATCGGAACGCAGATGCTCATCAGCGCCCTGCAGCTCGACATTCAGGCGAGCCCGTCGACTCCGAACCTCAGACCGTTCGACACGACCACGGGGCATTGACCTCGGCGAAGGGCTGATTCCGCCGTCAGCGGGAGGTCATCGCGAGCGAGGGTGACGTTCTCGACTCGGCGATCGGATCGGAGGACTCCGTCCGTATGCCCCGCGATGCCACCCAGCCGACGATACCGAGGATCGCGAGGATGGCGACCACCGCGATCACCACCCACGGTACGATGCCGAGCGGTGGAGCCCACACGGGATTGCGATACATCGCGAGCAGGTCCTCCTGCCCGACGCCCACCGCATACCGCGAGAGGGTTCCGGAGAACGTCAGGTACTGGCCGATCGCCACGAAGGCGGCGACGACGACGTAGAGACGCACGACTGGAACGCGAGCGCCGAGCCGGTCGGCGATCGCCACCGCCGAGAACACCACGACGGTCACGAGCGGGACCAGGGCGTACCTGCCCTGCCAGATGTACCCCGTGGAGGTGATCGACATCGCCTGCACCACCGCCGGCACGAGGTAGACGCCGAGGATTCCCACGACGATGCCGGCGATCTTCCGTCCCCTGGCGACTCCCAGTCCGAGGATGATCGTGCCGAACAGGAGGGTCCACCACAACGCATAGACGTACGGCGGCGCGAAGGTGTCGAGCCACCCGAACACGCCGATGAGGCCGGGATCGAATGCGCGGTCCGTCAGCATGGTGGCGAAAGCCGTGCCGGGAGAGGTGTCGGCTCCGGGGAAATTGCCCATGGATCCGAGGGTTCCGGTCCAGAGGATCCAAGCGGCCGCGGCCGCGACCCCGGCGAAGATGACGCCGACGGTCGCGAGCACGCGCGGCATCCGGATCAGTTCCTGAAGACGAGCGGGCTTCGCATAGATGAGGGCCATCACCCCGATCATCGCAACCCACAACGGTGACATGGAGCGGCTGCTCGCGAGCACGATCCCGCTCACGGCGAGGACGACGAGATCGGGGATCCTCGGCACGAGCGCGGCCCGCTCCTTCAGCACCGCGAGGAAGACGACGAGCAAGGCGAGCCCCGAAGCCACCTCGAGCGCGTTGGGGTTCACGGCGCCGGCGAGGAAGTACCACATCGGCGTGATCGCGGCGATGAAGCCGATGGCGACGATGAAGCGTCCGGACCAGCGCATGAGCGCCGTGAACGCCACTGCGAGGAATGCCGAACAGATGAGTGCGCTCACGGTTCGCATCGCGAGCACGGCGACCTCGGTGTTCTCGATGAACAGCGATGGCCAGCCGACGAGGGCGTAGTACAACGGCTGGTAGAGGCCGGCCGACGTCGTCGACGGCTCAAGCCCTGAACTCTCGTCGGTGAAGTCCATGCACGAGGCCGGAACGGTCGGGTCGAAGGCGTAACACGTCCACCCCTTCGACTCCGCGATGCCCTCCGGAACGTCGACGCGGGTCACCGCGGGCTTGCTCGTGGCGTCCCCTATGAGCTCTCCACGCACGACCGCGGCTGCCTTGATCAGGTGCGACGGCTCATCGGGACTCGCACCGAGCGGCGTCGCCACCGCCCAAGCCACCGCCAAAGCGGCGAACGACAGCCAGGTGAAGAGGAAGACCCGCCACTCGGGCATGGAGCCATGGTTCGATTGCACGTGAGACCTGTTCGGAAGACGACCGGGAAGCGCGCCGGGGAGGCGACTCCGCACCCGCCGACGCATACTCCGATCGAGCTTAGTCGACGGCATGGTGCCGGAATGTCGCGTGGCCGAGGGTGACGCCCGTGGCGGACGGCGCTACGACGTCACCGCTCGGCATCCCAGCAGGGTGTGCGGGCCCGCACCCGTGTTGATTCCATAGACGCAGACGGTGTGCTGCCCAGGCGATGCGGCGAACGACTCCACGAAACCATGTGCGTCACCGAGACCCGGATAGGCGCGGCCGACGTCGGCGCGCGGCTCGTCGGCGAGATACGCGGCGCCCACTCCATCGACGTAGACGTGCACGTGAATCGATGACGCCGTATCGGGGTCGAGCGCCCACCCGGATATCGAGATGGATCCCCCGGCTGCCGTCACCGCCTCGAAATTGCCGATCGGGCTCCTGCCCGCCTCCACCGGGGCGGTCTGCCCGACGGTGACATCCCGGCAACTGAGCAGCGTATGCGGCCCGGCGCCGGTATTGATCGCGTAGACGCAGACGCTGTGCGTCCCGGCTGTCGCCCCGAGCGTCTCGGCGAAGCCGTGCGCGTCGCCATAACCCGGATACGCCCTGCCGACGTCGGGACGCGGCTCATCCGCCGTGAGTGCCACTCCGACTCCGTCGACGTAGACGTGGATCGGAATGGAGTTCACGGTGTCCTGATCGAGAGCCCATCCGCTGACGGTGATTGCGGAACCGGAGGCGGATACCGCTTCGACGCGACCGATGGGCGATCTCCCCTGTTCGCGGATCGCGTCGGGCACGACGACGCTGCGGCATCCGAGGAGCGTGTGCGGCCCCGGTCCGCTGTTGATCGCGAATGCACAGACGTTGCGGGCCCCCGATGCCGCGGGGATCGATGCGGCGAAACCATGCTGGTTGCCGTGAACGGGGTAGACCCGGCCGACGTCGGTGCGCGTCTGGTCGGCGCGGATCGCGTAGCCCACACCGTCGACGTAGACGTGCACCGCGATGGGCGCGACCGTGTCGGGGTCGAGCGCCCAGCCACCGACCCTGACCCCCTGGGCATCGCCGACGGCGGTTTCGAAGTTGCCGAACGGGGAACGGCCCTTCTCGCCGACGATGCTGACCGTGCGACAAGCGAGCTCCACGTGGGCGCCCGGGCCCGTATTGATCCCGTACACGCAGATTCGGTGATCTCCTGGGGCCACGGGGATCGTCTCCGAGAATCCGTGATTGTCGCCATAGCCAGGATACGTCGCCGCCAGCCCGGCTCTCGGCTTGTTGGCCTGATACGCGACTCCGACGCCGTCGACGTAGATGTGCACCGGGATGGGACCCGTGATATCAGGATCGAGCGTCCACCCGCTCACGGTCACCGAGCCGACGCCGGCGACCATCGTGTCGACGGTTCCGAGCGGCGAGCCGCCCATCACCAGCATCCGTTTGCATCCGATGAGCGCGTTGACGCCCTGCCCGACGTTGATGCCGTAGACGCAGACATCCTGGGTACCGGAGGTCGGCACCTTGATGGTGGCATCGAACCCGTGCGCCGATCCGTTGCCCGGGTACGCGGCGCCGACATCGGGACGGCTGCCGGAGGCCGTGAATGCGAACCCGGCCGGTCCCACGTACACGTGCACCGCAATCGACTCGGTCGTATTGGGATCGAGAGCCCATCCGGCGACCCGGACGGTGCCGGGTTTCGCCTCGTACAGCTCGACGTTCCCGAAGGGGTTTCCGGCACCCGTCGGGGATCCGAACCAATTGTTGAAGAACACCCAGAAGTTCCGGTTGCCATATGAGCTGCAGGAGTCACCCGAGCCGTTGAGATTCGCCAGCGCCGCTGCGTTGGGCTGATAGGGCGTGTAGTTGTAGAGGTTCGCGGTCGCCTGGTTGCGGATGCCGACCGTGGTCGCCCCGCACGCCGTGTTGGGGTGGAACGCGATGCTGACGGCACCGATCTTGTACCGACGGTCGGGGAAGTTCGTGTACTGGCGGAACTGCCACGCTGCTTTGTACACCTGGTTGTAGAACCCGTAGAACTCGGCGTTGCACGGTGCCGTGTCGGGGCATCCGTAGCCCATCGAGACCTGATAATCGCCGGCCGTCGGCGACGTATCCGTGATGAGGCTGCGTTCCTTCTGAAGGGTGACGAGGAGGACTTGGGGATTGATCCCGCACGCTTGCGCAACCTTGACGATGATCCGAGCCGCCGGCTCGTTCTCGGCACCGGTGTACGCCGCGCAGTGCCCAGGCCCTGCAGACGGTCTGGACCACGTGCTCACCGAATAGTTCTTCAGGCACGGATATCCGTTCGCTGCGACGCAATTCGGAACCTGCGCATTCAGAAACGCCTGGACGTGCGATTCATTCATCGTCGAGGAGTTGAAGAACACCGAATCCGAGATGATGTGGCCGGGATCCCAGTCGGCGGCACTCAGCGCTTTCGCGCTTCGATCGGCGCCGAACACCGCCAGCACGGTCGCGACCAAGACCGTCACGACGACCACGACGACAGCTCGAAATGCGCGTGTCGGCGCGCGCCGTGTTTGATCCCCAGCTGTACCGCTCACGCGAATCGACCCCCATGTCTACCTCCGTAGCACCGTACCGGAGGTGATCGGAGGAAGGCAGAGCCGCGCCGAACGAAACGACGATCAGGGCTGGTTCACGCGATGGCGGGCGCCGCGCCTTCGGGATCGCACAGATAGCCGTAGATGCCGCTCAGCGCGGCATCCCAGTCACTGTGGTTCGCGTCGATGCGCTCGAGCGCGCCCTTCGACAGTCGCGCCCGCAGCTCCGAGTCCCTGACCAGTCGATCGAGCCGCTCGACGATGTCGTCGTACGTGCGCATCGCCAGCAGCGAATTGTCGCCGTCCTGGAACAGCCAGCTGAACCAGGAGCTGTCGGGTGCGACCATCGGAACTCCGCAGGCCATGAGTTCGAGCGGCAAGTACGACGGGTGTCGCGAGATCTGGAGTGTGAGGCCGATGTCGGTCTCACGGTAGATCGCGCCCGTCGCACGGTAATCGAGCAGTCCGAGGTCGATGAAGTCCGCGGTCTGAGGCAGGTAGCGCGCGCCGGCTGCGACGATGCGGACTCTGTCGCCGTGGATGCGCTTGATCTCGCGCAACGCGGCGTACGCCAGCTCCCAGCAGTTTCGGAAGTGATCGCGCGCGTACACGAAGATCGTGACCGGCTCGTCGTCGCCCTTCTCCCGCCGCCCCTCGGCGTGGTAGATCGTGCGATCCACCGCCGGGTCGAAGTACATGGCCTTCCCACCGTAGAGACCCGCGTAGATCTCGTACATGCTCCTGGTGTTGCAGATCGCATACAGGCCGAGGCGGTAGGTCTCCTCTGCCATCGCGTACAGCGTGCTCGCGGGGTAGAAGCCCGGCTCGTAGTCCTGCATGAGGTAGAACTTGCGACGGACGCCGGGTGCCTTTGCGACATGGTCGGCGGTGAGCCACAGGGTCGCCACGGCCGCGTCCGCCTGCGGGAGAGCCGCGATGCTGTCGTCGGTGCCGTTGTAGAAGTGGATCTCGGCATCGGCGAGGCCGGGGAATGCCGCGACGAGCGCGGAACGGAAGAACTGTTCGTTCGGCTCCGCCAGGAACACGAAGCGATTCTGCACGCCGTTCTGGAGCGCGAGCTTCTCCGCGATGCGGAACGCGGTGTTGAGCCCGCCGAAGAACGGCATGTCGATGTCGGGGATGAACCAGTTGATCGTCTCCACCTGGTGGAATCCGTCGGCGGCGGCGTGGTCGGCGTGCACCCGATCAACGTCGGAGCGCGAGACGGACGCCTGGTGGATGAGCCCCGTCGCCTCCTCTGAGATCGACGAGCCCTGCTTCACCTGGATGTATGCGCGGCCCATGACCTGCAGGGCGAGCTTCACCGGGCGCTCGTCACGGGAACTCCGGAACCGCGGCACGGCCGACAGCTGGGAGACGTTCGGCGAGAGATACGGGTCACCGGCCGCCAGCCAGGGGTGGTAGCGCCAGTAGCTCGCGTAGAAGTCCTCGAGGGGAACGGACGTGCCGCGGGTGAGCGACTCGTAGTGTCTCACCGTGTCGAACGGGATCACTGCGTTCCGGCGGCCGCGCAGGATCTGGTCGAGTCCCAAGACGACATCGCTGCCGCAGAGGATGAAACGCTCATCGAGCCCGCCGACCGACTCGAAGTCCGACCGGCGGATCGCGACGCAGGCTCCCGTGACCGCGAGGGTGTTTCGATACCACCCGGTCGGCCCCACGAGCGAGTCGGATCCGGGTGTCATCCCGGTGAAGAGGTTGTCGGCGAACCCGCCGGGGCCCAGCATCACACCACCGTGCTGAATGAGGCCTTCGCCCTGGCGGAGCTGCAGCCCGACCGTCCCGATGCCATCGCGGAGGAGGAGTCCGACCATCTCCCGAAGCCAGTTCGGATCGACGATCTCGGTGTCGTCGTTCAGCATCACGAGGATCTCGCCCGTGCAGGCACGCGCGGCCACGTTGTTCACCCGGCTGTAGTTGAACGGCTCCTCCGTCCACCAGAGGATGCGGAGGTCGAGGTCGCCCTTCGCGTTGACATACCACTCGTCGCGCTCGTCACTCTGTCCTCCGTTGTCGATGACGACGACGTCGAACCCGGGATACTCCGTGCGCTCGAGCGATGGGAGGAGCCGGGAGAGGTTCGCGCGGCCATGGCGAGTGGGGATCACGATGGACACCGTCGGCCACGTCTCGGGGATGAACCGGACCCGGACGACGCCGTCCTCGAGGCTCGTCTCCGCCCGCTCGCCTCGCTCGGAGAGCACCTCGCGAACCATCTCGGCATCCCGCGCCGTCGCGATGGCCCGGGTGCGACGCGGCTCTGACATGAGCACCTTCGGCACGCGGCCGACGATGCGCTCGCTGAGCCCTGCGGAAAGCAGGAGCCGCCAGATTCCATGGTCATCGAGCCGGATGCCGTCGATGCGGCGGGCCAGATCGACCCTGATCGCGAACGCGCGGCCGAAGTAATTGGCACCGAGGAGCATCTCGGGCGACCATTCCGGTCGGAAATGCGGGTCGGTTCGACGCTCGTGGTCGAGCGTGTCGGTATCGAAGCCGATGGCCTCGAGCGAGGGATCGATGCGATGTGCGCGTGAGATCTCTTCGAGGGCCCCGGGTTCGAGTTGCGAACCGGCGGTGAGAAAGAGCACGAAGTCCGCATCGATCGGCTCGAGGAGCTCCGCCAGGTCGGTGCCCGAGTTCGCACGGAGCACGATGGGCGTCGCTCCGTCGAGCTCACTGATGGAGCGACGCGTGGCCTCGAACTCGTCGGGCTCCGCACCCGGCCGGGTCTCGACCACGACCGCGAACGTCGTCGTGGCGTCGGAGCGGACGGTCGTTGGCGTGTGCTCCTGATCGAGCTGCGCGCGCCATTCCTCATACGTGTCGAGGCCAGGACCGGGCGCGACCGGCGCGGAAAGCTCTATCACCGCAGAGTACTGCCGCCGTCCGGCACGGACGCCTTGCCGCGCCGCCGAGAGGACGCGTCGTGGAGGGGAGCCGATCGGGAAGATCCGTCGGGCGAGGCGTCCTAGGGTCGACTTCACGGATGTCACTCGCCCGAGTGTAGCCGAGCGGCCACGCCCCGCGGCCCGCGGCTGTCACTCAGGACGGGTGCGGTATTCTCGTGGGCGGATCACTCGGTCCGCCTGTTCGTATCTTCCGGAGGAGCCCCTGCATGTCTGACCCCGGGGCGCCAATGCATGAGCGCCGCACACGGTTGGCCGGGCTCGCCTGGCAGGATGCCGGCTCACCACCGAGCACGTTGTCGGGAATCGCCTCCTCGCTGAAAGACATCTGGGATCGCCGAGAACTGCTCGGCATGCTCACCCGCAGGGAGCTGAAGTCCCGTTACAAAGACAGCGCACTCGGTTTCCTGTGGAGCCTTGCCAGGCCGCTGACGCAGCTCCTCATCTACTACGTCGTCGTCGGCCAGTTCCTCGGCGCTGCCCGTGCCATCGACAATTTCGCCATCTACGTCTTCGGCGGCCTGACGATCTACACGCTCTTCAGCGAGATCGTCGCGGGTGGAACCGGATCGATCATCATCAACGCCGGCCTCGTGAAGAAGGTGTACCTCCCGCGCGAGGTGTTCCCGCTCGCGACCATCGGATCGTCGCTGTTCAACTTCCTCATCCAGCTCGGGATCCTGCTCGCTGCCGCGCTGCTCGTGGGCACGATGCGTTGGGATGCCTCGCTGTTCTTCGCCTTCGGGTCGGTCGCGTTGATCCTCATCTACGCCGCGGCCCTCGCACTCGTCCTCTCCGCCGTGAACGTGTATCTGCGGGACGTCCAGTACCTCGTCGAGGTCGTGCTGCTCCTCCTCATGTGGGCCTCGCCCATCGTCTACTCGATCGCACAGGTGGCGGGGGTGATGCCGAGCTGGGCATTGCAGATCTTCGTCGACAACCCCATCACGCTCGCCGTCCTCGGGTTCCATATGACATTCTGGTCGGCCGCGGATCTGGGCATCGCCGCTGCGGACCTCGCGGCACGCATGGTCGTCGCCGGTGTCATCGGACTCATTCTGCTGTTCCTGGCGCAGCGTGTCTTCGCGAAGCTTCAGGGTGACTTCGCTCAGGAGCTATGACCATGACCACGACTGCATCCGTTCCCATCATCCGCGTCCAGAACGTCTCGAAGCGCTTCGTCATCCGCAAGGACAAGAGCATCAAGGAGCGGATCACGAACTTCCGCCGCGGAGCACGTCACCGCGAGGATTTCTGGGCGCTACGCGATATCGATCTCGAGATCGAGGCCGGCACCACGATCGGTCTCATCGGCCCGAACGGCTCCGGCAAGAGCACGCTGCTGAAGACCATCGGCGGCATCCTTCAGCCAACGGAGGGCCGTGTGCAGCGCCGCGGACAGCTGGCTGCGCTCCTCGAACTCGGTGCTGGATTCCATCCCGACCTGACGGGTCGGGAGAACGTCTACCTGAATGCGTCGATTCTCGGCCTGACGAGAGAACAGACCGACTACCACTTCGACGCGATCGTCGACTTCTCGGGAATCGGCGATTTCATCGACACGCAGGTGAAGTTCTACTCGAGCGGCATGTACGTGCGACTCGCCTTCGCCGTGGCGATCCACGTCGACCCCGACATCCTGCTCGTCGACGAAGTCCTGGCTGTCGGCGATGAGGCATTCCAGAAGAAGTGCCTCGACAAGATCCGTTCCTTCCAGGAGGAGGGTCGCACGATCGTTCTCGTCACCCACACGCTCAGCCAGATCACGGCGCTGTGCAACCGAGCCATCGTGCTGGCCAAGGGCAACGTCGTGTTCGACGGCGATCCCGAGGATGCCGTGAGCATCCTCCGTTCGGGATTCGCCGCGACCACGCCGAAGGAAGCGGCGAAGATCGTCGAGGCCGGTGAGCGCGCCGAAGTCCGCTCCGTGCGCACTCTCGACGCCGACGGCAATCCCTGCGAGGCGTTCGAGACAGGCGACGACATCACGATCGAGGTCGAGGTCGAGGCGATACGACCGGTCGCCTCATGGGGTGTGGGCCTGCACGTGGACAACCCCTTCGGGCAGCTCGTCACCGGCGCGACCTCCGGCAGCCTCCGCCAGGACCCGCTCGGCCCTCTCGAGGGCCGGCGACGCGTACGATTCACGCTCCCCCAGGTGCCGATCGGATCCGGCGAGTACAACGTGACGATCGCCGTGATGGGCTCCGAGCGCCAGGAGATCGCACGCGCGAACCACGCGGTGCAGTTCCGCGTTCGGAAGAACACTCGATCCTGGGGGCCCGTCTTCACCGACGTGTCCTTCGAAGCGGACCCCGCCCACCAGTGAGCCCTCCTCCCGCCCTTGCCGTCGTCACCGTCAGCTACCGCTCCAGATCGGTGCTTCCCGGCCTGATCTCCTCCTTGCGGGAGGCGACGAGCCGGCCGTACGAAGTGGTCATCGCCGACAACGCCCCCGACGACGGCGAGAAGACGGTCGCCGAGGAATCCGGTGCCCGTTACCTCCCGATGGAGCGCAACGCCGGCTACGGCGGCGCCGTCAACGCCGCGACTCGGGTACTCGACCCTGAGATCCAGTGGGTCCTGATCTGCAATCCCGACGTGCGCCTTCTCCCCGGCTCGCTCGACGTCCTCGTCGATCGCCTCGAAGCCGACCCAGCCATCGGCGCCGTCGGGCCGCGAGTGCTCAACGAGGACGGATCGACCTACCCGTCCGCACGCGCGGTCCCGTCGTTGCGGACCGGCATCGGGCATGCTCTCTTCGCGAACATCTGGAAGGGAAATCCGTGGACCCGCACCTATCGCACCCCGTCTGATCTCTCGGGTGATGCTCGGATCGCCGGCTGGCTGTCAGGTTCATGCCTCCTTGTACGCCGAGCGGCGTTCGATGCGATCGGCGGGTTCGACGAGGGGTACTTCATGTATTTCGAGGACGTCGATCTCGGAGTTCGAATGGCTGAAGCGGGTCACCTCAACCTCTACGAGCCGTCGGCACGAGTCGTTCACACCGGCGCCCACTCGACGTCGGCCGAAGCGCCCCGCATGGTCGCGGCCCATCACGCGAGCGCGCGCCGATTCGTGGGCCGCCGATATGCTGGACCGCTGCTCCTGCCAATACGATGGGCGATCTATGGCGCCCTCGGCGTCCGATCGCTCACCCTGCAGCTGCAGGCGCGGGCACGGAAACCCGACAGCGGCCGGACGTCCGCATGACGCTCGCCCGCCCTACCTGAAGGTGATGCAATGAAGTTGGTCATGACCATGATGGTCCGCGACGAGGCGGACATCATCAGGGCGACGCTTGAACACCATCGCGCCCAAGGTGTCGACCGCATCATCGTCACCGACAACGGCTCGGTCGACGGTACGACAGAGATCCTCGAGGAGTTTGCGAGTGACGGGCTCGTCGATCTTCGCTTCGATCCCGTGCACCAGAAGCAGCAGAGTGAGGTCGTCACGGCCATGGCTCGCGCTGCGTACACCGAGTACGGGGCCGATTGGGTGATCAACGCCGACGCCGACGAGTTCTGGGTGGCACGCAACCCCGCACGTACGATTCGAGGCGTCTTCGAGAACACACCACGCGCGTTCCAGACGTTCCTCGTGCCCGTGATCGACATGACCGGGACCCCCGCCCTCGAAGGCGCCGGACTCGGTCGACTGGTGTACCGCGACGCTCGGACGGTTGACGAACTCCGCAGTCTCGGCCTGTTGGCTCACTCGACGCCCGATGCGGTTCATATCGGCTCGCCCGACATCGAGGTGGCGCAAGGCAACCACGCCGTGTCGTTCCCGAGCCGCGGCACACCGGCGCGCGATGACTCACTCGAGGTACTGCACCTGCCGTGGCGCTCATGGGGACAGTATTCGCGGAAGGTCGAAGCGGCCGGTCGCGCCTACACGTCAGCGGGCGCAAAACGACCCAGCCCGAACCACCACGGGATGCTCGACTATGCCCGGATGCAAGCCGGGATGCTCGAGGGCTTCTACCTGATCCGGCACCCGGATGCCGCACGGCTCGAGAGCGGGCTCGCCGACGGCACGTTCATCCTCGACGACAGGTTGACCTCACTCGCCCACTCCGGCAAGCCCGACGTGCCCTACGACGAGGAGCGTCGCAACCGCGAGATCGCACGTGTCGCACCGCTCGCCAGGGCCGAGGGGCTGCTGTTCGAACGGTCACGACAGATCGAAGAGCTCACGGTCCGGGCAGAGGCCGCCGAAGACCGTATCCCACCACTCGAACACGCCCTCGCGGATGCCCTACACGATCTCCACGAGGTCCGGTCACGAAGGCTCGTCCAGTTCTTCGATCGACTCACGAACACGGTCGTGGAGATCAGGCAGAAGCGAAGCCGCCCCCGCCCGACCGACTCCGATGATGTGACCGAATCGAACTGACGCTATGACGCGATGTGGAGGCCGGCGACCGCCGGCCTCCACGTCGGTTCAGCAGCCCGTGAGCTGCTCGACGGCGGGTGTGAGCGAGTTCGGCCCTCCGAGGAGGATGAGCTTCGTCGAACCGAGTCGCCCGGTCTCTGCCGGAAGCCCTTGGGCAAGGCACGTCGTCGGGGTGACGTACAACGGGCTGGAATTGCGTGCCGCCAGTGCCGCTCCGGCAAGTGCGTCGGGGAAGTTGAATCCGTTCGCCACGTAGACCGACGCGCTGGTTGAGAACGCATCCTGATTGATCGTCTGTGACGCCACGAATCGATCCGCACCGCCGAGCCGTGTCACCGAAGGCGCGCGGCCGGCGAGTGCCGACTGGATGCCGGGTGACACTGAATTCACTCCCCCCGCGATGCGGATTGCATCGGGGGCCAGATCGTCCACGAGCGCCAAGGTCGCAGAATCGAGCGTCGACGCGAATCCCGGCACCAGAAGAACGGGCGAAGACTTCGACCCGGCGGCCGCACTCGCCGAGAGCGCGTCTGGGAAGTTCGCACCGGTTGAGATGTAGAGCACCTCAACCCCCTCGTCGAAGATGGCGTCGACGAGATTGCGCGAGGCCGCGTACCGGTCGGCACCGGCGTACCGTTCAACGGTCGGGGTCGGCGTGAGGGTGCGAAGCGTCGATAGCACGTCCTCGGAGACGGAGTTCACGCCGCCCACGACCACGATTCGGGAGGGGTCGAGGCGATCGATCTCGTCGCGGACGGCGGTCGGAAGCCCTCCGCTCGTAGTGAGCAGCAGCGGTCCACCCTCCATTGCGGCAGCGGGTGCAGCGCTCAGTGCGTCGGGGAACTTCTCACCGCTCACCAGGTAGACGACGGGAGCGGTGTCGGGGAAGCCGGCCTTGGAAATGCCGACCGCGGCCTCGTAGCGGTCTGCGCCGGAGATCCGTTCCACCGTCGGGCGCGGTACGAGCGTGACATTCCCGGACACGACGGTCGACCGGCTCCACGAGCCATGCGCCGTCACTGCCGTCCAGGTGTGGGGCCCTGCTGCCACGCCGGTGAGTGGCACGGTCCACGACTTCGTCGTCGGATTGACATTCGCCGTCCTCGGCGTCGCCTCACCGTCGACGTGCACCCGCACGTAGGTGCCGAGCACTGCGCTCGGCACCGTTCCCGTCAACGAGTCGCCCACGAAACCTGTGCGGTTGAGGGGTCCGGCCAGGACCGGCGCGTTCAGTGCGAGTGCCGGCTCCCAGTTCGTGTGCTGACTGGAGATGCTGCCGTACGGGCCCGGCGCCGTCATGGGGAAGAACGCCGCCAGGCCGTCCTGTGCGCAGGTGTCGAAGGTACCAGCGGAGAGGATACCCAAGGCGAAGTTGCCGGTCAGACCCGGGCCCCCGCTGTCTCCGGGAAGCGCGCATGCATCGGAGATGATGGCATTGACAGCGTGGCCGTCGACGTTGATCAGCGCGTCTACATCCAGGATGTGGCCGCACGTCCAGCCGCTGGTGATACCTGATTTGCAGAGCACCGCCCCCACGATCCCCGACGTTACACCCGAGACCGACATGCGGCCGGTGCCGGGGGAACCCTGTCCCCCACCCCACCACGAGGCGGCGGGCTTCGGCACCAGGGCCGCCGATGTGACGGCCACCAGCCCGGAGTCGTACTCGTCGCCGAACCGGAACGTCGAGTCGAGCACAGAGCCGATCGCCGTGCCGAACGTGCCGCCGCCCGGTGCGGTCTGGGAGATGGTCATCGGGCTCACGGGTCCGGGCTCGACCCCGCGGATGCAGTGGCCGGCGGTCACGAACTCGGGGGCGCCGGTGGTGGCGTTGTACCCGTTCAATCCGATGGAGCAGCCGTAGTCGAATCCGGCGTACGAATACCCCCAACCGGTTCCGCCCAGCAGATCCGCAAGGGCGCGCATGCTCGGGAAGTCGCCGCGACCCTCAGGCTCGTCACCGATGGTCGCGCGTGCGCCGCGCTGTTCGGCGATCGCGGCATCAGCCGCTGTGCGAACCTGCACGGCTAGGACCGTGCCATCGATGCGCGAGTCGACGACGTCGACTCCGTTCGCCTTCAGGTCAGCCACGACCGCTGCGCCGTCCGCCGCCGCCGCCGCCTGCGCGAGATACTCGGCGGACGTCAGTCCGAGGTCGTTCTCGACCGCATCGACGAGCCCATCCGGCAGTTCCTGCGCGTCGGCCGTGAACTCCGATGCACTGTAGGAGCCCATCTTCTGCTCGACCGCGGGCGTATCTGGTTCATGCGGCGTCGCGTTCACGGCGAATGCCGGTGCGCCTGTCCAACTCGTAATGATCAGCGCCAAGCTCGTGCTGACAACCCCGGTCATCGCCATGATCGATCGCTTCAAAGACCTCTCCCTCTGCAGTTCCTCCGGCGAGACTACTGGTCCGGAAGGCCGGACATGACGAGCGGAGAGACTTTGCCCCGAAAGGGGGTCAAAGCTCCCGGATCATGTCGTCGGGTGGTCTGTTCGCATGCTCACTCGGGAGTCGGAGAAGTCCTCAGCGAGGCTCGTCCGCCGCCTCGAGAGCGCGTAGGTATTGGAGGAACTCGACCTTCTTGTCGATGAATGACCGGTACGAATTGGTCTCGTCGAGCACGAACTCGAGGTGCACGGGAAGCCGGCGAAGTTCGTAGCCGTGCTCGCGTGCGAAATGCGTGAACCAGAGGTCGTCGAGGAACCAGTACTCGAGGGGCAGGTCACGAAAGAACGACTCGTCGCCGAATATCTCGATATCGCACACCATCCCGCCCGGGCCCACGTGATTGACGGCCTCGCCTGGCTCTGCGAACGTGCGATGCCAGTACGATTCGCCGACCATCCACGCCCAGAACGCGGCAGCCGTGCGCGGGCGATATTCGCGCAGGCAGACCTCGAGGAAGTCGGCGGGGATGTCCTCGTCGTCGTCGACGACGACAACCGGCCCTGTGACACCTCGGGCGACGAGTTGCCGAGCCCAGTAGAACCGCGCGATCGATCCCAAGTTGAACGGTGTCTTCACGATCGACACGGAGCGGATGCGCCCGCCCGGCTCGTAGGACTCGAGCTGAGAGAGGTACTCGGCGTGATCGGCCTTGTTGTTGTTCCAGAGGTAGACCTCGACAGCCGCGTCGGTCGTTTGGGCGTCCAGCATCTCCAGCATGGGGATCAACCGCGTGGGCCGATTCCAAAGGCACATGAGCACGGGAAGGGCGGTGCCGGTCACGCCGACGCGAAGTATTGGCGTGCGACTCCTGAATCGACCGGATGCCAACCGGCTGCGGATGAACCGGGCAGCTCGGTCGATGAGGAGGTGTTTCAGATGCACGACGAACAGACTACGACGTGGATGCCGACCACGCCGATTCGGCCGGATGCCGTCAGTACTGATCACGGACGGTCAGCGGTCGGGGGGAGAATCCCAGCGTGCGGCGCGCTCGGCTGATCTCAGCCACGCTATAGCTGGCTGCTCTACGAAGCACCTCGAAGTCCTCGCCGGGCCGAAGCCCGAAGAGCTCGACGATCCTGCGGTTGGTGGTGGGCACGCCGGTGCCGATATTGACCACTCCTGATGCGGGGGAATCCAGCACCAGGGCGGACTCGATAGCTGTCGCTACGTCGGCGACGTGAACGTAGTCTCGGACGAAATCGTCAAGGCCCGCGAGCACAAGTCGCTCATCGGACGACCGGTACCGGACCCGCTGGATGAGCGACGAACCGAAGCCGGGGCCGTAAACGTTGAAGATCCGCAGGGCGATCGACGAGAGGCCATCGGATGCCGCGACCGCGTCGAGAGCTGCCTCGGCCTCGAGCTTCGTGCGCGCATACAAGGACTGCGGCGCTGGTTGGTCCTCCTCTGACACCGGCCGATCGTATCCGTCACCGTAGACCGCCGCCGACGAGGCGAACACCAGCCGGCGAACGCCCGCCCGTGCCGCGCGCAGGGCCAGGGCGTGGGTGGCCTCCACATTGACGCGATGAGTCATGCCGGGGTCGGACGCGGCCGCCGCTCCGGTGATCGCGGCGAGGTGCACCACCGCCTCGGGTCTCTCGCTCTCGACGATGCGAGCGAGCGCAGCCGTATCGGATATGTCGACGGGATACTCCGACGAATCGCGCGAGGTGCGCGACGGGCCGATGATTCGCACGATTTCGTGTTCACCACTGAGGGCAGCGGAGACCGCCCGCCCCAGGGGACCGGATGCCCCGGTCAGGAGTATCTTCATCGCGTCACGCTCGGCTGCCCTACTGGATGCCGAAGCCGAACGATCGCAAACGTTCGATCGCGTCGGCATCGCTCATCCTGTAGGCGAGGCTGTCGTCGACGAGGAGGCGGATCTCGTCGAATCGCGAGCCGTCGGCATCTTCGGTGTGGTCGTTGGTGGCGAAGATCTTCGGGTTCGCGGTCGGCGATACACGAGTCGGCTCGTAGCTGAGCTCCTCGTACATCTTCTCGCCCGGACGAAGTCCGATCACATCGATCGTGAGTGTCGGATCGACGATCTTCACCAGGCTCCTCGCCAGGTCCATGACGAGCACCGGCTCACCCATGTCCAGCACGACGGTGTCGCCGTTCGCCCCGACCACGGCGGACTGGATGATGAGCTGGGCGGCTTCGTCGATGGTCATGAAGAATCGCGTGACATCCGGATGCGTGACCGTCAAGGGCTGGCGCTCGGCGAACTGCCGGCGGAAGATCTGCATGACGGAGCCGTTGCTCTCGATCACATTGCCGAAGCGGACAGCATTGAACTGCGTGCCTCCGCCCTGCGAGGCGAGGGCGCTCATGAGCATCTCGCCGAGTCTCTTGGTTGCGCCCATCACGTTGACGGGGTTGACGGCCTTGTCCGTGGAGACGTAGACGACGTTCTCGACTCCGAATTCGATCGAGGTCTGCATCGTGTTCAGCGTTCCCCAGACGTTGTTGTTGATGGCTTCGAGCGGATTGGACTGCATCAGAGGAACGTGCTTGTACGCCGCGGCATGGAAGACGACGTTCGGGCGATACTGGGTGAAAATCGCTTCCAGGCGTTCGCGGCTCTTCACATCCGCAATTGCGAACCTGACATTCGTTCGGGATTCGAGCTCACGACCGAGGAAGAACAGGCCGTTCTCCCATCGATCGACGGCGACCACGAGACCGGCGCCGAGAGCGGCGAGCTGCCGCACAAGTTGTGAGCCGATCGACCCGGCAGCGCCTGTGACGAGCACGACCTTGCCCTCGACGAATGCCCGCGAGGTCATCAGGTCGTGCTTGACCGGTCGGCGCCCGACTAGGTCGAGCACGTCGACGTCGGTGAGATCTTCGATGCGGACGGTCTCTCGAGCGAGCGTGCCGTACGTCCGTGGCACGATATCGATCTCGACGTCGTCGGCAGTGATGGAGTTGACGAACGAGCGCAAGTCCGCGGCGTCGATCGAGGGGATTGCGAACAGGATCACCCTCACGTCGTGGTCGGCCAAGACGCGATTGACCTCGGCCAATGTGCCGAGCACTTCCCGACCCGTTGACACGTCGTCGAGGAATCCGACGACCTCTCCGCCGTGGCGGCGGATGTCGTCAGCGAGTGCCCTGCCGGCGGTTCCGTGGCCGACGATGATCGCCCGCCGACCCGGACCCGTGAACTCAACCAACGCCGACTACTTCCCGTCTTCGACGTTCAGGAGGCTGTCGAGATAGCTGCCGTACCCGCTCTTGCGGAGTGGAGCGGCGAGTGCCGCGAGTTGTGCGTCGTCGATCCAACCGGCACGCCAGGCGATCTCCTCGATGCATCCGACCTTGAAGCCCTGCCGGTCCTCGATGACCCGAACGTACTCGGACGCCTGCATCATCGATTCGAACGTACCTGTGTCGAGCCAGGCGGTGCCCCGGTCGAGTACCTGGACGTGCAGTCGCCCCTGCTCGAGGTAGCGCTCGTTGACGGTGCTGATCTCGAGTTCGCCGCGTGCGCTGGGCTTGATCGACTTCGCGATCTCGACCACGCCGTTGTCGTAGAAGTAGAGCCCGGGCACTGCGTAATTGCTCTTCGGCTTCGTGGGCTTCTCCTCGATCGAGATCGCCCGGCGTTCATCGTCGAACTCGACGACGCCGTATGCCGTGGGGTTGCTGACGTGGTAGGCGAAGATCCGCGCGCCATCGACTTCGGAATTCTCCCGAAGCGACGAACCGAGTCCGGCCCCATGGAAGATGTTGTCGCCGAGCACGAGCGCAACGCTCTCATCGCCGATGAACTGCTCGCCGATGATGAACGCTTGGGCGAGCCCTTCCGGAGCTGGCTGCACGGCGTATTCGATCGCGATACCGAGCTCGGAGCCGTCGCCGAAGAGCGCGCGGAACTGGGCGTTGTATTCAGGAGTGGTGATGATGAGGATCTCGTTGATGCCGGCCATCATCAGCGTCGACAGCGGGTAGTACACCATCGGCTTGTCGTAGATGGGCATGAGCTGCTTCGAGATGCCCTTCGTGATGGGCCACAACCGCGTGCCGGATCCGCCGGCGAGAATGATTCCGCGCATCGTCTATCGCCCCTCTGTCGCGAGTGAGTCGTAGAACGCACGAGCGGCGTCCCAGGTTGGGAGAAGACCGGACGCCGCTGCATCGGCGAGGCTCGGCGCGTCAGTGTCCTTGGGCGAGAGGAGCAACTCGCCGGCGCTGTCGGGGAATTCGAGCGCCACGTCGGGATCGAGCGGGTTGATGCCGTGCTCCCGCTCGGCTTGGAACGGTGCGCTCACCAGGTAGGACACCGTGGCGTCGTCGGTGAGCGCCACGAAACAGTGGCCCAAGCCTTCGGCGATGTAGATGGCCCGGCGGTCGACGTCATCGAGCAGCACGGAATCCCATTGCCCGAACGTCGGCGAACCGACCCGGATATCGATCACGAAGTCGAGGACTGCACCGCGCGTCGCGGTGACGTACTTCGCCTGACTGGGCGGGACGTCGGCGAAATGGATGCCCCGGACAACGCCGCGCTTGGAGACCGACGTGTTCGCCTGAGCGATTGAGAGCCGGTGGCCGAGCCGCTCCTCCAGGTGATCGAATCGATACCACTCGAGGAAGACACCGCGGTCGTCGCCGAACTGCCTCGGGGTGATCTCGTAGCTGTCGGGGATCTTCAGTTCGCGGATTTGCACGGAGAGCAGTGTACCAACGCGACGGCGGCATGCGCCGAGTGCACAGTTTCCGACAGAACCGGTGGGTAGGATATCCGGGTGTCAAGACTCCTCGTGACCGGCGGTGCCGGCTTCATCGGCTCGAACTTCGTCCACTACGTGATCGCGAACACCGATCACTCGGTGACCGTGCTCGACAAGCTCACCTACGCCGGCAATCTGGCCTCGCTCGAGGGCCTGCCCGCCGACCGCTTCCGCTTCGTGCAGGGTGACATCTGCGATGCGGCGCTCGTCGACGAGCTCTTCGGCGAGCACGATGCGGTCGTGCACTACGCGGCCGAGAGCCACAACGACAACTCGCTCGAGAACCCCCGCCCGTTCCTCGACACCAACATCATCGGCACCTACACGCTGCTCGAGGCGGCACGCAAGCACGACATCCGCTTCCATCACATCTCGACCGACGAGGTCTATGGCGACCTCGAGCTCGACGACCCGGAGAAGTTCACCGAGCAGACGCCCTACAACCCCTCGAGTCCCTACTCGTCGACGAAGGCCGGCAGCGACCTGCTCGTGCGTGCGTGGGTACGGTCCTTCGGTGTCAAGGCGACGATCTCGAACTGCTCGAACAACTACGGCCCCTACCAGCACGTCGAGAAGTTCATCCCCCGGCAGATCACGAACGTGCTCCGCGGCGAACGCCCCAAGCTCTACGGCAAGGGCGAGAACGTGCGCGACTGGATCCATGCGAACGACCACTCCTCGGCCGTGCTCACGATCCTCGACAAGGGTGAGATCGGCGAGACCTATCTCATCGGTGCCGACGGCGAGAAGAACAACAAGGAGGTCGTCGAGCTGATCCTCACGCAGCTCGGGCAGCCTGCCGATGCGTACGACCACGTCGTCGACCGCCCCGGGCACGACCTCCGCTACGCGATCGACTCGACGCGTCTGCGCACTGAACTCGGCTGGGAGCCGAGATTCTCCGACTTCGAGGCCGGCCTCGCCGACACGATCGCCTGGTACCGCGACAACGAGGCATGGTGGGCGCCGCAGAAGGATGTCACCGAGGCCCGGTACACCGCGCAGGGTCAGGGGTAGCGGCGAGGTGCGATATCTCATCACCGGCGCGAGCGGCATGCTCGGGCGCGATCTCCAGTCGACGCTCGAGGGTCGGGAGGTCACGGCTCTCGGCCGTGCCGATCTCGACGTGACGGATGCCGCGGCGGTTCTGGCCGCGGTTCGTGGCCACGATGTCGTCATCAACTGCGCCGCCTATACCAAGGTCGACGACGCCGAGGCCCACGAGGCCGACGCCTACGCCGTGAACGCCACCGGCGCCGGCAACCTCGCCGAGGCGGCGGCCGCCGTCGGCGCCAAGATCGTGCAGGTCTCGACGGACTACGTGTTCGACGGGCATGCCACCGCTCCCTACGCCGAGGTCACGCCTCGCGCGCCGATCTCGGCTTATGGCCGCACAAAGGCCGCCGGCGAGGAGCTGGTGCTCGCACGCAACCCCGATGGCGCATATGTCGTCCGCACCGCGTGGCTGTACGGCGCACACGGACCGAACTTCGCGAAGACCATGCTCGCCATCGCAGCGTCCCGCGACACGTGGTCAGTGGTCGACGACCAGCTCGGGCAGCCGACGTGGACGGCCGATCTCGCCGCGCAGATCGTCGCGCTGCTCGATGCCGGCGCCCCTGCCGGCATCTACCACGGCACGAACTCCGGGGCCGCGACCTGGTTCGAGTTCGCACGGGCCGTGCTCGACGAGTCGGGTCTCGACCCCGAGCGGATCACTCCGACCGACAGCTCCGCGTTCGTCCGTCCGGCGCCGCGCCCGTCGTACTCGGTGCTCGGCCACGATGCCTGGGCGGCGGCAGGCCTGTCCGAGATGCGACCGTGGCGCGAGGCTCTCGCCGACGCGGTCCGGCACCGAGCGCTCACCGCCGCGTGACCCACGCCGCGACGTGGCATCCGTCGCGGCCTCCGCTCGATCAGCGGCTGTGCTCCTGCTCTCGCGAGTACCGATCGCGCTCGATGCGCGTGCCCCATCGCGCTTGCAGGTCGTCGAGTTCGCTTTCGAGCACTCGAGCATCGCGGGTCTTGGATTCGAAGTGGTAGAAGGCCGTGTCGCCCGCGCACAGGATCGTGTATCCGCGCATCCGCACCTTCATGCTCAGGTCGACGTCGTTGTAGTTGCCGGGGAACGCGAGCGAGAAGCCGCCGACCTCCCGGAAGAGCTCACGGGAGATGATCGCGCACGCCGCAGTCACACCTGAGACTTCGCGTGTGATAGCGAGGGTCTCGATGGGGGCGCGCGCACCCGGCGTGATTCCGAATCCGACGTGGCCGGCGCCACCGCCGTGGTACAGGTGACCGAGATGCTGGATGGAGCCGTCTTCGAAATAGAGGAGCGCGCCGACGAGTCCCACACCCGGCTGTTGCACGATCGACAGCATCCGCTCGATCGAAGCGGGCTCGATGAGCTCGATGTCGTCGTTCAGCAACAGCAGGTACTCGCCGCTCGCTGCCGCAGCTCCCCGGTTCATCTTGGCGCTGAAGTCGAATGCGCTGCTCCAGCGGACGAGCTTCAGCCGGTCTCCGGCGACCGCGTCCAGTTCGTCGACCACGCGTTGGGGCGTCGCATCGTCGGCGACGACGACGATCTCGAGATCGTGGGTCGTGCCCCGTTCCAGCAGTCCGCGGACCGCGTCGACCACGAAGGTCCGGTCGGATCCGGCGATGGATCCTGAGCCGCCACGCGTCGGGATGACGACCGAGATCGTCGACGGATGCAGCCGCTCGTACGAGACCCGACGGCGGCCGAACCGCGTCGCCTCCACGCGAGCCGCCACCCCGTCGTCGGCGAGCGCCCGGCGCACGACCGCGACCGCCCGTTCGGCGGGCTCGCCCTCCCGCGTGTCGACGGCAGGTCCCCAGCCGAGCACGGTCCGCAGGCGGCGGGCCTCTCGCTCGGGAGTGCGGAGCGCGAAGTCCAGGATCTGAGCTCCGTCTGCACTCGCCGAGAAGCCTCCCCGTTCCCTGAGCGCGCGCACCGACACTGCGACGACCGGACCGAGGTAGTCCTCGGAACGCAGCCGGAAGGGAGAGAACGCCGGGGCCTTGACGCGCAGGCCGGAGGGGGCCCGACTGTCTCCGTATATCAGCTGGACCGACGTCTCACCATCGAGGGCGTCGTCGAGTGCGGCGGCCCCCGCCGTGGAGAGCACTCCACCGAAGCGGAGGAAGACGAGATACGGGGTCGTCGCGCGGGCGAGCAGTGCGTTGCCGGAGCTGGCATCTGCCGGCTCGGGGACGACCTCGTAGAGGCGCCGGTTCGAGCCCGGTCGACCGAGAACGACATGCTCGAGGCGAGACCGCAGACGAATGGCTTCGCGGCCGCCGCGACGCTCCAGGCGCCGCAGGAATCGTCCGGGCCTGGAGGCGATGAGGCGATGCGACGCGGCGCGCGCGAGCGATCGCGCCCGAGATGGCACGGCTCGGGCCGTCGAACGACCGAACCGCTCGGCCGCCTCAGCGCCCATGCGTGCATCGTCACGGCGGAACGCTTCCTCACTCGCGCGCTCCTCGGGCGACAGGACGTACTCGCGCCGCGATGACCATGCTGGGCCGTCTGCAGTTTCCACGGCGTACGTCCTCTCGTTCGGCAACAGTGAACTACTCTAATGTGCGCAGGAGGCCGCACAGCGGCCTCGCGGAAGGACCCCCAGTGCCACGTGTGATCGCCGTCGTGCCCACCTATCGACCCGATGATGAAGCCGTCGGGCACCTCCGGCAGATCGCCCGGCAGGTCGCGGCGGTCGTCGTCGTCGATGACGGCAGCGGCGCCGCGGCGACGTCGATCCTCGACGCGGTGGAAGCGGAGGTCACTCGCGTCATCCGCCTCACCGCCAATTCCGGCATCGCCGCGGCTCTGAACGCTGGCGTCCGTTGGGCACTCGACAACGATGCGGACTACGTCCTCACGGTCGACCAGGACACGAACCTCCCCGAGGGATACGTCGAAGCGGCACTCGCGGTGTTCGACGCCGCGAATCCCGTCACCCGCCTCGGCATCGTCTGCGTCGATGCGGTGAACGGTGCGCCGGCCCTGCCGACCTGGAGTTCGCCAGAGGGTCTGGGGCTCGTGCCGGAGGCGATCCAGACGGGGTTCGTCATCAGCCGCGAGTGCCTCGAGACGGCCGGGCTGTTCGATGAGGGGCTCGTGATCGACACCGTCGACACCGAGTACTGCCTGCGCGTGCGCGACCGCGGATTCCGTATCGCCGTCGCGAAGGGCACGAACATCGGCCATTCGATCGGACGGCGAGCCGAGCTCCGCCCGTTCGGCGTGGCAGTGCGGCATGCGAACGGCCGCATCGCGACCTACCAGTACCACTCGCCCTTCCGTCGCTACTACATCGCGCGGAACAACATCGACCTCATGCTGCGCAATGTCCGAAAGCGGCCGAGGTGGGTGCTGACGGTGCTGAAACGTGAGATGGGCGGCATGATCGTCTCGATGGTGAGCGGGCCGCAGCGGATCGCACAGGTCCTCGCGATCACGACGGGCACGTTGCACGGGCTCATCCGTCGCCGCGGCATGATCCCTCCGTGGCTGAGGCGCTTGGTCACCTGAGCGGGTGATCGAGCGACGGGGGTTATCGTGTTCACCGGGGATGCGCCGCAGGTGCGCGGGAAAGGAAGCAATGTGACCACCACCCTCCGCGTCATCCTCGACCAGATCGTCGCCCCGGTCCCCGGCGCCCTCGGGCGGTACACGCTCGACCTGGGCCGCGCGCTCGTCGAGGCATCACCCCGGAACTGCGCCGTCGAGGGGATCGTCTCGTCATCGCTGCCCGACGACTACGACCGCGTGCTGCGCGAGGTACCCGGCCTCGCCGGCCTCTACAAGACGACCCTCGCGCGACGTGAGCTCGCCGCGGCGTGGCAGCTCGGGATCACGACGTCGCCCGGCGGCGGCATGATCCATGGCATGAGCCTCTTCGCCCCCCTGCGCAAGCACGATCGCACCGACGGCAACCAAGTGGTCGTCACCGTGCACGACGTGCTCGCCTGGACGAACCCCGAAGCGCTGAGCGCGGCATCGGTCGCCTGGCAGAAGGGCACGCTGAAGCGCGCGCACAAGCATGCCGACGCGATCGTCGTGCCGACACACGCCCTCGCCGAGCGACTCGGCATGATCGCCGACTTCGGAGATCGTGTGCGGGTCATCGGCACGGCGCCGCGCTCGGGCCTCACGATCGGACCCGACGCCGACGAGCGAGCGGCACGCCTCGGGCTGCCGCGCGAGTACCTCGCCGTGCCGGGTACCCTCGAGCCCCGCAAGGGCGTCGTCGACGTGCTCGCCGCGCTCGGGCGCTCCGGCGTGCCGGAAGTGCCGGTGGTGGTCATCGGCCCCGAGAGCTGGGGCGACCAGCACCTGGCGACCGTCGCCGAGGAGTACGGCGTCGATCCCGCCCGCATCCACCACCTCGACGAACTCGATCCGGCCGACCTCGCCGTCGTGATCGGCCGGTCGCTCGCGTTCGTCGACCCGAGCCACGACGCGGGCTCCGGCACCTCGCTCATCGAGGCGTTCAGCCTCGGCGTTCCGGTCATCCACTCGGATGCCCCGGCGTTCCTCGAGGTCTCCGCCGGCGCCGGCCTCGCCGTGCCGGTGGGGGTCGGCGACGGCTACATCGACCGGCTCGCCGCCGCGATCACCTCGGTCATCGGCGACCGATCGTTCGCCGACCGGATGGCGCTCACGGGCAGCGATCGCAGCCGCGCCTTCAGCTGGCGGGACTCCGCCGAACGCGTCTGGCAGTTGCACGCCGACCTCTGAACCGGCAGCGCACGCCGACCGGCAGGCGCCGCGCGGGCGACTTCCGACCGGTGCGAGAGCGTCGACTACCCCTCGGCCGGTTCCTCCGTCGGCGGGAAGACCGCCTGCTGCACGAGCTGGCGGGCGTAGTCGTAGTCGGGATCCTCCGGGTCGATCCCGTTGTCGGGCACGAGCTCGACGTCGGTGATCGGCAGCGCCTTCGTCTTCGACGCGAGGTCGACGAAGTAGCCGAGCATCGATTGCGGGATGTCGGTCTTGACGACCTGCGACCCGGCAGCGGCGATCTCCTGGAACTTCGAGAGTACGTTCGCGGGGTTGAACTGCTCGAGCACCGCCTCCTGGATCTGGCGCTGCCGCGCCATCCGGTCGTAGTCGCTCGTGCCGTGGCGCGAGCGCGCGTACCAGAGCGCGTGGTAGCCGTCGAGGTGCTGCTCGCCGGCCGGGATCCACTCGGCGACGGTCGTGAACGTCTCGTCGGCGTGGATCGGCACATCCTCGGGCACCGTCACGGTGACCCCGCCGAGTGCGTCGATGAGCTCGAGGAAGCCCTGCATGTCGATGAGCACGTAGTACTGGATCTGGAGGCCGGTGATCGCCTCGGCGGCGTCGCGCATCGCCTCGATGCCGGGCTCGCTGCCTTCGTTGACGGCGTTCGGGTACATCTCGGGGCTCATGAGCTCGACCTCGGTGTAGATCGAGTTCAGCATGCAGACGTCGACCTCGCAGCCGTCGATCGAGCCGTAGCCCTCGGGGTACACGGCGGCGAGCGGCGAGTCCTCGTTGAAGGGCACGTCCTCCATGTTGCGCGGCAGGCCGATCGTGACCGCCTGCCCCGTCTCGGCATCGACGCTCACGACCGTGATGCTGTCGGGCCGCAAGCCGTCGCGATCGGGACCTGCATCACCGCCGAGGAGGAGGAAGTTGTACTTGCCGTCGATCGGCGGCTCGGTCGGGCCGGCCACGAAGACCGAGGACAGGAACCCGCTCGCGGTGGTGGCGACGTAGGCGCCGTACGCTGCCGTGCCGGAGAGGCCGATCATGACGAGCGTCGTGAATCCGGCGAGCCAGGCACGAGCGGAGGGCGCGGTCTTCACGAGGCGCACGAGGCGCAGCGTGTCGAGGGTCAGGATGACCCACAGCACCGCGTAGAACGCCAGCACGAGCGCGACCACCCACAACGTGATGGTCGTCGAGAACACGGTGTAGAGCACCGCCGGCCAGAGGAACCACACCACGAGTGCCGCGATTGCGATCAGCCAGAGCGTGATGGTGGCGCCGAGCCCGAACCGGCCGAGCTTGCGGTCGCCTGCGAGCACCTGCGACGAGCCCGGGATGAGGAAGTTGAGCACGACGAGCCACCACGCGCGCCGGGTCATGACCGTGCGCGACGCGAGGTCGGGGAAGCGAATCGGGCTTGCTGCGAGACTCATCGGGTGGACTTGAGCCGTTCGTTCTTCTCCTCGACGAGGGTGGCGAGGGCGGTGGCGTAGTCGGCGAGCGCAGTGCTGAGCGCGGCATCCGACGTCGCGAGGATCTTCACGGCGAGCAGGCCCGCGTTCTTCGCGCCGCCGATCGAGACGGTCGCGACGGGAACCCCGGCGGGCATCTGCACGATGGAGAGCAGGGAGTCGAGCCCGTCGAGCCGGCCGAGCGGCACCGGCACGCCCACGACGGGGAGCGTCGTGACCGACGCGAGCATGCCGGGCAGGTGGGCGGCTCCCCCGGCGCCCGCGATGATCACCTTGAGGCCGCGCTCGGCGGCCTGCTTGCCGTAGGCGATCATCTTCTCGGGAGTGCGGTGCGCGGAGACGACCTCGACCTCGTGGGCGACGCCGAATTCGTCGAGGAGCTCGGATGCCTCGCGCATCACGTTCCAGTCGGAGTCGGATCCCATCACGACGCCGACGAGCGGGGTGGTGTTGCCTGCAGTCACTCGACGATCCTAAAGCCGCGGACTGTGAGAAGGCCGCAGGGCGCGCAGTGCGATCAGTCCTGGAACACGGCGGCCGCCGCGCGGGCCTCGTAGACAGCGTCGTCGAGGTCGGATCCGATCGCCGTCACGTGGCCGACCTTGCGGCCGGGTCGCGGCGCCTTGCCGTAGTTGTGGATCTTGACGGTGGGGTGGCCCGCGAACGCCTCGGCGTAGCGATCGGCGAGCGTGCCCTCGACCGGTCCGCCGAGCACGTTGACCATCACGGCCCATTCCTCGTGGCAGCCGGTGCCGCCGAGCGGCAGGTCGAGCACCGCTCGCAGGTGTTGCTCGAACTGGCTCGTGGTGGAGCCGTCCATCGACCAGTGCCCGCTGTTGTGCGGCCGCATCGCCAGCTCGTTGACGAGCACGCGATCGTCGGTCGTCTCGAAGAGCTCGACGGCGAGCACGCCCGTGACGCCGAGCCCCTCGGCGATCGCGATCGCGACGTCGGCCGCGACATCCGCGAGCTTTCCGGCCGAGCGCGGAGCCGGAGCGATGACCTCGCTGCAGACGCCGCCGACCTGCACCGTCTCGACGAGCGGCCACGCGGCGATCTCGCCGCTCGGGCGGCGCGCGACGAGCTGGGCGAGCTCACGGCGGAACTCGACGAGCTCCTCGACGAGGAGCGCACCGGCACGGCCGTCTTCGGCGATCGTCGCGAACCACTCGGCCACCTCTGCGGCAGTGTGCACGACGCGCACGCCCTTGCCGTCGTAGCCGCCTCTCGGGGTCTTCACGACGGCGGCACCGCCGTGGTCGGCGATGAACGCGTCGAGTTCGGCCGGCGTCTCGACGCGGGCCCACTCGGGCACGGGCAGGCCGAGCCTCGACAGCCCTTCGCGCATGAGCAGCTTGTCCTGTGCGTAACGCAGGGCATCAGGACCCGGATGCACCGGCACGCCCGCGTCGACGAGGGCGTGCAGCACATCCTGCGGCACGTGCTCGTGGTCGAAGGTGACGACGTCGACCTCGCGCGCGAAGGCGAGCACGGTCTCGGCATCGGTGTAGTCGCCGACCCGCTCGGCTGCGATCGCCGCCGACATGCCCTCGGCCTCGGCGAGCACACGCAGCTCGACGCCCAGTTCGATCGCCGCGGGGATCATCATCCTCGCCAGCTGGCCGCCGCCGATCACTCCGACTCGCACTCCGTGCACTCCATTCGCCGCCCTCGTGGGGCCCCTACGGGCGCCTCGTCCAGTCTAGGCGGAGCCTCGCGGCATAGGATGTGGCGGTGTCCAACCAGGTCGTGAGCGTCGCCGAGCGGCTCTGGCACGGGCTCCTCGCCTACGCCGTGAAGTTCGGTGTCGTCGGCCTCATCGGCCTCGTCATCGACGTGACGCTCTTCAACCTCCTGCGGCTCGGCGTCTTCGGCGACGACCACTGGGCGCAGTCGGCGATCGGCGCGAAGACGATCTCGACGAGCGTCGCGATCATCTTCAACTGGCTCGGCAACCGCTACTGGACCTTTCGCAGGCACCGCCGCCGCAACTACGTGCGCGAGTTCGCCGAGTACCTCGTCGTCTCGCTGGGCGGCATGGCGATCGCCCTCATCTGCCTCTGGGTGAGCCACCACATGCTCGGCTTCACGAGCCTCGTCGCCGACAACATCGCGACGAACGTCGTCGGGCTCGCGCTCGGCACGGCGTTCCGGTTCCTGCTGTACCGCTTCTGGGTCTACGGTCACCACCGCGCCGACGGGCTCTCGAACCTCGACCGCGTCGAAGAGGCTCAGCGCACCCTCTTCGAGGAGCCGGCGACGAGCACCCCCGATGCGCCCACCACCCCCCGGGAACGCCCCTAGCGCGGCGAGCTGCTACTCGGCGTCGTCGGGGGTCGGCTGGAACCACGGCGGGTACACCGCGACGCGAGTGCGCAGGCCCGCCGCCGCGAGCGCGGATCGCACGCGGTCGCGCACGGGGTCGTTCGCCACGGCGATGAGTGCGACGTTGTCGAGCGGCAGGCACTCGCGAACGAGCAACTCGGCCGTGTGCAGGCGCGCGCCCTCGTCGTCGCGGTGCAGGCGCTGCAGGGCCCGCTGAATCTCGGGCCAGGCGGATGCCTCGAGCGCGCCGCCGGCCGCGGCATCCGCGTCGGTCACGACGATCGCGCCAGGCAGTTCGGCGTCGTCGCCGAGCGCTCCGGCGACGGAGCTCACGAGGATCACGAAGTCGGCAGGAGCGCGCTTCGTCGTCTCCTCGGCGAGTCGCGGGTCGGGCGTCGCGGTGCGCACGGCGTTCCAGACGTGGGCGTCGGTCGTCAGGAGGAACGGCACGTAGTCGGCCACGACCGCGTCGGTGCCGTCGATCGTCGCCGTACGGCGGAACTCACGGGCATCTGGGGCCGAGACGTCGACGACCGGCTTCGCGCCGGCGGCATCCGCGAGCAGGGCCCCCGCGTGGAGGATCGGGGCGAGGTTGTCGAAGTGCGTGACGTGATAGATGCGCAGCGCCTTCGCGTCGATCTGCGGGGCATCGGCGAGGAGCGTGGGCCGCGAGGCACCGGGCACGCGGGCCGGTGGACGGCGCGGCCTGGTTCCCGTGGCGCGCCCGCTCCGCGGCAGCGGCGCGGCCTTCGGAGCCGGCTCGAACTCCGGCGGTGGGAAGCAGATGGCGCACAGGCCGTCGTCGAAACCATGGATGCATTCGTCGGCCAAGTGGAACCCTTCATCGCGCGGCTCGCGCTCGGGGGGCGCACGAGACCACTTATCTACGTTACGTCCTCCGGAGGCCTCGTGGGGCACATCGGCGATTCGAGCTCAGCGCCCGCCCCACACGACGGTGTCGCCGTCGATGGTCGACTGGTCGGCGCGACGCCGATCGCCGATGATCGTGTGCGCGTCCTCCATGAGCTCCTGGAGCGCGGCCTGCACGACCTGTGGCCGCGGCACGTCTTTCAGCACGACCGGGCGATCGTGCCCGGTGTTGATCCGCACATCGCCCGAGCCGAAGGCGCTCTGCGCCCAGGTGCGGCGCACGCTCACGTCGTAGCCGCGGCTGTGCAGCAGCTCCTGCCGTACGCGCACGAAGACACCGCTGCGAAGGATGATGCGCCGCGTCGTGACGGTGGTGCGCCGGGTGAGCCAGGCGAGGAACGGCAGGAACGAGAAGACGAGCACCGCGAGCGTCGCGATTCCCGCGATGGCGAGCTGCTGCCAGGGTTCGCGCAGGGTTGCCGCGGCGTAGGTCGCAACCCCCGTCACGGCGATGAAGAGCACCGTCGGCAGCACGAGGATGCGCCCGTGCCGTCGGAGCCGTGCGACGACGCGCTCGACCGGCAGTGCAGGCGGCGCGGCCGGCTCGTGGCTCGCGGCGGGGCTCATATGCCCATTAATACCGCAGGTGCGTCACGTCGCCGGCGGCGACAGACTGCGGCTCGCCATTCTCACGGTCTCGCACCACGAGGCGGCCGTCGCGGTCGATCCGCTCGGCGACGCCGAGGAGCTCGCGGCCGCCCGGCAGCTCCACTCGCACCTCGGAGCCGATCGTGCCGCAGAGCGAGCTGACCCGATCGGCGATTCCGCTCGCCGCGGCATCCGCCCCGTGCTCGGCGAAGGCCCGGAACAGCGAGAGGAATCCGCTGAGGTAGTCGGCGAGCACGGCGTCGGCGTCGGGCTGCGTGCCCGTGACGAGCAGGAGCGACGTGGACGTGAGAGTGGGCAGGTCGTGCTCGTCGAGCGTGAGGTTGAGGCCGGCGCCCACCACGACCGCGCCGGACTCGGGAAGCAGCTCGGAGAGGATGCCGCACACCTTGAAGCCCGAGATGAGCACGTCGTTCGGCCACTTGAGCTCGACCACGACGCCGCCGGTGCCGTCGGCCTCGAGCGATTCATCGGCGCCCGCCGGCGGAGCGGATGCCCCGGCTCCGGCCTCGTCGCCGGCGGCGGCCATCGATCGCCCGGCCTCGACGGCCCGTTGCACGGCCTCGGTCATCGCCGCTCCCGCGATGAGCGGGATCCAGCCGTAGCCGTCGGCCGGGAACGGTGCGCCGCCCGGGAGCTCGGGCCGCAGCAGCACCGAGATCGCGAGCGTCTTTCCCGTGGGGGCGAGCCAGGTGCGGCCGAGGCGACCGCGGCCGCGGGTCTGGTTGTCGGTGACGATGACGGCGCCCGTCGGCCAGGCCGCGGCATCCGGTCCGATCGCCGCGGTGCGCATCTCGTCGTTCGTCGAGCCGGCCTCGGCGAGGAACTCGAAGCGCGGCACCGCCTTTCGGCTCCGCTCCCAATCCATCGGCACCTCCGGTTGCTCGTGTCGAGTTCAGGCTAGTGTCCGAACGGATGCCGGGCATGGCGATAGCCACGAGCGCCGTGAGGAGATTTGTAGGATTCCCTCAAGTAATGCGGCCGGATGGGCGCCGGTAGAGTGAACGGCGTGACCGAAGCGACTGACGGCCCCGACCTCTCCACGACTGCGGGCAAGCTCGCCGACCTCAAACTCCGCTACCACGAAGCCGTGACGGCGAGCGGCGAGGCGGCCATCGAGAAGCAGCACGCCAAGGGCAAGATGACGGCGCGCGAGCGCATCGCCGAACTGCTCGACCCGGGCTCGTTCGTCGAGCTCGACGAGTTCGTGCGTCACCGCACGCACGCGTTCGGCATGGACGTGAAGCGCCCCTACGGCGACGCGGTCGTCACGGGAACGGGTACGATCCACGGCCGACAGGTCGCCGTCTACTCGCAGGACTTCACGATCTTCGGCGGCTCGCTCGGCGAGGTCGCCGGCGAGAAGATCATCAAGGTCATGGAGCTCGCCCTGAAGACCGGCGTGCCGATCATCGGCATCCTCGACTCGGGCGGCGCCCGCATCCAGGAGGGCGTCGTCGCGCTCGGCAAGTACGGCGAGATCTTCCGTCGCAACACGGCGGCATCCGGGGTCATCCCGCAGATCTCGATCGTGTGCGGCCCGGCCGCCGGCGGCGCCGTCTACTCGCCCGCGCTCACCGACTTCGTGATCATGGTCGACAAGACGAGCCAGATGTTCGTCACCGGTCCCGACGTCATCAAGACCGTGACCGGCGAGGACGTCGGCATGGAGGAGCTCGGCGGCGCGCTCACCCACAACACCGTCTCGGGCGTCGCGCACTACCTCGCGAGCGACGAGTCCGATGCGCTCGACTACGCCCGTACGCTCATCTCGTTCCTGCCCGACAACAACATGTCGGACGCCCCGGTGTACGACGCCGAGCCCGAGCTCGAGATCACCGACGAGGACCGCCGGCTGAACACCGTCATCCCCGACTCCCCCAACCAGCCCTACGACATGCACTCGGTCATCGAGGGCATCGTCGACCACGGCGACTTCCTCGAGGTGCAGCCGCTGTTCGCGCCGAACATCGTCGTCGGCTTCGCGCGCGTCGAAGGGCGCTCGGTCGGCATCATCGCGAACCAGCCGAGCCAGATGGCGGGCACCCTGAACATCGCGGCCGGCGAGAAGGCATCACGCTTCGTGCGGTTCTGCGACGCGTTCTCGATCCCCATCCTCACGCTCGTCGACGTGCCCGGCTACCTGCCCGGCACCGAGCAGGAGTGGACCGGCGTCATCCGCCGCGGTGCGAAGCTGCTCTACGCCTACGCCGAGGCCACCGTGCCGCTCGTCACGATCATCACGCGCAAGGCCTACGGCGGCGCCTACATCGTCATGGGCTCCAAGCAGCTCGGCGCCGACATCAACCTCGCGTGGCCGACCGCCGAGATCGCCGTGATGGGCGGGCAGGGAGCGGTCAACATCCTCTACCGCGCCGAGATCAAGGCTGCCGAGATCGCCGGTGAGGATGTCGCGGCCGTGCGCACGAAGCTCGCCAACGAGTACACCTACAACGTGGCCAGCCCGTTCCTCGCCGCCGAGCGTGGCGAGCTCGACGGCATCATCGAGCCGGCCGCCACGCGTGTCTCGGTGGTCAAGGCGCTCCGCGCGCTCCGCACCAAGCGGGCGAGCCTGCCGCCGAAGAAGCACGGGAACATCCCGCTCTAGGGGGCACCATGGCCGACAACACTGCACACTCCGACGCCGAATCGGCGGCCGACATCCGCTTCGTGACGCCCGACGTGAGCGCCGAGGAGGCCGCTGCGGTCACTGCGGTGCTGCTCGCGGCGATCGACGAAGGCGAGGCCGAGGCATCCGTGCCCGAGCCCGTTCGCGACCACTGGGTTCGCAGCGGCGGCGCGCTGCGGGCTCCGTTCCAGACCGGCCACGGTCGCTGGCAGCGCGCGGGGCGATGACGCACGTCGTGTCCCCCGATCTGCCGTGGCCCGCGGGTGCGCTCCCGCGGATCGGCGGGCGATGGTGCCCCCCGTCGCACGAGGGGGACACCACCTGTCCCCCGAAATGACGACTTTGCAGACGCTCGGCCGTGCACCACGATAGGTATCGCAGGCTCCTCAGGAGTCGCCACGGACATCGGTCGGGTAACCGATGACCGTTGGGGGCGAGTCAGGGCGATATTCGGGTTGTCGCCGTGTCTCGGGCTTGATGGGGGGCCGATCTCAGATCGGCCCCCCACTCTCTTTTCCGGCGTCGACCGGCGTGCCAGAGGTTCCTCCTCGCGCGGTCACAGTGCGCGCGGAATCTCCAGCCAGAGCTCGACCTCGAGGTCGTCGGTGTCGACTCCGGATGACTCGGATCCCGAATCGCGCAGGCCCACGACAGTGACCGCGACGGGCGAGCCCTCTGCAGCGGTACGGGCGATGATGCGATCGGCGTTCGAGCCGGCGACGGCCTCGGCGAGTCGCGAGAGCACCCGGTCGCGCGCCGCTTCGTCGAGATCGTCGATTCCGCCCTCGTCGAGGAGGTTCACGGTGATGCCGCGCTCGCGGGCGCGTTGCACCTCGACGCGGACGCCGTCGGTGAGCAGCATCCGTCCGCGGATCTCATCGCGGATCGCCGCCTCGAGCATGCGGCACTCGCGACGCTGCGCCTCGGTGAGCGCACCGTTGCGATCGGCGATGCGGCGCAGCATCGGCGCGGCGATCCGGTTCGTCTGCGCGAGGCGCATCCGGCCCTCGAAGAGGTGGGCGTCTTGGGCGGCCTGCCACGCCGCAGCCTCGCGCTCGGCCTGCGCGTACCGCCGGGTCTCCCGCGCGGCGTTCGTGAGCGCCGTCGTCAGCATGTGCGCGGTCGCCACCCAGACGATGCTGCCGATGACGCCCAGACCGCCGAGCGAGAGCGGCCCCGCCCACACGACGCTCTGCACGGCGAGGATGACCACCCCGATCCACGCGGTGATGAGCTGTCGCCTGGCAGCGGCGATGGTCATGAGCGTGCCCACGGCGGCGACGTACCACGTCGCGTAGCCGTTCTCGCCGCCAGGATCGAGTTGGCTCGTCACGAGGAGCGGAAGCACGATGCAGATGGCGAGGTCGAAGGCGGCGAGCCAGTCGGGCATCCGCAAGCGCTGGGCGGGCCAGAGGCTCAGCACGGTCGCGACCGAGTAGAGCAGGAGGGCCGCCACCGTCGGCCACGGCGACGTCGGGATGTCGAGCGAGTACACGCCGAGGACCACGTGGTAGATCGAGAACATCGCCCCCAGCACGAGGAGGAGCCAGCGCGGAACGGAGATCATGCCCGGTCCCCCTCGACACCCGCGGGCCAGGCGAGGGTCACCGTCGTGCCGTGCCCGACGCGGGAGACGATCTCGGCCGAGCCGCCTGCGTTCGACATGCGCTCCTCGATGGAGACGCGAAGTCCGAGCCGCTCGCCGGGCACGTGGGCGGGATCGAAGCCCCTTCCGTTGTCGGAGATCTCGATGACGCATCCCCCCGCCCGCACGCCGCGGATGCGGACCTCCCGACGAGTCGAGCGGCCCGCCTCGTCGGCGTGCTGGAGGCTGTTGACCATGGCCTGCACCGAGGCGGTGTAGAGCGCCTCGACGACTTCGACCGGCAGCTCGACACCGCCCGCGTTCACGACCCGCACGGTGAACGGCGTCGAGAACGTCGTGAGCGCTGCGCGAAGGCGCCGGACCAGGACCGGCAGTCCGATCCGGTCGAGCACCCGTGGTCCGGTCGCGGCCGCCTCGTCGAGGCGCTGGACGGCGTCGCGGGCCATTCGCGCGGCGAGGGCCTGCTCCTGGCTCGACTCGGCCGCCGCCGCGGAGAGGAGCGTCGTGAGCACGCTGTCATGCACGAGCGCGTCGATCTTCACCCGCTCGCTCTCCGTGGCGTGCTGGCGGGCCGCGAAGTCGTAGCGCTGCAGCGCCGCCTCCTGCGCCGAGTCGACGGCCTCGGCAGCCTGGCGGAGCATCGTGACGATGATGAGCACCACGACGCCGAGGATCACGGCGTACATCGCGTCGAGCACTGCGAGCAGCACGTCAACCTCGCCGCCCGCCGGCAGGAGCCGGATGCCGCCGTAGATCGCCGGCACGACAATCGTGTACGCGGCGGCCCACACCGCGGGGAGGGCAACGACGGCCGCGGTCGTGGCCACGGTGCACACGTAGTAGAGCCAGGGCGCACTTTCCGCGATGAGCGCAGGCTTCGCGACGAGGAACGGCCACGCGAGGAGCGCCACCACGTAGAGGCCGGCGAATGCCAGGCACGCGGTGCGCACCGCGACCTTCGTGACTGTCGCCACGGCGAGGGCCACGATGGCGCCGTACAGCACGGCCATGAGGGCGGGTCCTGCGCCCTCGACGAGCACCGACGACTGCGCGATCGCGCTCGGCAGCGTCTGCGCTCCGAATACGAGGCCGAACAGGCCGAGGGCACGCGACGAGATCGTCTCGACCTGCGCCCTCGTGACGGCGGCTCTGCGGCGCGGCGCGATGCGCGTCACGCGCCATTCAGCGGCGGGCATCCCCGCCGTCGATGTCGAGACCGGGGAGGATGCCGTCTTCGACGGCGCGGCGAAGGAGGTCGACCTTCGTCGGCGCCGGCCGCCCGACCTCGACGTACTTCGCTCGGATCCGATCGAGGTACTCGCGCGCCGTGGAGTGCGCGATGCCGAGTTGCATGGCGACGAGCTTCAGTGGGAGCCCGGAGGCGTAGAGATGCAGTACGTCGCGTTCGCGGCGGCCGAGCTGCGCCTTCGCGAAGTCACGGTCGGCCTCGATGGCACTCGCCCACTCGACGTTGTTCAGCACCTCGCCGCGGGCGACGACGGCGATCGAGGCGATGACCGACGACATCGGCGACGCCTTGGGGATGACCCCGGCTGCACCGGCCGCGAGCGACTCCCGCACGGCGGCGACCCGGTCGGCGATGCTGTGCACGAGCACGCCGCTGCCGGTGGCGAGCACCGCGCGAACGTTCTCGGTGACCGACGAACCGTCGCCGAGCGACAGGTCGAGCACGACGACATCGCAAGCACTGCCGTCGAGGGCCTCGAGCAGTTC
This sequence comes from Agromyces albus, assembly GCF_004134825.1. Taxonomy (GTDB): domain Bacteria; phylum Actinomycetota; class Actinomycetes; order Actinomycetales; family Microbacteriaceae; genus Agromyces; species Agromyces albus. Next base: position 62,737 of record NZ_SDPN01000007.1, read on the forward strand.
GGGCACGTTCGCCGTGTCGGCCACGACGTCGTAGCCCGCGGCCTGGCAGGCTGCACGCAGGCCGAGCCGCACCGCCTCATGATCGTCGACGATCGCGACCGTAGCCGTTTCCCCCGGCGCTCGCCCCACTCCGCCCGTCACGCGGCCCCCTTGTCCATGTGTCACACGATAGCGCCCAGTCGCGCGACTGCCTCGACGTGGTGCGTATTCGGGAACAGGTCGAAGGCGCGGAGGGCCTGGAGCTCGTAGCCCCGTTCACGGAGCAGCCCGACATCACGCGCGAGCGCGACGGGGTCGCACGCGACGTAGACGAGCTGACGCGGCCGCAGCGCGGCGAGCCGGTCGACGACCGCTCGCCCCGCTCCCGATCGCGGCGGGTCGAGCACGATCGTCGCGTCGCGCAGCCGCGCGCGTTCCGCGGCGGACGCCTTCTCGTCGAGCTCGTCGAGGTAGCGGTCGACCCGAGCCGTGATTGCACGGGCGCCGACCCAGTCGGCGAGGTTCGCGCCGGCATGCTCGGTGGCACGCGCATCGGACTCGACCGTCGTGATGCGCACGGTCTCGCCGAACCGATCGCCGACCGCTGCGGCCAGCAGTCCCACGCCGCCGTACAGGTCGTGGTTGGCCGCGCGGGGGTCGAACAGGTCGCCGTCGATGAGCTCCTGCACCGCGCGGGAGAGGGTCGCCGCGGCGCCCGTGTGCACCTGCCAGAAGCCGTCGCGGTCGAGGCGGAAGGCTCGGTCGCCGACACGTTCCTCGATGGTCGGGCGGTCGCCGCGCGGCATCCGCTCGTCGCCGACAGCCACGAGGGACGGATCGCCCACGCTCGGCGCGATGAGGTCGATCGCCCGCACGCCCGGGAACCTCTCGCCGAGCGGCGCGAGGGCGGCGAGTGCGGGCACGGCGAGCGGCAATGACGCCACGGGCACCACGGTGTGGCTGCGTGCCGCGTAGGGGCCGACAGTGCCGTCTGGGGTCACGTGCAGTCGCACGCGAGTGCGCCATCCCGTGCCCTCGTCGATCGAGACGTCGGGCGCGAGCGCCGGGTCGACCGGCTCGACCTCGACCGCGTGCTCGACGCCGCCCATGCGGGCGAGGGCGTCGCGCAGCACATCGGCCTTGAGCGCGCGCTGCCGCGGCATCCGAATGTGCCCGAACTCGGCGCCGCCGGCGCGCTTCTCGGGAGCGCGGTCGACGGATGCCTCGGGCCACACGTGCTCGCGCCGATCGTCCGATGCCGTCAGCACCTCGACCGTCTCGGCGCGCCAGAACCGGTCGCGCCCCTGGTCGACGATGCGGGCCACGACCCGCTCGCCGGGGATCGCATCGGCGACGAACACCACGCGGCCCTCGTGGTGCGCCACGAACACCCCGCCATGTGCGACCCGCTCGATCTCGAGCTCGATGACGGGTCCGTCGGTCACCGGCGCCTTCGGGGCAGGACGGGCGGACGCGGGCCGGCGGGCGCCGGAGCGTCGGGGGCGACGAGACTGAGCCATGCGTCGAGCATTTCACAGGGCGGCGGGGACCGGCAGGATGGGAGCATGCGCCTGTACCTCGCCTCGACGTCCCCTGCCCGGCTCCAGACGCTCCGATCGGCCGGCATCGAGCCGGTCGCCGTGCCGCCCGGCGTCGACGAGGAGGCGCTCGTCGAAGCCCACGAGGCGGCATCCGGCCCGCTCGATGCGCCCGAGATGGTGCAGCTCCTCGCGAGGGCGAAGGCCGAGGCGCTCATCGGAGCCGAGCCGGGTGGCGAGCCCGTCGACGGGCTCATCCTCGGCGGGGACTCGGCGTTCCTGACGGGCGGTCGAATCCACGGGAAGCCGCATCGTCCCGACGTCGCACGGGAGCGCTGGCACGCCCAGAACGGCGGGCACGGCCAGCTCTGGTCGGGGCATTGGCTCATCGACCACCGGGGCGGCGAGGTCCACGGCGCGGTCGGGCGAGCGGATGTCGCGACGGTGCGCTTCGCGGCGCTCGACGACAGCGAGATCGACGCGTACGTCGACACGGGCGAGCCACTCCTCGTCGCCGGCGCGTTCACGATCGACAGTCTCGGCGGGCCGTTCATCCGCTCGGTCGAGGGCGACCCGTCGACTGTCGTCGGGCTCTCGCTCTCGACCCTCCGCGACCTCGTGCGAGAGCTCGGCTTCGCGTGGCCCGACCTGTGGAACCGCGGCTGAACCGGACCGCACTGGCGCAACTGCGTCGCGGGCTTGTCGACGCCCGCAAGGGTCGAAGCTGTTTGTTGTGGAAGACATCCAAGATGCGCCGTCTCCCCGAGCAATAGGCTTGGGCATTATGCCGCGCATCACCAAGGTCCTCATCGCCAATCGTGGCGAGATCGCCGTCCGCGTCATCCGAGCCGCCCGTGACGCCGGCATCGGATCGGTCGCCGTCTATGCCGACCAGGATCGCGACTCGCGGCACTCGAAGCTCGCCGACGAGGCCTACGCCCTCGACGGCACGACGAGCGCCGACACCTACCTCGTCATCGACAAGCTGCTCTCGGTCGCCCGTCGGTCGGGCGCCGACGCCGTGCACCCCGGCTACGGCTTCCTCGCCGAGAACTCCGAGTTCGCCCGTGCCGTCATCGACGCCGGCCTCATCTGGATCGGCCCCTCGCCCGAGGCGATCGAGCGCCTCGGCGACAAGGTGTCGGCACGGCACGTCGCCGAGAAGGTGGGCGCGCCCCTCGCGCCGGGCACGCTGAACCCGGTGGCGGATGCCTCCGAGGTGCTCGACTTCGTCGACGTGCACGGCCTGCCCGTGGCCATCAAGGCGGCGTTCGGCGGCGGCGGCCGCGGCCTCAAGGTCGCCCGCACTCGCGAGGAGGTGCCCGAGCTCTTCGATTCGGCCACCCGCGAGGCCGTCGCGGCCTTCGGTCGCGGCGAGTGCTTCGTCGAGAAGTACCTCGACAAGCCCCGCCACGTCGAGACCCAGTGCCTTGCCGACGTGAAGGGCAACGTCGTCGTCGTCTCCACTCGCGACTGCTCGCTGCAGCGCCGCCACCAGAAGCTCGTCGAGGAGGCACCGGCGCCGTTCCTCACCGAGGAGCAGAACCGCGCCCTCTACGAATCGTCGAAGGCGATCCTCCGCGAGGTGGGTTACGTCGGCGCCGGCACGTGCGAGTTCCTCATCGGGCAAGACGGCACGGTCTCCTTCCTCGAGGTCAACACGCGGCTGCAGGTCGAGCACCCGGTCTCCGAGGAGGTCACGGGCATCGACCTCGTTCGCGAGCAGTTCCGTCTCGCCGAGGGCGGCACGATCGACTACAGCGACCCGGTTCCGTCGGGGCACTCGATCGAGTTCCGCATCAATGGTGAAGACCCCGGGCGCAACTTCCTCCCCTCCCCCGGCCCCGTGCACGTGCTGCGCTTCCCCGGCGGCCCCGGCGTGCGCGTCGACTCCGGCGTGACGACCGGCGACGAGATCTCCGGCGCGTTCGACTCGCTGCTCGCCAAGCTCATCGTCACGGGCTCGAGCCGCAAGGACGCGCTCGAGCGCGCCCGCCGCGCCCTCGACGAGTTCGAGGTCGCCGGACTGCCGACCGTGCTGCCCTTCCACCGCGACATCGTGCGGAACCCGGCATTCGCGCCCGAGGGCGACGAGCCCTTCACGGTGTACACGCGCTGGATCGAGACCGAGTACGACAACCGCATCGAGCCGTGGTCGGGTGAACTCCACGAGTCGAACGGCCCGGCGGCGCGCACGAGCGTCGTCGTCGAGGTCGGCGGTCGCCGCATCGAGGTCAGCCTGCCGAAGCGGCTCACGGGCGGGGCATCCGTCACCCAGGCCGCAGGGCCCGCTCCCCGTCGGCACACCGCCTCGCACGGGGTCGCCACGGCGACGGGCAACGCCGTGAAGGCGCCGATGCAGGCGACCATCGTGAAGGTCGCCGTCGCCGAGGGCGACAAGGTCGTCAAGGGCGACCTCGTGCTCGTGCTCGAGGCCATGAAGATGGAGCAGCCGATCCTCGCCCACAAAGACGGCGTCATCGGCGTCGTGAACGCCGAACCCGGAGCCACCGTCTCGAGCGGCCACCTGCTGCTCGCGATCAACGACGCCTGACCCATGCTCGCCCGACGACGTCGGGCAGCCGTGGCGTCGCAGTGTCTAGACGTGGCCGATGCCGAAGTTCCAAGGCGCGAAGATGACGCTCGTGACGGATGGGTCCGCGGTGCTGTTCCACTCGTTCACTGACACGGCGTTCGCGTTGGCGTACTTCCAGTAGGTGTCGTCCCACTCGGAGTACATGCGTTCTCCGATCTCCGGCCCCGTCTCGGCGGGAAAACTGTTGGACCCGGTCTCGTGCCACTGCTCGCCGAGCTCTTCGGCGAATGCCCGAAGGTCATCGCCCGGACGGAACCCCTGGACCGTGGAAACGCTGATCCCGTTCGCGATGACCGGGTGCGTGAAGTTGACGCTCACGTTCATGTCCGACACGTATTCCTCGGGCTCATGGTCGTCAGCGACGGCGAGACCAGGCCAGGTGTATCTCGTCGAGGGATACCATTCGTGACCGCCTGGCCGTTCCTCGACAGTGGGATCGCCACCGAGCACCTGACTCAGGGTGTCGACGAAGACCTCGGCGTCCGCATCGTAGGACAAGGTCGCCACGACGTCGCCGCTTGCGTTCTCGAGATCGAGTTGCTCGGGCCGCACCGTGAGGTGGACCACCACCGGGTCGACCGGCGCGGGGTCGGGCGCTGCGATCGGAGCAGCCGTTGCCGGCGGCGGGGTTGCGGGGCCGGCCGAGGCGGTCGGCACTGGCGACGGAGTCGGCCGCGGCGTCGGTTCAGGTACGGCCACGCATCCTGCGAGGAACAGTGCTGCGACCGCGGTGACGACCGCGGTCAAGGTGGTGCGACCTCGCATGGAGTCTGCCTTCTCGTCTTCGTCCGCGTGGCTGGCTGGCGGTGAGACGACGGTACAGCATGGATTGCCCTGGGACGGGCGCCTTCGCGCTCGGTACCACCGTGTCGGCAGGCATAGCCCGGACACGGTCGAGAACGGCCTCCTTCGAGACGGAGGAGCGAACCTCAGCGCACCACGTGCATCGCGCGCGCAGCGTCGGTGAGCGAGCCGCTCAGCGACGGGTACACCGGGAACGCCTCGGCGAACTGGTCGACCGTGAGCCGGTGCTCGACGGCGAGGGCGAGCGGGAAGATGAGCTCGGACGCCTTCGGGGCGACGATGACGCCGCCGATGATCGCACCCGAGCCGTTCGACGCGAAGAGCTTCACGAAGCCGTCACGGATGCCCATCATCTTCGCGCGCGGGTTGGAGGACAGGGGCAGCTTGTAGACGACGCCGGGGACCACGCCCTCCTCGATGTCGTTCTGGGTCCAGCCGACGGTGGCGATCTCGGGCTGCGTGAAGATGTTCGAGGTGATGTTGCGCTCCTCGGGCGGGTCGACGATGTCGCCCATCGCGTGGAAGACCGCGGTTCGGCCCTGCATCGACGCGACCGAGGCGAGCGGCAGGAACGTCGTGCAGTCGCCCGCCGCGTAGATGTTCGGGATCGACGTGCGAGCGACGCGGTTCACCCGGATGTGTCCGCTGTCGGAGAGCTGCACGCCCGCAGCCTCGAGCCCGATGTCGGGCGTGTTCGGCACCGACCCGACGGCCATGAGGCAGTGGCTGCCGCGCACCTCGCGACCGTCGGAGAGCGTCGCGACGACCCCGTCGCCATCGCGCACGACGGATGCCGCGCGGGTCTTGTTGAGCACCTTCATGCCGTTGCGCTTGAAGACCTTCTCGATGACGGTCGCTGCGTCGGCATCCGAACCGGGCAGCACCTGGTCGCGGCTCGAGATGAGCGTGACCTTCGCGCCGAGCGCGCGGTAGGCCGAAGCGAACTCGGCGCCCGTGACGCCCGACCCCACGACGATGAGGTGCTCGGGAATCCGCTCGAGGTCGTAGAGCTGGGTCCAGGTGAGGATGCGCTCTCCATCGGGCACCGCCGTCGGCAGGATGCGCGGCGTCGCGCCCACCGAGAGCACGAGCGTGTCGGCCTCGATGCGGTCGAAGTCGGTGCCGCCCTTCGCCGTCGAGACGATGATCGCGTTCGTGCCGTCGAGCCGGCCCTCGCCCTGCACGAGGCGCACGCCGGCCTCGATGAGGTTCGAGCGCATGTCTTCCGACTGCTGGGCGGCGAGCCCGAGCAGGCGCTTGTTGACGGCCGCGAGGTTGATCGCGACCTCGGGTCGCACGGGCTTGTCGGCCGTGCCCTTGGCGTAGAACTGCACGCCCAGGTCGCCCGCCTCCTTCACCGCATTCGACGCCTCCGCGGTCGCGATGAGCGACTTCGAGGGCACGACATCGGTGAGCACCGCAGAGCCGCCGACGCCCGCCCGTTCGACGAGGGTGACCTCCGCCCCGAGCTGGGCAGCCGCGAGGGCGGCCTCGTATCCGCCGGGTCCTCCACCGAGGACGGCGATTCGTTGGGTGCGCTCGAACTCGTAGGCCATGGTCACATTCTGTCGTGGCCGCGAAGGCCCGGCAAAACGAGCAGCGAGCCGTTGCGACATCCGTGCCTGATTAGAGTGGTGTGATGCACGATGCCAACCCGCTCGACGACCCGACCGCAGACCCCTTCGCCATCGCCGCCGAGGCCGCCGCGAGGATCGCCGAACTGACCGGCGTCGAACGCCACGACGTCGCCCTCACGCTCGGCAGCGGCTGGGGCCGTGCGGCCGAGCTCATCGGCGAGACGACGCACACGATCGCGGCATCCGACGTGCCGGGGTTCTCGAAGCCCGCGCTCGAGGGCCACGTCGGCACCCTGCGTTCGGTGCTGCTGCCGAACGGGAAGCGCGCGCTCGTCATCGGGGCACGCACGCACTACTACGAGGGCCATGGCGTGCGACGGGTCGTGCATTCGGTGCGCACCGCGGCGGCGACCGGCGCGACGACGATGATCCTCACGAACGGCGCCGGCGGCATCAAGCCGCACTGGAAGCCAGGCACCCCTGTGCTCATCAGCGACCACATCAACCTCACGGGCGATTCCCCGCTCGAGGGCGCGACCTTCATCGACCTCACCGACCTGTACTCGGCGCGGCTGCGCGACCTCGCGCGCACGATCGACCCGAGCCTCGACGAGGGCGTGTACTGCCAGTTCCGCGGCCCCCACTACGAGACGCCCGCCGAGGTGCAGATGGCGAAGGTGATCGGCGGCCACATCGTCGGCATGTCGACCGCACTCGAGGCGATCGCGGCGAGGCAGGCCGGCATGGAGGTGCTCGGCATGTCGCTCATCACGAACCTCGCGGCCGGCATCCAGCTGACCCCCCTGAGCCACGAAGAGGTGCTCGAGGCGGGTCGCGACGCCGAGCCCGTGATCAGCCGGCTGCTCGCGCAGATCGTTGCGGCACTGTAGGGCGAGCGGATGCCGCAGATGAACACCACCGACACGACACGCCTCGCCCTCGCCGAAGCGTGGATCGCGCAAGACCCCGATCCCGAGACCCGGGTCGAGCTCGCCGCACTCGTCGAGGGTGCCCGTGCGGGCGACGCCGAGGCATCCGCAGAGCTCGCCGACCGCTTCGACTCGAGGCTCGCATTCGGCACCGCCGGGCTCCGCGGCGCGATCGCGGCCGGACCCAACCGCATGAACCGGGTGCTCGTGTCGCAGGCCGCCGCCGGGCTCGCCGCGTACCTCGTCGAGCACGCCGAGCCGGGGGCATCGCCCTCGGTCGTCATCGGCTACGACGGCCGCAAGAACTCCGACGTCTTCGCGCGCGACTCTGCGGAGATCATGGCGGGCGCGGGCGTGCGCGCGATCCTCCTGCCGAGGCTCCTGCCGACTCCCGTGCTCGCGTTCGCGGTGCGCCACCTAGGTGTCTCGGCGGGCGTCATGGTGACGGCGTCGCACAACCCTCCGAACGACAACGGCTACAAGGTGTACCTCGGCGGCGAGCACCACGGTTCGCAGATCGTCGCACCGGCCGACGCCGAGATCGCCGCACACATCCTGCACGTCGCGGCGACGTCGCCCGTCGACCGGCTGCCGCGCGCTGCGTTCGAGACCGCCCCCGAGTCGATCGTCGACGAGTACGTGCGCCAGACGGCCGCCGTGGCCGTGCGCCCCACGACGCAACCGCGCGTCGTGTACACCGCGCTGCACGGCGTCGGCTGGGAGACGATGTCGCGAGTGCTCGAGGTCGCCGGGTTCGACGGCCCCGCCCTCGTCGAGGAGCAGATCGACCCCGACGAGACGTTCCCGACCGTCTCGTTCCCGAACCCCGAAGAGCCCGGGGCGATGGACCTCAGCTTCGAGCGCGCCCGCGAGGTCGGCGCCGATCTCGTCATCGCGAACGACCCCGACGCCGATCGCCTCGCGATCGCGATCCCCGATGCCGCAGAATCCCATGGCTATCGACGGCTCACCGGAAACGAGGTCGGCCTCATCCTCGGCTGGCAGGCTGCGGAGCGCGCGGCGGCGATGGTGGGCGACTCCGGACCGAACGGCGCGCTCGCGTGCTCGATCGTCTCCTCCCCCGGCCTCGAGGCGATCGCTCGTGCGTACGACCTCGACTTCGAGTCGACGCTCACCGGATTCAAGTGGATCTCCCGCGCACCCGGCCTCGTCTTCGGGTTCGAGGAGGCACTCGGCTACCTCGTGAACCCAGAGACCGTGCGCGACAAAGACGGCATCTCCGCCGCCCTCGCGTTCCTCTCGCTCACCGCCGAGCTGCAATCGGCCGGCCGCACGGTCGCCGACCACCTCGATGAGTTCATCGAGCGGTTCGGATGCTTCGCCTCGTCGCAGCTCTCGATCCGGGTCACCGACCTCGCCCGCATCGGGGAGATCATGGCTCGTCTCCGCGCGGCCCCGCCTACTTCGGTGGGCGGCATTCGCGTCGAGCGCATCGAAGACCTGAGCGACGGCTTCGGCGACCTCCCGCCCTCCGACGTGCTGCGCCTCGTGCTCGATTGCGGAGCCCGGGTGATGGTGCGACCGAGCGGCACCGAACCGAAGCTCAAGGTCTACATCGACGCCGTCTCCGACGCGGGGTCGGTCGCGGATCGCCGCGCCGCGGCATCCGCCGCCGTCGACCGCCTCGAGCGCGGCATGCGGGAGCTCACGGCCTGACGGTCGCCGGGCTCGACCGAGCTCGAACCAGCGAGACCGCTCGGCGGTTCCGCGGCTCCGCGGCTCCGCGGCTCCGCCGAGCTCGACGGGCGAAAACGGGCTCAGCCGAGCGATTCCTCGAGCTTCGTGCCGATCTCGTCGACGTCGAAGTAGTTCTGCACCTCGATGATCTCGGCGAAGCTCCGGCCGATCGCCTCGCGCACCGCTGCGGCGAGCTCGGTCGACGTCAGGATGACCTGCGCGTCGGCGGCGGCATCCGCGACGCCCGCGAGGTCGCTCGCACTGACGTCGGCCGTGAGGCCGAGCCGGGCGAGGGCGCGCTCGGCGTTCACCTTGAGGATGGCCGACGTGCCGATGCCGACCCCGCAGACCGCGACGATCCTCACGAGCCGGCTCCGGCCTCGTCGTCGATGCCGAGGATCGAGCGCACCTCGGCCGCCGACGACGCCGCTGCCACGCGCGCGACGATTCCGCTGTCGTTGAAGGCGTTCGCGAGCTTGGCGACGGATGCCACGTGCTCGTCTGCGTTCGACACCGCAAGCCCCACGACGACGGCGACGGGGTCGTTGTGCGGATGCCCGAACGGCACCGCCTCGGAGAGCGTCACGACGGCGAGTCCTTCCCGGCGCACGTCGGGGCCGGGACGTGCGTGTGCGAGGGCGAGCCCTGGCGCGATCACGACGTAGGCGCCGAACTCCTCGATGACCGCGATCATGCGGTCGGCGTACTCCGCCCGCGTGGCACCCGAGCGGGTGAGGGCTCGGCCGGCCTCGCGAACGGCCGCGCGCCAATCGTCGACACGCGCGCCGAGCACGACGGCCGTGTCGGGAAGTGACGGAATGGTCATGGTGGGTCCGTTCGGAGGCGGAGGAGGAGGCACCTGCGGTGCCTCGGCGGGTCAGGCTTCGTCGAACCCGTCTTCGATGAGCTCGACGAGCTCTTCGCGGTCGTCGAGCGGCAGGAACGCGGATGCCGCGGCATTCAGCTGGAACGTCTCGAGGTCGTCGAGGTCGTACCCGAACGCGTCGCTCAGGAGTGCGAGCTCGCGGCTGAGCGACGTGCCGCTCTGCAGCCGATTGTCGGTGTTCACCGTGACGCGGAACCCGAGCTGGTAGAGCAGGTCGAACGGGTGGTCGACGAGTTCGTCGCCCCACGCGGCGATCGCGCCGGTCTGCAGGTTCGAGGACGGGCTCGTCTCGAGCGCGATCTCGCGGTCACGCACCCATCGCGCCGTCGCGCCGAGCGAGACGTAGGTGTTGTCGTCGTCTTGCCGCTCGATCGTGAGGTCTTCGGCGATGCGAACTCCGTGACCGAGGCGGAGCGCTCGACCGTCGAAGAGCGCGCTGCGGATCGACTCGAGGCCGTCTGCCTCGCCCGCATGCACGGTGACCGGGAAGAACTGCGTCGCGAGGTAGTCGAAGGCAGTGCGGTGCCGGCTCGGCAGGAAGCCCGCTTCGGCACCCGCGATGTCGAACCCGACCACGCCACGCTCACGGTGGCGCACCGCGAGCTCGGCGATCTCGAGGCTGCGGTCGGCGTGCCGCATCGCGGTGACGAGCTGGCCGGCCCGGATGGCGTGGCCCTGGTGCTGCGCGTCGTCGATGCCCTGCTCGATGCCCGCCTGCACGGCCTCGACGACCTCGTCGAGGCTCAGGCCACGCGCGAGGTGCTGCTCGGGCGCCCAGCGGATCTCGCCGTAGATCACGCCGTCGGCGGCAAGGTCTTGCACGAACTCGCGCGCCACGCGGCTGAGACCGGCGCGCGTCTGCATCACGGCGGTCGTGAGGTCGAAGGTCTTCAGGTACTCGACGAGCGAGCCGGAGTTCGACTGTTCGGCGAACCACGCTCCGAGCGACTCGGCGTCGGTGGCCGGCACCTCGAGGCCGAGCTCGTCGGCGAGCTCGAGGAGGGTCTGCGGACGCAGTCCGCCATCGAGGTGGTCATGCAGCGAGATCTTCGGCAGTGCCTGGATGCTCGTGCCATCGCCTTCGAGGCGGTACTCGGTCGGAATCGTGTTCACGAGTCCACGATAGCGGCGCGCTCGCCGCGAAGTCTCGGCAATCTCGAAGCTCGGCGGCATTGATCGACGCACATTCCGGCGCCGTTTCGGCTATGCGATCGGGGTCGCTCGGCGACCACGCTCACCGGCTGATGCGGTCGGCGATGAGGGGTCCGCCGTCGTCGATCGTGTCGCCGGCGTCGCCGATTCGCCATGCACCCTCGACCGCTTCGAGCGCCCGCGCGAAGCGAGCGGGCTCGTCGGCGTACAGCGTGAACAGCGGCGCGCCCGCGCGCACCTCGTCGCCGGGCTTGGCGTGCAGGTCGATGCCGGCGGCGTGATGAACCGGATCCTCCTTGCGGGCACGGCCCGCGCCGAGGCGCCACGCGGCGATGCCGAACGGCAGGGCCTCTTGGGCGACGAGCACGCCGTCGCGGTCGGCCGTCACGACGTGCTCTTCACGAGCGACGGGAAGCGGTGCGTCGGGATCGCCGCCCTGCGCCTCGATCGCCCGGCGCCACGTGTCCATCGCGCGGCCGTCGTCGAGCGCTGCTTCGACGTCGGCGTCGGGCTGGCCGGCGAGCGCGAGCATCTCGCGCGCGAGCGCGACCGTGAGCTCGCGGACATCCGACGGTCCGCCGCCGGCGAGCACCTCGACCGATTCGCGCACCTCGTTGGCGTTGCCGATCGTGAGCCCGAGCGGCACGTTCATGTTCGTGATGAGCGCAGAGGTCGCGACGCCGGCGTCTTCTCCGAGCTCGACCATCGTGCGAGCCAGTTCTCGCGAACGCTCGATGTCTTGCAGGAAGGCGCCCGAGCCGAACTTCACGTCGAGCACGAGCGCGCCCGTGCCCTCGGCGATCTTCTTCGACATGATCGACGACGCGATGAGCGGGATGGCCTCGACGGTGCCCGTGATGTCGCGCAGTGCGTAGAGCTTCTTGTCGGCGGGCGCGAGCCCGGGGCCCGCAGCGCAGATGACCCCGCCCACGTCGCGCAGCTGCGTGAACATCTCGTCGTTCGTGAGATCGGCCCGCCAACCGGGGATCGACTCGAGCTTGTCGAGCGTGCCACCCGTGTGCCCGAGCCCACGCCCGGAGAGCTGCGGCACGGCGACGCCGAACGATGCCACGAGGGGCATGAGCGGGAGCGTGATCTTGTCGCCGACCCCGCCCGTCGAGTGCTTGTCGCTCGTGGGCTTGCCGAGGCCGGAGAAGTCCATGCGCTCGCCCGAGGCGATCATCGCCATGGTCAGGTCTTTGATCTCGCGTCGCGACATGCCGTTCAGGAAGATCGCCATGGTCATCGCCGACATCTGCTCGTCGGCGACGTACCCGCGTGTGTATGCGTCGATCAGCCAGTCGATCTCGACGGAGTCGAGCTCGCGACCGTCGCGCTTCGAGCGGATGAGGTCGACGGCGTCGAACGCCTCGATCGAGCTCACGCGCCCGCTCCGCGGAACTCGGCGAGCTGGCGCGGTCCGAAGGCGTCGGGCAGCACCTCGTCGATCGTCTTGATGCCGGAGACGGTCTCGAGGAGCATCCCCTCGGCCGAGTGCTCGTAGAGCAGCTGGCGGCAGCGACCGCACGGCATGAGCACCGAGCCGTGGCCGTCGACGCACGTGAACGCCACGAGCTTGCCGCCGCCCGACATGACGAGCGCGGAGACGAGCGAGCACTCGGCGCAGAGGGTCACGCCGTAGGAGGCGTTCTCGACGTTGCATCCGCTCACGACCCGGCCGTCGTCGGCGATCGCCGCCGCGCCGACGGGGAACTCGGAGTACGGCACGTAGGCCTTCGCCATCGCTTCTCGGGCACGCGCGCGCAGCGCCTGCCAATCGATCGAATCCGTAGCGGTCATGGTGCTCCCCCGTTCAGGACTTGATGTACGGTTTGCCGGCCGCAGCGGGGCCGCGCACCTTGCCGACGACTCCGGCGACCGCGAAGATCGTGACGACGTACGGCAGCATGAGCATGAACTCGCTCGGCACCGGCGAACCGATGACCGAGAGCTGGTTCTGCAGGTTCTGGGCGAACCCGAACAGCAACGCGGCGAGGGTGGCCTTGATCGGGTCCCATTGCCCGAAGATCACGGCCGCGAGCGCGATGAAGCCCGCGCCGGCGGTCATCTCCTTGTTGAACGCGATGCCCGACCCGATCGTGAAGAAGGTGCCGCCGAGGCCCGCGATCGAACCGGCGAGGGCGACATTCCAGAAGCGCGTGCGGTTCACATTGATGCCGACGGTGTCGGCCGCCTGCGGGTGCTCGCCCACGGCGCGAAGCCGGAGGCCCCACCTCGTGTAGAAGAGCCCGAAGAAGACGAGGGCGACCGCGAGGTACATGAGGTACACGACGAGTGTCTGGCGGAAGAGCACCGGCCCGATGATCGGGATCTCGCTGAGCACCGGGATCGGCAGGCGATCGAACCGCTGGGCGGTGTTGTTGAGCAGCGCGGCGTTCGGCGTGAGCACTTGCGAATAGAAGAAGCTCGTGAGTCCGATGATGAGCACGTTGAGCACGACACCGACGATGACCTGGTCGACGAAGTACTTGATCGAGAACACCGCGAGCACCATTCCGACGAGCATGCCGGCGATCATCGCGGCGACGAGCCCCAGCAGCACCTGACCGGTCACCGACGCGACGATCGCAGCGGTGAAGGCGCCGGCGAGCAACTGCCCCTCGATCGCGATGTTGACGACGCCGACCCGTTCTCCGATCACGCCTGAGAGCGAGCCGAAGATGAGCGGAACCGCGAGACTGAGCGTGCCGAAGAGGAGACCGATGACGGGAATGGTCGACCCGGCCGCCGCCCAGGTCAGGAACCCGACCATGAACAGGATGGCGAACACCACGATGAGCCAGAGCGGCACCCGGCGCTTCGTCGCCACGAGGCTGATCGAGTAGGCCGTCGCGAGCACGAGCAACGCGACGATGACCCACAGGGTCGCGAGCGAGGGCGCGGAGAGCTCGGGCAGTTGGATGACGTCGGACGGGGTCGAGAGCCGGAACGTCGTCACTCCCTCGCGAGGCACGAAGACGGCGAGGGCGAGGGCGCCGAGGGTGAAGGCGGCGAAGGCGATCGGCGCCTTCCAGCTCGTGACGACCGTCGTCGGCAGGATGACGACCTCTGACGCCGGGGCGGGCTGCTGCACGGTCTGGCTCATTTCGCCTCCACCTCCTTCGAGACGAGCGGACGCGGTCTGCGCGGACCACCCTCAGCCGGGAGGCGGAAGATCGTTCGCACGAGCGGCGGCGCCGCGATGAAGAGCACGATGAGCGACTGCACGACGAGCACGATCTCGATCGGCACGCCCTCGGCGGCCTGCATCGAGAACCCGCCGGCCTTGAACGCTCCGAAGAGGATGCCGGCGATGAAGATGCCCCACGGCCGCGAACGGCCGAGCAGCGCCACGGTGATCGCATCGAAGCCGATGCCGGCGTCGATGCCCGCCGTGAATCCGGTGGTGACGGTGCCGAGAACCTGGCTAACTCCCGCGAGCCCGAGGAGCGCACCCGAGATGAGCATCGCATAGACGTACACCGACGGCACGTTGATGCCGGCGGCTCGCGCTGCATTCGGGTTCTCTCCGACGGCGCGGAACCGGAAGCCGAGGCTCGAGCGCGTGAGGATCCACCAGACGACGATCGTGGCGATGATCACGAGGATGAAGCCGAGGTGCAGGTTGAACTGCGGTCCGAGGAATCCGAGGATCTTGGGGAAGATCGCCGTCTCCATCATGGCCGGGGTCTTCGGGTTGCTCGACCCCGGCGCCTGGAGCAGGCCGGGCGTGCGCAGCATCCACGAGATGAGGTAGAACGCGACGTAGTTCAGCATGATCGTGACGATCACCTCGTGTGCACCCGTGCGGGCCTTGAGGAGTCCGGCGATGCCGGCCCAGAGCGCGCCGCCCACGAGCCCGCCGATGAGGGCGACGATCATGTGGATGCCCCACGGCAGGTCGAAGCCGAACGCGATCCAGCCGGCGACGGATGCCGCGATGAGAATCTGGCCGCGCCCGCCGATGTTGAACATGCCGACGCGGAACGCGAGCCCCACGCCGAGACCACCCGCGATGAGCGGCGTCGCGAAGCGGAGCGTCTCGGTGAGTGGACGGATGCCGTCGAGGAAGTCGTCTCGTCGGAAGTTGTAGATCGAGCCCTGGAAGAGTGCCGCGTACGCGCCCGACACCGAGTCCCAGACCGCGAGCAGCATGTCGGACGGACGCGAGAAGAAGTAGGCGCTCGTCTCCTGCACGCGCTCGTCTGTGAAGGCGATCATGATCGCGCCGACGATGAGGGCGAGCACGACGGCGAGCACCGAGATGATCGCGTTGCCCGTGACGATCTGCTGGCCCATCGTGTGCCAGCGCGACGGCGGCTCGACGTCGGTATGGCCTGCGGCCGGAGGGGCCGTGCCGGCCGGTCCCATCGCGGCGGCACGCGCGCTCTCGCGCGCGGTCGCCGCCGTGGGCGACGACGCAGCCGGCTCCTCGATCGCGACGTCGGCGTCGGTGTCGTGAGCGCCGACCGCGTCGCCGCGGGGCTCTTGGGGCTCCTGGGGGTCGCTCATGCGGCGGCTCCTTCTGCGGGGACTTCTCCGGCCATCATGAGACCGAGCACATCGCGAGGGGTGTTGCCCGGGACGATGCCGACGATGCGCCCTCGATACATGACCATGATGCGGTCGGCGAGCGCGGTGACCTCGTCGAGCTCGGTGGAGACGACGACCACCGGCACCCCGGAGTCGCGCGCCTCGACGATGCGCTTGTGGATGAACTCGATCGATCCGACGTCGACGCCGCGAGTCGGCTGGGCGGCGACGAGCAGGCGGAGCTCACGGCTGAGCTCCCGCGCGAGCACCAC
Source organism: Agromyces albus (assembly GCF_004134825.1). GTDB lineage: Bacteria > Actinomycetota > Actinomycetes > Actinomycetales > Microbacteriaceae > Agromyces > Agromyces albus. Next base: position 78,701 of record NZ_SDPN01000007.1, read on the forward strand.
CTTCTGCTGGTTGCCGCCGGAGAGCTGGCGCACCTTCTCGTCGATGCCCTGGGTGCGCACGTCGAACTCCGCGACCTTCTCGCGGGCGAAGTCGTCGAGCACGCCGCGCTGGATGCTGCCGGCCCTGATGAACGGTGCACCCTCGCTGCGATCGAGCATGAGGTTCTCGGCGATCGTGAACTCGCCGATGAGGCCGTCTTCGGTGCGGTCTTCGGGCACGAACCCGACACCCGCGTCGAGGATCTTGCGGACGCTCGCGGTACTGAGCTCGATGCCGTCGAGGCTGATCGAGCCGCGCACCCGCGGCTGGAGGCCGACGAGTGCCTCGGTGAGCTCGGTCTGGCCGTTGCCCTGCACGCCGGCGACGGCGAGGATCTCGCCGCGGCGCACGGTGAAGCTCACGTCGTTCACGACGAGGTGCCCGACAGGGTCGATGACGGTGAGGCCCTCCACCACGAGCGCCGGGTCGCCGAGCTTCGGCTCCTCTTTGTGCACCCTGAGCTCGACCGCGCGGCCGACCATGAGCGAGGCGAGCTCGGCGTTCGTCGCGGTGGGTGCGGCTTCGCCGACGACCTTGCCGAGCCGGATCACGGTGATGCGATCTGCGACCTCGCGCACCTCGCGGAGCTTGTGGGTGATGAAGACGATCGACGTGCCCGACTGCTTGAGCTGGCGCATGATGCCCATGAGCTCATCGGTCTCCTGCGGAGTGAGCACCGCGGTCGGCTCGTCGAAGACGAGCACGCGGGCGTCTCGGGAGAGCGCCTTGATGATCTCGACCCGCTGCTGCACGCCGACGGGAAGGTCGTCGACGAGCGCGTCGGGGTCGACGTGGAACCCGAAGCGTTGGGAGATCTCGCGCACCTTCGCGCGAGCGGTGGGGAGGTCGAGCACACCCCCCGCCTTGGTCGACTCGTGGCCGAGCATGACGTTCTCGGCGACCGTGAAGACCGGGATGAGCATGAAGTGCTGGTGCACCATTCCGATGCCGGCGGCCATGGCATCACCGGGCCCGGCGAAGTGCTGCACCTCGCCATCGAGGAGCACCTCTCCGGAGTCGGCCTGGTAGAGGCCGTAGAGCACGTTCATGAGCGTCGACTTGCCTGCGCCGTTCTCACCGAGGAGGGCGTGGATCTCTCCGGCCTCGACGGTGAGATCGATGTGGTCGTTCGCGACCAAGCTGCCGAATCGCTTCGTGATGCCGCGAAGTTCGAGCTTCATGTCACCGATCCTACTGAGGTGGCTGCATCCGCTGGAGATGCTGCGCGAATGTTGGTGGGCCACGGATGCCGCATGCTCAGATGTTGTCGAGCCTGCAGGGATGCGCACCCGCGGGAGATGCAGTCGGGGAGGCCGGCGTGCGCCGACCTCCCCGACTCAGTGCGCCTCGCCGTTACTCGGCGAGGTAGGACGTGACCTCGATCTCGCCCGCGATGATCGCGGCCTTGAGGTCGTCGAGCTCGCCCTGGAGCTCGGCGGGAACCTTCGACTCGAAGTCGTGGAACGGCGCGATGCCGACGCCCTCGTTCTCGAGCGTTCCCACGAACGGCGTCGTGTCGAACTCGTCGTTGCCCGCGGCGAGCACGGCGTCGTAGGTGCCGACGTCGATGCCCTTGAGGATCGACGTGAGCATCAGGTCGGCAACCGAGGGATCGGTCTCGGTGAAGTCGGCGTCGACACCGATCATCGCGATCTCGCGACCGGCCTCACGAATCGCCGCGGCGGCCGACTGGTAGATCGGGCCACCGACGGGAAGCAGCACGTCGACGTTCTGGTCGATGAGGCCCTGCGCCGTGTTGCGTGCGGTGTCGTTCGCCTCGAAGCCGCCCGTGAAGACGCCATCCTGCGCAGCGGGGTCCCATCCGAGGACCTTGACGGCCGTGCCCTTCTCGGTGTTGTGGTACTCGACGCCCTGGGCGAAACCGTCCATGAAGATCGAGACCGTCGGGAAGTTCATGCCGCCGAAGGTGCCGACGACGCCGGTCTTCGAGTAGGCCGCCGCTGCGTAGCCGGCGAGGAATGCCGCCTGGGCGGTGTCGAAGATGATCGGCTTGATGTTCGGAGCGTCGATCTCGCCGTCGAAGTCGTTGTCGGCGGCGTCGTCGATGATGACGAAGTTGATGTCGGGGTTGGCCGTCGCCGCCTCGACCGTCGCCGCGGAGAGCGCGAAGCCGACCGTGACGATGACGTTGCAGCCCTGGTCGACGAGGCTCGTGATGTTCGGCGCGTAGTCGGTCTCGGAGTCGGACTGCACCTCGGTGAGCTCGACGCCGAGTTCGTCGGCGGCCCTCGTCGCACCCTCGAATCCGAGCTGGTTGAAGGACTTGTCGTCGAAGCCGCCGGCATCGGAGACCATGCAGGGCAGGAAGTCGCGCGCCTCACCCTCGTCGCCGCCATTCTCCTCAGGAGCGGCTGCGCATCCGGCGAGCAGCACGGCTGCACCGAACATCGCGAGACCGCCGAGTGCGGCCTTCTTGATCGTGACCTTCACTGTGTCCTCCAAAGACTGCGCCCCGACCGTTGCGAGGCTCGTGCAGTCACGTTACCGAATGTTGCAACGGACTCAGAGGGCGTTTGGCACCACGACATCCAATGGTTATGAAGACGCGATGTTCTGCTCATATGAGCAGTCGAAGCGACCCCCGAGCGGGGGTGACGCGACGATTCCGTGCCGTTTCGGGGCGATCCGAGCGCCGGAAGTCAGGGTGCGCTCGGCGAATCGACGACGATCTCGCCGGCGATGATCGCCTGCCGCAACCCCTCGATCTCGCCGTCGAGCGCGGTCGGGACGAGCGAAGCGAGGTCGTGGTACGGCGCGATCTCCACGCCGCCGTTCTCGAGGGTGCCGACATAGGGCTCGTTCGAGAACGTGTCGTCCTGCACCTCGCCCACGATCTGCACCATGGCGTCCTGGGTGTTCTTCAGCACGCTCGTGAGGAGCACCGGCCGGAACTCGGGCGTGAGCGTGTCGTAGCCGTCGCTGTCGACCCAGATGACCGAGACGCCGCCGCGTTCGAGCGCGGCGGAGGCGGCCCCCTCGCCCACTTGCCCGGCGACGGGCAGGATGACGTCGGCGCCCTGGTCGATGAAGCCCTCGGTGAGCGCCTTGCCCTTGTTGATGTCCTCGAAATCGCCGGTGAAGGCGCCGTCCTGCTTCTCCTTGTCCCAGCCGAGCGTGCGCACCGCCGCGCCGTGCACCTCGTTGTACTTGGCGACGCCGTCGACGAATCCGTCCATGAAGAGCGTGACGGGAGGCTGGTTGCCGCCGCCGAAGGTCGCGACGACGCCGGTCTTCGAGACGCCGGCGGCGAGGTAGCCGGCGAGGAACGAGGCTTGCGCGGTGTCGAAGACGACCGGCTTCACGTTCTCGGCCTCGACCGTCTCGTCGACGATGGCGAAGGCGAGGTCGGGGTTGTCTTCGGCCTGGGCGAGCGTCGCCTCGGCGAGCTCGAAGCCGACCGTGACGATGAGCCCGCACCCGGAGTCCACGGCCTGCTGCACGTTGGGGGCGAGGTCGGTCTCACCGGTCGAGACGATCGCCTCGGCCTGGACGCCGTGCTCCGCCTCGGCCAGCTGGAGACCCTGCCAGCTCGACTGGTTGAACGAGCGGTCCTCGAGGCCGCCGGAGTTCGTGACCATCCGGACGCACGTCTCGCTCTGCTCGGCGCCGTCGTCGGTCTCGGGCGCCGGCGCGCAGGCTGCCAGGGCGACGGATGCCACGGCGAACGCCGCTCCGAGCCCGATCCATCGACGAACCGACATCCTGAAACCCGCTCTCTCGTGCCCTAGAGCACGTCGTTCGATCCGCCGAGCCGGAGGGCGTCGACGACCGCTTTCACCCGCTGCGCGTGTTCGCTCGTGGTGACGAGCAACGCGTCGGGAGTGTCGACCACGACGATATCGTGCACGCCGATGAGGCTGATGACCCGCTTCGAGCGGCTCACGACGATGCCGCTCGACGCGTCGGAGAGCACGCGGGCGTTCTCGCCGAGGATGGCGAGCTCACCCGATCGGCCTGCAGTGTTGAGCTTCGCGAGCGAGGCGAAGTCGCCGACGTCGTCCCACGAGAAGTGCCCGCGGATGACGGCGAGGCGCCCGGCCGCGGCGGCGGGCTCGGCGATCGAATAGTCGATCGCGATCTTCTCGAGCTTCGGCCAGATGCGGTCGACCGCCGGTCCGCGGGTGGCGGGGTCGTCCCACGCGGCGGCGAGCTCGATGAGACCCGCGTGCAGCTCGGGCTTCGTGCGGGCGAGCTCCTCGAGCAGGCGATCGGCCCGGGCGATGTACATGCCCGCGTTCCAGAGGTGCACGCCGCCGGCGAGGTAGCGCTTGGCGGTCTCGAGGTCGGGCTTCTCGACGAAGCTCGACACGGCGGTCACCCGTTCGGCACCCGGCACGTCGAGTGCGTCGCCGCACTCGATGTAGCCGAATCCGACGGCGGGCTCGGTTGGGGTGATGCCGATCGTGGCGATGTAGCCGGCGTCGGCGGCGGCCATCGCATCGGTGACCGCTGCACGGAAGAGCGCCTCGCCCGAGATGACATGGTCGGCGGCGAACGACCCGATGATGACGCCGGGCTCGCGGCGCTCGAGGATCGCGGCGGCGAGACCGACCGCCGCCGTCGAGTCGCGCGGCTCGCTCTCGAGCACGATGTTCGCATCGGCGAGCGCCGGCAGCTGCGCCTCGACGGCCGCGCGATGCGCTCGCCCGGTGACGACCATGATCCGCTGCTCGCCCGCGATCGGCGCGAGCCGATCCCACGTGTCCTTCAGGAGGGTCTGGCCCGAGCCCGTGAGGTCGTGCAGGAACTTCGGCGCGTCGGCACGCGAGAGCGGCCACAGGCGGGAGCCGACGCCGCCGGCCGGGATGACCGCGTAGAAGCGGTCGATGGGAAGCGAAGGTCCTGGCATGATTTCGAGAATAGCGGTCGACGTGTGGACCGGGCTGGGCAAGGCGCGTGATCGCGGAGCGAGCACATGAGGCCGACGGATGCCGCTGCGGCATCCGATCTCTCGACGTCGAGAGAGTTAGGCAGTCCTAAGCGGCACCGTCCCCAGACCCGGGGCTAGACTCGATTTCGGGCGCCTGCGCCCTCGAATGCCGCCTCGTTCGGGGCGACACCACCGCCAGGGAGGGTTGTTCATGCCAGAGACCTCGGCAGGAACCCTGACCGCACCCACGAAGCCCGAGAAGCAGCGGCCCGGAGGCACGCTGTACCGCGGCCGCGAGGGAATGTGGTCGTGGGTGCTGCACCGCATCACGGGTGTCGCGATCTTCTTCTTCCTGCTCGTGCACATCCTCGACACGGCGCTCGTGCGCGTGAGCCCCGAGGCGTACAACGCGGTCATCGGCACCTACCAGACGCCCATCATGGGCCTCGGCGAGGTCGCGCTCGTGGGCGCGATCGTGTTCCACGCCTTCAACGGCCTGCGCATCATCCTCGTCGACTTCTGGGCGTGGGCGACGAGACACCAGAAGGTGCTGTTCTACATCGTGGTGGGCCTCTGGGTCGTCACGATGATCGCCTTCGTGCCGCGCCACCTCATCAACGTCTTCAGCCACTAGAACGGGGAGCGAAATGACCACCATCGAATCCCCCCGTGCTCCTGCGCGACTCGCCCCGAGGCGGGGTGTCAACCTGGAGAAGTGGGGCTGGATCTACATGCGCGCGTCGGGTGTCGTGCTCATCGTGCTGATCTTCGGCCACCTCTTCATGAACCTCATGGTCGGCGAGGGCGTGAAGGCGATCGATTTCGGCTTCGTCGGCGGCAAGTGGGCCGACCCGTTCTGGCAGTGGTGGGACGTGCTGATGCTCTGGCTCGCGCTCATCCACGGCGCCAACGGCATGCGCACCCTCGTGAACGACTACACGAACCCGGGCACCATCCAGAAGGTGCTGAAGGGTGCCCTGTTCGCCTCGGCGGCGGTGCTCATCATCCTCGGCACCCTCGTCGTCTTCACCTTCGAGCCGTGCCCCGCCGGTGCCCCGGCCGACCTGCTTCCCTCGTTCTGCGCCGCCTAGGAGACCCGTGAATTCCGAGATCGCCGACGCCCCGACCATCATCGACGGCGTGCACTACCACCAGTTCGACATCGTCATCGTGGGCGCGGGCGGCGCCGGCATGCGAGCGGCCATCGAGGCCGGTCCGGGTGCCAAGACCGCGGTCATCTCGAAGCTCTACCCCACCCGTTCTCACACCGGAGCCGCGCAGGGCGGGATGGCCGCGGCGCTCGCGAACGTCGAGGAAGACAGCTGGGAGTGGCACACCTTCGACACCGTCAAGGGCGGCGACTACCTCGTCGACCAGGACGCGGCCGAGATCCTCGCTCGGGAGGCCATCGACGCGGTCATCGACCTCGAGAACATGGGCCTGCCGTTCAACCGCACGCCCGAGGGCAAGATCGACCAGCGCCGCTTCGGCGGCCACACGCGCGACCACGGCAAGGCTCCCGTTCGGCGGGCGTGCTACGCCGCCGACCGCACCGGGCACATGATCCTCCAGACGCTGTTCCAGAACTGCGTGCGGCTCGGCATCAACTTCTTCAACGAGTACTACGTGCTCGACCTCGTGATGACCGAGGTCGACGGCGTCGAGCAGCCGTCGGGCGTCGTGGCCTACGACCTCGCCTCGGGTGAGCTGCACGTCTTCCAGGCGAAGGCGGTCATCTTCGCCACGGGCGGGTTCGGCAAGATCTACAAGACCACGTCGAACGCGCACACCCTCACCGGCGACGGTGTCGGCATCATCTGGCGCAAGGGCCTGCCCCTCGAAGACATGGAGTTCTTCCAGTTCCACCCCACCGGCCTCGCCGGGCTCGGCATCCTCCTCACCGAGGGCGCCCGCGGCGAGGGCGCGATCCTCCGCAACGCGAGCGGCGAGCGCTTCATGGAGCGCTACGCGCCCACGATCAAAGACCTCGCACCGCGTGACATCGTCTCGCGGTGCATGGTGCAGGAGGTCGCCGAGGGCCGCGGTGCCGGTCCGCACAAGGACTACGTGCTCCTCGACTGCACCCACCTCGGCGCAGAGGTGCTCGAGACGAAGCTCCCCGACATCACCGAGTTCGCGCGCACCTACCTGGGCGTCGATCCCGTGTACGAGCCCGTGCCGGTGATGCCGACGGCTCACTACGCCATGGGCGGCATCCCCACGAACGTCGCCGCCGAGGTGCTGAGCGACAACGCCACCGTCGTCCCCGGCCTCTACGCCGCAGGCGAGTGCGCGTGCGTGTCGGTGCACGGCTCCAACCGCCTCGGCACCAACTCGCTCCTCGACATCAACGTCTTCGGCAAGCGCGCCGGCCGCAACGCGGTCGAGTACGTCAAGACGGTCGACTTCACGCCGCTGCCCGACGACCCGGCCGCCGCGGTGCGCAGCATGCTCGAGCAATTGCGCGACTCCAACGGCACCGAGCGCATCGCGGCCATCCGCAAGGAGCTGCAAGACGAGATGGACAGGAACGCCCAGGTGTTCCGCACCGACGAGTCGCTCGAGCACGTCACCGACGTCATCGCGGGACTGCGCGACCGCTACCGCAACGTCGCCGTGCAAGACAAGGGCAAGCGATTCAACACCGACCTGCTCGAGGCCGTCGAGCTCGGCTTCCTCCTCGACCTCGCCGAGGTCGTCGTCTACTCCGCGCGCAATCGCAAGGAGAGCCGCGGCGGCCACATGCGCGACGACTACCCGAAGCGCGACGACGCGAAGTACATGCAGCACACGATGGCCTACCTGTCGGGCGATCCGCATTCCTCGAAGGCCGACGACCACATCCGGCTCGATTGGAAACCGGTCACGATCACCCGTTACCAGCCGATGGAGAGGAAGTACTGACGTGAGCACTGCCACACTCGAGGCCAAGCAGACGGATGCCACGACCCAGTCGTTCACCGTCACCTTCCTGATCCGGCGCTTCGACCCCGACATCGACACCGAGCCGCGCTGGCAGGACTTCGACGTCGAGATGTACGCGACCGATCGCGTGCTCGACGCGCTGCACAAGATCAAGTGGGAACAAGACGGCTCGCTCACGTTCCGCCGTTCGTGCGCTCACGGCATCTGCGGCTCCGACGCGATGCGCATCAACGGCCGCAACCGCCTCGCGTGCAAGACCCTCATCAAAGACCTCGACATCTCGAAGCCGATCTACGTCGAGGCCATCAAGGGTCTTCCGCTCGAAAAAGACCTCATCGTCGACATGGAGCCGTTCTTCGCGAGCTTCCGCGACGTGCAGCCGTTCCTCATCGCGAACTCGAAGGCCGAGCCTGGCAAGGAGCGCGTGCAGTCGGTCGCCGAGCGCGAGCGCTTCGACGACACGACCAAGTGCATCCTCTGCGCGGCATGCACCTCGTCGTGCCCCGTGTTCTGGACCGACGGACAGTACTTCGGGCCCGCCGCGATCGTGAACGCGCACCGGTTCATCTTCGACTCGCGCGACGACGCGGCATCCGTGCGGCTCGACATCCTCAACGATAAGGAAGGCGTGTGGCGCTGCCGCACGACCTTCAACTGCACCGAGGCATGCCCTCGTGGCATCGAGGTGACGAAGGCGATCGCCGAGGTCAAGCAGGCGATCATGCGGGGCAAGCCGTAACTCGGTTACCCGAGCCGACAACGCTGCCGTCCGCACGCCGGTGAGCGGCGATTCGACGTCGGAGGGCTCCCGTAGGATTTGAGGCATGCCCTCCGCCAAGCCGCTCCGGATCGCCAGTGTCAACGTCAACGGGGTGCGTGCTGCGTTTCGCAAGGGCATGGGCGAGTGGCTCGCCGGCCGCGACGTCGACATCCTCGCGATGCAAGAGGTGCGCGCGTCGAGCGAAGACCTCCAGGGCCTGCTCGGCGACGAGTGGGACCTGCTGCACGACCCCGCCACCGCCAAGGGGCGCGCGGGCGTCGCCATCGCGAGCCGCAACCGGGCGAGCATCCACCGGGTCGAGCTCGGTGCCGCCGACTTCGACAGTGCCGGCCGCTGGCTCGAGGCCGACTACGAGGTCGGCGACCGCGTGGTCACCGTCGTGAGCGCCTACGTGCACTCGGGCGTGGCAGACGATAGCCCCAAGATGGTCGAGAAGTACCGCTTCCTCGACGCGATGGAGTCGCGGCTGCCCGAGCTCGCCGCGCACTCCGAGCTCGCGCTCGTCGTCGGCGACCTGAACGTAGGCCACCGCACGCTCGACATCAAGAACTGGAAGGGCAACGTGAAGCGTGCCGGCTTCCTGCCCGAGGAACGCGCCTACTTCGATCGCTTCGTGGGCGCCGAAGGCGACGAGCTCTACAACGCGGGCGCCGGATTAAGCTGGATCGACGTCGGCCGCCGCGTGGCCGGCGAGGTCCCCGGCCCGTACACGTGGTGGTCGCAGCGGGGCAAGGCCTTCGACACCGACACCGGATGGCGCATCGACTACCACCTCGCCACCAAGGCGCTCGCCGACACGGTCGTCAGCTACCAGATCGATCGCGCCGCAGCGTGGGACGCGCGATGGTCCGACCACGCACCCGTGGTCGTCGACTACGCCATCTGACGTCTCCCGACTGAACAGCAAGGACCGCAGCACATGAACCCCTCCCGTCCGGTCATCTTCTCCGGCATGCAGCCGTCGAGCGACTCGCTCCATCTCGGCAACTACCTGGGGGCGCTCGTCAACTGGGTCGCCCTGCAAGATGCGTACGACCCCATCTACTGCGTCGTCGACCTGCACGCCATCACGGTGCAGCAAGACCCCGAGGCCCTGCGGCAGAACGTGCGGCGCACCGCCGCTCAATACCTCGCCGCCGGCATCGACCTCGACCGGTCGACGCTTTTCGTGCAATCGCACGTGCCCGCGCACGCCGAGCTCGCGTGGGTGCTCGGCAGCATGACGGGCTTCGGCGAGGCGAGCCGCATGACGCAGTTCAAAGACAAGTCCGCCAAGCAGGGCTCGGATGCCACGACGGTCGGCCTCTTCACCTACCCGGTGCTCATGGCCGCCGACATCCTGCTCTACGGCACTCATCTCGTGCCCGTCGGCGACGACCAGCGCCAGCATCTCGAGCTCACCCGCGACCTCGCGAACCGCTTCAATGCGCGGTACGGCGAGACCATGGTCGTGCCCGAGGCGCTCATCGGCAAGGAGTCGGCGCGCATCTACGACCTCCAGGAGCCGACCGCGAAGATGTCGAAGTCGGCCGGCTCAGAGGCGGGCCTCGTCAAGCTGCTCGACGAGCCTTCCATCACGGCGAAGAAGTTCCGCAGCGCCGTGACCGACACCGAGCGCGAGATCCGGTTCGATCCGGCGTCGAAGCCCGGCATCTCGAACCTGCTCGGCATCTACGCGGCGGTCACGGGCAAGTCGATCGACGCCCTCGAGCGCGAGTACGCCGGCCGCGGCTACGGCGACCTCAAGAAGGAGCTCGCCGAGCTCGTGGTCGACACGATCGCGCCGATCCGTGCGCGCACGCTCGAGCTCATGCAAGACCCCGCCGAGCTCGACCGGCTGCTCGCGATCGGCGCCGAGAAGGCGAGTGATCGGGCCGAGCGGATGCTGCGCGACGTGTACGACCGCGTCGGCTTCGTTCGTCGGGGCTGACGTTGCATCCCGTCACGCTCACGACGCCGCGACTCGTGCTCGACCTGCCGACGATCGCCGACGCCGACGCCGTGACCCGCTATTGCCAAGACCCGCTGTTCGAGCGGTACCTCACGACGCCCTGGCCGTACACCCGGGCCGACGCCGAGTCGTTCCTCGGGGCATTCGTGCCGCAGGCCTGGGCGAGCAGCGACGAGGCCACTTGGGCGGTCCGGCTCACCGATGGCGGCGCCTTGGCCGGCATGATCTCGGTGCGCGCCGAGACCACCGAGATCGGGTTCTGGCTGGGCTCCGATCACCGGGGTGCGGGTCTCATGAGCGAGGCGGCCATCGCCGTCGTCGAGTGGACGCTCGCCGGCGGCCTGCCCGGTGCCGACACCATGCTGTGGCGCGCAGTGCAGGGCAACGTCGGTTCGGCCAAGGTCGCGCGAGCTGCGGGGTTCAGGCGCATCGAGCCGGCGCGCGCGACGGTTCCCACCCGCGACGGGTCGACGCTGCCGGCGTGGCACGCCGTGCGCGGGGCATCCGTCTCCCCCGACGCCGCCACGAGCTGGGCGAGCATCCTGGGGGCTCTCCCGTGACGTCGCGCGCCGCGTCGCCCGTCGTGCTGTTCGATCTCGACGACACGCTCATGGCACACCGCGAAGCGGTGGCGGCGGGCATCGTGCTCCAGATGCAGGAGCACGCATACGACGGCGATCGTGTCGCTGCGCAAAGACTGTGGCACGAGCTCGAAGAGCACCACTACCATGCCTATCTCGCCGGCGAGGTGAGTTTCGTGGGGCAGCGCATCGCACGGGTGACGGCTTTCGCGCTCGCACACGGCGAGGAGCTCGACGAACCCGCCGCCGGCGCGTGGTTCGAGCACTACTTCGAGCGGTACCGCGAATCGTGGGCCCTCCACGACGACGCGCTCGAGGCGCTCGACGCGGTCGCGACGGCGCTCCCCGGCGTGCGCTTCGGCGTCATCACGAACGGCGAGCTCGACCAGCAGTCGATGAAGCTCGAGCGACTCGGACTCCTCCCCCGCATGGCCCATGTGATCGCCTCGGGCGAGGTCGGCGTCGTCAAACCGGGCGCCGAGATCTTCAGGGCGGCGCGAGATCGCTTCGCGTCCGACGCGCCGGTCTCGGCGTGCGCCTACGTCGGCGATCGCTTGCGCACCGACGCCATCGGCGCTGCCGCGGCGGGACTGCTCGGCGTCTGGCTCAACCGGCGGGGCGAGTCGCTCGGCGCCGACGACGCCGCGGATGCCGCGGCATCCGGCGTCGTCGAGATCCGCTCCCTGCGCGAGCTCGCCGGTGCGCTCACCGACCGCTTCGCCTGACCTGCGTCGAATGTGCGCCCTCGAAATGGGAGTCGTCATTCCCTCGATCGGCCAGCTAGCGTGACTCTGTCAGCGCGCGCCAGTCGCGCCCCAGTGAACAGGACGTCGATGACCGCACCGTACGATGCACCGCTCGACGACGCACCACCGCGCGACGACGCTCCCGCGCAGCGCACCGAGGGGCCCTGGGTTCGGGGCACGATCATCGCCGCCGCCACTGCGGCCGCGCTGTTCGGTGCCTACATCGCGCACGACACGGCCGCGACCGCGCTCTACGAGAGCGCGTACGACCGGTTCGCCGTCGCCGACGAGCTCGCGACGACCTCGGCCGAAGACCTCGAGCGCCTCCTCGATCGGGCCGAGCACGCGGTCGCGCAATCCGACGCGCTCGAGGCCGCACTCGTCGATGGCTACGTGCATCCCGTGGACGTCACGACGCTCGTCGAGGCATCCGATGGGCTGGCAGCTGTTCTTGCCGACGCCGACGACGCTCCGCTCTCACACCTGCTGGCATTCCCGGCCCCCGACGCGCTGGAGTCTCCTGCGTGGATCCGCTACGCCGACGCAGTGCGAATGCTCGAGCAGGCCCAGCTGCGCACCGCCGAGACCGTGACGATCGAGGCTGCGCTCGACGAGATCGCCGATGCGCGCGAGCCGGTCGTCGGTGCTGTCGAGGCGGTGTTCGAGGGCGCGGGCGAACTCGCCGGGCAGGCGCTCGCCGCCCACCCCTCGGCGACGTACGAGAAGCGCATCGGCGTGCAGCACGCGATCGACCAGAAGGGGCCCGGTTGGACGCACCCGCGCGATTCCGCCGCGGCATTCACGGGCCTCGTGCTCGCCGTCGACGAGCTGCGCGCCTCGCACGCCGCCGAGGAGGCGCGGAAGCTCGAGCCCTCGTATCCGGTGCGCGCCGAGATCGAGGCGTTCGCCCGTTCGATCTCGCATGGGGTGAACCTCGACTTCGTGTGGGCGTACGAGGTCTCGGGCCTCACGAGCGACGAATGGTACTCGGGCACCGCCGAGTTCTGGGCGGAAGACGGAGGCTGGGGCCGCATCACGCTCACCCACAGCGTCTCTGATCGCTGGAGCGAAGACCCGGATGCGAAGGCGATCGTCGTGCACGAGGTCGGGCACACCCAGGCGATCCGGCCCGAATGCGAGCCGTTGTTCACCGGGCCCGAGTTCGCGGGCGACCACGAGATGTGGGCCACCGCGTGGGCGATCTCCATGGGCCACGATGTGCCGGGATCCGGCATCGCCGCGTACGGCCGCCCGAGCGACGCGCAGATCGCGACCGCGGGCCAGTGCCGCTGACCGGGCCAGTTCCCGCTGCAGTGCCCCTGAACAACGGGAATAGCTCGCGATCGTGCGCGTTGACCTAGAATCGACACGACAAACGTGCTCCGGGGTCGGTGTAATTCCGAACCGGCGGTGATAGTCCGCGAGCTGCGAGCGTGAGGCCGAGAGGCCGAACGCGAGTGGTTGAACCGGTGGAACTCCGGTACCGACGGTGAAAGTCCGGATGGGAGGCGGCACGTGTCGGCTGCGCAGTGCGCAGTCGACCCATGGTGATCGACACCGTGGCGACGCCGAGCATTCCCCGGAGCCCTGACGACAGGACGAGGAATGACGAGCAAGCAATCTGCAGCGGATGCCGCGCAGATGCGTCGCGCACTCGAACTCGCCGAGCGCGGTCCTGCCCGCGGCATCAACCCGCGCGTCGGATGCGTCATCGTCGCCCCCGACGGCGCCGTGATCGCGGAGGGCTGGCACCGCGGTGCCGGAACCGCACACGCCGAGGTCGACGCCCTGTCACGGCTCGAGCCGGGCGCGGCACGCGGCGCGACGGCGATCGTCACCCTCGAGCCGTGCAACCACATCGGCCGTACCGGGCCGTGCGCCATCGCGCTGATCGACGCGGGCATCGCGCGAGTCGTCTACGCGGTCGCCGACCCCGGCGACCACTCCGCGGGCGGCGCCGAGCGTCTCCGCGAGGCGGGCATCGTCGTCGAGGGCGGCATGCTCGCCGACGAGGTCGAGGCGTTCCTCGGCGACTGGCTGTTCGCGGCGCGACACCGGCGTCCCCACGTGACCGTGAAATGGGCCTCGAGCCTCGACGGCCGCATCGCGGCGGCCGACGGATCGAGCCAATGGATCACCGGCCACGCCGCCCGCTCCGACGTGCACCGCCGCCGCACCGCCGCCGACGCGATCGCCGTCGGCACCGGCACCGTGCTCGCCGACGACCCGTCGCTCACGGCGCGCGACGACACGGGCGCGCTCCTGCCCGAGCAACCGGTTCCGGTCGTGTTCGGCTCGCGCGCGATTCCCCCGCACGCCGCACTGCTCCGCCACCCGCACGAGCCCGTGCTGCTCACCGGCGCCGACCTCGTCGCCGATCTCGCGGAACTGCAACGCCGCGGCATCCGCTCGCTCTTCATCGAAGGCGGCCCCACGCTCGCCAGCGCGTTCGTGGCCGCCGGCCTCGCCGACGAGCTCCTCGTCTACCTCGCTCCCGTGCTGCTCGGCGGCCCGATGCTCGCCCTCGGCGAGCTCGGCGTCGCGTCGATCGACGCGGCCCATCGCTACCAGCTCGCCGACGTGGAGCGGCTCGGCGGCGACGTGTTGCTCGTCGCCCACCCCAGACCGACCGAAGGGAACTGACATGTTCACCGGAATCATCGAGGAGCGCGGCATGATCACGCGCATCGAGCGCACCTCGGATGCCGCTCGCCTCACCGTGCGCGGCCCGATCGCCGTCGAGGGCGCGAAGCACGGCGACTCGATCGCCGTCTCGGGCGTCTGCCTCACGGTCGTCGACTTCGACGCCGAGCAGTTCACCGCCGACGTGATGGCGCAGACCCTCGTCATGTCGACGCTCCACGGCGCGCGCGAAGGCCTCACGGTGAACCTCGAGCGCGCGGCTCGCGTCGGCGACCGCATCGGCGGCCACATCGTGCAGGGGCACATCGACGGCACAGCCCGGGTGCTCGAGATCCGTCCTGGCGAGGCATGGCGCGTCATCCGGTTCAGCCTCGACCCGGCGCACGCTCCGCTCGTCGTCGACAAGGGCTCGATCGCCGTCGACGGCGTCTCGCTCACGGTGAGCGCCGTCGGAGACGAGCCCGACGGTTCCTGGTTCGAGGTGTCGCTCATCCCCGAGACACTCCAGGCGACCACCCTCGGCGAGCGCGAGGTCGGCGATGCCGTGAACATCGAGACCGACATCCTGGCGAGGCAGGTCGAGCGGATGCTGCGCTTCGATGCGGCCCGTGCGCTGCCGTCGTCGCTCAGCGCGCCCGCCGCGGCATCCGTTCCCATTTCCGCAACCGAGCACGCGACGACCGGAGGTCACGCATGAGTCTCGCCTCGATCCCTGAAGTGCTCGACGCGCTTCGCGCCGGCAAGCCCGTCATCGTCGCCGATGACGAGGCCCGTGAGAACGAGGGCGACGCGATCATGGCCGCCGAGTTCGCGACGCAGGAGTGGATCGCGTGGATGGTGCGCAACACGAGCGGATTCCTCTGCGCGCCCATGCCGAACACGATCGCCGACCGCCTCGAGCTGCCGCCGATGACCGACCGCAATGAAGACGTGCGCGGCACGGCATACACGATCTCGGTCGACGCGGCGGATCGCAACTCCACGGGCATCAGCGCCGCCGAGCGGGCGCACACGCTGCGCGTGCTCGCCGACCCCGCGTCGACGCCCGAACGGCTCATCCGGCCCGGCCACGTGCTCCCGCTGCGCGCCGTCGACGGCGGCGTTCGCGAGCGGGCCGGTCACACCGAGGCCGCCGTCGACCTCCTGCGGCTCGCCGGGCTCTCCCCCGTCGCCGTGATCGCGGAGGTCGTGGAAGACGACGGCGAGATGATGAGGCTTCCGGGGCTCATCGAGCTCGGCGAGCGTGAGGGCCTGCCCGTCACGACGGTCGCCGCGCTCATCGACTGGCTGCGCGAGTGGCACGCGGGCCACGACCTCGACCTCGACGGCTCGGTGCCGTCGGCGGTCGCCGAATCCTCGCGAGTCGCCTTCGAGGTCGAGACGACGCTCCCGACCGACCACGGCGTCTTCCGGGTGCGCGCGTACCGCGATCGCAGCACGGGCGCCGACCACGTCGCCATCATCGCCGGTGAACCGCACGCGCACGGCACGATCGCGCGCGTGCACTCCGAGTGCCTGACCGGCGAGGCGTTCGGCTCATTGAAGTGCGAGTGCGGACCGCAGCTCGACGCCGCGCTCGAGCGGATCCAGGAGGACGGCGGCGTCGTCGTCTACCTTCGGGGCCATGAGGGTCGCGGCATCGGCCTCATCAACAAGCTGCGCGCCTACCGCCTCCAGGAGGACGGCCTCGACACGCTCGACGCGAACCTTGCGCTCGGGCTGCCGATCGACTCCCGCGACTACGGCGCAGCCACGGCCATTCTCGAAGACCTCGGCATCCGCTCGGTGCGCCTGCTCACGAACAACCCTGAGAAGGTGCGCCAGCTCGAGGCGCACGGCATCGCCGTCAGCGAGCAACTCCCCCTCGTCGTCGGCGTGGGCGCCGGCAACACGGGGTACCTCGAGACGAAGCGCGATCGCATGGGCCACCACATCGACGACACGCAGCTGGCGGATGCCGCGGCGGAGACCCTCCTGGAAGGACACGCATCATGAGCGGAGCAGGATCGCCCGAGCTCGACGTCGACGGCACAGGCCTCCGGGTCGTCATCGTCGCCGGACTCTGGCACGACGAGATCACGAACGGCCTGATCGCCGGGGCGACGCGCACGCTCGAGGCATCCGGAGCCGAGTTCTTGCTCGTGCGGGTGCCCGGCAGCTTCGAGCTGCCCGTCGTGGCCAAGGCGTCTCTCGACGCCGGCGCCGACGCGGTCGTCGCCCTCGGGGTGATCATCCGCGGCGGCACGCCGCACTTCGAGTACGTCTCCGCGGCGGCGACCGACGGACTCACGCGCGTCGCCCTCGACACGGGCAAGCCCGTGGGCTTCGGCGTGCTGACCCTCGACGACGAGCAGCAGGGCCTCGACCGCGCCGGACTTCCCGGTTCGAAGGAGGACAAGGGGCGGGAGGCCGCCGAGGCGGCACTCGCCACGGCGCGCGTGCTGCGACGCGTCTGGGGCCGAAACGCCTAGGCTCTGGGCATGGAAATCCTCCGCACCATCCTGCTCATCCTCCACTTCGTAGGGCTCGCCTCGCTGCTCGGCGGCTTCCTCGTGCAGGTGAAGGCGATCGGCGCGGGCAGGGGAACGGTCGTGCCGGCGATGGTGCACGGTGCCCTCACCCAACTCGTGACGGGCCTGCTGCTCGTCGCGACGATCCAGATGGGCGACCTCGACGAGCTGAACAACGCGAAGATCGCGGTGAAGCTCGTCATCGCGGCCGTCATCACGGTGCTCGTGTTCGTGTACCGCAAGAAGGCGCCGGCGCCCTCGTGGGCGCTGTGGTCGATCGGGGCGCTCACCGTCGCGAACATCGCCGTCGCGGTCGCCTGGCGCTGAGCCGGTCGACGCTGAGCCGATCGGCGCCGTTCGTCGCATTTTCACCACCGCTCGTCTCGCGGGAGTCGACCCTCGAATGGGGTACGCCGTAGGGTGTTTCGGTTGCCACAAGCGACGATTCCTTCCCTTCGCGGTGATTCCCGTCTGATCGACGCGTCCCGCGGGGGCCTCCTTCCCACCTTCGGAGTCCTCGCAGCGATGTCCTCAACCACTTCCGCGTCCACGTCGGCCGCGCCATCCGCCCCCGCCAATCCGCGCAACCGAGTGGTGCTCGCGAGCCTCATCGGCACGACGATCGAGTTCTACGACTTCTACGTCTACGCCACGGCCGCGGTGCTCGTCTTCCCGCACCTCTTCTTCCCCGCAGGCGACCCCACGACTGCGCTGTTGCAGTCCTTCGCCATCTTCGGCGCGGCGATGGTCGCCCGCCCGGTCGGCGCCGTCATCTTCGGCCACCTCGGCGACAAGCACGGTCGCAAGGCGACCCTCGTCGGGGCGCTCCTCACGATGGGCGTCGCGACCTTCCTCATCGGACTCCTCCCGACGTACCTCATGGTCGGATGGTTCGCCCCGCTGCTGCTCGTGATCCTGCGCATCGCCCAGGGCTTCGCGCTCGGCGGCGAGTGGTCGGGGGCTGCGCTCGTCGCGACCGAGAACGCGCCAGAGGGCAAGCGCGCCTGGTACGGCACCTTCCCGCAGCTCGGCGCGCCGATCGGGTTCATCATCGCGAACGGCCTGTTCCTCATCATCGCGGCCCTGCTCCCGTCGGATGACCCGAACTCTTCGCTGCCCTCGGCCGCGTTCCTCGACTGGGGATGGCGCATCCCGTTCCTGTTCTCGGTCGTCATGGTCATCGTCGGTCTCTGGGTACGACTGCGCCTCGTCGAGTCGACGGCGTTCTCCAAGGCCTCGAAGGAGGGCAAGCTCACGAAGCTGCCCCTCGCGAGCGTCTTCAAGAACCACTGGAAGCAGCTCATCCTCGGCACGTTCTTCATGTTGGCCACGTACGTGCTCTTCTACCTCATGACGACCTTCTCGCTCGGGTACGGCACGAAGCCCACCGATGTTCCGGTTCCCGGACTCGGGTACTCGTACACGACGTTCGTGCTCATGCTCATCGGCGGAGTCGTCTTCTTCGGCATCTTCACCCTGCTCTCCGGACCGTGGGCCGACCGCTGGGGCCGGCGCAAGACGCTCATCTGGGTCACGCTCGGCATCATCGTGTTCGGCCTGCTCTGGGTGCCGTTCCTCAGCGCAGGATTCCCGGGGGTCATGGCCTGGCTCATCGTCGGGTTCGCGCTCATGGGCATGACGTTCGGGCCGATGGGTGCGCTCCTGCCCGAGCTCTTCCCCACCAACGTGCGCTACACCGGTTCGGGCATCTCCTACAACGTGTCGTCGATCCTCGGCGCGGCCGTCGCGCCCTTCATCGGCACCGCGCTCTGGGCCGCTGGCGGCGGCAGCCCGTTCTGGGTCGGCATCTACCTGTCGGTCATGGCCGTGCTCACGCTCATCGCGCTCATCGTCTCGAAGGAGACGAAGGACGTCGACTACGAGTCCGCGGGCCTCGAGTCGTCGGCGGTGTTGTAGCGCCATCGAAGGAAGGGCGGATGCTGCGGCATCCGCCCTTCGTCGTTCACGAGAACGTCACATGACCCTCTTCTGCCCTCGGGAAGCCCGGCGTAGCATGGCCTGCGAACAGGGCTGCCGAGTCATCCGCCGGCATCGTCGACGCTCGGCCGCCCGGGACGGCTGGCCGCTGTGATGAACATGACGATGGACATGATGAAGGGCGCCATGTCGTCGTCGGAGATGCCGATGAAAGGCATGGATCCGGCGATGATGCAGGAGTGTATGGAGGCCCTCTCCGCGTGCAGTCAAGCGTGCGTGATGTGCGCCGACGCCGACGCGAGCGAGGGCATGGGGCGCTGCGGATCGATGTGCGCCAACTGCGCCGACATGTGCGACACGATGATGAAGATGCTGCTCCGCGTGAACGGCTGGGACATGCAGGTGATGTCGTCGATGATGCAGTCGACGATCATGATGGCCCGCGCGTGCTCGGCCGAGTGCATGATGCACGCCGAGATGGCCGAGCACTGCCGCATGTGCGCGATGGCGTGCGATCAGGCCGTCATGGCCATGGAGAAGATGATGGGCTCGATGAGCGAGGCGATGCCGATGGGGTCGTGAGCCCCAGCTCAGGCGGGCGCGACGCTGAACTGCTGCTCGCCCACGACGAGCACCCCGTAGACGGCGTGCAGGGCGACGGGATCGCCCGCCGAGAGCACGTCGCCGAGCGACTCGTGGTGCCAGACGCGAGTGAGGTCGCCGCTCGTGAATTCGGCGAGCGTGACGAACCCGTCGGCGTCGTTCGTGAGCACGATCGCGTCGATCCACTTGCTCGCCGCGACCGCCGCGAGCCGGTGCTGCATGCGGTGCAGCCCGTGACCGGGCCGCTCGCTCGAGCACTCCGCCGCCGCCTCGCAACCGCGCATGCCCATGACCGCGCCCTGGTGGGGCTCGGCGGCGGCGTGCGGTTCGCGGTACGACATGAGTGCTCCTCGGTGTTCGATTCCGCCACGGTACGCCGACCGTCGACGGATGTCTCGTGGCGGCGTAATGCGCGGAAACACTCGCGGAACGGTCGAGGCCCCGTCACGCTGACGGGATGCCGCCGACGCGGCTAGTCGAGGAAGAGCGTGCGGAGCCGCCTCGTCGTGAAGACGATGCCGACGACCGCCATGACGACGTAGTAGAGCACGTGCCAGAGCATGCCCCAGCCGACGTCACCCGTCGTCAGCCCGCGCACGAGTTCGACGCCGTGCCAGAGCGGGAGCGCCTGGATCACGCCCTGCAACCACTCGGGATACACCGTGAGCGGATAGAACGTGGCCGAGAAGAGGAACATCGGCAGCAGGATGAAGTTGACCCAGTCCATCTGCTGGAACGTCTTCATGTAGCTCGTGACCGCCATGCCGAGGCTCGCGAAGCCGAGGGCGATGAGGAGCACTGCGGGCA
Organism: Agromyces albus; assembly: GCF_004134825.1. Taxonomy (GTDB): domain Bacteria; phylum Actinomycetota; class Actinomycetes; order Actinomycetales; family Microbacteriaceae; genus Agromyces; species Agromyces albus. The sequence continues at coordinate 99,117 of NZ_SDPN01000007.1, forward strand.
GCGCGAGGATCGCCCACCACGAGAGGTTGAGGCCGAGCGCCTGCATCACGAGCTGGAATCCGACCGCGTAGAGCGCGCCGCGGAGGAGCGCGAGGAGGATCTCGCCGAGCGCCACGTCGAGCGGGCCGAGCGAGGTCGAGAGCATGCCCTCGTAGAGCTTCGTGAACTGCATCTTGAAGAAGACGTTCCACGTCGAGTCGTAGATCGCCCCGTTCATCGCGGCGACCGCGAGCAGCGCCGGTGCGATGAACGCGGGGTAGGCCACCTCCTGTCCGCTCGCGGTCGTGACGGTGCCGACGAGCGTGCCGAGCCCGATGCCCATGGCGAGCAGGTAGAAGATCGGCTCGAAGAAGCCGCTGACGACGACGAGCCAGTTGGTGCTGCGAGTGGCGCGCCAGCCGCGCAGCATCACGGCACGGGCATTGCCGGCGTAGAGGGAACGGATGGGCCGCGGCAGTGCCGCCGACGACTGTACGGGATCGCGTTCGGTCACTCCACTCATCGTCCGAGCCTCCGGATGGCGATGCGGCGGGCCCAGACCCAGCCGACGACGGTGAGGGCGAGGAGGTAGGCCACGTGCACAATCGTGAGCCAGATCGGCTCGCCGTAGCCGTAGGAGAACACCCGGGCGAGCTCGGTGCTGTGCCACAGCGGCGAGATCCAGCCGATCCACTGCAGCCAGACCGGGAAGATCGAGAGCGGGAAGAAGGTGCCGGAGAACAGGGTCATGGGCAGCACGATGAAGCGCATGACCATGGCAAGCTGCCCGGTGTCCTCTTCGAGCGTGGAGGTGTACGCCATCAGCACGGCGCCGAACGCCAGGCCGCCGAGGAGTCCGGCGAAGATCATGAGGAACGCCGCGGGCGAGGGTGCCGCCCCGAAGACGACGATGAGCAGGAAGAACAGCACGAGGTTCACGAGCATCCGGATCGACACGGAGATGACCACGCCGTCGACGATCTGGGTGGGGCGCAGCGGCGAGGCGCTCATGCCGGTGAACGTGGGGTTCCACTTGTAGCCGAGCATGATCGGGTACGTGAACTCCTCGCTCGAGACCGTGATCGCCGCACTCGCGAGCAGCGCGGGCGCCACGAACACGAGGTAGCTCACGCCGCCGACAGCCCGGTCGCCGACATTCGCGTCGACGATGGTCGCGAGCCCGACGCCGAGGGCGTACAGGTAGATGAGCGGATTGCCGATGCCTGCGACGACGACCGTGCCGGTATAGCTCTTCATCACGCGGAAGCGATGGAGGGCCACGTACCAGGCGCCCCATCGACGCGGCATGCGCGCTGCCGCGAGGGCTCGAGCGGTGCCGGCCGATGCGACATCCGTCGGCCCGGTCTCGAGTCGACCCTTCGGGCCTCGACCTGCGGGTGCGGTCGCGCTCATTCGATGAGGCTCCTGCCGGTGAGGCGGAGGAACACGTCTTCGAGGCTCGAGCGCCGCACGAGGCTCGTGATGGGGTGCAGCCCTGCATCGGTGATGCGCTCGAGCTCGGCCTCGCCGTTGTCGCTGTAGATGAGGATGCGGTCGGGAAGCACCTCGGTGCGCTCGCCGATGCCCGAGAGGCGCTCGGCTACCCCGACGTTGCGATCGGAGCCGAAGCGCACCTCGAGCACCTCGCGAGACGAGTACCGGCGGATGAGCTCGGCCGGCGTGCCCTCGGCCATGATGGCGCCCTTGTCGACGACCACGAGCCGGTCGCAGAGCTGCTCGGCCTCGTCCATGTAGTGGGTCGTGAGCAGGAGCGTGGTGCCTTGCTCCTTGAGACGGAACAAGCGGTCCCAGAGGATGTGCCGAGCCTGGGGATCGAGGCCCGTCGTCGGCTCGTCGAGGAGGAGCACGCTCGGGTCGTTGATGAGCGCGCGAGCGATGGTGAGCCGCCGCTTCATGCCGCCCGAGAGCGCGTCGACCTTCGCCTTGCCCTTCTCCTCGAGCTGGGCGAACGCGAGCAGCTCGTCGGCCCGCTTCGCGACGACCTTGGCGGGCAGGCCGAAGTAGCGCCCGTAGACGAGGAGGTTCTCGCGCACGCGGAGCTCGGTGTCGAGGTTGTCGGATTGCGGCACGACGCCGAGCTGCGAGCGGATCTCCGGGCCGAAGGCATCGGGATCGAGGCCGAGGATCGAGAGCTCGCCCGCCGTGCGAGTGGACACCGCGCCGACCATGCGCATCGTCGTGGACTTGCCCGCGCCGTTGGGGCCGAGGAGCCCGAACGACTCCCCCGGCGCCACCTCGAAGGAGATGCCGTCGACGGCGGCGAACTCGCCGTAGCGCTTGACGAGGTCGCGGGCGACGATGACTGGTGCTGGCACAGTCCTTCACGATAGCCCCGGCCGCCGACATCCGTCAGGGTCGCACGATTGACGCCCGACCACGCCGCCGACGTCGTCGGCGCCTCGTACGATGACGTGATGCAGACCCAATTCCCCGGCCTCCGCATCGGCGACGACGTGCAGCGCGCTCTCGACGCCGGCGCCCCCGTGCTCGCGCTCGAGTCCACGATCCTGAGCCACGGCCTGCCGAGTCCCCGCAATCTCGCGGTCGCGCTGGAGTCTGAGGCGCAGGTGCGCGCCGCGGGCGTGGTGCCCGCGACGATCGGCGTGGTCGACGGCGTCGCCGTCGTCGGCCTCGCCGAAGCCGAGATCGAGCGACTCTGCACCGCCGGCGACGTCATCAAGGTGAGCGTGCGCGACCTCCCGATCGCGCAGGTCCAGCGGCGCGATGGCGGAACGACGGTGGCCGCGACGGCCTTCCTCGCGCACGCGACGGGCATCCGCGTCATGTCGACGGGCGGCCTCGGCGGCGTGCACCGCGGGGCGAGCGAGACCTTCGACGAGTCGGCCGACCTCGGCACGCTCGCCCGCACGCCGATCACGCTCGTGAGCGCCGGTGTGAAGTCGATCCTCGACATCGGCGCCACCCTCGAGCGCCTCGAGACCCTGAACATCCCGGTCGTCGGGTACCGCACCAACCGCTACCCGGGCTTCTACATCGCCGACTCGGGCTTCCCGATCGACTACCGCATCGAGAGCCCGGCGGATGCCGCGGCGCTCGCCGCCGCCCGCGACGCCCTCGGGCTCGAGTCGGCCGTGCTCATCGCCAACCCGGTCGACGCGGCGAAGCAGCTCGACCCCGAGTTCCACGACCGGGTGCTCGCCGAAGCCCTCGACGCAGCGGATGCCGCCGGCATCACGGGCCACGACACGACCCCCTTCCTCCTCGAATTCGTGCAGCGAGCGACCGGCGGGCAGAGCCTCGAGGTGAACCTCGAGGTGTATCGCGGCAACGTCGCGCTCGGAGCGGAGATCGCGCGTGCCGTCGCCGGCTGAGCGGCCGGCCGGCGTGCTCGCCGTAGTCGGCGACCTCGTCGAAGACGTCGTCGTGTGGGCCGGCGAACCGGTGCGCACGGCGACCGACACCGCGGCACAGATCTTCCGCGCCCGCGGCGGCAGCGCGGCGAACGTCGCGGCCCTCGCCGCCGCGCACGTTCCCACGCGATTCATCGGCAGGGTCGGCGCGGATGCCGCGGCCGAGGCGCTCGTGGCCGACCTCACGTCGCGCGGAGTCGACGTGCGGGTGCAGCGGGAGGGTCGCACCGGCACGGTCGTGCTCCTCGTCGACGCAGACGGCGAGCGCACCATGTTCCCCGATCGCGGCGCGTCGGCGCTCCTCGACCACGTCGACGACCGTTGGCTCGACGGCGTCGCCTGGCTGCACGTGCCGGCCTACGGGCTCGAGCACGAGCCGATGCGCGGCGAGGTCGTGCGGCTCGCGGCGGCAGCGCGTGCTCGCGGCGCGGCCGTCTCGATCGATGCCTCGTCGACCGGGCTGCTCGCCGGGATCGGCGTCGACGTCGCGCTCGACCTCGTCCGCGCGGCCGCGCCCGACGTGCTCTTCGCGAACGAGTCCGAAGCCGAGTTGCTCGGGCTCGCGGGCGGCGGAGCGGTCGCGGCATCCGTCGCGCACACCGTCGTCGTGAAGCACGGCCCGTTGCCGACCGACGTGATCGAGGCGGGCCGGCTCGCGGCGCGCGTCGACGTGGCCCCGGTCGCGGGCATCCGCGACCTCACGGGTGCGGGCGATGCCTTCGCCGCCGGATTCCTCGCCGCAACACTGCAGGGCGCGGATGCCGCGGCGGCCTGCCTCGCGGGACATGCCGCCGCGGCATCCGTGCTCGCGAACCCGGGCGCGCACGCCGCCACCGGCTCGTCAACCTGAATTGACACATCGAGTCGTGTCAATTACGGTTGACGCCATGGACGACCGCACCCTCCGCACCGCCATCGCCGCAGCCGACGGCGACGACCCCTACCGCGCCCTGCGCAAGCTGCACCATGCCCGCGTCGAGCTCAACCGTGCGCTCGACCGCGCCGAGGCGCTCGCGGTGCGTCGCGCACGCTCTGCGGGCACGAGCTGGCAGGTCATCGCGCTCGCCCTCGAGGTGAGCAAGCAAGCGGTGCACAAGAAGTACGGACGCAGCTAGGCCACGTAGGCTCCATTGGCGCGGTGGCGGCATCCGCTCGCCGCGCGGACCAGGAAGAGAACATGAGCGACACCCAGACCCGACGCCCCGCATTCGGCCGACGCGCCGCCCCCAGCGGCCCGCGCGCGACCTTCAGGCAATTGCTGCCGTTCATCTTCGAGCACCGTCCGGTGCTCATCGTCGTCGCCGTGCTGAGCGTCATCGGTGCGCTCGCGAGCCTCGCGCAACCGCTGCTCGTGAGCCAGGTCATCACGATCGTCGAGGCCGGCGATCCGCTCGGCTGGCTCGTCTGGGCGCTCATCGCGCTCGTCGTCGTGAGCGGCATCATCACCGGCTACCAGCACTACCTGCTCCAGCGCACCGGCGAGGGCGTCGTGCTCTCGAGCCGCAAGCGGCTCGTCGGAAAGCTGCTGCGGCTGCCCGTCGCGGAGTTCGACACCCGCCGCACGGGCGACCTCGTCTCGCGGGTCGGCAGCGACACGACGATGCTGCGGGCGGTGCTCACGCAAGGGCTGGTCGAAGCCGTCGGCGGCGCCGTCACGTTCGTGGGCGCGCTCATCGCGATGCTCATCATCGACCCCGTGCTGCTCGGCCTCACCGTGCTCGTCATCGCCGCGGCCATCACGACCGTGACCCTGCTCTCGTCGCGCGTGCGCGAGGCGTCGCACCAGGCGCAGGAGAAGATCGGCGACGTCGCGGCATCCGTCGAACGAGCCATCGGAGCCGTGCGCACCATCCGCGCCTCCGGGGCGACCGAACGCGAGATCCGCGACGTCGAGGGCGAGGCCGAGGGCGCGTGGAGGATGGGCGTCAAGGTCGCGAAGATCTCGGCGCTCATCGTGCCCGTCGCGGGCATCGCCATGCAGGTCTCGTTCCTCGTCGTGCTCGGCGTCGGCGGCTTCCGCGTCGCGAGCGGGGCGATCACCGTGGCGAACCTCGTCGCGTTCATCCTCTTCCTCTTCATGATGATCGTGCCGCTCGGCCAGGCGTTCGGCGCGATCACGTCGGTCAACCAGGCGCTCGGCGCGCTCGGCCGCATCCAGGAGATCCTCGACCTACCCGACGAAGACGCGCACGACCGCGAGCTCGCTCCCCTCGCGATCATGGTCGGGCACGCGAACGCGGGCCTGCAGCCGCACGCCCCGGCCATCGAGTTCGAGGCCGTGCACTTCGCCTATGCGGCCACGCGCTCCGACCCCGCCGACCCCGGCAACGAGTCGCCCGACGAGCACCTTCCCGAACCCGACGTGACGCAGCGGCAGCCCGTGCTGCGCGGCGTCTCGTTCGAGGTGCCGCGCGGGCAGCGCATCGCCCTCGTCGGGCCGTCGGGCGCCGGCAAGTCGACGGTCCTCTCGCTGATCGAGCGCTTCTACGACCCGAGCGTCGGCACCGTGCGGATGGGCGGGCTCGACGTGCGTTCGATCGACCGCACCGAGCTGCGCGCGCAGATCGGCTATGTCGAGCAGGATGCCCCGGTGCTGGCCGGCAGCATCCGTGACAACCTGAAGCTCGGCAGCCCCGACGCGACCGACGCCGAATGCGAGGCGGTGCTCCGCGCGGTGAACCTCGGCGGCGTGCTCGATCGCGATCCGGCCGGGCTCGACGCGGCGGTGGGCGACGACGGCATCATGCTCTCGGGCGGCGAACGACAACGCCTCGCAATCGCCCGTGCACTGCTCGCCGCGCCGCCGATCCTGCTGCTCGACGAGTCGACGTCCTCGCTCGACGGCGTGAACGAGCGGCTCATGCGCGAGGCGATCGACGCCGTCGCCACCGGACGAACGCTTGTGGTCATCGCACACCGGCTCTCGACCGTGATCGACTCCGATCGCATCGTCGTGCTCGACGGCGGTCGCGTGATCGGCGAGGGCACCCACTCCGAGCTCGTGGAGTCGGTTCCCCTCTACCGCGAGCTCGCAGAACACCAGTTGCTCGTCTGACTCATTAGGGGTAAACCTGAGACAGACTCAGTGCTGACTCGGATGGGGCGGCATGGCGGTCTCCATATCGTGGGCGGAGCATCCCCGACGACGGATGCCGCAACCGCCACGCCCGACCCGAAGGAACCATCATGACCATCGCGACCGTTCCCCGCGAGCAGCAGCTCCCCCCCGTCCGCCCCGGCGAGCTGCCGCTCGACCTCATCGAGAACCTTCCGAGCGGCGACGCCGCCGGACCCGACGCCTCGGACGCCGACCTCCTCGGCCCCGGCTTCGCCGAGATCCAGGCGAACCTCCAGGCGTGGCTTCGCCATTGGGCACCGCAGCGCATCCCCGCGTTCACCTCGGTGCGCGACGTCGTGCCCGCGGGCTCGCGCGGTCGCAGCGCCCTGCAGTCTGCGCCGACCCAGCCCGACGGCGCCGTGCGGATCACCGCGAGCGTCTACGACCCGCCGAACCGCGACGGCGGACCGCTCAGCTGGTCGCGCAACTGGGCGAGTCTCGTCGAGCTGCCGCCGGCTCCCGAGACCGGTCGCCTCTACTACCGCTTCAGGGTCTCGAGCCGGCTCGTGCTCGACGGCGCCGCCGCGCTCAGCCTCGTCTCGACGAGCCTCAACTTCGGGATCGTCGCCGATGCATCCACTTCGAGCCCGTTCTCGGTGCCGGGCTTCGCGACTCCGCTCGTGCGCCCGCTCGTCGGCGTGCAGTGCCGGCCCGACACGGAGACGGATGCCTCGCAGGTCATCGAGGGCTCGATCGCCGTGCGCAAGGGTGAGACCCCGGCGATGGCGTTCGTGATCGGCACCGACGTGCTCTTCAGCGACGGCTGGATCCGCGTGCACGAGGGAAGCAGCACGTGGATCGGTCCCGCCGACCCGGGCGCGAGCGGCATCGTCGAGTATCGCTTCGCTCCGGCCGCGATGCTCCGGCTCTTCGACGGCGTCCGCAGCTGAGCCTGCCGCAGCAGCACCGCCTGCCACAGCAGCACCGTCAGGCGTCGACCTGATCGACCGAGCGCGCCCCCGATAGAATCACGGGATGGCGCGCTTCGTCGTCGTGTTGCCGCTCGTGCCGCTCGCCGCGGGTGCCGAGTTCACCGTGGCCGAGTGGCCGCTGCACGTCACCCTCGTCGAGCCGTTCTCGACCGAACTTCCCCCACCGGCTGTCGCGGCGATCATCGGCCGCCTCGCCGAGCAGGCGACGGCCGTCCGTGCGAGCGGCGGGGAAGATGCGGCGTTCGGCCGGCGACACGACGTGCCGGTCACGCTCGTGCGCGACGGTGGTGAGCTCGAGGCGCTGCGATCACGTGCGATCGATGCGCTCCGCGAGGCGGGCGTCGGCGTCGACCACGTGCGCGAGGAGTACCGGCCGCACGTGAGCCACAAGCAGAACCGGCGCCTCCGGTGGGGCGAGCGCGTCGAGCTCGGAACGCTCGCCCTCATCGACATGCACCCGAACGCCGGTTCTCACCACCGCAGTGTCATCGCGGCCTGGCAACTCGGCGCTGCGGCATCCGTCGCCCCCGAATGACGACGAGACGACGCGCGCTTCGCTTCAGGCCACGTCTGCGGTCGCCGGCTCCTCGATCGGCTCCTCCCGCTTGTGCCACGGCCAGCGCCCTGAGATCTCGAGCTCGAGCGACCAGCTGAGGAAGGTTCGGATCAGCACGATGACCGCGAGCACGGCCACGGAGTCGAGGGTCGGCGTGACGGCGACGGTCTTGATGATGTCGGCCGCGACGAGCAGCTCGAGACCGAGGAGGATCGCGCGCCCGAGCACGCGGCGGAACCGTGTGTAGACGGGGCTCACCCGCCGAAGGCCGCGCACAGCGGCATCGATGATCGCGTACAGCACGCCGACGACGATCGCGACGACGCCCAGCACGTCGACGACTTCGCCGACCATTTCGATGATCGAGCCGAGCTCCATGCCGCCTCCCTCACTCTGCGGCACACGCTAGCGCCGGTGCGGCGATCGGCGGGCGCGACGTGCCGAGGGGGCGACAGGCGAAGAGTGAGGGCGGATGCCGCAGCATCCGCCCTCACTCATGCAATCGTCGTCCTACGCCGCCTGGTCGCCGAGGTGGTAGCGCAGGCTCGCGAGCTCGGCCCGGAGCGCGGCGGGCACGCGATCGCCGAACTGCGCGAAGTACTCCTCAGTGAGGTCGCACTCGGCGAGCCACGAGTCACGATCGACGTCGAAGAGCTGCTCCACGACGTCATCCGCGATGCCGAGGCCGTCGAGGTCGAGGGACCCGGATGCCGGGAGCAGGCCGATCGGCGTCTCGGTGACGTCGGCCGTGCCCTCGATGCGGCCGACGATCCACTCGAGCACGCGCGAGTTCTCGCCGAAGCCCGGCCACAGGAACGACCCGTCGGCTCCCTTGCGGAACCAGTTGACCTGGAAGATCTTCGGCGCCTTCGTGCCGAGGACGCGACCCATCTTCACCCAGTGGCCCCAGTAGTCGGCCATGTTGTAGCCGCAGAAGGGGAGCATCGCGAACGGGTCGCGACGAAGCTCGCCGACGGTGCCCTCGGCGGCCGCGGTCTGCTCGGACGAGATGGTCGCACCCATGAACACGCCGTGCTTCCACGACCGCGCCTCGGCCACGAGCGGCACGTTCGTCGCCCGCCGCCCGCCGAACAGGATCGCGTCGATCGGCACGCCGTCGTGGGCGTCCCAGTCGTCGGAGATCTGCGGGCACTGCGCGGCCCCGACCGTGAAGCGCGAGTTGGGGTGGGCCGCCGGAGTGTCGGATGCCGGGGTCCAGTCGTTGCCCTCCCAGTCGATGAGGTGGGCGGGCGGCGTGTCGGTGAGGCCCTCCCACCACACGTCGCCGTCGTCGCGGAGCGCCACGTTCGTGAAGATCGTGTTGCCCCACAGCGTCTGCACGGCCGTGGGATTCGTGGACTCGCCGGTGCCCGGCGCGACGCCGAAGAAGCCGAACTCGGGGTTGATCGCGTAGAGGCGGCCGTCGTCACCCGGACGCATCCAGGCGATGTCGTCGCCGATCGTCTCGACCTTCCACCCGGGGATCGTCGGCCGCAGCATCGCGAGGTTGGTCTTGCCGCACGCCGACGGGAACGCCGCGGCGACGTGGTAGGCCTTGCCCTGGGGCGAGGTGATCTTGATGAGCAGCATGTGCTCGGCGAGCCAGCCCTCGTCGCGCGCCATCACCGAGGCGATGCGCAGCGCGAAGCACTTCTTCGCGAGCAGGGCGTTGCCGCCGTAGCCCGACCCGTACGACCAGATCTCGCGGGAGTCGGGGAACTGCACGATGTACTTGGTGTCGTTGCAGGGCCAGTCGACCTCGTCACGACGGTGCCCGACGCCGTCGACGAGCGGGTAGCCCACGGAGTGCACCGTGCGCACCCACGGCTCGCCCGCCTCGATGAGCCGGTAGACCGCGTCGCCCATCCGCGTCATGATCCCCATCGAGAGCACGACGTAGGGCGAGTCCGTGATCTCGACGCCGAGCTGCGAGATGGGGCCGCCGAGCGGGCCCATCGAGAACGGCACGACGTACATCGTGCGCCCCTTCATCGAGCCGTCGAAGACGTGCGTGAGCTCCTCGCGCATCTCACGCGGGTCGCGCCAGTTGTTGGTGGGGCCGGCATCCTCCTCGTAGGTGGAGCAGATGAAGGTGCGGTCCTCGACTCGGGCGACGTCGCCCGGGGCGGTGCGCGCGAGGTAGCTGTTGGGGCGCCATTCGGGGTTCAGCTTGATGAGCTTGCCCTCGGCGACGAGTTGCTTCGTGAGCTGGTCGGCCTCGTGGAGCGAGCCGTCGCACCAGACGATCTCGTCGGGTTTCGTGAGCGCGGCGATCTCATCGACCCATGCGCGGAGGGCCGTGTCGCTCGTGCCGCCCTGGGCGCGGCCGGTGGTCTCGGTGCCGACCGAGAACTCGGAGATCGTCATCGTCGTCCCTTTCAATGGGGCCCGGCCGTGGCGCCGGAAAGCAGTTCGTACTTCAAGAATGCGCCCCATTCCCGCATCTCAACCGGCGAATGTGTGCTTAAGAACTGCAGATCTTTCGCTATTCTTAAGCGATGAAGGCAGGATCCCCAGACCTCGCGACGCTCGGCCATCGCATCCGCCACTTCCGGGGCGAGCGTGGCATGACCCTCGACCAGCTCGGTGCGGCGGTGGGGCTCGCCGGCAGCCAGCTCTCGCTCATCGAGAACGGCAAACGCGAACCGAAGCTCTCCACGCTCGACGCCCTCGCCGCGGCGCTCGAGGTCGACCTGGCCGCCCTGCTCGCTCGCGAGGCACCGAGCCGGCGGGCCGCTCTCGAGCTCGAACTCGGCCGTGCGCAGTCGAGCCCGCTCTACGCGAGCCTCGGAATTCCCACCATCAAGCCGGGCCGCGGCATCACCGACGAGGCGCTCGAGGCGATCGTCGGCCTCCACCGCGAACTGCAACGCCGGGCAAGCGAGGCGATCGCCACGCCCGAGGAGGCCCGGCGCGCCAACACCGAACTGCGCGAGCTGATGCGCGAACGCGACAACTCGCTGCCCGAGATCGAGCAGCTCGCCGAAGAGCGCGTGCGCGCCTCCGGCCATCGCACCGGAGCGCTCACGCACCGCGAGGTCAGTGTCATGGCCGAGCAGCTCGGCTTCCAGCTCATCTACGTGAACGACCTGCCCGGTTCCACCCGGTCGATCACCGACATCGCGAACGGGCGCATCTACCTGCCGCCGGCGTCGATCCCCGGCGGCCACGGCCTGCGCTCGATGGCGCTCCAGGCGATGGCGCACCGGTTGCTCGGGCACGAGCGGCCGAACAGCTATGCCGAGTTCCTGTGGCAGCGGCTCGAGATCAACTACTTCGCGGCTGCGTGCCTGATGCCGCGCGAGGCATCCGTCACCTTCCTCTCCGCCGCGAAGAAGGAGAAGCGACTCGCGATCGAGGACTTCCGCGACGCGTTCGGCGTGACCCATGAGGCCGCGGCGCTGCGCTTCACGAATCTCGCCACCACGCATCTCGACATGACGCTGCACTTCTTGCGCGTCGCCGGCGACGGAGCACTGCTGAAGGGCTACGAGAACGACGGCCTGCCGCTGCCGACCGACGTCACCGGGTCGATCGAAGGCCAGTGGGTGTGCAAGAAGTGGAGTGCGCGCACGTCGTTCGAGCACACCAACCGCACGACCGAGAACTACCAGTACACCGACACGCCGGCCGGCACGTTCTGGTGCGCCACGCAGACCGGGCGCACGGATGCCGCGGAGTTCTCGATCACGGTCGGCGTGCCGTTCAATCAGGCCAAGTGGTTCCGCGGGCGTGAGACCACGGTGCGCGCGGTGTCGACGTGCCCCGACGACGCGTGCTGCCGGCGCGCGCCCGACGGGCTCGCCGAACGCTGGGCGGGACGCGCCTGGCCGAGCGCCCGGTTGCACGCGCACGTGCTCTCGCCGCTCCCGTCGGGCACGTTCCCCGGCGTCGACGACGCGGAGGTCTACGAGTTCCTCGAGACGCACGCCGAGCAGTAGCGGGCGACGTCAGCCCGCGTCAGACCTCGTCAGCCCGCGTCACAAAGCCAGCACGACCTCATTGCGCCGCGCCCTTCAGCAGCCATCTGTCGACCGGCACCTCCAGCAGCACGCGAGACCCGAACGGCTCGATCTCCGCGCCGGCATCCCAGCCGTCGTACTTGGCAGCGATCGCGGCCAGCACATCCGCTCGAAGCGGGTCGCGATGAACCCGCACGCGCCCCTCGGCGACGTACGGTGCGACGGTGTCGGGGAGCGCGAGGCTCACCCTCGGGTCGTTCAGGACGTTGCGCACCTTGACATTCCGCTCGCCGCTGCTGATCCAGAACGCATCGCTGAGGAAGACGAACCAGACGGGGGTGACGTGCGGCGACCCGTCACGTCGCAGCGTGCAAAGCCAGACATCACGCTCGTGCGTCATCCGATCGGACAGTGTCGCGGGAGCGCCAGGAACCATGGAACGAGAGTACTTGGACCCCTGTTCGTGGTCGCGTGGGACATCCGCGCGTCCTGTGGCCGCAGGTCGATGCCTTCCACTTCAACGTAGCCGTTGCATTAGTGTGTGACGCACAGTATCGTGTGATACATGAACACCGATGAGACGACCGCTGGGCACCTGCAGGAGCTCCGACGCGGCACCGTCGTGCTCGCGTGCCTGGTCCGCCTGCGCACGCCCGATTACGGCTACGCCCTGCTCGAGTCGTTGAACGAGCTCGGCATCACGGTCGACGCGAACACGCTCTATCCGCTGCTGCGGCGACTCGAGAAGCAGGGCCTGCTGACGAGCGAGTGGAACACCGACGATGCGAGACCCCGAAAGTTCTACCGCACGAGCGCGACCGGCGAACAGCTCGCGGGCGCGCTCACCACCGACTGGCGCCGCCTCGACGACGCCCTCACGCGACTCACCACGGGAGACGAACGATGAACACCCTCACCGACCGCTACGTCTGGGCCGCCGCCCGCAACGTGCCCGAGGTCCAGCGAGCCGAGTTCGCGAACGAACTGCGCGAGCGCATCGGCGACGAGAGCGACGCGCTCATCGCGTCGGGTCACTCGCCCGCCGACGCGGAGGTCGCCGCGCTCACCGACCTTGGCGACCCGGCAGCACTCGCGGCGCACTACGTCGACCGGCCGCTTCACCTGATCGGCCCGCGCTACTTCCTCACGTGGTGGCGACTGCTGAAGCTGCTGCTCGTCGTGGTCCTCCCCATCGCCACCGCGGCTGTACTGCTCGCGCAGCTGCTGTCGGGCGATGCGGTGGGCCAGGCCATCGGCGAGTCCATCGCGACCGGCATCTCGATCGCGGTGCACCTCGGCTTCTGGACGACGCTCGTCTTCGCCATCATCGAGCGCTCACCGAGCACGGTGAAGGTCGAGATTTGGACGCCCGAGCAGCTCCCCCAGGTCCCCGACGCTGGCCGCTCGCACTGGCTCAGCGACCTCATCGCGTCGGCGGTCTTCCTCGTGTTCTTCGCGGGGGCGATCATCTGGCAGCAGTTCTTCTCGGTCTACGCGGACGACGCGGGGCAGCCGATCCCGCTCCTCGACCCCGAGCTCTGGTCGTTCTGGCTGCCGTACTTCCTCGTGCTCATCGCGCTCGAGCTTCTCTTCGCCATCGCCGTGTACACGTGGGGATGGAACTGGTGGCTCGTCGGAGCGAACGTCGTGCTCAACGTCGCCTTCGCCGTTCCCGCGCTGTGGCTGTTCCTCACCGGGCGCCTCTTCAACGAGGACTACCTCGACGCCGCAGGGTGGCCGTGGGCTGAGGCCGGCGGGATCATCGCCACGATCATCGCCGTCATGTTCGTCGTCATCCCGACCTGGGACGTGGCCGAAGGGATCATCAAGACAGTGCGCGGCCGGGGCGCGACTCGGGTCACCGCGGCGGTGTAGTCCGCCGAATCGCCACCCGTACACAACGACTACTTCGGTTGCATCCGGATGCCGCCGTCGAGCCGAATGGTCTCGCCGTTCAGCATCGGGTTCGCGATGATCGACAGCACGAGGGCCGCGTACTCGCTCGGGTGCCCGAGCCGCGACGGATGCGGCACCTGGGCTTCGAGCGACTCGCGCACCTCAGCGGGCATGCCGGCCATCATGGGCGTCTCGAAGATGCCGGGAGCGATCGTCATCACCCTGATGAGGAGCTTCGACAGGTCGCGGGCGAGCGGCAGCGTCATCGCGGCGACGCCGCCCTTCGAAGCGGAATAGGCGGCCTGGCCGATCTGCCCGTCGAATGCCGCGACCGAGGCCGTGTTCACGATGACGCCGCGCTCGGCGGTGTCGGGGCCGCCCGGCGCGTGCCCCATCGCCGGCTCGTTCGCGGACATCGCCGCGGCGGAAAGACGCGTCACGTTGAATGTGCCGATGAGGTTCACCCGGATGGTCCGCTCGAAGACGTCGAGCGGCGCCGGCCCTTCGCGTCCGACGGTTCGGTTCGCGCTGACGATGCCGGCGCAGTTCACGACGACGCGCAGCGGGGCGAGGCCTGCGGCCACCTCGATCGCGGCCTGCACCTCGGCTTCACTCGTGACATCCGCCGCGACGAAGCGGGCACGATCGCCGAGCTCTGCCGCGACCTCGTCGCCGCGCGGGCCCGGAAGATCGACCAGCACGACGGATGCACCGCCGTCGACGAGCGCTTGCGCCGTCGCTCGCCCGAGCCCGGATGCGCCGCCCGTGACGATCGCCGATGCGCCCTCGAGTTCCATGTGTTGTCCTTTCGTCGCGTACAGCGGAAGGCCGGATGAAGTTCAGGAACCCGTCAGACGCGTTCGATGATCGTGGCGTTCGCCATGCCGCCGCCCTCGCACATCGTCTGGAGGCCGTAGCGTCCGCCGCTCGCCTCGAGTTGGTTGACGAGGGTCGTGAGCAGTCGCGTTCCCGAGGATCCGAGCGCGTGGCCCAGGGCGATCGCGCCGCCTCGCGGGTTGAGCTTCGTGGCATCCGCACCGGTCTCGCGCAGCCAGGCGAGCGGCACCGAGGCGAAGGCCTCGTTCACCTCGTAGATGTCGATGTCGTCGTGCGTGAGGCCGGCCCGCTCGAGCACGCGAGCCGTCGCGGGGATCACGCCCGTGAGCATGAGCATGGGATCGCTGCCGACCACCGAGAACGAGCGGAACCTGGCTCGCGGCGTGAACCCGAGCTTCTCGGCGCGCTCGGCGCTCATGATGAGGGCGCCCGAGGCACCGTCGGTGAGCGGCGAGGAGTTGCCCGCGGTGATGCGCCACTCGACGTCGGGGAACCGCTCGGCGAGCTCGTCGGTGCGGAATGCGGGCTTGAGCCCCGCGAGCGAGTCGACAGAGGTGTCGAGCCGGACGGTCTCATCGGTGAGGGTGTCGACTCCGGCGACCGGCACGACTTCGCTCGCGAACGCACCTGAGGACTGCGCGACGGCGGCGAGCGTGTGCGAATGTGCCGCGAACTCATCGAGCTCGGCGCGCGAGAGCTCCCACTTCGCCGCGATGAGCTCGGCGGAGACGCCCTGGTTCACGAGGCCGTCGGGATAGCGGGAGCGGACGCGGTCGCTATAGGGATCGGCGCCGGCGGTGCTCGAGCCGAGTCGCACGCGGCTCATCGACTCGACGCCGCACGCGATGACGATGTCGGCCTGGCCGGCGAGCACGGCCTGCGCGGCGAACGCGGCGGCCTGCTGGCTCGAGCCGCACTGCCGGTCGATCGTCGTGCCCGGCACCGAGTCGGGAAAGCCCGCGGCGAGCAGCGCATTGCGGGTGACGTTGTAGCTCTGCTCGCCGATCTGGCTGACGCATCCGCCGATCACGTCGTCGACGAGGGCGGGGTCGAGGTCGTTGCGCGAGATCAGGGCGTCGAGCACGTCGGCGAGGAGGTCGACGGGATGGATGCCGGAGAGGATGCCTCCGGGCTTGCCTCGCCCCACTGGCGTGCGAACGACGTCGACGATGACGGCTTCGGTGCTCATGGGTCAAGACTACGTCGGGTCACGGAGATGACGGATGCACCGGCCCGACGCGCGCTCCGCAGCCCGCTCAGGCTGCAGTGCCGGGCGCGTCGTCGACGAAGCTGATGTCGTAGACCGCGATGCGCTGCGGCACGCCGGCGAAGACCGCGGCGCGCGGCTCGGACGCCAGGTACTCCGCTTCGACGCGCAGGAACTCGTCGCGATCGCCCGGCGTGCTGACCGCCCAGACGAATTGGTTCGACTCGCGGATGCCGTAGGCGAACTCGATCGTGAACCCGGCGGCCGGCCTCACGGCGGGCATGGACCCCTGCCACCACTCGATGAAGTCGTCGTACTCTCCGTCGACGAGCGTGTACCGGCGCAATTGGATCGTCTTCACCCGGCCCATTCTGCCGTGCATCAGCGGCGGTCGTCGACGACACGAAGCCGATCTCCTGCGGTTCAGCGCAGCCACGAAACGACCGAACAGCGAGAAGTACACCCCTTGCTACGTCAGGCTCGAGAGGCGTAATTGTTGGTCATGAAGGAGCCGATGAGTTGGGCCGAATATCGCGCGGCACATTGGGTCACCGATGATGACGAGCCGGCCGCGTTCGCGGCCTATATGAATTCCCTCTCCGGCGGCGCCCAGGACGGCGCTGCCCCGTCCCGAATCGGCGGGGACGAATCCCCCGCGCATGACTCAGGAAGCGGACCCGATGCGTGATGCTGATCGCTCGTGAGGTGGCCACGGTTCACCAAGATGACGGCCCTTGATTGAGACCATCCCCGGCCGCCTCGGCGCGCGTGCTCAGCTGAAGGTCGTCCCCACTGCGAGCACGACGAGGACCGTTGTCAGAAAGGCCAACAGCAGTCCGCCGGCCGCTCGATCGCTGAGTTCCTCTGCGAAATCCACCGGATGCGATTCAGGCCGTTCGTTCATGGTCATCCCCTCCGGCGCGTGTCGTCACGAACGCTTGGTGTCACGAACACGGTACGCGGCAATCGGCCGAACGGCGGCGGGGTTGACGTTCCGGGAGTCAATTCGTTAAAGAGCGAACGAGACCCCTGTGACTGCGGTTCCCACGCACTGCTCGCAACCGCCGCGACGCATCGTATACGATGTCGAATACTCGGCCTTCGCGATTCCCGCACGATCGCCCCGAGTCTCGACAACGAAGTGGAGCATCGGTGCTTGACCCATCACAGATCGCGGCGATCGCCGACGAGCTCCTCGCCGCCGATCGGGATCGCACGACCGTGCCGCTCCTGACGGCTCGCAACCCCGGCATGACGGTCGACGACGCGTATGCCGTGCAGCACCTCTGGGCGGAGCGCCGAGCGGCCGCCGGGCGACGCATCGTGGGCCGGAAGATCGGCTTGACGTCGAAGGTCATGCAAGTGGCGACCGGCATCACCGAACCCGACTACGGCGTGATCTTCGATGACATGGTGATCGAGTCCGGGGCATCCGTCGAGTTCGACCGTTTCTCGAACGTGCGCATCGAGGTCGAGCTCGCCTTCGTGCTCTCGAAGCCGCTCGTAGGGCCGAACACGACGCTCGCCGACGCACTCGACGCCACGGCGTACGTGGTGCCGGCGCTCGAGATCCTCAACTCGCACGTCGAGCTGCAGGGCCGCACGATCGTCGACACGATCTCCGACAATGCCGCGATGGGCGCGATGGTCGTCGGTGATCGTCGCGTGGAGGTCGACGAGGTCGACCTTCGCTGGGTCTCGGCGCTGCTCTCCCGCAACGAGACGATCGAGGAGTCGGGCGTCGCAGCCGCGGTGCTCGGGCATCCGGCGATGGGCGTCGCGTGGCTCGCGAACAAGCTCGCGCAGCACGGGCAGTCGCTCGGCGAGGGCGAGATCATCCTCGCGGGCTCCTTCACCCGGCCGATGTGGGTCGAGCGAGGCGACACGGTGCACGCCGACTACCGAGAGTTGGGAGCAGTGACATGCCGGTTCGAATGACACTTCCGCCGACGCTCGCCGCGCGGATCGCGGCATCCGATCGCCCGCAGTTCGGCGTGTGGGTGTGCTCGGCGAGCGCGGTGAACGCCGAGATCGCCGCGGGCAGCGGACTCGACGTCGTGCTCATCGACGCCGAGCACTCGCCGAACAGCCTCGAGTCGATCCTCGCGCAGCTGCAGGCGGTCGCCGCCTACCCGGTGACCCCGCTCGTGCGCCCGCCGTTCGGCGACCCGGTCGCCATCAAGCAGTACCTCGACATCGGCGTGCAGAACCTGCTCATCCCGATGGTCGACTCGGCCGACCAGGCTGAGGCCATGGTGCGCGCCGTGCGGTATCCCCCGCACGGGATCCGGGGCGTCGGCAGCGCGCTCGCTCGCGCCTCCCGGTGGAACCGCGTCGAGGGCTACCTCGCGGATGCCGCGTCGACGATCTCGCTCTTCGTGCAGATCGAGTCGGCGGCGGCGGTCGAGCACGTCGACGAGATCGCGGCCGTCGAGGGGGTCGACGGCATCCTGGTCGGACCGGCCGACCTCGCGGCGTCGATGGGACTCATCGGGCAGCAGGAGCACCCCGACGTCGTCGCAGGCGTGATGCGGTCGATCGCGGCGGCCAAGTCGGCCGGCAAGCCGGCGGGCGTCAACGCCTTCGCACCGGCGGTGGCCGACCGGTACGCCGAGGCGGGCGCTGCGCTCGTGCTGGTCGGCGCCGACGTGTCGCTGCTCGCCCGCTCGACGGAAGCGCTCGCCGATCGCTTCATCGGTGCGTCGCGTCCCTGACCCGGTCTCGATCTGGACGAGTGTCACCAGATCGTATATCATTTCAGATATCTACAGACGAGGACGTCCATGACCATCGATGGCATCGCCACCCCCGGCAAGATCATCGCCGTGCACCTCAACTACCCGTCGAGGGCGGCCCAGCGCGGTCGCACGCCCTCCGCGCCGAGCTACTTCCTGAAGCCCGCCTCCTCCGTCGCTCCCTCGGGCGGCACTCTCGAGCGCCCCGCCGGCACCGAGCTCCTCGCGTTCGAGGGCGAGATCGCGCTCGTGATCGGCGAGCCCGCACGCCGGGTCTCCCCCGCCGACGGGTGGAGGCACGTCGCATCCGTCACGGCAGCGAACGACTTCGGCCTCTACGACCTGCGCGCCGCAGACAAGGGATCGAACGTGCGCTCGAAGGGCGGCGACGGCTTCACGCCGCTCGGCCCCGCGCTGATCCCCGCGGCATCCGTCGACCCCGCAGGTCTTCGCGTGCGCACGTGGGTGAACGGCGCCCTCGTGCAGGAGGACTCGAGCGGCACGCTGCTCTTCCCGTTCGGGCAGCTCGTCGCCGACCTCTCGCAGCTGTTGACCCTCGAGACCGGCGACGTCATCCTCACAGGCACGCCCGCCGGCTCCTCGGTCGTCGTGCCCGGCGAGGTCGTCGAGGTCGAGGTCGATGCCCCGGATGCCGCGGGCCACCCCACCTCGGGCCGCCTCGTCACGACGATCACCGCGGGCACGGCGCCCTTCGGCGATTTCGGCGCGAAGCCCGCGACCGACGACCTGCAGCGCATCGAGGCGTGGGGCGATCGCGAGCGCGCGGGCCTGCCTGAACCCGCGCCCGAGCCTGAGCCCAATTCCGCCTTCGAGCTGACCCCGGCCCTCCGCGAGCACCTCTCGACCGTCGGCGTCGCGACCCTCTCGGTGGCGCTCCGCAAGCGCGGCTATCACGACGTCTTCATCGAGGGCGTGCACTCGAACCATCCCGGCCGCCGCCTCGTCGGGCGCGCGAAGACCGTGCGCTTCATCGCGTTCCGTCCCGACCTCTTCGAACGGCACGGCGGCGGCTTCAATGCGCAGAAGCGGGCGTTCGACACGGTCGAGCCCGGCGAGGTGCTCGTGATCGAGGCCCGCGGCGAGCGCGGCACGGGCACCGTGGGCGACGTGCTCGCCTTGCGTGCCCAGGTGCGCGGCGCGGCCGGCATCGTCACCGACGGCGGCGTGCGCGACGCCGAGGCCGTCGCAGGGTTCGAGATACCGGTGTTCTCGCAGGGCCCGCACCCGTCGGTGCTCGGCCGCAAGCACGTGCCTTGGGAGACGGATGCCACGATCACGTGCGGCGGCGCGGCCGTGCAGCCCGGCGACGTCATCGTGGGCGACGGCGACGGCGTCATCGTGATCCCGCCGCACCTCGTCGAGGAGGTCGTGGCCGAGGCGGTCGCACAGGAGCAGGAGGACGCGTATGTCGCCGAGCAGGTGGCGGCCGGGGCATCCGTCGACGGACTCTTCCCCATGAACGCCGAGTGGAAGGCGCGCTACCGCGCCGAGGTGGAGGGCCGATGAGCGCCGAGCGGATGCATCCCATCGAAAGCAAATCGCAGCAGGCCTATCGCTTCATCCGCGCACGCATCGACGACGGCCGGTACGTGCCGGGGTTCCGGCTCGTGCTCGGGCAGATCGCGCGCGAGCTCGATGTGAGCGTCGTGCCGGTGCGCGAGGCGATCCGGCTGCTCGAGGCCGAGGGGCTCGTGACGTTCGAGCGCAACGTCGGCGCGCAGGTCGCCCTCATCAAAGAGGCCGAGTACCTGCACACGATGCAGACGCTCTCGATCGTGGAGGGCGCCGCCACCTCGATGTCGGCGCCGTATCTCACCCCAGAGCATCTGCGGCGAGCGCGCGAGATCAACGAGCGGATGCGTCGGACGCTCGCCGACTTCGATCCGCACCGCTTCACCGCGCTGAACCTCGAGTTCCACTCCGTGCTCTTCGAGGAGTGCCCGAATCCGCACATCCTCGACCTCGTGCACCGGGGCTGGAATCGCATGAAGATGCTGCGCGACTCGTCGTTCAGTTTCGTGCCGGGGCGCGCACACGACTCGGTCGAGGAGCACGAACGCCTCGTCGAACTCATCGAGTCGGGCGCAGCGCCGCTCGAGATCGAGCTCGCAGCCCGGCAGCACCGCGCCGCGACCCTCGACGCGGTGCTCGCCTACCAGGCCTCGCACAAGCTCGCCGTCGGCCAGTCAGCCGCAGCAGCAGACCCTGATCACGCACTCACCGCGTCGAACGACTAGGACCAGACATGACCCACCACATCCCCGAGGGCCTTCCCGATCGCATCCGCCACTACATCGACGGCGAGTTCGTCGACTCGGTGGGCGGTGAGACCTTCGACGTGCTCGACCCGGTCTCGAACGAGACGTACGTGCAGGCCGCCGCCGGCCAACGGGCCGACATCGACCTCGCCGTCGCCGCCGCTCGCCGCGCGTTCACCGACGGACCGTGGCCCCGGATGCTGCCGCGCCAGCGCGCTCGCGTGCTGCACCGCATCGCCGACCTCGTCGAGGCGAGCGACGCGCGGCTCGCCGAGCTCGAGACCTTCGACACCGGACTGCCGATCACGCAGGCCCTGGGCCAGGCGCAGCGCGCCGCCGAGAACTTCCGTTTCTTCGCCGACCTCATCGTCGCCCAGCGCGACGACACCTACAAGGTGCCCGGCCGCCAGGTGAATTACGTGAATCGCAAGCCCATCGGGGTCGCGGGGCTCATCACGCCCTGGAACACGCCGTTCATGCTCGAGTCGTGGAAGCTCGCCCCCGCCCTCGCCACGGGCAACACGGTCGTGCTGAAGCCCGCCGAGTTCACGCCGCTCTCGGCGAGCCTGTGGGCCGACATCTTCCGCGAGGCGGGGGTGCCCGACGGCGTGTTCAACCTCGTCAACGGGCTCGGTGAAGAGGCGGGCGACGCGCTCGTGAAGCATCCGGATGTCCCGCTCATCTCGTTCACCGGCGAGAGCCGCACCGGGCAGCTCATCTTCGCGAACGCCGCGCCGTTCCTGAAGGGCCTCTCGATGGAGCTCGGCGGCAAGTCGCCCGCCGTGGTCTTCGCCGACGCCGATCTCGAGGCGGCGCTCGACGCGACAGTGTTCGGCGTGTTCTCGCTCAACGGCGAGCGCTGCACGGCGGGGTCGCGCATCCTTGTCGAGCGCCCGATCTACGACGACTTCGTGTCGCGGTATGCCGAGCGCGCCGAGAACATCGTCGTCGGCGATCCGCACGATCCGGCGACCGAGGTGGGGGCGCTCGTGCACCCCGAGCACTACGAGAAGGTGATGTCGTACGTCGAGATCGGCAAGGGCGAGGGACGCCTCGTGGCGGGCGGCGGTCGCCCCGAGGGCCTGCCGACGGGCAACTACGTCGCGCCGACGGTGTTCGCGGATGTCGCGCCCGACGCCCGGATCTTCCAAGAGGAGATCTTCGGCCCGGTCGTCGCGATCACGCCGTTCGACTCCGACGAGGAGGCGCTCGCCCTCGCGAACGGCGTGAAGTACGGCCTCGCCGCCTACATCTGGACCAACAACCTGCAGCGAGCTCACAACTTCTCGCAGTCCGTCGAGGCGGGCATGGTGTGGCTCAACTCCAACAACGTGCGCGACCTCCGCACCCCGTTCGGCGGCGTGAAGGCCTCGGGGCTCGGCCACGAGGGCGGCTACCGCTCGATCGACTTCTACACCGACCAGCAAGCCGTGCACATCACCCTCAATGAAGCACACTCACCGCGCTTCGGCACGCGACAGGGCACCGCGCCCGTCGCCACCGCGAACCCCTGAGCGGATGCAGCAGCTCGCGGCATCCGACCCATTCCGACCCCCTCCCGCCACTCCCAGCAAGGACGCCGACATGGAACTCCCCGAACCGATCGTGACCACCGGCGACCCGATCCCGGCACCGGCCGACCGCATCCCAACACCGACCGCGCCGGCGCCCGACGTCGTTCGCGCCGCCTACATGGAACTCGTCGTCACCGACCTGGCCGCCTCGCGCGCCTTCTACGTCGACGTGCTCGGACTCGTCGTGACGGAGGAGGACGACAACACGGTGTACCTGCGCTCGCTCGAGGAGTTCATCCACCACAACCTCGTGCTGCGCAAGGGCCCGGTCGCCGCGGCCGCCGCCCTCGCCTACCGGGTGCGCACTCCCGAAGACCTCGACCGTGCCGTCGCGTTCTACACGGAGCTCGGATGCCGCATCGAGCGCCGCCCCGACGGCTTCACGAAGGGCATCGGCGACTCGGTGCGAGTCGAGGACCCGCTCGGCTTCCCCTACGAGTTCTTCCACGACGTGCAGCACGTCGAGCGGCTGGCGTGGCGCTTCGACCTCCACACGCCGGGCGCGATCGTGCGGCTCGACCACTTCAACCAGGTCACGCCCGACGTGCCGCGCGCCGTCAAGTACATGGAGGACCTCGGCTTCCGCGTCACCGAGGACATCCAGGACGAAGCCGGCACCACGTACGCGGCCTGGATGCGCCGCAAGCCGACCGTGCACGACACCGCGATGACGGGCGGCGACGGGCCGCGCATGCACCACATCGCGTTCTCGACGCACGAGAAGCACAACATCATCGCGATCTGCGACAAGCTCGGCGCACTGCGGATGTCGGACGTCATCGAGCGCGGACCCGGCCGTCACGGCGTCTCGAACGCGTTCTACCTGTACTTGCGCGACCCCGACGGGCATCGCGTCGAGATCTACACGCAGGACTACTACACGGGCGACCCCGACAACCCCGTCGTCACGTGGGACGTGCACGACAACCAGCGCCGCG
>NZ_SDPN01000007.1:122531-137579 GCF_004134825.1 Agromyces albus
ACTGGTGGGGCAACCCCGTCGTGCCGAGCTGGTACACGGAGGCCTCGCTCGTGCTCGACCTCGACGGCGAGCCGCAGCCCGTGGTGGCGCGCACCGACGAGTCCGAGATGGAGGTCACGATCGGCGCCGACGGCTTCTCGTACACCCGCAAAGACGACGAGCAGCGCGGCTTCAAGCTCGGCAACACCCTGTGACTCCGTTCCCGATTCACCTGCCCGGGCCGTAACTCCGGACACTCGAGCCGACGCCCCGAGCGGGCGACCTTCCTTTCCGGCGTGTCGCCCGCGGCATCCGGAGTTGTGCACATCGAAGCGCTCATGCAAGCTCCCGGCGGTCACGCCCGTCGCCCCAAAGGTGAACGGCGCGCCGCATGAGCATGCGCACCGCGTGGTCGATCGACTCCCACTCGTCGAGGACCTGGCGATGGCTGAACGAGATGTGCGCGTAGCCGACCGCCTTCAGCCATCCGATTCGTGCACGGTCCCGATCGAAGGCGCCGGGTGCGGTGTGCGGCCCCTCTCCCTCCACATCGAAGATCAGCCGCTCGCCGATCAACAGGTCGGCCCAGTACCCGCCCGGCATCGGCACCTGCGCGCGCACCGGGACGCCCGCCGCACGAAATCGCTCCCGAGCCACCGTTTCGCCGACTGCTTGGCTCCCCGTGATCGAGCGTCGGGCAACCAATCGAAGCGACGGCGTCATGCGCTGCATGAGACGAGCGAACGCGGCGTCGTCGAGCAGCTGGGGCCTCAGGCATCCAATCGACCCGTTCGCGGGCCGAGTCGAGGGCACAGAGCACCTCGAGTTCCGGGAGGCAGGTGAACATCTGGACGAGACACTCCTCGAGCGACACCAATGTTCCCCCGGTCGAACCGCCGCGCGCCCAATGCAGCCGTACCCCGGCGGATGCCTCGCCCGGCAGGAGCCTCCGGCTCGAATCGTCGGGATGCCGCAGTCGCGTGGCATGGGCATCGACATCGACGTGCAGTTCGTGGGGAACATTGAGCACTCGCAGGCCGTGCAGACCCGCGGCGGACACGCACGCGAGCCGGCCGCCGACACGCACGGCGCGTTTGACCTCGGCCGGGACGCCCGGGTCGGCGAACACTCCCCGCCGAAGGCGCTCGACCTCCCCGTGCTCGACGGCGGCGGCGATCCTCGGGCGACTCACACCAGCCGCGAGCAGGTCCGCCGCGGTGCATACGCCGCCGTGTGCGCGTGCCACCTCCCGCGCTCCGAACATGTCAGGAGCCTCGCAGTCGTGGAGGGATGCATCCGTCGGTCCTCTGCGACCTGTGGAGCATCGGCGGCACGAGCCGCCTCGGGAGGAGAAGCCGCCGCGCGACCGAGCGTGCGGACATCCGGATGCCTCGAGCGACACCCCGCGCGACGGGTTTCACCGAGCGGCGTGTCGGCGGGCGCATCCGGAGTTGCGAACCCACGACAGGGCAGGTGAGGACTCGTCGAACGCTCGAAGGACCAGCTCAGGCGAGGAACTCGATCGCGGCGTCCTTGAACGCCCGCGCCGTGAGCGTCGACACGTGGTCGCGTCCGGGGATCGACACGTAGTCGGCGTCCCAGTCGAGCGCGAGCTCGCGTGCGCCTTCGGGCACCGGATCGTTCTCGCCGGCGACGAACAGCGTCGGGATGTCGCCCGGGATCGAGAGCGGCGCTCCCTGCACGCCTTCGATGCAGGCGAGGAGCGCCTCACGGTCGGCGCCCGCAGAGATCGCGGGCCGGAGCAGCTGGTCGATGAGCGGATTCCTCGACGGCTCGTCGCGCAGCAGCACGGCGCGCGCCTCCTCGAGATCCCATGAGGCGAAGAGCTCGTGCGGCCCCGCTCCGCCGATGACGACCCGGCGAACGCGCTCGGGGGCGATGGAGGCGAAGGCCGACACCACCCGATTGCCCATCGAGTAGCCGATCAGGTCCACCTGGCCGACGCCTGCGGAGTCGACCACGGCGAGCAGGTCGGCGCCGAGCAGTTCGGGCGAATAGGAGTCGCCGTCGACCGGCTTGTCGCTCTCGCCGTGTCCGCGCAGGTCGAGCGTGATCACGGCGCGGCCCGCTGCACGAAGCGCCTGCACCCAGCCGGTGCCATCCCACGTCACGGCCGAAGTCGATGCGAACCCGTGCACGAGGAGCACGGGCGGCAGCGCGGCATGCGCTTCACCGGACCCATGCAAGCGGTAGGCGATGAGCACGCCGTCGGATGACTCGGCGTAGAGACTGGGCACCGGTGCCGTGTCGGCTCGCCTCACGAGGCGGCCCTGTCGAGCGCGGTCGACTCGGTGATGTCGGCGCCCGCGTGGCCCAGTTCGGCGAGTGCGAGTTCGGAGGTCGAGGCGGCGACGCCGGCGATGAGGTCGGTGAAGACGCGCACGTGCTGGCCGTGCTCGAGCGCGTCGAGCACGCTCGCCCGCACGCAATAATCGGTCGCGATGCCGACGACGTCGACGTCGGTGATGCCCCGGCTGGTGAGCACGTCGCTCATCGAGGCGCCGTCGTCGTCGGTGCCCTCGAAGATCGAGTAGGCAGGCACCCCCTGACCCTTGCGGATGTGCACATCGACGTGATCGAGCGAGAGCGCCGGGTGGTATTCGGCGCCCTCAGTTCCCGCGACGCAGTGCACGGGCCAGGTCTCGACGAAGTCGGGCTCGCTCTCGACCGCGAAATGACCGCCGTTGTCTCCCTCGGCGGAATGCCAGTCGCGGGATGCCACGACCACGTCGTACTCGCCGCGGTGCCGTTCGAGCAGCTCGGTCACGCCTGCAGCGACGGCGGCGCCGCCCTCGACACCGAGCGCACCCCCCTCGGTGAAGTCATTCTGCACGTCGATGATGAACAGGGCCCGGGTCATCGGCTCGCTCCTTCGCTCGTCCTGCATGCGGCCGATCCGGCCGCACCTCCATTCTTCCAGTCAGCGCGGCCGGTTGGACGGCGGCGGCACTACTGGTTGGAGAGGTTGTCGCCGCAGAGGAAGAAGCCGGTGGTGAGGGTGTCGATCGCCTGCTTCGCCTCGTCGGTCACGTCGCCGAGGGCGTAGATCGCGAACGTGAGGGTCGAGCCGTCTTGTGCACGGATGACGCCCGAGAGCGTGTACCCGCTCTCGATCCATCCCGTCTTGGCCGAGACTGCCCCGGAGGCCACCGCGTTCTCGCCCTGGAACCGGTCGTTGTAGGAGAGCGACCCGCGCTGGCCCGAGACGGGCAATCCGTCCATGAGGATGCCGAGGTTGCCCTCGCGCGCATTGATCTTCACGAAGAGCTGGGTGAGGTAGGCCGGCGGCACGGCGTTGTCGTCGCTGAGTCCTGAGCCGTCGACGACGGTGATGCCCGTCGTGTCGAGCCCGTAGGCCGCGAGCCCCTCGAGCACCCCGGCGTTGATCGCACTGAAATCATTGCCGGCGCCCGTCTCGATCGCGACGAGGCGAGCGAGCATCTCGGCGACGGAGTTGTCGGAGACGACGAGCGCCTTGTCGACGAGTTCGGCGACAGTGGGCGAGAGCACCCGGCCGAGCTGCGCGGCGCCGGCCGGGGCCGTGCCGCGCTCGATGACCGAGATGCCGCCGAGCTCCGATGCGAAGGCGTCGCCTGCGCGTGCGATCGGATCGGGGCTGCGCCACGAGGTGTTGCTCGACGGGCTGTCGCGGTCGCCGTCGACCTGCAGCGCCGTGATGTTCGACATGTAGCCGTCTTCGCGCTCGATGAGGTCCCAGGTCGGATGCCACTCGTCACCGCCGAAGAAGCTCGCGTCGAGCACGAGCTTCGTGAGCGGCGGATTCGAGGGGTCGGCCGACCACGCGCTTCGCACCTGCTGTGCGAGCTCGTCGAGGTGCGCCGCGCCGGGGTACACCGTGGTCGTGCCGCTGGGCGTTCGTGAGAGGGTCACGTCCCCGCCGCCGACGAGCACGACGGATCCGGGCTCGGCGCCTTTCACGACGGTCGTGGCCGCGCGGTGGTCTGGGCCGAGTACCGACAGCGCGGCCGCCGCGGTGAGCACCTTCATGACGCTCGCCGTTCGCGAGGGCGTGGCAGCGCCACGGTCATAGAGCGCCTCGCCCGTGGCGGCGTTCCTGACATGCGCCTGCAGGTTCGCGAGGCGGCCGTCGGCGGCGCGGTCGGCGACGGAGCACGTGCGGATGCGGCTCGCAGGCGCAACTGCCGCGGGCACCGGCCGGGCGGCATCCGGCGTCGGGGTGGGGGTCGACCGCGTTGCGACGGCGACCTCCTCGCCCGCACCCGTGGCGGCGCCGGCGAACACGGCTCCAGTGCCGAGCAGCGCGAATGCGAGCACTCCACCGGTGATCGAGAGGGTGAGCCGGTGCTTGCGCACGAAGGCGCCGAACCGTGCCGACGCCGCGCCCGCGGTCACTGCCGTCTCCGCCTGGGCAGGTTCGAGCGTCGGGTCATCCTTCCGGTCATCCACCCCGGCATTGTACGTGCCGGTTTCGGCAGGCTGCTCCGAAGGTCATTCCCCCGGGTAGCGCAAGCCGATCTGCTCGCGGATCGCATCGAGCGTTCCCAGAATCGCGACCGTTTCGTCGATGGGCAGCACGTCGCCGCCCAGGGTGCCGGCTGCGACGAGCCGTTCGACGGCTTCGGCCTGGCAATGCATACCTCGCCCGTTGACGTCGATCGGGCGGAACTCCTCGATGACGGTGCCATCTGGGGCGACCACGCGGAAGCTCGCGGGCGTGTACCAGACCCGGTCGATGTCGATACGAGCTTCGGTGCCGAGCACCACGGCGGTGTTCGGCCCGCTCGAATCACTCGCCGAGAGCGTCGTGGCGACTCGCCCGCCCTCGTAGCCGAAGATCGTCGCGATCTGGGCATCGGCACCGGTGCTCTTGAACGTCGCCGTCGACTGGATCGTGAGGGGCGCCCCGAAGAGGTCCCAGGCGAAGGAGATCGGGTAGATCCCGAGGTCGAGGAGGGCGCCACCGCCCAGCTCGAGCGCGTTGATGCGGTGTGCCGGGTCGTCGGAGAGCTTCTGCGTGTGATCGGCCATGAGCGCGCGCACCTCGCCGAGTGTTCCCTCGGCGATGATCTCGCGGATGCGTGCCATGTGGGGCAGGTAGCGGGTCCACATCGCCTCGAGGGCGAGGAGCCCCTTCGCTGCCGCGAGGTCGGCGATCGCCTGGGCCTCACGGGCGTTGACCGCGAACGGCTTCTCGACGAGCACGTGCTTGCCGGCCTCGAGTGCGAGCATCGCGTTCGACGCGTGCAGCGGATGCGGCGTCGAGACGTAGATCACGTCGACCTCCGGGTCGGCGACGAGCGCCTCGTAGCTCCCGTGCGCGTTCGGGATCTCGAACTCCGCGGCGAAGGCCTCGGCGGCCGCACTCGACCTCGAGCCCACCGCCTGCACGGTGAATCCGTTGATCTTCAGGTCGCTCGTGAAGGCGCGGGCGATGCCACCCGTCGCGAGGATGCCCCAGCGCAGTCGTTCAGTCATGGCGACAGCCTAACCGCGGGCGGCCACGCTGAAATCGCTCCGAAGTCGGGAAGCTGCACCGGAACGAGGCGGCTGTCTGTCCTGAATCGGGTCGCGGCGAGATCCGATCTGCTCTAGCCTCCGCCTATGACAACGACGTCTCGAATCCGCCGCCAGATGAGCATCCTCGGCGCCACCGCCCTCATACTCGCGACCGCTCTCGTCGGCGCCGTTCCCGCGCAAGCGGTGCCCGGTGGACCGACGCAGACTGCCGCCACATCGAAAGTCGCCTACGCGGCCCTCGGCGACTCGTATGCCGCTGGTGTCGGCGGGGGCGGCTACCTCGACACGTGCTTGACGAGCCCGGCCGGCTATCCGAGCCTGCTCAGCGCCGATCCCGGCGTGCGCCATGTGGCTCTGCTCGCGTGCTCGGGCGCCACCACGGCCGACGTCACGACCCAGCTCTCCGCGCTCACCCGGCAGACGAAGCTCATCACGATCACGGTCGGGGGGAATGACCTCGGGGTCGACGTGCTCGCCTCGGCATGTGTCGCGGGCACGGTCGACGATTGCTTTGCGGCCGTTGCCGTGGCACAGGCGAGGCTCCCGCAACTCGCGGCCGATCTCGCCTCCACATTTGCGGCGATCGGCGCGGCGGCACCGAAGGCGACGGTCGTCGTCACGGGCTATCCACTCCTGTTCGAGTCGCCGACTGATCCGCGGAAGGTCGCGGTGAACCAGGGCATCATGCTGCTCAACGATCTCATCGAGGCGACCGCCACCGGCGCGGGATTCCTCTTCGTCGACGTCGAGTCGGCGTTCGCCGGCCACGGACTTGACAGCGCGGATCCCTGGATCCACGGCCTCGCCTCCCCCGAGGCGTTCCACCCGACGGTCGCCGGGTACGAGGCCTACGCCGCGGCGATTCGCGCGGCGATCGGCTGAGTCGATGTGCTCGTTCAAGTGGGAGTGCTCCACGAGCCGAGCGCAAGGGATTGTCGGCAGGCTTGCATTCCGATAGTCGTGGAGTATGGACCGCATTCACTATGCAGGTGGAGACCTGCTGACCGGAAGCAACATCGCACGGTCGCTGCTCGCGTATGCGGAGGCGCTGGCGCAACGTGAGTCGGCGGCATCCGTCGAGATCCCTATTCGCCACAGCGATGGCACGGTCGGGCGCGCGAATATCCTCATCGGTCCCGCGAGCCAACTCGTCTCGGAGTCCGAGACGATCGGCGGGGAGGAGCTCGTCGACGACGCCCTCGTGGCCGACCTGGATCGGCGCACGGCCGGTCTCGCGACGATGCGCCCGGTGACCGGCATTCCCGCGAACGCGAACGTCACCGACGACCCGATCGACTTCGACTGGGACGGGAACGAGGACGCCTGATATGGCCCGATTCCGCCGCGGCCCTGTGCGACCGTCTCCGCATGCCAACTCCGCCGACATGCGGAGCGGCCGTGTCTTGGGGCCGGACGCACGAACGGCCCGGATTCATCCGGGCCGTTCGAGGTGATGGAGCCGCCTGTGGGAATCGAACCCACGACCTTCTCATTACGAGTGAGACGCTCTGCCGACTGAGCTAAGGCGGCGTGGCATCCGCTGCGCCGAGGCGCACCGGTTGGCACGAGAATCTATGTTAGCGGGTTTCGCAGGCGCCGTTGAACACCCTTGCGTGCCATGGCCGTCGGCCCGGCCGGCCGATCAGCATTGCGGATCGCTCGCGGGAACCGTGCCGTCGATGAAGAAGGACTCGACGGCGTCGTTCACGCACGAGTTCGACTTGTTGTACGCCGTGTGCCCCTCGCCCTCGTAGCTGACGAGCGCGCCGCTCTCGAGCTGCTCGGCGAGCGCGACCGCCCACTCGTACGGCGTCGCGGGGTCGCCCGTGGTGCCGATCACGAGGATCGGCTCCGCGCCTTCGGCGTGGATCTCTTCGCGATCGCGGTCGCTCGTGTGCGGCCAGTTCACGCACGTGAGGTCGCCGAAGCCGAAGTAGCGTCCGATCGTCGGCGCGATCGCGGCGATCTCCGCGGCCTTGTCACGCATCACCGAGACATCGGACTGGTACGAGTAGTCGAGGCAGTTGATCGCTCGGAACGCCTCGGTCGAGTTGTCGAGGTAGGTGCCGTCGGCGTTACGCCCGTTGTAGCCGTCGGCGAAGCTCAAGGCGGTGTCGGCGTCGCCCAGCATCACCGATTCGAGCATCTGGCTGAGGTACGGCCACGAGTCGGCGCTGTAGAGCGGGTAGATGATGGCGGTGAGCAGGGTGTCGGCTCCGACGAGGCGGCCGTCGGTGCCGCGAAGCGGGCTCTGTTCGACGGATGCCAGGAGCCGGCCGATCTCCGCTATCGCCTCGTCGGCTGAGCCGCGGAACGGACAATCGCTGCCGGCGAGGCAGTTCTCGACGTAGGCGCGGAGCGCCTTCTCGAAGCCCACCGCTTGCGCCTTCGTGACCTCGAAGTCGCTCGCCGAGGGGTCGATCGCGCCGTCGAGCACGAGCCGGCCCACCTTGTCGGGGTAGAGGTCGGCGAACGTCGCGCCGAGGAAGGTGCCATACGAGTAGCCGAGATAGTTCAGCTGCTCGTCGCCGAGCACCGCGCGCAGCAGGTCGAGGTCGCGAGCGGCGCTCACCGTGTCGACGTTCGCGAGCAGGTCGCCCGACTTCTCGGCGCACGCCGTGCCGAAGTCCTTCGCCGAGGTCTCGACCGCGGCGACCCAGTCATCACTCCCGCGCTCAGCGGGGATGATTCCGTAGAGGTACTCGTCCATCTGGGCGGGGTCGTAGCAGGCGACCGCACTCGAGCGGCCGACCCCGCGCGGGTCGAATCCGACGATGTCGAAGCGGTCGCGCAGCGGCTCGCCGACGGCGTAGCTCAGGGAGTCGGCCACGAAGTCGTATCCGGAGGCGCCGGGGCCGCCCGGGTTCACGAGCAGCGAGCCGATGCGGTCGCCGGTGGCGACGTGACGCACGAGGGCGAGCTCGATCTCGCCCGACCCGGGGTCGTCCCAATCGAGGGGTGCCTTGGCCGTGCTGCAGCCGAGCTCCTCTCCGCATCGCTCCCACTCGAGCACCTGTTCGTAGAACGGCTGCAGGTCGGCGTCGACCTCCTCGCCCGTCGGCGTCGACTGCGACTTCGGCGGGTTCAGGAAGGTGGGCATGCAGGCGCTGAGCGCCAGCGCCGACGCGAGCGCGACCGCCGCCAATGCCATGCGCCGCGCGCGCGGCATCCGTCGTTCGCGGTTCGGTTCGCGTGTGCCGTTCATGCGGCCCCCCGTTCGGTGGTCGGTCTGCGGATCGCCGAGACGAGCATCGCCTCGAGCGCGAGCGCGGGTTGCACGTTGCCGTCGATGCGATCGCGAGCCGACTGGATGGCATCGAGCGTCGCGAGGGTGCGGGCAGGCGAAGCGGATGCCGCGGCATACTGCAGGCGCTCGAGCAGCTCTCGGTTCACGAGCTCGACGTCGGCGCCGAGCTGGATCAGCAGGATGTCGCGGTAGAGCGACGCGAGATCGACGAGGATGCGGTCGATGCCGTCGCGAAGGCTCCGCGTCGCGCGGCGCTTCTGATCGTCTTCGAGCGCCTTGAGCTGCGGGCGGAGCGCATTGGGCACCGCTTGGCCGGGCGCGACGCCGAGCGAGTGCAACGCGTGCGCGCGCTCTTCGGCGTCGCGCAGCTCGGTGATCGCCTTCGCGTCGTCGCCCGCGATCTCGAGGAAGCGCGCCGCCGTGGCGACCGCGGTCGCCGCCGAGCGCACCTCGAGCGCGAGCCGGAGCGTCTCGGCGCGACGACTCCGCGCCTCATCGCTCGTCGCGAGCCGATGCGCCATGCCGATGTGGCTCTGCGCCTCGCGCGCCGCGCGCTCGGCGAGCACGGGATCGACGCCGTCGCGGCGAACGAGGAGCGACGCGACATCCGCGATGCTCGGAACCTGGAGGCGCACGGAACGAACCCGCGAGCGGATGGTCGGGATGAGGTCGGCCTCGCTCGGTGCACACAGGATCCACACGGTGCGCTCGGGCGGCTCCTCGAGCTCTTTCAGCAGGAAGTTCGAGGTCTGCTCGGTCATGCGGTCGGCGTCTTCGACGATGATCACGCGGTGACGCCCGACGGAGGGCGAGTAGTGCGAGCGGCGCACGATCTCGCGCACGTCGTCGCGCTTGATGATGACGCCCTCGGTGGCGAGCACGTGCAGGTCGGGGTGGCTACGCGCCTCGACCTGGATGCGGGTGGGCTCGTCGCCGTCGGGGTCACCCGAGATGAGCGCGGTGGCGAAGGCGTATGCGAGGTTCGAACGCCCCGATCCGGGAGGGCCGGTGATGAGCCACGAGTGGGTCATCTGCTGGGCGCTGCTGGCGATGCCGGCGGTGCTCGCGGCGCCGCGGAACACGGCGATCGCCTGATCCTGCCCGGTCAGTTCGCTCCACACGCTCACGGTTCCACGCTACCTTCCGCCGCCGACCGTGGCCCGCTCGATCTCAGAGGAGTTCGGCGACGCGCGTGCGGATGGCTGCGGCGATCTCGTCGGCGGGCAGCGCCGCGTCGACCACGAGGAAGCGATCGGGCTCGGCTGCGGCGATCGCGAGGTAGG
This sequence comes from Agromyces albus, assembly GCF_004134825.1. Lineage (GTDB taxonomy): Bacteria > Actinomycetota > Actinomycetes > Actinomycetales > Microbacteriaceae > Agromyces > Agromyces albus. The sequence continues at coordinate 132,561 of NZ_SDPN01000007.1, forward strand.
CGTTGCGAACGCGGTCGTGGAACTCGGATGCCTCGGCCTCGAGCCGGTCGTACCTGGTGCGCGCCTCGTCGAGACGGCCTCGCGCTGCACCGGCGTCGAGGTCGAGCAGGATCGTGAGGTCGGGTCGCAGACCTTCGGTGGCCCATTCGGAGAGGCCGCGGATCGCGTCGGGGTCGAGCACGCGGCCGACGCCCTGGTAGGCGACCGACGAGTCGATGTAGCGATCCTGGATGACGACGTCGCCGCGTTCGAGCGCCGGACGCACGACGGTGGCGACGTGATGGGCGCGGTCGGCCGCGTAGAGCAGCGCCTCGGCCCGGGGCGAGATGTCGCCGCGGTGGTGCAGCACGATCTCGCGAACCTCGACGCCGACCGCGGTGCCGCCGGGTTCGCGAGTGCGCAGCACCGTGCGTCCCTGCTCGGAGAGCCAGCGGTCGAGCCGTTCTGCCTGCGTGGTCTTGCCGGAGCCGTCGCCGCCCTCGAGGGTGATGAAGACGCCCGAGCTCACGACGTGCTCTTCTTGGCCGGCGCCTTCTTCGCGGGCGCCTTCTTGGCGGTGGTCGTGCGCGCGGTGGTCGTTCGCTTCGCACGCGGCGCGGCGGGACCCTTGTCGCGCTTGATCTGCAGCAGCTCGACGGCTCGCTCGAAGGTGATCTCCTCGACCGATTCGGCCCGCGGGATCGTGGCGTTCGTCGTGCCATCGGTGACGTAGGGACCGAATCGGCCGTCTTTCACCTTGATCGGCTTGCCGCTCACCGGGTCGTTCTCGAACTCCTTGAGTGCGCTCGACGCGCTGCGGGCACCGTACTTGGGCTGCGCATAGAGCGCGAGTGCACCGTCGAGGTCGATCTCGAAGATCGCGTCCTCGCTCGGGAGTGTGCGCGTGTCGGCGCCCTTCTTCAGGTACGGACCGTAGCGGCCGTTCTGCGCGGTGATCTCGTCGCCCGACTCGGGGTCGGCGCCCACCACGCGCGGCAGGTCGAGCAGTTTCAGCGCCGTCTCGAGGTCGAGCTCCGCCGGCTCCATGCTCTTGAAGAGCGAGGCCGTGCGCGGCTTGGCCGCTGCGACCTTCTTCGCGGCGCGTTTCAGCTTGGCCGGCTCGATGACCTCGCCGGTGGCTGCATCGACGGATGCCTCAGGCGCGGCCTCGGGCTCGGGCTCGACTTCGGTCACGTACGGGCCGAACCGCCCGTCTTTCAATACGACCTGCTTGCCGTTCACGGGGTTCTCGCCGAGCACCCGGTCGCCCTGCACCGGCGCCTCGATGAGCTCGCGGGCCTTTGCCTCGGTGAGCTCGTCGGGGGCGAGTTCGGTGGGGAGGTTGACGCGGCGCGGCGGTGCGTCGGCCTCGGCATCCGGATCCACCGTCTCGAGGTAGGGGCCGTACTTGCCGATGCGTAGGGTGATGTCGGGGGCGATCACGACCGAGTTGATCTCGCGCGCGTCGATGTCGCCGAGGTTGTCGACGACCTGGCGGAGCCCGCGGTGCGTCTCTGAGCCGAAGTAGAAGCCGTTCAGCCAGTCGACCCGGTCGGCCTCGCCGGCGGCGATCCGGTCGAGGTCGTCTTCCATCTCGGCGGTGAAGTCGTATTCGACGAGATCGCCGAAGTGCTCCTCGAGCAGGCGCACGACCGAGAAGGCGATCCAGCTCGGCACGAGTGCCTGGCCGCGCTGCGTGACGTAGCCGCGGTCGAGGATCGTCGAGATGATCGACGCGAACGTCGAGGGGCGGCCGATGCCGAGCTCCTCGAGCCGCTTCACGAGGCTCGCTTCGGTGTAGCGCGGGGGCGGGCTGGTCTCGTGGCCCTTCGCCTCGAGCTCGGCGAGCGTGAGGGCCTGGCCCTCGGTGAGCGGCGGCAGCTTCGCCTCGCCTGGCGCGTCGTCGGCGTTGCGCTCCTCGTCGCGGCTCTCCTCATAGGCCGCAAGGAAGCCGCGGAAGGTGATGACGGTGCCGCTCGCGGTGAACTCGGCGATGGCTCCGGTGATGGGCACGGATGCCTCGGCGGGAGCCGAAGCATCCGTCGCCGTGGGACCGACCTCGATCGTGACGGTCGCGGTCTGACCCTTCGCGTCGGCCATCTGCGACGCGACGGTGCGCTTCCAGATGAGGTCGTAGAGCTTGAATTCGCTGCCGCGCAGCACGCTCTGCAGCTCGGAGGGCGTGCGGAACACCTCGCCCGAGGGTCGGATCGCCTCGTGCGCCTCTTGGGCGTTCTTGCTCTTGCCGGAGTAGACGCGCGGCTTGTCGGGGATCGAGTCGGCTCCGTAGAGGGCGGTGGCCTGCGCGCGAGCCGCCGTGATCGCCTGCTGCGAGAGCGACACCGAGTCGGTTCGCATATAGGTGATGTAGCCGTTCTCGTAGAGCGACTGCGCGACGCGCATGGTGTCGCGCGCCGAGAGGCGGAGCTTGCGCGCCGACTCCTGCTGCAGCGTCGAGGTCGTGAACGGTGCAGCGGGCCGCCGGGAGTAGGGCTTCGATTCGACCTTGGAGACGGTGCGGTTCACGCCCTCGGCACGCAGTGCGGTGACGAGCGCGTGCGCTGCGGGCTCGTTGAGCACGACGGCCGAGCCCTTGAGCTTGCCGGAGTCGTCGAAGTCGCGGCCGGTGGCGACGCGATTCCCGCCGAGGCGCACGAGCCGTGCTTCGAAGGCCGACGCCGCCTCACCGCTCGCGAAGCGTCCGATGAGATCCCAGTAGCCGGCGGCGACGAACGCGAGCCGTTCACGTTCGCGATCGACGACGAGCCGGGTCGCGGCCGACTGCACGCGGCCGGCTGACAGGCCGGGGCCGACCTTGCGCCACAGCACCGGCGACACCTCATAGCCGTAGAGACGGTCGAGGATGCGGCGGGTCTCCTGCGCGTCGACGAGGGCGGTGTCGAGTTCGCGGGTGTTGTCCTTCGCCTTCTGGATCGCGTCTTTCGTGATCTCGTGGAAGACCATTCGGCGCACCGGAACCTTGGGCTTCAGCTCCTGCAGGAGGTGCCACGCGATGGCTTCGCCCTCGCGGTCCTCATCAGTGGCGAGCAGGAGCTCGTCGGCGTTCTTCAGCGCGCGCTTCAAGTCGGCGACGGTCTTCTTCTTCGAGTCGGAGACGACGTAGTACGGCTCGAACCCGTGCTCGACGTCGACCGAGAACTTGCCGAGCGAGCCCTTCTTGAGCTCGGCGGGCAGGTTCTTCGGCTCGATCAGGTCGCGGATGTGCCCGACCGACGACAGCACTTCGTAGCCCTCACCCAGATACTGGGCGATGGACTTCATCTTGGTCGGCGACTCTACGATGACCAATTTCTTCGCGCCTGACACCAGACTCCTCTTATTCCAACATTTGAGACGGGAACGCACATGAATGCCGCGCCCCCGAGCGGTGTGTGCCATCGACCGGCGACTCGCTGCGCCGACAGCCACACCATACACACCCTCACCGTGAGTGCACCGATGCTCGTCGCGAAATGGCACACGCCGGCGTCGCGCGTCGAGCCCTTGCGGATCGTGGCGGTCGGAGGAGAATTGCCCGCATGGATACGTCAACCACCGGCTCGTACACCGCAAAGCTGATCGACGGACCACTCGAGGGCAAGACGGTCGCAACACCCTTCCTCGAATCGGGCGATCCACGTCCGCGGTTGGAGCTGGGCGCCGAGCACGGCAAGCACTACGTGTACTCGCGGGCCGCCGGCCTCGAGTTCAGCGCCGACGACGACGACAGGCCGACCGCGGTCGAGTATCGCTTCGTCGAGACCGTCTTCGTCTGAGCTCAGCCCGACCATTCCCCCGTCTGTTCCGGGGGCCCTGCCCTCGCTGCGGCGTCGAGCTCGAAACCGAGCACGGAAACCGTCACGGTGACGGATGCCGCCGGCCCCAGGGCCTCGCACGAGCCGAGCGTGGCGCCGTTGCGCGCCGCCACCTGCCCCGCGAGCTGACAAGGCACGCCGGGCACGGCACCGGAGGTCGCGTCGGCAGCGGCGAGCGCCGCGGCATCCGCTGCGTTGGCGGCCCGCTGCGACGCCACGAACACCGTGAGCATGGGAACGACGGCGACGGTGAGCGCGACGATCGCGCCGACGATGCCGAGGGCGAGCACGGATGCCGCGCCGCCCTCGTCGACGATCGACCGCCGCCTCATCACCCGCCGCAGTACCGATCGCCGCATCATCGCCCGCCCGTCACGGCGCACGATTCCGCGCGCAATTCGATCGCCGCGAGAAGCCCGTCGCCCGGGGTACTGAGCGTTGCGCAGACGAACATGCCGTCGACGGCGACGCCGAGCGCGGCGCCTCCGGAGACGCGGTCGGCGATCGCGCCCGCCTCGGCGGCCGACTCCCCACGGCCGAGCGCACGGGCGGCGTCGGCCGCGGCATCCGTCAGCCGCACCTGTTGGGCGATGAGCTGTACTGACGCGAGGCAGGCCGCGAGCACGAGTGCGATCGCAGGCAGCGCGACCGCGAACTCCGCGGTCACGCTGCCCCGGTCGCGGTCAGCCGACGGTGAGCGCATTCCGCACGAGGTCGGTGAGGATGCCGCGCACCTCGTCGCCGCGCAGGATGAGCACGAGGAGACCGGCGAAGCCGACCGCGGCCATCGTGGCCACCGCGTATTCGGCCGTCGCTGCACCTCGTTCTCCGGCGAGACGCCGTGCGACGGTGCGGAGCCCGGCGCGGAGGCAGCGCCGCGGCGAGCGATGACCCGGTATCGACGACGACCTATCGCGCTCGGCGGCCTCGATCGGTGTGGCGGGTTGGTGCATGAGGTGTTCCTTCCTGTAGTGCCGAGGTTTCGGTGTGCCGAGGTCTCAGCGGGTGGCGGCACGAGCGTTGGCCGTCACCCGGCACCGACGAGGGTGCCGGTGATGACGGAGATCATGAGGGGCGCGACGCCGAGCAGCACGAACGCCGGCAGCACGCAGAGCCCGAGCGGCAGCATGAGCCGAACGCCGAGGGTCGCAGCGCGCGCCTCACCCGCCGCCCGAGCCGAGCGCCGCAGCCGGAAGGCCTCGGCGCGCAGCAGCTCGGCGACCGG
>NZ_SDPN01000070.1 GCF_004134825.1 Agromyces albus
CGACCGGGGCCGCCGGTGCGCCGGCGGCGCACGGGCAGTCGTCCCTCGGCGAGGGCGTCGGCCACGGCGTCGCGCACCGCGCCGCTGCGCCGGGGATCGACGCCGCCCTCGGAGACGACGCCGACGATGAGGTCTCCCGAGCGGGTCTCCGCCGTCATGCGAGCGGTGCCGTGGTCGCCGTGTCCGGCGTTCACGCAGAAGATCCGAGCCTCGTCGGCCCAGGCGGCGACCGCGTGATCGACGGCGGGCACGCCGGTCGCGGTGTGCACGAGCCACGCGTCGGCGAGATCGTCGCGCACGACCGGGCGCGCCGTCCACATGATGCGACCTTCGTCGACGAGCACCGCGAGCGCCGGATCGAGCTCAGGGGCGACGACGATGACCTCGGCGCCCTCATCGACGAAGCGCGCGACTCGACGTGCCGAGACGGGGCCGCCGCCGACGGCGACCACGCGCCGTCCGGTGACGTCGATTCCGATGAGCATCAGCGTGGGTCCTTCCGGATGTGCACGATCCCGTGCTCGACCGCGACGGGCCAGGTGCGCAGGTCGTGCCGCTCCTTGCCGAGGGTGTCGAGGCACGTTCCCGTGCGGAGGTCGAAGACCTGCTTGAACATGGGGGAGGCCACGGTCGGGGCGTCGCCGCGGCTGCCGACGATGCCGCGCGACATGACGTACGCGCCGCTGTACGGGTCGCGCTGCTGCACGGCGTGGATGCTGCCGTCGTGGAGCAGGAAGAGGGCGAGCTGGTCGCCCTCGATGAGCGCCGCTGCGCCTCGTTCGACCTCGAGGTCGTCGACCCGGCACACGGGCACCCAGCTGCTCGTGCGATTCGGCTCCATGGTTCGGGCAGTGTCGGCGATGGTCATCGGCGTACCTCCAGGGTGGTTCCGGCGATGAGCACGCCACCGCTCTCGCGCTCGGCGTCGGTCGCAGGCCGGGGCTGCCCGCGCTCTGCGGTGTAGGCGAGTGAGGGGTCGGGCGTCGTCGGCGCGTTGACGAACGAGGCGAAGCGCTTGAGCTTCTCTGGGTCGTCGAGCGTCGCCTTCCACTCGTCTTCGTAGGCGTCGACGTGGAGCGCCATCGCGGCGTCGAGGTCGTCGGCGATGCCGAGCGAGTCGTCGATGATGACCGCGCGGAGGGCATCGAGGCCGCCCTCGAGCTCCTCGAGCCACGGGGCGGTCCGCTGGAGACGGTCGGCGGTGCGGATGTAGTACATCAGGAACCGGTCGATCGTGCGGATGAGGGTCTCGGAGTCGAGCCCTTCGGCGAGCAGTTGCGCGTGCCGCGGCGTGAATCCGCCGTTGCCGCCCACGTACAGGTTCCAGCCCTGCTCGGTGGCAATGACGCCGACGTCCTTTCCGCGGGCCTCCGCGCACTCGCGGGCGCATCCCGAGACGCCGAGCTTCAGCTTGTGCGGTGACCGCAGGCCGCGGTAGCGCAGCTCGAGCTCGACCGCCATGCCGACCGAGTCCTGCACGCCGAATCGGCACCACGTGGAGCCGACGCACGACTTGACGGTGCGCAGTGACTTGCCGTAGGCGTGGCCCGACTCGAAGCCGCCGTCGACGAGTCGCTGCCAGATCTCTGGAAGCTGCTCGAGGCGCGCACCGAACAGGTCGATGCGCTGGCCGCCGGTGATCTTCGTGTAGAGCCCGAAGTCCTTCGCGACCTGGCCGATCACGAGGAGACCCTCGGGGGTCACCTCGCCGCCGGGGATGCGGGGGACCACGGAGTAGCTGCCGTCCTTCTGCAGGTTCGCCATGACGTGGTCGTTCGTGTCCTGGAGCGAGGCGCGGCCGCCGTCGAGCACGTGTCCGGCGCCCTGCGACGCGAGGATGCTCGCCACGACGGGCTTGCAGATGTCGCAGCCGCGCCCGGTGCCGAACCGCGTGACGATCTCGCTGAACGTCGTGAGTCCCGCCACACGCACCTGGTCGAAGAGCTGTGCGCGGGTGGAGGCGAAGTGCTCGCAGAGCGCGCTGCTCAGGGTGACGCCCGCGGCCTCGAGTTCGGCGCCGACGAGGCGCTTGACGAGGGGGAGGCACGAGCCGCACGCGGCACCGGCCTTCGTGCACGCCTTGACCCCCGCGACATCCGTGCATCCGTCATCGGTGACTGCGGACCGGATGCGGCCGGCGCTGACGGCGTTGCAGCTGCAGACGAGCGCCTCGTCGGGCAGCGGGCCGGTGGCCGGGCGGGCGCCGTCGGTCTCGGGAAGCAGGTAGGCCGACGGGTCCCCGCCGAGCTTGGCGCCGATGAGCGGCCGGAGCGAGGCGTAGGCCGTGGCATCGCCCACGAGGATGCCGCCGAGCAGGATCGACGCGTCGTCGGAGAGCACGAGCTTCTTGTAGACGCCGGCGACCGGGTCGGCGTAGACGACGTCGAGTGCGCCCGGCGTCTCGCCGAACGCGTCGCCGAAGCTCGCGACGTCGACGCCGCCGAGCTTGAGCTTGGTCGAGAGGTCGTACCCGGGGAACTCGGCTTCGCCGCCGAGCAGGCGGGTCGCGACGACCTCGGCCATCGCATATCCGGGGGCGACGAGGCCGACGCAACGGCCCTCCATCGCGGCGACCTCTCCGATCGCGTGGATCGAGGGATCGGAGGTGCGGCATCCGGCGTCGACGATGACGCCGCCACGCTTGTCGACCTTCAAGCCGGAGATCCGTGCGAGCTCGTCGCGCGGGCGCACGCCGACCGTGAAGATGACCACGTCGGCCGGAGCGAGGCTGCCGTCGCGGAACTCGAGCTGCGCGACACCGCCGTGGGGGCCCGGGTCGAGCCTCGTGGTGATCGTCTCGGTGCGCACCTCGATGCCGCGGGCTCCGATGAGGCGCGCGAGCGCTTCGCCGCCGGCCGCGTCGAGCTGGGCCGACATGAGGCGATCGGACGACTGGATGATGGTGGCCTCGACGTCCATGCCCTGGAGCGCTCCCGCGGCCTCGAGGCCGAGGAGCCCGCCGCCGACCACGATGCCGCGAACCGGCCGGTCGAGGGCGCCCTTGCGCTCGGCCACCCACGAGGAGAGGGACTCGAGGTCGTCGAGCGTGCGGTAGACGAAGACGCCGGGCAGGTGGAAACCGTCGACGGCGAGGGATGCCGCGTAGGAGCCCGTTGCGAGCACGAGCTCGTCCCACTCGACGACGGTGCCGCTCGCCGTGCGCAGGCGCCGCTCGTCGCGATCGAGCGCCACGACCGCGTCGCCGCGGAGGAAGGACACGCGCTCGTCGTCGACGAAGTGCTCGCGTGAGAGCGTGAGGTCGTCGACGGTCGCACCGTCGAAGAATGCGGTCAGCCCTACGCGGTCGTAGGGGAGGCGGTCCTCCTCGCCGATCACGGTGATGCGCCAGCGGCCCTCTGGGTCGCGAGTGCGCACGCTCTCGACGAAGCGGTGGGCGACCATTCCGGCGCCGACCACCACGAGGTGACGCGTGAGCGTGTTGTCCGACATGCCGTCACGGTAAACGCTCGGCGTTGCGTCGCCGTGGCGGGAGTGTTTCGGGGGTGTGTCGCGGGCCATCCGGGTCTCCTCATTCCGTCTCAGACGCGGGCGTGCAGGAGGCCGATGGTCGTTCGGGGCCCCCTGATCACGCACCGAGCTGTTGACAATGACGGTACGGAAGTCGTGTTTCCTCGTCGGACGTGAGGTGTTAACCCGATGCAAACCTCTCCGCACTTCGTGCGCGAGAGGATTGTGAGAAGGCGCTCAGCTGCGCGCGGTGAGCACGATCGGGTCGCCTTCGGTGACGGCGATGGTGTGCTCGGAATGGGCGCCGCGCGATCCATCGGCGCTCTTCAGCGTCCAGCCGTCGGCATCCGTCACGATGCGGTCCGTCGTCTCGAGGAACCATGGTTCGATCGCGATCACGAGTCCCGGCTTCAACGGCAGGCCGCGGCCCGGGCGGCCGTCGTTCGGAATGTGCGGGTCGCCGTGCATGGTGCGGCCGACGCCGTGCCCGCCGAAGTCGGTGTTGATCGAGTAGCCCTCGGCCTTCGCGACGTTCGCGATCGCGCGGGAGATGTCACCGATGCGGTTGCCGGGGCGCGCGGCCGCGATGCCGGCCGTGAGGGCGCGCTGGGTGGTGTCGATGAGCCGCAGGTCTCCGTCTCGCGGCGTGCCGACGACGATCGAGACGGCGGAGTCGGAGACCCATCCGTTCACCGACGCCGCGAAGTCGAGGGTCAGCAGGTCGCCGTCGCGGAGGGCGTAGTCGCGGGGGAGGCCGTGCAGCACCGCGTCGTTCACCGAGGTGCAGATGACCTTGCCGAACGGGCTCGCGCCGAACGAGGGGTGATAGTCGATGTAGCAGCTCTCGGCGCCGGCCGCCCTGATCATCTCGTGCGCGAGCGCGTCGAGCTCGAGCAGGTTGACCCCGACCGCGGCGGCTCGCGATGTGGCTTCGAGCACGCTCGCCACGAAACGGCCCGCAGGCCGCATCTCCTCGACTTCGGCAGGGGTTCTCAGTTCGATCACGAGTCCATTCTGTCGTCTCCGCCCTGAGTGAACACCCGGCGGGCTCGAAGGCGCCGCCGTTACGCTGGAAGCATGCTGATCCGGCGTGCGTTCTACCGATGGTTGTTCATCGCGATCGTCGCGCTGCCCGTGTGGCTCGCCGTCGGTTGGGCCATCTTCGGCGGCGGCGGCTGGGGCACGCTCGGGCTCATCGTGGTCGTGCCGGTCGGGTTCCTCTCGCTCGGCGTCGTCGCGCTCCTCACGTCGCTCCGGCCGACCGTGCGCGAGCAGCGCGCGGTGTCGTGGATGGACCTCGGCGTCATCGGCGCCTGGCACGCCGCCATCGTCGCCACGGGCTTCTACGGCGCGACCGCGACGCTCTTCGCGGTGCTCGCGATCCTGCTCGCGATCGCTGCCTTCTGGATGGTCGTCTGGCAGCTCGTGCACGACGGCGCGCGGCGCGTGCAGGCGTCGATGGCCGAGTTCGAGCGACTCGCCGCCCAGCAGCAGGGCGCCGCACGGCGTCCGGATGCCGCGGGCACTCATGGCCCGCCCTTCGACGACGGCGACGACGAGGTCATCATCGTGCGCGAGGTTCGCGACTGACGGAGGCGGCATTGCAGCGGCATCCGTGGACCCGCTTTTGCCGGGGAGTGCCGTGACATGGCACAATAGAGGATTGTGCCGCCGCAGGTCTCTGCCTCCGGGGAGCTAGCACAGCGCGACCTGGTCGCGCGGGCGGCACCATTCACTTCAATCCATGATCCGCGTTCGACCGGTGGCGGGCGCAGAGAGCGAACCATCATGCACATCCTCGACCAACTCGACGCAGCGAGCCTGAGGTCGGATGTTCCCGACTTCCGGCCCGGCGACACCGTCAAGGTGCACGTCAACATCATCGAAGGCACGCGCAGCCGCGTGCAGGTCTTCCAGGGCGTCGTCATCGGCCGTTCAGGAGAGGGCGTGCGCGAGACCTTCACGGTGCGCAAGGTCAGCTTCCAGGTCGGCGTCGAGCGCAAGTTCCCGGTGCACTCGCCCGTGATCGACCACATCGAGGTCGTCACGCGCGGCGACGTGCGCCGTGCGAAGCTCTACTACCTGCGCAAGCTCCGCGGCAAGAAGGCCAAGATCAAGGAGAAGCGCGACAACTAGTCGCCGCTGCCACTCGCGGATCGCGAGTGCCTGGCATCACCATCGAGCTCCCCGCCCCTAGACTGGGTGGGGAGCTCGGGCGGTTAAATGACAGAAGAAACTATCACCACGCGATCAGATCGCGCGGGCTCGGCATCGGCGCGCAGAAAACGAGGCATTCTCCTCTTCCTGCGCGACCTGCTCGTCATCTTCGTGGTGGCCGTGCTCGTCTCGTTCCTCATCAAGACGTTCCTCATCAGGTCGTTCTTCATCCCATCGCAGTCGATGGAGGAGACCCTCGTGAAAGACGATCGCATCATCGTGAACCAGCTGGTTCCCGACCTCACGCCACTCGAGCGCGGCGACGTCGTCGTGTTCAAAGACCCGGGCGGATGGCTCCCGGCCCGCGTGGAGACACCGCAGCCGCCACTCGTGGCCGCCGTCGACTGGTTCCTCGCGTTCGTGGGACTCTCGGCGCCCGACTCGAACGACCACCTCGTCAAGCGCGTCATCGGACTGCCAGGCGATCACATCGTGTGCTGCAACGCGCTCGGCCAGATGAGCGTCAACGGCGTGCCGCTCGACGAGACGTATGTGGCGCTGCCTCCGGGCGAGAGCAAGGTCTCTCGCGACGACTTCGACGTCGAGGTACGCGACGATTCGCTGTGGGTCATGGGCGACAACCGCTACAACTCGAAGGACTCGAGATACAACACCGAGACCCCGCTCGAGGGATTCGTGCCCATCGACAACGTCGTCGGCCGCGCCTTCGTCGTGAGCTGGCCCATCGACCACTGGATGTGGCTTGACAACTACCCCCAGGTGTTCGATGGTGTCGATGAGGGAACGGGCTGACATGGTTCCACCACCGGTCGCGGTGCCGACATTGCGGGCGGAGCGCGAGATCTTCGCCGGAGGCGCTTCGGTGCTGCTCGCGTGCGACGAGGTCGGCAGGGGCGCGCTCGCGGGCCCGGTCACGGTCGGGCTCGTGCTCATCGATGCGAGCGTGCGCCGCATGCCCGCGGGCCTACGCGACTCCAAGCTCCTGAGTGAGCCGCGTCGTGAGCAGATGGCGCCGAAGGCGGCTGCATGGGTCCGCGCATCGGCGGTCGGCGACGCCTCGGCGAAGGAGATCGACGAACTGGGCATCATGGCGTGCCTCGGCCTCGCCGGAGCTCGCGCCTTCGCCGCGCTCGCATTCGCGCTCGGCGATGAGGTGAACGAGGTGGATGATGCGCCGCTCCTGCTCGACGGCAACCACGACTGGCTCAGCATCGCCATCGAGCATCGCGCCCGCGTGGTCACGCGGATCAAGGCCGACCGTGATTGCGCATCGGTGGCTGCGGCTTCCGTCATCGCCAAGGTGCATCGCGATCGTGGCATGCGTCGTGCGCACGACGACGTGCCCGTCTACAGCTGGGACGAGAACAAGGGCTACGCGAGCCGTGCCCACTTCGCCGCGATCGACGAGCACGGACCCAACGAGCTGCACCGCTCGACTTGGCTGCACGATCGCTCGCCAACGGCGCCGGCGCTCTTCGACCTCGGCGTAGGATGAGTCACGATGGATGAAGACGAGTTCGAAGACTACGACCGCGAGGTCGAGCTGGCCCTGTATCGGGAGTACCGCGACATCGTGTCGCAATTCCAATATGTGGTCGAGACCGAGCGACGCTTCTATCTCGCGAACGAGGTCGAACTCGTGCGGCGTGATACCGAGCACGACTTCTATTTCGAGCTCACCATGAAAGACGTGTGGGTGTGGGATGTCTACCGCGCCGACCGCTTCGTGAAGTCGGTGCGCGTGCTCACCTTCAAAGACGTCAACGTCGAAGAGCTCGCGACCCGGGAGTTCGAACTCCCGAAGGAGCTCGCGCTCGACGAGTAGCACTCGTCCTCGACAGCGACGCTCCCTGCTCGGCCTTCGCCGCTGAGCGCCGCTTCGCCTCGCCCGCCGCCGCCACCGCGCGACGCTGTTCGCGGAGGTGGTGCGGATGGCGCACAACGCGGAACTCGGCCGACGCGGTGAACAGCTCGCGGTCGATCATCTGGTCGGCCGCGGCATGGCGGTGCTCGACCGCAATTGGCGGTGCCGGCTCGGCGAGATCGACATCGTGGCGCGCGACGGGCGCGACACCGTCTTCATCGAGGTGAAGACCCGCACGACGAGTGACTTCGGGCACCCGTTCGAGGCGATCACCCCGGTGAAGCTCGCGCGCATGCGCCGGCTTGCGATCGCCTGGTGCGAGGCGACGGATGCCGCGGTCTCGCGAATCCGCATCGACGCCGTCGCCGTACTCGCCCCCACCGAGGCGCCGGCACTCATCGAGCATCTCGAGGGGATCAGCTGATGCCCGTCGCCCGCACCCGATCGGTCGCCCTGCTGGGGCTCGCCGGCTCGATCGTCGAGGTCGAGGCCGACCTCTCGTCGCAATTGCCCGCGTTCGTCATCATCGGCCTGCCCGACGCCGCACTCGCCGAGGCCCGTGAGCGAGTGCGTTCGGCTGCCGTGAACGCCGGATGCCCCCTGCCGCAGCGCCGCCTCACGGTGAACCTCTCACCCGCGGCCCTGCCGAAGCACGGCTCCGGCTTCGACCTCGCGATCGCGATCGCGTGCCTCGCGGCCGCCGGCGAGATCGCACGCGAATCGGTCGACCGTGTCGTGCACCTCGGTGAGCTGGGGCTCGACGGCCGGCTGCGACCGATCGACGGCATCCTCCCCGCGGTGCTCGCGGCATCGCGAGCCGGCCATGACACGGTCATGGTGCCGGCGGGCAATGCCGCCGAGGCGTCGCTCGTGCCCGGGGTGACGGTGATCGGGGTCGCCTCGCTCCTCGAAGCCGCCATCTGGCACGGCGGCGCCTACGAGGTGCGTGAGATCGACGCGGTCCCCTCGACCGATCGCGCTGACGAGCCCGAGCAGGTGCCCGGCGATCTCGCCGACGTGGCGGGCAACGAAGAAGCGGTGGAAGCGCTCCTCGTGGCCGCTGCCGGTGGCCATCACATGTTCCTCCTCGGCCCGCCGGGAGCCGGCAAGACCATGCTGGCGTCCCGGCTGCCGGGAATCCTGCCCGATCTCGATTCCGACGCCGCGCTCGAGGTCGCCTCACTCCGATCGCTCGCCGGGGGGCGGCTCGTCAACGGACTGTCACTGCGTCCGCCGTTCGAGGCTCCGCATCACACGGCGACGGCGGCGGCCATGGTCGGCGGCGGCAGCCGGCTCATCCGTCCGGGTGCTGCAGCACGGGCGACCCACGGCGTGCTGTTCCTCGATGAGGCACCCGAGTTTCCGGCATCGGTGCTCGATGTGCTCCGTCAGCCGCTCGAATCGGGCAGCGTCAGCATTCATCGTGCGACTGCCGTCGCCTCGTTCCCTGCGCGATTCCAGCTCGTGCTCGCGGCGAATCCGTGCCCGTGCGGGGGCTATGACTCGCCGGGCAACGAATGCACGTGTCCGCCGTCGATGAGACGGCGGTACCTCGGCCGCATCTCGGGGCCGCTCCTCGATCGCATCGACGTGCAATTGAAGGTGCCCCGCGTCACCGCGGCCGGGCTCCGCTTGATGGGCGAGCGCACCGGCATCACAAGCGATGAGGCCCGTGCCCGTGTCATCGAAGCTCGCGCTGCGGCATCCGACCGACTGCTCGGCACCCCTTGGCGCACGAACGCCGAGATGCCGGGCCCGTGGTTGCGCGGCGCTGGCGGGTTGCATCCCGGCGGCAAGGCGACCGCCGCACTCGATCGCGCGCTCGAACGCGGCGGTGTCACGATGCGCGGCTACGACCGGGTGTTGAAGGTCGCCTGGACCATCGCCGACCTCGACGGCGCGGTGCGCCCCGGCGCCGACCAGGTGGGTCGCGCGTTCTATCTCAGGAAGGGAATCCCCGCATGAGCATCGTGAAGCACTCGGCGGCGCGACTGGCCGCCGAGCTCTCCGCCCTCCGCCGCGACGACGGTGCGGCGCTCGAGGCGTTCGCCCGCGCGCTGCTCAGTTCGGTCGCTGAGCCCGGCGACGGGCTCCTCGGTCGCGTCGTCGCTGCGCTCGGCCCGGCCGAAAGCGCCGAGCTGCTGCTCGAGTCCGTGCCGGCCGAGCGGCTCGCCGCTCGTGTCGCGGAGGCCGGCGAGTCGCTCGATGAACGCGAGGCTGCGGCCGGTCTCGAGCGATGGCTGCCCCGCGTCGACCATGCGGCGTTCGTCCGCTCGCTCGCCCAAGCCGCGCGTGTCGAAGCGCGCCTGCTCATCCCCGGCGATCCCGAGTGGCCGGCCGGCGTCGACGAGCTCGGCGTGCACGCGCCGCTTCTCCTGTGGATTCGCGGCCGCGCCGACGCCCTGAACCACGGCAGGCCGTCGATCGCCCTCGTCGGGGCGCGTGCCGCCACGGGCTACGGCGAGCATGTGGCGATGGAGGCATCCGCAGGGCTCGTCGATCGCGGGTTCACGATCGTGTCGGGCGGCGCCTACGGCATCGACGGCATGGCGCACCGATCGGCGCTCGCGAGTGATGGTGTCACCGTCGCGTTCCTCGCGGGCGGGGTCGACCGCTTCTACCCGATGGGTCATGAAGCGCTGCTCTCACGCATCGCCGCGACCGGCGCGGTCGTCTCCGAGCTCGGATGCGGTGCGGCTCCGACGAAGTGGCGCTTCCTCCAGCGCAATCGACTCATCGCGGCCGCGAGCGAGGCGACGGTCGTACTCGAGGCCGGGGTTCGTTCGGGCTCGCTCAACACCGCCGGACACGCCGCAGCGCTCGGGCGCCCGCTCGGCGCGGTGCCCGGACCGGTCACGAGTCCGGCATCAGGCGGTTGCCATCGCCTCCTCCGCGAGTACAACGCCGTGTGCGTCGTCGACGCCGGGCAGATGGCCGAGCTCGTCGGCGATCACCGAGCCGGCGCGCACCCGACCGGTGAGGCCGTGGCGAATCTGCAGCGCGGGCCGGCCGCGGCCGGTGCGCCCGCCGGTACGAGTGCCGGCGGTGGCCGGCGATACGCCGCCGCCGCATCGCCCGAC
>NZ_SDPN01000071.1 GCF_004134825.1 Agromyces albus
TCACGACGGCGCGCAGCTCGAGCCGGCCTCGGTGCACGGCGTCGAGCGCGATGCGTCGCACCGCTCGGCCGCCGAGCACCGCGCCGAGCGAGCCGAGCAGTTCGGCGCGGCCGCCGCGGAATCCGTTGCTCGCGACGTCGGGGTCGCCGAAGGCCACGACCGCGACCCCGCGCGCAGCGAATGCGCCGAGCAGC
Source organism: Agromyces albus (assembly GCF_004134825.1). GTDB lineage: Bacteria > Actinomycetota > Actinomycetes > Actinomycetales > Microbacteriaceae > Agromyces > Agromyces albus. The sequence continues at coordinate 195 of NZ_SDPN01000071.1, forward strand.
GCCGCGGTGGTCTCGGTGGCCTCTTGCGCGTCGTCGACGACGAGCAGCCGCAATTGCGCCAGGGTGCCGAGCGCGGCGGACGCGGCAGGCTCGTCGAGGCTGCGGTGCACGATCGCGGCGGCATACGCTGCGAGCTCCGACGAGTCGAACTGCGAGGGGCGCAACTGCTCTTTCACGTCGGCGTACTCGGCGAGGAACTGTGCCGCAGCACGCCACTCCGGCCGCTCGGCTCGAGCGCCGAGCTCGGCGAGCCCGTGAGCGTCGACCCCGTGCTCGACGGCGCGCATGAGGAGGTCTCGGAGCTCGGTGCGGAAGCCGCGGAGCACCCGCACCTCTGGGCCGAGCGAATCGGGCCACTCGGGCCCGAAGCCGTCGCGGATGCCGCCCTCGAGCAGTTCGCCGATGATCTGGTCGTGCTCGGCACCCGTGAGGAGTGTGACCGGCGCGCCCGTGTAGGCGCGCACGAGCTGGAAGGCGATCGAGTTCGCCGTGCGGGCGAGCGGACCGCGCGTGGTGATGCCGAGCCGCACCGCGAGCGCATCGCGCAGCGACGTCGCCGAAGCGCGCGTCGCCGACACGACGAGCACCTCTTCGGGCGCGTATCCGAGCCGCTCGACTCGATCGGCGACGAGTTCGACGGCGAGGGTCGTCTTGCCGCTGCCGGGCGCCCCGAAGACCGCCGCGTGCTCGCCCTCGGCGAGCCCGAGCGAGGTGTCGATGGATGACGCGGGGGCCTGCATGCCGCAACCGTAACCGGTTCCGCCGACAGTGAACGCGAACGGGCCGGCGCGGCCGGTGTCGTAGTGTTGGCGCAAAGCAGAAAGGTGCACCGTGGACGTTCGTATCGGCATTCAGAACTCCCCTCGTGAACTCGGATTCGAGACCTCGCAATCAGCCGCAGAGGTCGAGCAGGCCGTCGCCGCCGCACTCTCAGGGCAGGCCCCGCACCTGAAGCTCTCCGACTCGAAGGGTGCCGTCTACGTCGTACCGGCTTCGGCCCTCGCCTACGTCGAGATCGGCTCCGAGGAGTCGCGTCGCATCGGCTTCGTCGCCTGACGATGGAACTCCTCTTCGTCACGCTCGGCGGCGCGATTCTCGGCCTCGCGGCCCATTACGCGCTTCCGCAGCGGCACACGCGCGGCGTGGCCCTCGTTCCCGCGATCGGCACTGCCGTCGCGGGTGTCGTGTGGGTCGCGCTGACCTGGCTCGGCTGGGCGTGGGACGGCGGATGGATCTGGGTGGTCTCGCTCGTCGCCGCAGGTCTGGTGGCCGGCGCCACCGCATTCCTGATCGGACCCCGTCGCGATCGCGCCGACACGGCGCTCTTCGAGCGCCTGGCGCGACCCGGAGTCGCGCGCGCCGAGGTCGAGCACGCCCGACGCGCCTGACGACCGGGCACACGATCGCGCGCGGTCACGTGCCGCCGTCGAGCTCGATCAGGCCGTGAGCCCGAGTGCGTCCATGCGCCTGGTGTGATCGGCGATGAGCTCGGTGAAGACCGGCTCCACCTGGGCACCCCAGCGGTCTGCCGAGTCGGATGCCCGGAGCGCCGAACGTGCGATCAGCAGGGTATCGCCCACGAGGCTCCTCCCCCACAGGGCAAGCCGATCGGCGAGTCCGGGCTGCGCCTCGATCGCCGAGCGGAGCTCGGTCTCGAGCACGATCGCGGAGCCGCCCTCGTGGAGGATCGAACGCACGCGCGCCCCGAGCTCGGAGGGCAGCCCCGACGAGAGTCGTGAGAAGTAGCCGTCGAGCATGCCCGACGTGACATGGATGCCGAGCAGCAGCTCGTACCAGTCGGCACCGGCGCTGGCCTGGCGGAACCGATCGGTCGCCGGCGCGAACGGTGCCATCACGTCGTCGGGTTCGACGCCGAGCAGCCGCAATTCGGCGATGAGCGCATGGTGCTTGCGCAGCGCCACGCCCGCGGCGGCACTCAGTCCCTCTTTCGCCGGGAGGGTCGGCGCGGTCGCGACGGCCTTCGCGAGGCTCTCGAAGAACTCGAGCTGGATGTACGCAGCCTGCCCGAGGAACGGCACCGGATCGGGCACGAGTTCGGTGAAGTCGACCCGTGCGAGATCGGTCGGTGAAACGCGCGGACGCAAGCGAGGCGTCTCTTGACGCACACTGCGTCGCTTGCCCCAGGTCACCACGGAGACAGCCTATCCGAGGCTCACAGGGAGTCTCGGATAGGCTTGGGGTGCACGCGGGCGGTGGATCCGCGGCCGTGCGCCTGGAGTTGAGACGAGGCGCACCCTCATCCAGCAACTTCGACAGGCAGAATATTGACTACTTTCGCAGACCTCGGCGTCGCGTCCGACATCGTCGACGCCCTCGCCGGGAAGGGCATCATCGATGCCTTCCCCATCCAGGAACAGACCATCCCCCTCGCCCTCGCCGGGCAGGACATCATCGGGCAGGCGAAGACCGGCACCGGCAAGACGTTCGGCTTCGGGCTTCCCATCATCCAGCGCATCGGCGACGACCCCGAAGGCGGCGTCAAGGTGCTCGTCGTCGTGCCCACCCGTGAGCTTTGCGTGCAGGTCACGGAAGACCTCGAGATCGCCACGTCGAACCGGCCTACGAAGATCGTCTCGATCTACGGCGGCAAGGCCTACGAAGGTCAGATCGAGCAGCTCAAGGCCGGCGCGCAGATCGTCGTCGGCACGCCCGGCCGCCTCCTCGACCTCGCCTCGCAGCGACTCCTCTCCCTCAAGAACGTGAGCGAGATGGTGCTCGACGAGGCCGACAAGATGCTCGACCTCGGCTTCCTCGCCGACATCGAGAAGCTCATGGCGCAGACGCCCCCCACCCGCCACACGATGCTGTTCTCGGCCACCATGCCCGGACCGATCGTCGCCCTCGCGCGTCGCTTCATGGTGCGCCCCATCCACATCCGCGCGACCGACCCCGACGAGGGGCTCACGCAGGCGAACATCAAGCACCTCGTCTACCGCGCCCACTCGCTCGACAAAGAAGAGGTCATCTCGCGCATCCTGCAGGCCGAGGGTCGCGGCAAGACCGTGATCTTCACCCGCACGAAGCGCGCGGCCGCGAAGCTCGTCGAAGAGCTGAACGATCGCGGCTTCAACGCCGCGGCCGTGCACGGCGACCTGAATCAAGATCAGCGCGAGCGTGCCATGGCCGCGTTCAAGGCCGGCAAGAAAGACGTGCTGATCGCCACGGATGTCGCGGCGCGCGGCATCGATGTCGATGACGTCACTCACGTGATCAACCACACCATCCCCGACGACGACAAGGCGTACCTGCACCGCGTGGGCCGCACCGGTCGGGCCGGCAAGACCGGCATCGCCGTGACGTTCGTCGACTGGGACGACCTGCACAAGTGGGCGCTCATCAACCGAGCCCTCGAGTTCGGCCAGCCCGAGCCGACCGAGACCTACTCGTCGAGCCCGCACCTCTACGACGACCTCGACATCCCCCAGGGAACGAAGGGCCGCTTGAAGCCCGCCTCGGCCGCCCCGCGGTCGAGCACCGCCGGCCGCACCGAGAACGGCGCAGCGCCGCGTTCGAGCAGCGCAGTCCGTACCGAAGGCGACGCCGACGCCGAGCGCGCGCCGCGCTCCACTCGCTCGCGTCGTCGCACTCGGGGTGGCGAGTCGGCCGAGCCGGCCGGCGACAACACCACCACGACCGACGCCGCCGCAACGCGGGAACCGGGCACCGGCACGCACGACGGCAAGGGCCCCGAGCACCACGACGGCAATTCCGCGCCGCAGCGTCGACGCCGCCGTCGCGGACCCCGCACGGGCGGTCCGACCCCGCAGGCCTGAGCTCGCGGCATCCGCTCCCTCAGGGAATCAGCGGCTCCGCACCGCTCGCCTCGGCGATGATCCGCTCGACGACCCCGGCCGACGTGCGGAGCTCGCCGAGGCGATTCGGCTTTCCGGCGCCGTGATAATCGCTCGACCCCGTCACCTCGAGCTTGTAGCGGGTCGCGAGCTCTCGCAGACGCCGCTTGGCGTCGGGGCGGTTCTCAGGGTGGTCGATCTCGAGCCCGAAGAGGCCCGCGTCGACGAGTCGGGCGATCGAGTCCTCGTCCATCACGCGCTCCGCGCCGCGAGTGCCCGGGTGGGCGAGCACGGGCACGCCGCCCGCGGCGCGGATGAGCCGCACGCCGGTGAGCGGGTCGGGCGCGTAATGCGGGTGGGCGTAGCCGGCGCGAGGATGCAGGATGCCCTCGAACGCCGCAGATCGCGTGGCCACGTGCCCGCGAGCGACGAGGGCGTCGGCGATGTGCGGGCGTCCGATGGTGGTGCCCTCGGCGGTCTGGGCGAGCACGTCGTCCCAATCGAGCGCGTAGTCGCGCCCGATACGGCGCACGATCTCCTCCGCGCGGCTGAGCCGCGATTCGCGGATGCGCGCCGTCTCGGCGAGGAGCCCCTCATCGAGTGGGTCGACGAGGTACGCGAGCATGTGGACGCTCATGAAGCCCGATCGTGTCGAGAGTTCCATGCCGCGAATGAGGGCGACGCCCGTCTCGTGCACGGCGGCGGCGGCCTCGGCCCATCCGCTCGTCGAATCGTGGTCGGTGAGCGCGATGCCCCAGAGCCCGGCCGCGGCGGCCTGCTCCATCAGCCGCGTTGGGGATTCCGTTCCGTCGGAGACCGTCGAGTGCGTGTGCAGGTCGGCTTCGCCGACGGCATCAGGGGCTCCGGACATCCCTTCATGCTAGTCGCGGCATCCTCTCCGGCGACTCCCAGCTGATCGGGGGCGACCTCGCCGTCGAAGCACCGCGGACTCGCCTAGGGTTGATGGAATGCTCCCCCGCATCCTCGGTTGGGCCGTCGTGCTCGGCATCCTCATCGTGGCCGTCGTGCTCGTCTGGCCGCAGGGCTTCGGTCTGCAGAACCAGTGGATCGCGGCGCACATCGTGGCGTTGCGGGGCGTCGCCGCCGTGTGCGGGGTGATCGCGGCGGGGCTGTTCCTGCTGGTCGCGATCGCGAGGCCCGCCCGACGCTTCGGCATCGCGATGGCGGTCGTGCTCGGGCTCTTCGCGATGGGCAACGTCGCGGTGCTCACGGCGCGGGGCATCGGGGCAGCGGATGCCTCGGGCGAGGCGCCGGCCGAGTCGATCACGGTGCTCTCGTGGAACACCCTCGGCGAGGTGCCCGACGCTTCCGTGATCGCGGAGATCGCACTCGATGAGGGTGCCGACGTCGTCGTGCTGCCCGAGACGACGACCCCGATCGGCGAAGAGGTGGCGATCGCGATGCGCGACGGCGGCAGCCCGATGTGGGTGCACACCCAGGCGTTCGACCTCATCTCCAAGGCGCGATCGACGACCATCCTCATCAGTCCAGACCTCGGCGACTACGAGGTCGTCTCGGTGGAGGCGCCCGGGCCGCCCGGAAACACGAACACCCTGCCCACCGTCGTCGCCGACCCGGTCGACGGTGCAGGGCCCCGCATCGTGGCCGTCCACGCCGTCGCCCCGATCCGCTGGGAGTTGCGGAACTGGCGCAGCGACCTCGACTGGCTCGCCGAGCAGTGCGCCGGCGAGAACGTGATCATGGCGGGAGACTTCAACGCGACCGTCGATCACTTCGCCGGTCGCGGGCTCTCCGGCGGCGATCTCGGGCGGTGCTCCGATGCCGCCGACGACGCCCATGCCGCAGCGCTCGGCACGTGGCCCACCAACCTGCCGATGCTGCTCGGCAGTCCGATCGACCACGTGCTCGCGACACCGAACTGGCAGGTCGACGACTTCCGCACGCTGCAGCAGTACGACGACGCGGGCAGCGACCATCGCCCCGTCGTGGCGACGCTCTCCCCCGCCGGCTGAGCCGCCGCGTCGGTCCGTCACGAGGTTCGACGCGATCCCGCCCTCCGGAGGTCGGTGCGAGAATGGGAGGCATGGCGAACTCGACCGACACCTCGACCAAGACGGCACCCCCGACATCCGAAGAGGCCGGTCGCAACGCGAACCGCTCGACGACGCCCGGGTCCGAGGGGTTCAAGGAGTTCATCGGCAAGGGCTGGGCCGAGCGTGAAGAAACCCTGCCGCCCGCGCGTGCCCAAGCCGCGTTCGCTGCGGCGCGCCGTGCCAGGGTGTCAGCGGCATTCACCGGCGTGCGTCTCATCATCCCGGCCGGCGACATGAAGCAGCGCGCCAACGACACCGACTATCCCTACCGGGCGCACTCGGCGTTCGCCCACCTCACGGGTTGGGGTTCCGACAGCGAGCCCGGCGCCGTGCTCGTGCTCTCGCCCGACGGCGAGGGCCACACCGCCACCGTGTACTTCCGTGAGCGTGCCGGCCGCGACTCCGAGGAGTTCTACGCCAACCCGGCGATCGGCGAGTTCTGGATCGGGGCGCGCCCATCGCTCGCACACGTCGCCGCCGATCTCGCGATCGAGACGCGGGGCCTCGACGACTTCGAGCACGTGATCGAGGCGGTCGACACCGCGACGCTCGTGCTGCGCGAGGCCGACTCCGCGATCACCGATCGCGTCGACCACGCCCGCATCCGGTTCGCCGCCGAGCAGGCGCTCTCGACGAACGCCGCCGACACCCCGTTCAGCATCGAGGTCGGCGGCGACCACGAGCCCGACGGCGAACTGGCACGAGTGCTCTCCGAGCTCCGCCTCGTGAAAGACGAGTTCGAGGTGGGCGAGATGCGCGCCGCGATCGATGCGACCGAGCGCGGCTTCACCGAGGTCATCGCGGAGCTTCCCCGCATCACCGCCGAGGTACGGGGCGAGCGCGTGATCGAGGGCGTCTTCGCGACCCGCGCCCGACTCGAGGGCAACGATGTCGGATACGGCTCGATCGCCGCGGCCGGACCGCACGCGACCATCCTGCACTGGACCCGCAACGACGGGACCGTCGCGCCCGGCGACCTCGTGCTGCTCGACGCCGGCGTCGAGCTCGACACGTATTACACGGCCGACATCACCCGCACCTTCCCCGTGAACGGCACGTTCTCGCCCGTGCAACGGCAGATCTACGAGGCAGTGCTCGAGGCCGCGGATGCCGCGTTCGCGGTCGTGCGCCCAGGTGCGATCTTCCGCGACGTGCACGCCGCCGCCATGGGCGTCATCGCACGCAAGACCGCGGAGTGGGGCTTCCTGCCCGTCTCGGCCGAGGAGTCGCTCGAGCCCGAGAACCAGTTCCACCGTCGGTACATGGTGCACGGCACGAGCCACCACCTCGGCCTCGACGTGCACGACTGCGCCCAGGCACGTCGCTCGATGTACATGGACGGCGTGCTCGAGCCCGGCATGGTCTTCACGATCGAGCCCGGGCTCTACTTCCAGCCCGACGACCTCACCGTGCCCGCGGAGTTCCGCGGCATCGGCGTGCGCATCGAAGACGACATCCTCGTCACCGAGGGAGGTGCCGAGAACCTCTCGGCGCGCATCCCTCGCACGGCCGACGAGGTCGAGGCGTGGGTGCGGGCCGCCGTCGCCTGACATCGCCGCAACTCTGGCGGGGTCGAGATCACGCGGTCTAGGGTGGCTGCACAGTCGCTCCCGGCCGGCTCCGGTCAGATCCCCGCGGCAGTGTCGTCGATCGCACCACCGAACGCTGGAGGATCCATGCCGTCCCGTCTTCGCAACGCACTCCTCGCCCTCGGATCGGCAGTCGCCGCGGTCGCCCTCTTCGGCGCGCCATCCGTCGCCGTCGCCGCATCGCCGGAGTACATTCCCGGCTCTGACGGGGCCGGGGACCCATACTTCCCGCTCGCCGGCAACGGTGGCACCGACGTCGTGCACTACGACCTCGACCTCGACTACACACCGGCACCGCCCGAGCCGGCGCCGCTCGAGGGCCGTCTCGACGGCGTCGCCACGATCGACCTCATCCCGACGCAGGATCTCAGCCGATTCAACCTCGACCTGCGCGGCCTCACGGCCACGGAGGTCACGGTGGCCGGCAAGCCGGCGACCTTCACTCAAACGTCGAACGAGCTCGTCATCACGCCCACGAAGAAGGTCAAGGCCGGCAAGAAGACCCAGGTCGTGGTGACCTACGGCGGAACGACCACGCAGCCGACGGACATCGAGGGTGCGCTGTACGGCTGGGTCACCACCCGCGACGGCGCCATGGTGGTGAGCGAGCCCGACGGATCGGCCACGTGGTTCCCCGTCAACGATCACCCGACCGACAAGTCGACGTACTCGTTCGAGATCACGGTGCCCGAAGGCCTCGTCGCGGTCGCGAACGGCCTGCCCAGCGGTCCCGCGACCACGGTCGACGGAAAGACGACGTGGTACTGGGACGCACCCGACCCGATGGCCGCCTATCTCGCCACGGCCAGCGTGGGCGACTACGTGGTGAACGAGTACGTCGCCGCGAACGGCACGCCGATCTTCGACGCTGTCGACCCGGCTCGACTCGGCGATCCGTCGGCGAGTCTCGCGCTCACGAGCGACATGCTCGTCTTCTTCGAGGGGCTGTACGGACCGTACCCGTTCAACTCGTACGGCGCGATCGTCGACGACGACACGGTCGGCTACGCGCTCGAGACGCAGACGCGATCGTTCTTCTCCCGCACTGCCCGAGAGGGCACCGTCGCGCACGAGCTCGCACACCAGTGGATGGGCGACCACGTGAGCCCGAACCGCTGGGCGGACATCTGGCTCAACGAGGGCTGGGCGACCTACTCGCAGTGGATGTGGGCCGAGCACCGCGGCGTTGACACCGCCCAGGCGGCGTTCGACGACTACCTTGCGATCCCCGCCGACGATGAGGAGTGGGCGCTCGTCGTCGCCGACCCAGGTCCGCTCGGACTCTTCCTGAACCCGGTGTACGACCGCGGCGCCGCCACCCTGCACGCGCTGCGCGTGGAGATCGGCGACGACGCGTTCTTCGAGCTGACGCAGACGTGGGTGGAGCGGTTCGGGGGCGGTACCGCGTCGACCGCCGACTTCATCGCGCTCTCCGAGGAGGTGTCGGGCCAGGAGCTCGAGACGTTCTTCGACGTGTGGCTCTACACGCCCGAGAAGCCGGTCATCTGGTAGGCGACTCGCCGCAGCTCGAGCGTTGCCGAATCGAGATATCGGCCGGCACCGCCCGAGCCCGTCGAGTCGATAGAGTCCGTCCATGACCAGACCCCACACGTTGCGAGCCGCGCTCGTGGCCGCCTCGGTGGTGCTCCTGCTGAGCTCCTGCACCGCAATCGCCGCCGGTGCCGAGGCCGAGCCCACCACGGTCGCATCCGCATCCTCGTCATCGACGCCCGCTCCGGCGGAGCCGGTCACCGCCGTGGTTCCGGTTGACGCGGCCCCGTTCGCTACCCAGGAGCTGGGTGACGGCGTCGTCTTCACGTCGCCGTCGGGCGACCTGCGGTGCGGAATCGTCACGTCCGACGTCGAGTACCTGTGGGGGTGCAGGATCGAGGAGAAGGAGTGGGAGTTCCCGAGCGACGATCCCGCCGACTACTGCTACGACGCGCAAGTGCCGTGCGGCTGGGGCATCGAGGCCACGGGCGATGGTGAGACCCATCCGAGGAAGCGCGGCGATGTCGCGTTCGAGAGCGAGTACCGCGTCGACACGCCCGTGCTCGAGCACGGCACCTCGATCGAGTACGGCGGCATCACGTGCGTGTCCGAGCCCGAGGGCATGACCTGCGAGAACTCGGCGAGCGGGCACGGATTCACGATCTCAGCGTCGCGCAACGACCTCTGGTGAGCCGGCTGGGGTGAGACGCGCCCGCACTCGGCCCTCGGTCACGCGGCGCGCCCCGGGCGTCCCTCGCGTTCAGCGCGTTCAGCGCGTTCGGCACGTTCGGCGCGTTCGGCCCGGCGACGCTGCCACCACGCCCAGAATCGCGCGAGCTGGCGCTTCGTGAACGCAGCGGTGCGGTTCGCCCACACGAACTCGGTGCCGAGGATCGCGAGGCCGAGGAAGACCACGAGCCATCCCGGCCCGGGCAGCGGCACGAGCAGAAGCCCGAGCGTCGCGATCGCACCGCCGATCACGGCGACGAGGATCCGGTAGAAGCTGCGCAGCGCAGGCCGCCCGCGAATGCGCCGGCGGATGCTGCGGAGCCACCGTCGGATCGGCCGCCGCGGGTCTTCGCCTTCGGCGATCTCGCGTTCGAGCTCGAATCGCGACACCATGCGGTGACGCTACTCGCGCATGCTGGGAGGCGGCAGGGGATTCAGCTGGGCCGGTGCTCCTGGTCGCCGGCTTCGGATGCCTCGGGCTCGGCGAACTCGCCGTAGCGGGGCCGTTCCCGGGGCGCACGGCTCGCCTGCTCGCCCCCGGGCCGTTCACTCTGGGCGGGGTTGGTCGCCGCCTGCTCGGCATCGGCCCGATCGACGCGCGCCTGCTCTTCGCGCGCCCGCCGGGCGGCATCCGTCGCCTCGCCGTAGCTCATCGGCGCCGACCCGGCCTCGGCGGCCGAGCGCTGGGCAGTCGGC
>NZ_SDPN01000072.1 GCF_004134825.1 Agromyces albus
CCCGGAGACGCGGGCGCCCGCGCGGCACCACCGCGGCGTGCCGGCACTGGCCGCGCCGGCCGGGCCCGCGGATTCGCCACGTGGATCTGGGGCCTCGCGGGCATACTCGCGATCGCCCTCCTCTGGGAGGGCTACAAGCTCGTGGGTCCGGCCAACGGCGTCGAGGTCGGCGACCTGCGCATCATGCCGCGCACCACCGATCTCGCGATGCCCCACGTGTGGGACATGCTCGGCCGCCTCTTCGAGCCGGTCACGCGAGCGGATGACGCGTTGCCGCTCTGGGCTGCGGTGGCACTCGCCGCGCTCACGACCCTGGGCATCGCCGCAGCCGGGTGGCTCGTCGGCGTCGTGGTGGGCGTCGGCCTCGCCCTCGTCATGCAGCGCTGGCGCATCGCCGAGTGGGGCCTCCTCCCCTGGATCGTGCTCAGCCAGACGGTGCCGCTCATCGCCTTCGCGCCGATCGTGAAGAGCTGGGGCTCGCGCATCGAGATCGGTGCGTTCGAATGGCAGGACTGGATGTCGGTGGCGCTCATCGCGAGCTACCTCGCGTTCTTCCCGATCGCGATCGGCGCCCTCAAGGGGCTGCAGTCGCCCGATCGCATCCACACCGAGCTCATGGAGACCTACGCCGCCGGCTACTGGCAGACCCTCGTGAAGCTGCGCTTCCCGGCCGCCGTGCCCTACCTCCTGCCGGCCCTCCGGCTCGGCGCGGCGAACGCCGTCATCGGCGCCGTCGTCGCCGAGGTGTCGACGGGGCTGCAGGGCGGCATCGGCCGCATCCTCATCCAATTCGCCGGTCAGGCCTCGGGTGACCCGGCGAAGGCATGGGGTCCGATTTTCGGCGCGATCGTGCTGGGACTCGTCGCCGCCGGCTCGGTGGCCCTGCTCGGGGTCATCCTCTCGAACTACCGACGAAACGAGGAACACGCATGAGCACCGCCGTCGAGATCATCGGGGTCGACAAGACCTTCGACACCCGCTCGGGCGCCGTGCAGGCCCTCACCGGAATCGACCTCACCGTCGAAGCCGGCGAGTTCGTCTCGCTCATCGGGCCGTCGGGCTGCGGCAAGTCGACGCTCATGCGGCTCATCGCCGACCTCGACGAGCCCACGGCCGGCACCGTCGAGGTGTTCGGCAAGGGCGCACGCCAGGCGCGGCTCGACCAGGAGTACGGCATCGCGTTCCAGTCGGCGGGGCTCCTGCCGTGGCGCACGGTCGCCGCGAACGTCGCGCTGCCGCTCGAGCTGCACGGCGTGGCATCCGCTGCTCGCAGCACTCGGGTGGCCGAGCTGCTCGACATGGTGGGCCTCGCCGACTTCGCCGACCGCTACCCCGACCAGCTCTCGGGCGGCATGCAGCAACGCGTCGCGATCGCCCGCGCGCTCGCCGAGCAGCCGCGGCTGCTGCTCATGGACGAGCCCTTCGGGGCCCTCGACGAGATGACCCGCGAGAAGATGCAGTCCGACCTCGTGCGCATCTCGGCCGAGACGGGCGCGGCGGTCGTGTTCGTCACGCACTCGATTCCCGAGGCGGTGTTCCTCTCCGACCGCGTCGTCGTGATGTCGCCGCGGCCGGGGCGCATCCAGGAGATCGTGCCGATGCGGCTCGGCGCCGACGCGGCCCGTGCGGCCCGCACCGAAGAGCTCCGCGAGGAGCGCGCCTTCTTCGACATGGTCACCGCCGTGCGCGAGGCCCTGCACCAGGGCGCGCCCGTCGGTACGGCCCCACGCGGACTGGAGAACCGCTGATGGCCATCGCGACCGCGACGCGCATGGGCCCGAAGACCGAGACGACGTTCCGCATCGTCGCCCCGGTCGCGGTGGGCGTCATCGTGCTCGGGGTCTGGCAGTTCCTCGTGACCGTCGTGGGGGTCTCCGACTACCTGCTGCCGAGCCCGGCATCGATCATCGAGGAGTTCATCCAGTTCTGGGAGTCGATCCTCTCGGCCTCGATCCTCACCGGCTCGAACGCGCTCATCGGCCTCATCGTCGGATCGCTCGTCGGCATCGCGCTCGCCGCACTCGCCGCCCGCTGGCGTGCGGTCGACCAGATGAGCGCCCCGGTGGTCGCCTCGCTCGCCGTCATCCCGATCGTCGCGCTCGCGCCGGTGCTCAACTCGATGTACGGCGCCGACAGCCAGTTCGGCCGGCAGGCGATCGCCGCCCTCGCCTCGTTCGTGCCCGTGTTCATCAACACGCTCCGCGGATTCCGGCAGACGACGCTCGTGCACCGCGACCTCATGAAGGCGTACGCCGCGAGCTCGGGCCAGGTGCTTCGCACGCTCACACTGCCGACCGCGCGGCCGTTCATGCTCACCGGCATCCGCATCGCCTCCTCGCTCGCCGTGATCTCCGCGCTCGTCGCCGAGTACTTCGGCGGCCCGCGCGGCGGCCTCGGCGGGCTCATCTCCACGTCGGCCGCGTCGAGCGCCTACGCCCGCGCGTGGGCCTACGTCGTGGCATCCATCGCCCTCGGCCTCCTCTTCTACCTCGTGACGCTCGGCCTCGAACGGATGCTGCAGCGCCACGCCCCTCAGGCGCAACGACGCCCCTGACGCCAGACCACCACGGCCCCGGCCCTGGCGGACCGCACCAACACCGCACCGCAACACGAAAGGACCGACATGAACCACAGCAGACGTCGCTTCGCGACGATCGGCGCCATCGCCCTGTCGGCGGCGCTCGCACTCACCGCATGCGCGGCACCCGGCGACGGGGGCGGCGACGGCGGCGACGGCAACGGCGGTGACGAGCTCACGCAAGTGAAGCTCCAGCTGCAGTGGCTGCCGCAGGGCCAGTTCGCCGGGTACTTCGCCGCGCAGGAGCTCGGCTACTTCGAGGACGAGGGCCTCGACGTCGAGATCATCCCGTCGGGCGGCGACATCGTTCCGCAAGACGCGCTCGCGAACGGCGACGTCGACTACGCGATCGCCTGGGTGCCGAAGGTGCTCGGCTCGATCGAGCAGGGCGCGAACCTCACCAACATCGCGCAGATCTTCCAGCGCTCGGGCACCCTGCAGGTGTCGTGGGCCGACTCGGGCATCGACTCGGTGGCCGACTTCGAGGGCAAGAAGATCGGCTCGTGGGGCTTCGGCAACGAGTGGGAGATCTTCGCGGCCATGGCAGCAGAGGGCCTCGACTCGTCGACCGTCGAGATCATCACGCAGGACTTCAACATGAACGCCTTCCTGCAGGGTGACATCGACGCGGCCCAGGCGATGACCTACAACGAGTACGCACAGCTGCTCGAGACGGCGAACCCCGACACCGGGGAGCTCTACCAGCCCGACGACTTCAACGTCATCAGCTACGAGGACACCGAGGGCGCCATGCTCCAAGACGCGATCTGGGCCGACACCGAACGACTCGAGTCCGATGAGGAGTACCAGGAGACCACGGTCAAGTTCCTGAAGGCCGTCATCAGGGGCTGGGTCTACGCGGCCGAGAACCCCGAGGAGGCGTCGGAGATCACGATCGGCGAGGGCTCCGGATGGGGTCCGAGCCACGAGCTGTGGATGGTCAACGAGACGAACAAGCTCATCTGGCCGTCGCCGAACGGCATCGGCATGATGGACGAGGCCGCCTGGGAGGCCACCGTCGCCGGAGCGCTCAGCGCCGTGAACGAGTCGGGTGCGAGCCCGATCACCGAGGAGCCGCCGGCGACCGCGTGGACGAACGAGTGGATCCAGCAGGCGCTCGACGAGCTCGAGGGCGAGGATCTCGACCTCACGGGCGAGGGCTTCGAGCCCATCGAGGTCGAGCTCACCGAGGGCGGCAACTAGCGAGCGGATGCCGCGGCCGGCGGCGTCCCGGTCGGCCGCGGCATCCATCACACACACGAAAGGCACCGACGCCATGACCGAGAACGTCACCGAAAGCCTCACCGAGAGCCTCGACGAGCTCGCCCGCGAGCTCGACCGCGCCCACGTCTTCCACTCCTGGTCGGCGCAGGCGCAGCCGTCGTCGCTCGTCGTCGCGAGCGGCCTCGGATGCCGCGTCTGGGACCACGCCGGCCGTGAGTACCTCGACTTCTCGAGCCAGCTCGTGAACGTCAACATCGGCCACCAGCATCCGGCGGTCGTGCAGGCGATCCGCGAGCAGGCCGAGCTGCTCACGACGATCGCCCCGGCGACGGTGAACCTCGCGCGCGGCGAAGCGGCCAAGCGCATCGTCTCGCACGCGCCATCCGGATTCCACAAGGTCTTCTTCACCAACGGCGGTGCGGATGCCAATGAGAACGCCATCCGCATGGCCCGCTTGCACACGGGCCGCGACAAGATCCTCTCGACCTACCGCTCGTATCACGGCAACACGGGCGCGGCGGTGGTCGCGACGGGCGACTGGCGGCGCATCCCGAACGAGTTCGCCCGCGGGCACGTGCACTTCTTCGGCCCCTACCTCTACCGCTCGGAGTTCTGGGCCGAGACGCCCGAGCAGGAGTCGGAGCGCGCCCTTCGCCACCTCGAGCACGTGATCCTCGCTGAGGGGCCGTCGTCGATCGCCGCGATCCTGCTCGAGACGATCCCGGGTACCGCCGGCATCCTGACTCCGCCGCCCGGGTACCTCGCGGGCGTGCGCGAGCTCGCCGACCGGCACGGCATCCTGCTGATCCTCGACGAGGTCATGTGCGGCTTCGGCCGCACCGGACGCTGGTTCGCCTTCGACGGCTACGACGTGCGCCCCGACCTCATCACCTTCGCGAAGGGCGTGAACTCGGGCTACGTGCCCGTCGGCGGGGTGCTCATCTCCGACCCGATCGCGGCGACGTTCGACGAGCGGGTGTTCCCCGGCGGGCTCACGTATTCGGGGCATCCGCTCGCCATGGCCTCGATCGTCGCGGCGCTCGACGCGATGGAGTCAGAGGGCATCGTCGCGAACGCGCGCGACGTCGGCGACACGGTGATCGGTCCGGCGCTCGACGACCTCGCCGAACGGCACGCGGTCATCGGCGAGGTGCGCGGTGTAGGCGTGTTCTGGGCGCTCGAGCTCGTTGCCGACCGCGAGACCCGCGAGCCGCTCGCGCCGTCCGCCATGGGCCGCATCAAGTCCGCGCTCGTCGGGCGAGGACTCCTGCCGTTCGTGATGGACAACCGAATCCACGTGGTGCCTCCATGCATCGTCACCGCAGATGAGGTCGCCGAAGCCATGGCGATCTACGATGAAGTATTGAGCACCGCACTCGAAGGAGAGGGCTGACTCATGAGCCAGACCACATCAGCAGCACCGTCCACCGGAACCGAAGCGAAGGCCGCCGAGGCGACCATGGTCGAGCACTGGATCGACGGGGCATCCGTCGCCGGCGACTCCGAGCGCACCGGCCCCGTCTACAACCCCGCCCGGGGCGTCGAGCAGAAGCGCGTTCGCTTCGCGTCGACTGACGACGTCGACACCGCCGTGCAAGCGGCGGCTCGCGCGTTCCCCGGCTGGCGCGACACCTCGATCGCGAAGCGGCAGCAGATCATGTTCACGTTCCGCGAGCTCCTGAACTCGCGCACCGACGAGCTCGCGGCGATCCTCACGAGCGAGCACGGCAAGGTGCTGTCGGATGCCGCGGGCGAGATCGCGCGCGGACTCGAGGTCGTCGAGCTCGCGTGCGCGATGCCGGGCTACACGAAGGGCGAGCACTCCGAGAACGTCTCGACGGGCATCGACGTGTACTCCACGAAGCAGCCGCTCGGCGTCGTGGGCATCATCAGCCCGTTCAACTTCCCGGCGATGGTGCCGCTGTGGTTCTTCCCGCTCGCGATCGCGACGGGCAACACCGTGGTGCTGAAGCCGTCCGAGAAAGATCCCTCCGCGGCGATCTGGCTCGCGCGGCTCATGCAGGAGGCGGGCCTGCCCGACGGCGTGCTGAACGTCGTGCACGGCGACAAGGTCGCGGTCGATGCACTGCTCGAGCACCCCACCGTGCGTGCGATCTCGTTCGTCGGCTCGACGCCGATCGCGAAGTACATCTACGAGACGGCGGCACGCAACGGCAAGCGCGTGCAGGCGCTCGGCGGCGCGAAGAACCACATGCTCGTGCTCCCCGACGCCGACCTCGACCTCGCCGCCGACGCCGCCGTGAACGCCGGCTTCGGCTCGGCGGGCGAGCGCTGCATGGCCGTCTCGGTCGTGCTCGCGGTCGACACGATCGCCGACGAGTTCGTCGAGAAGGTCGCCGAGCGGATGTCGCGGCTCACGATCGGCGACGGAACCCGCGGTTGCGACATGGGCCCGCTCATCACGCGCGAGCACCGCGACAAGGTGGCCGGCTACCTCGACGTCGCCGTCGACGACGGCGCTTCGCTCGTGGTCGACGGACGCGGCGTCGAGATCGACGGCGAGCCCGACGGATTCTGGCTCGGCCCGACGCTCGTCGACAAGGTGCCGACCTCGTCGAAGGTGTATCGCGACGAGATCTTCGGGCCCGTGCTCTCGGTCGTGCGCGTCGACGGCTACGAAGAGGGCGTCGGCGTCATCAACGAGTCGCCCTACGGCAACGGCACGGCGATCTTCACGAACGACGGCGGTGCCGCTCGGCGCTTCCAGCGTGAGGTGACGGTCGGCATGATCGGCATCAACGTGCCGATCCCGGTTCCCGTGGCCTACCACTCGTTCGGCGGCTGGAAGGACTCGCTCTTCGGCGACGCCAAGGCCTACGGCCCGCGGGGCTTCGACTTCTACACCCAGGAGAAGGCGATCACCTCACGCTGGCTCGACCCGAGCCACGGCGGCCTGAACCTCGGGTTCCCGCAGCACGACTGAGCGGTCACGCAGACGGCGGCAGCGCATCGCGCAGCAGTTCGAGCGCGGCGCGCACCGTCTGGTGCACGACCTCCGACGGGTCGCCGTCGAACTCGAAGCGCTCGTCGTGAGTCGCCCCGCGCACGGTGACGGCGGCGAACACCGTGCCCGGCGGCACGCCGTCGGCGGGCTCGGGGCCGCCCACACCCGTCACCGCGACCGCGGCATCGGCGCCCAGCACGCGGGCGACGCCCGTGGCGAGCTCGCGCGCGCATTGCGCCGACGTGACCGATTCGGCCGTCACCCCGAGGAGCTCCCGCTTCACGTCTTCGGCGTAGGCGACGACGCCCCCGCGGAACCAGTCGGATGCGTCAGGCCCCGCTCCGAGCGCGTTCGAGAGCGCGCCGCTCGTGAGCGACTCGGCCGCCGCGACGGTCAGCTGCGCGGCCTGCACGCGTCGGGCGATCTCCGCGGCGATTCCCGCGAATTGCTCTGCCGGGTCCTGCATCCGCACCTCCTCATCTCGTTTCGTTGTCAGGGAGCTCCGCTGGAGTGAGCTTGTTCGCGTGGAGGCATCCGCTCCGTGCACTCCAGCCGAACACCGTCACTCCTGCGCGGGCGCAACATCGCTCGCAGCGCGTGCGCGTGCGGATGAGGCCCTCGCGAATGCAGCAACCGCGGCTCGCGCGTGCGGCGACTCGAACGCGGCCCCGATCGTGCGGGCCTCGTCGTCGAGCGCCTCGCGGAAGGGGCGACCGAGTCCCGACCGCATGAGCCGCTTCGTCTGACCGAATGCGCCGGTCGCCCCGTCGAGCCACGACGCGGCGATCTCACGGGCGCGACCGTCGAGTGTTTCGGGTGCCACGACCTCGGTCACGAGTCCCCACTCGAGTGCCTCCGTCGCCGAGAGGGTGCGCGAGGTGAGGGTGAGCTCGAGCGCGCGCCGAGTGCCGACGGCCTCGGGCAGCAGGGTGCTGACGCCGCAATCGGGGGTGAGACCGACATGCGCATACCTGCTCGCGAACGTGGCGCGCTCGGAGGCGACGATGACGTCGGCGACGAGCATGAAGCCGAGCCCGCCTCCGGCGACCGGGCCCTGCACCGCCGCGACGATGGGCTTCGTGCTCTCGCGGAGCACCCGGTGCCCGTCGTGGATCAGGTCGGCGAGGCCGGTGATCACGGCGTCAGCGTCGGGCTGCCCTGCCGCGAGTTGCGACATCGCGAGCACGTCTCCACCGGCACAGAACGCGCGACCGTTCGCGTCGAAGAGCACGGCGCCGATGTCGTTGCGCTCAGCGATCTCGTGCGCGATCGACCGCCACAGGCGGATCGCGTCGGGGTCGACGGCGTTCAGTCGTGAGGTGCGGTTGAGCGTGACGTGCGCCAGCCCGTCGGACACCTCGAACAGGATCGCGTCATCGCCCATGCTGCCGAAGTGTACCCGGCACGACCGTGACGCGAGATTCCGGTCGCCGGGAACGATCGTTATGCGGCCGCGCGCGCGGACTCGAGCCGCGCGGCACGATCGACGAGCACGTCGAGCACGGTGCGCACGGCGAGGCGCTCCGCGACATCCGGTCGCACGAGGGCCACGATCTGGCGAGCGGATGCCACGCCCCTGAGCGGCTTCAGCACGATGCCGGCCGATACGGGGCCCGACGTGTAGCGCGGCACGAAGGCGATGCCGAGCCCCGCCTCGATGAAGGCTTCCATGATGCGCATGTCGCTGAACCGCTGGCTCACCTGCACCCGCGACCCTGCCTGTTGCTCGACCTCGTGCAGGATGCGCTCGAACGGGTAGCCCATAGGGACCCCGAGCCAGGTCTCGTCGACGAGGTCGGCCGCCGTGACGTGCGCGCGGCCCGCGAGGCGGTGGTCGGCGGGCAGGCCGATGTCGAGCGGCTCGGTGAGCAGCGGGACGGCGCGCAGGCCACGGCCGCCCCATGGGAGCAGGCCCGGCATCGTGTGGGCGAGCACGATGTCGTAGTCGCCCGTGTGATCGGCGAACTCCTCGAGCTCGGGGTCGAGGTCGGTGCAGCGCACGGTGAGCCCGGCGACCTGGGCCAGGTCGATGAGCACGCTCGGCAACAGGGTCGCACCGATCGTTGGGAAGGTGAGCAGCGTGACCTCGCCGCTCGGATGGTTGCGGAATTCGTCCCACAGCGCTGCGGCGCGCTCCAGGGCGATCGCGATGTCGGCGGCGCTTCGAGCCAGTGCCTGGCCCGCGCTCGTCAGCACGATGCCCCGCCCGCTGCGTGCCGTCAGCGGCATCCCGGCCTCGCGCTCGAGCACTTTGAGCTGCTGAGAGACGGCGGAAGGGGTGCGACCGGTCGCGTCGGCGACGGCCGTGACGCTGCCGCGCTCGGAGAGCTCGCGCAAGAGGTCGAGTCGATGTACGTCCATGTAGCCAGCCTAAACTATTCATGAAGAACTATGCGATTGTGCTGAATGGTTATTCGCGGTTCAATGGAGAAGTCGAACACGTGCAACGGCGCAACGGTCGCTCGACCAGCCCATTTCATCTTCGAAAGGAAATCATCGTGTTCACCGCCATCCTGCTCCTCGGCGTCGTCTCCGTCGCCGCCATCTCCGCATCGATCTTCAACGCGGGCCGCGACGGATACCGTCGCCTCCCGAAGGAGACGTTCGCGCGCACCGTCTAGGCGCCGCGAGCCCGGGGTCGCAGTCCCCGAGCGCAGGGCCGCCGCGCGGGGGAGGGACACCCCGCGGGGCGGCCCTTCGTCGTCGATGTGAGCTTTCGTCATGCCCGAGACATCCGATCCTGCTCTCACGGCGTGCGGGCCGTAGAGTATTCGGGTGACCATTCGAGAGCCTCTGGACATCACCGACGCACGTCGGCAGCTCATCGACCACATCTCGGCCGATGCGGTGTTCCACGGCGACTTCACCCTGACCAGCGGCAAGAAGGCCTCGTACTACGTCGATCTGCGCAAGGTGAGCCTCGATCACCGGGTCGCTCCGCTCATCGGGCAGGTCATGCTCGACCTCATCCACGACGTGCCCGGCGTCTCCGCCGTCGGCGGCATGACCATGGGCGCCGACCCGGTCGCCGCGGCGATCCTGCACCAGGGCGCGGCTCGCGGCCTCGCCTACGATGCGTTCGTCGTGCGCAAGGAGCCCAAAGACCACGGCCGCGGCAAGCAGGTCGAGGGCCCCGACCTCGAGGGCAAGCGAGTGATCGTGCTCGAAGACACGTCGACCACGGGCGGCTCGCCGCTCAAGGCGATCGAGGCCCTGCGGAAGGTCGGAGCCGAGGTCGCGGCCGTCGCCGTCGTCGTCGATCGTGCCACCGGCGCGCGCGAGGTCATCGAGGCCGCCGGCGTGCCATACCTCTACGCGATCGGCTTGGAAGACCTGGGCTTGGCCTGATGAACGCTGACGGGCGCGACACGAGCGGCACGGAAGGGGGAGCAGACTGGCTGCTCGCCCAACTCGCCGCCGGGCGCCCGCCCGCCCGCAACGAGCCCCCCGTCGTGCCGCCTCCCGTGCCGCCTTCCGAGAGGCGCTCGGCGTCGACGCCACCGGTGGTCCCGCCGCCGCCACCGACGCCTGAGCGCACTCCCGCCCCTCGCCGCGAAGAGGTGCTCGACTGGTTCTCGCTCGCCGACTCTGCTCCATCGGCGACGGATGCCGCAACGCGGGCACTCCCGATCGTCGGCGCGCCGCTCGATCGCGGCCCCGCAGCCGAACCGCCCGCTCCCCAGGAACCGGCCGCGCCGTACGCTCCCGCCGGCCTGCCGTCGTGGACCCCGCCCTTCGCGGTCGGGCGTCCCGCTGCTCCGCCGGTGCCGCC
>NZ_SDPN01000073.1 GCF_004134825.1 Agromyces albus
CCGGTGGCGGAGGCGGCGGCGCGGGCGTCTGAGCTCGCGCACGCGCACGCGCTCGCGCTCGGTCGGTCAGGCCGCCGGCTTGTAGCGGGCGCGCAGGAACGCCGCCGCGTCGGCGAGCTCGCGCTCCGACACCGAGTGGCCGAGCCCTTCGTAGATGCGCTCGTCGAGATCCGCGTGCGTCGGCAGCCAGGCCTGCGTGCGCACGACGGATGCCGCGGGGATGACGTCGTCGGCGGTGCCGCGACCCCAGAAGACGGGCGGGGCGAGCTGCGACATCCGCTCATCGCCCGCTCGCTCGCCCGGCAGCGCGAACCCCGCGAGGCTCACCGCGAACGCGAAGCGCTCGGGCGCGTGCCGGAGCAGCTCGATGGCCATCGCACCGCCCTGAGAGAAGCCGAGCAGCCCGACGGAGCTCGCGTCGGGCGCCACCCGGTCGAGCCAGGCGACGATCGCGGTCGTCGCGAGCTCAGCGCCCTCGATCGAGAGCTCGACGCCTTCGGCGACGAGCGCGAACCAGGCGTGGCCGTAACCCGTGAAGATCGGCGCACGCAGCGAGGCGACCGCCGGTTCGAGCGGCAGGTAGGGCGTGAGCCCGAAGAGATCGCCTTCGTTCGAGTTGTAGCCGTGCAGCAGCACGAGCAACGGCCGCCCTTCGCGATCGGCTGCCGAGGCCGACCAGAGCACTGCCTCGTCGTCGATGCGCACGTCGGTCATGGGTCCTCCGATCGGGTCGAGCGGATGCCGCGAGCCCGTCGCGATCGCTCCGACTTCGACAGTACCCGGCGCGGCTGCATGCCCCGACCTGCGCGGCCGGGACGCGGGTGAGGCAGAATCGAGCCATGAGCGTACGCACCCCTGACCCGGACTGGAACCCAGACGACGAGCCCGTCGTGCGGCCACCCGCGAATCCGGGCTGGCTCACCGACCTCGAACTCGCCGAGGTGCGCGGCCGGCTGCCGCTCCTCTACGTCGAGGCGGTGCCGGTGCGCGTCGACGGACTCGGCCAGGTGACCGAGGTCGGCGTGCTGCTGCGCGCGAACGCGGTCGGCGAGATGACGCGCACGCTCGTGTCGGGGCGCGTCATGTACGGCGAGACCATTCGCGATGCGCTGTTCCGCCACCTCGAGAAGGATCTCGGGCCCATGGCGTTCCCGATGCTGCCGGCGAGCCAGGTGCCGTGCGTCGTCGCCGAGTACTTCCCGATGCCGGGCATCTCGCCGTTCACCGACGAACGGCAGCACGCCGTGTCGCTCGCGTTCATCGTGCCCGTCACCGGCACGTGCGAGCCGCGGCAGGACGCGCTCGAGGTGACGTGGATGACGCCGGCCGAAGCGGCGAGCGAGTCGATCACGGCCGAGATGGAGGGCGGTCGCGGCGTGCTGCTGCGGCAGGCGCTCGCCTCGGTCGGCGCGCTGCCCTGAGTTCGAAGCCGCGGTCGGAGCGCTAGGCGACCGCCGTCGGCGACGGCGAAGCGCCCGCGTCGGAGCTCGAGCCGGCGAGCCCGAGCGCATCGAGGAACACCCCGGCGAGGCGCGCCTCGTCGACGTCGAGGGCGACCTCGACGCCCGCCCACTCGTCGGCGGGCGTGAGCCCGATCTCCTGGCCTGGGTGCTTGCGGAGGTCGACGAGGGTCTGGCCGCGCGCGTACCCGGCGAGCTCGACGCGCACTGGCCGCAGCTCGGTGCGCAGGGCGCCCGGGTCGATGAGGGAGCACACCGCCCCGGCGTCGCCGATGAGACCCGTGTACTCGGCGGACTCGTCTGCCGAGACGGCGATGCGATGGCCGAGCAGCGCGCCGACCACGCGGCCGAGCGCGTCGTCGCCGTGCTCGAGCGAGTGCGCGAGCTCGTGCTCGATCGCCACCCGGTTGAAGACGTCGAGGCCGTACATATACGTGGGAACGCCCGAGTCGAGCACGATCGCGGCGGCCTCGGGGTCGTGCCAGACGTTGAACTCGGCGACCGCGCTCGCGTTGCCGACGCTCGCCGAGCCGCCCATGAACACGATCCGTTCGATTCGCCCGGCGACCTCGGGGTGGGTGCGCAGCAGGAGCGCGAGGTTCGTCTGCGGAGCGAGTGCCACGAGGGTGACGGGCGTGGGGTGCTCGAGGATGAGCCGGCGCATGAGCTCGACGGCGCCGGCCTGCTCTGCTCGCCGCTCGGTGGGCGGCAGGGCGATGCCGCCGAGGCCGTCGGCACCGTGCACGTGCGACGCCGAGCGCGGCGGCTCGAGGAGCGGCCGGGCAGCACCAGCGGCGACGGGGATGTCCGGTGCCTCCGCGGCGTCGAGCACGCGGAGCGTGTTGTCGACGACCTGGGCGAGCGGGGCGTTGCCGGCCACGCACGAGATGCCGAGCAGGTCGATGCCGGGATGCCGCACCGCGACGAGGATCGCGAGGGCGTCGTCGACTCCCGTGTCGACGTCGAGGATCACGGGAATGGTCATCCGTTCACCCTAATCGCGCGCAGCTCAGTCGAAGTCGCGATTGCCGCGGAAGCGGTCTTCGGGGTCGATCGTCGCCTTGACCCGGGCGGCGCGAGCGACATCCGCCCGCGCGTAGGCGCCCGCATAGCCGACGCCGGGCGCGAGGAAGGTGCAGAGCGTGCGATCGGATGCCGCGGGCCCGAGCGCCGCGCGCAACGCCGCGAAGCCCTGCTCGGCGGCGGCCTCGAACTCGGGCCGGCCGATCGCACGAGCCCTCACGAAGTGGGGCGCGCTCACGACGCCCGCAATGCCGGGGCGCTGCGGGGGCGCCGCGAGTGCCCCGCCGAGCACGCGGAGCGAGATCGCCACGACGGCGCGCGACTCGGCTGACTCCCACGTCGTCACCAGGCGGGTGATGATCTCGTCGTCGAGCTCGGCGAGCGTCGACCATGCGAACCCCGGAGACGGGTCGGTGGGCTCCTCGGCGACGACGCCGAGGAGCTCGACGTCGATGCGCCCGACGGTGTCGAGCACGACGGTGCCGGCGGATCGGATCGAATCGAGTGCCGCGGCGGCCGCCTCGGGCTCGCCGAGCTGCACCGTCTCGACGCTCACGACGGTGGTGCCGCGCAAGTGCGCCGGCACCTGCGCGATGTCGGGCAGGCGCATGGCGCCGGCATGCAGGGCGAGCGAGTCGGGTGCGGTGCGGCCGGCTGCGACGACGGCACGGAACACCGCTGCGACATCGGATCCGCCGAAGACGATGCGGCCACCCGAGATCACGGGCGCCGGGTGCAGGTCGATCTCGATCGCGGTCGCGATGCCGAACGCCCCGCCGGCACCGCGCAGCGCCCACATGAGCTCGGGCTCGTCGGCGTCGCGCACCCACCGGTGCCGCCCATCGGCGGTGAGGAGCTCGACGGCGCGCAACGAGCTCGAGGCGAACCCGAGCGAGCGGGCGAACCAGGAGTTGCCGCCCGCGAGCGTGAAGGCGGTGGCGTTGACGATGGGGCTCGTGCCGGTGACCGGGACGAGCCCGCTGCCGGCGAGCGCATCGAGCACAGCGCCCCAGCGCGCCCCCGCGCCGACGCGGGCCACCCGGGCTTCGGTGTCGACCTCGACGTCGCGGAAGGCCGAGGTGCGCACGAGCACCGTGCCCTCGAGGGAGCCGGATGCGCCGTGGCCCGAGGGCTGCACGGCGAGCTGGAGGCCGTCGGCCCGCGCGGCCTCGAGCAGGGCGCGCATCTCGTCGACGTCGGCGGGAACGGCGACGGCGGAGGGGCGCTGGTCGACCGCGAGGTTCCACGGCGAGCGCACGGCGTCCCACAGGGGGTCGCCGGGGAACGTGAGTCGATCGCCGAGACGTGGGCCGAGCGAGTCGAGCGCGGAGTGGGACGCTGCGTCGTTCATCGGAGTCCTCCCGTGGCATCCGTC
This sequence comes from Agromyces albus, assembly GCF_004134825.1. Lineage (GTDB taxonomy): Bacteria > Actinomycetota > Actinomycetes > Actinomycetales > Microbacteriaceae > Agromyces > Agromyces albus. The sequence continues at coordinate 3,859 of NZ_SDPN01000073.1, forward strand.
GATCGATCACCGACGTGGCTCACGCTACCCACCCCTACCGCGAGATGGAACCGCCGCGCGCTCAGCGCACGAGTCGGACTTCGTGGATCTCCTCGCCGAGAAACGGCTGCACCTGCTCGGCGCCGTCGGCGACGAAGCCGTTGCGCGCGTAGAAACGGTGTGCCCGCGGGTTGTCGGACGCGACCCACAGGTAGACGGGATCGGTGCCGACCGCTGCGTCGAAGAGCTTCTGGCCGATGCCCGTGCCGTGGTAGGCGTCGAGGAGATAGATGAAGAAGAGCTCACGCTCGCGGGGAGGATTCTCATCGCGCGCGGGGCCGGATCCGACGAAGCCGACGATCTCGCCGTTGACGAGCGCTGCGAACTGCGAGTACTCCTCGCCGCGCGAGGCGTAGTGCGTCCACAGTTCGGCCATGCGCCGCGGGGAGAGATTGGCGAAGGCGGCGGCGCTGATCAGGTGATCGTAGGTCTCGTGCCAGCAGGTGGCGTGAACGCGGCCAAGAGCCTCGACATCGGAGTCCCGGATGGGGCGGACGACGACTTCGGCAACAACTTCGGTGCTCATGTCCAGAGACTAAGCCAGCATCTCGCCGCGACGAAATCGACCGGCGGTGCAGGGAACCGAACTGCATCATGCGGACATACAGATGCAGGGACAACACAATGGGGGCCCCGGCGAAGGGATCGGCGTGGGCGGTGAAGGCGCGGAGTCGGTGCATCCGAGGCGCTGCACGGTGACCCGTGTGCGGGGGCGCACGAGGCACGGGTCGCCGTGGCGCGCGGATATGCTGGGCGGCACATGGTTGAGGAAGAGCGATCAGACGCGGCCCTCTGGCTCGAGGCGACATCCGGTACAGAGGAGTCGTTCGGCGTGATCTACGACCGGTACCGCGCCCGCATCTTCCGCAAGGCGTATTCGCGCGTGCTCGACGTGTCCGAGGCGGAGGACATCGTCGCGATGGTGTTCCTCGAGGCCTGGCGTCGCCGCTCGTCGGTGCGCTTCGTCGACGGGTCCCTGCTCCCGTGGCTCCTCGTCGTCACGACGAACGTCTCGCTCAACAGCGAGCGATCGGGTCGGCGCTATCGCCGGCTGCTCGCGAAGCTCCCGCCGGCCGAACACGTCGACGACCCGAGCCTCGAGATCACCGAGCGCCTCGACGGTGAACCGGCGTCGAAGGAGCTCTCGGCGGCGCTGCGCAGGCTCAGCCCGATCGAGCAGCGCGTGGTGGAGCTGTGCCTCGTCGAGGAGCTTCCGATGGCGTCGGTTGCGAGCGTGCTCGACCTCCCGATCGGCACGGTGAAGTCACGGCTCCACCGGGCCCGCGCGAAACTGCGGGAGTCGCTCGGCCATCGCGCAGGAGTCCATGCGGCGTCGGCACCCGCCCTCGAGTCGGCGCCGGCCCACGTCGAAGGCCTGGAGGTGCAGAGTTGAACGAACCGTCGAACGAGCGGCCTTCGGCCCGCGACGCCGCGACCCGGGCGATGCTGCTCGACCACGTTCGCTCCGAGCCGGCTCGTCGGGCGCGTGAGCTCCGGCTTCGGCTCATCGGCTGGGGCAGCGCCGGCGTGCTCGCGCTCGGCGTCGCCGCGACCGCGGGAGCCATGCTCATGCCGCCGGCCGACGTCTCGAACACCGAGCTGGTCCACTGCCTGAGCGCCGCCGAGCGCAACGCCGACGGCAGCTATCCGGGCTCTGCCGCGACGATCTCCTCGCCCAGCGGAAAAGGGCGGGTCGCGGATGCCACGGCCATGTGCACGCTCATGTGGGAGCAGGGCGTGCTCGACGAGGGGTTCGACCCCACGGCGGCGAGCAACCCCCCGGGTCGCGTTCCCGACGAACTGCAGGTCTGCGTGATGGACGACGGGAGCGCGGCCGTCGTGCCGTCGCCGAACGAGTCGGTCTGTGCGGCACTCGGCCTCGCCCCCCTCGCCCCGGGCGACTAGCCGAACGTGCCGGTCGGGCGGAAGACGAGCGACTTCACCCGATCGTTGAGGGTGCCGATGCCTCCGCACCAGGGCGTGCAGTTCAGCCGGCTCCCGCCGTAGGAGGTCTCGGTGTAGAGCGTCACCCAGCAGCCGTTCGAGCCGCCCGCCGAGCTGATCGTGTTGTTCCAGCCCGAGGGCAGGCTCGCGAACCCGAACGTGACGCCGTAGCATCCGCTCGAACCCCAGAACGCGAGGCTCGAGCCGCCGCCGTTCGCGTCGGTGTAGACCCGACCCAGGATCGTCGACGCCGAGGCGGTGCTCATCCGGCTGCCGTCGTCGGCGCTCAGGGCGCCTTGGAGATAGCCGTCGACCTCGGCGCGGGTGTCGAAGCACACCGGCTCGGCCGGCGCTGCTTCAGCGGTGGGCCGGCTCTCGGTGGCCTGCACCTCGACGGCACAGTGCACGACGTCGCGTGCGGTCGGTGGGCCGGCGTGCGCGGCCGGACTCATGCCGTTGCCGGGGGCGAACGCGATCACGGTCGCGAGTACCGCGCCGATCGTCTGCAGCTTCATCGGGTTCCCTTCGTCGGTGGGCGCCGGGCGCGCCGCATCCTCACACTCATATGTCCGGTCGCCGCCCACAGGTTCCGCGAACCGGCCGATGGAACCCGATGCGAGGTGCCGGACATACCCCTGTGAACGGATCGAGGGGACAGCATGAGGCGCACGAAGACATGGGCGGCCGTCGCGGCGCTCGCCGCGGGCTCCGGGATGGCGGTCGCCGTGGCGGTGCTCGTGGGCGGCGAGATCGGGCGCGCGATGACGGGCGCCTGGTGATGCCCGGCTGATGAGAGACCAGGGCCGATCAGGGGGAACGGCCCGATCCCCCGCCGTCACGGCGGGGACCGAGGGCGGCGATGGGGGTCGTCGCCCCGACGGATGGGGTCCTGGCGGGCGATCGCACGCCAGGGCCCCAGCGTGTTCGCGGTCAGGCGCGTTTGCGGTCAAGCGCGTGCGCCCGCGCAGACGCCGACGCCGTCAGATGCGAACGGCCCCGATGAGCGAACTCATCGGGGCCGTTCTGAACTGCGTAGGGGACTAGCCCTGCGCGCGGCGGTTGCCGCGGTCGTTGCGCGACGGCGACACGAGGCTGCCGACACGGATCGGCTGCTTGGCCGAACCGGAACGCGCCGAGGTGCCGCGCTGGGCTCCCGTCGTCTGCGCGCCGCGGCTGTGGCCGCCGCCCTGCTTCGGCGCCTGCGCCTTGGTCTCGGCGGTGCGACCGGAGCGGTCGCGGCGGGGCGATGCCGTGCCGACATCCGACTGGCCGCGGCCTTCGCCGGTGCGAGCTGAGCGCTTGCGCTGCGCGTTGGCGCCCTGCGAGCGGCCGCCGCCCTGCTGCTGGTACTGCTCGCGAGGAGCAGGCTTCACGTAGGGTGCGACGTCGCCGACGAGGGAGCTGACGGGGGCCGAGGTGGCGGTGACGCGCTGGGGGGTCACCGTGATGGCGGCCTTGCGGAGCAGCGTCTTCAGGTCCTGCTTCTGGGCGGGCAGGCTGATCGTTACGACGTCGCCGGCGCTGCCGGCACGAGCCGTGCGGCCCGAGCGGTGCAGGTACGCCTTGTGCTCGGTCGGCGGGTCGACGTGGATGACGAGCTCGACGTCGTCGACGTGCACACCGCGCGCCGCGACATCCGTGGCCACGAGCACCTTGACCGAGCCGTCGCCGAACGCGGCGAGGTTGCGGTCGCGCTGCGGCTGCGACAGGTTGCCGTGCAGGTCGACCGCGGGGATGCCCTGGTCGGTGAGCTTCTTCGCGAGCTTCTTCGCGTGGTGCTTGGTGCGGATGAAGAGGATGCGGCGACCGGTGCCCGAGGCGAGCGTGCTGATGAGCTCGTTCTTCTGGTCGACGTCGTCGACCTCGAACACGTGGTGGGTCATCGCGGCGACGTGCGAGTTGGCCTCGTCGACCGAGTGCAGCACCTGGTTCTGCAGGAAGCGCTTGACGAGCTTGTCCACGCCGTTGTCGAGGGTCGCCGAGAACAGCAGGCGCTGGCCGCCCGAGGGCGTCTTGTCCATGATGCGGGTGACGACCGGGAGGAAGCCGAGGTCGGCCATGTGGTCGGCCTCGTCGAGCACGGTGATCTCGATCGCATCGAGCGAAACGTGGCCCTGCTTCATGAGGTCTTCGAGGCGCCCGGGGCAGGCGACGACGATGTCGACGCCGGCGCGCAGGGCGTCGACCTGGCGCTTCTGGCTGATGCCGCCGAAGATCGTCGTGGTCTTCATGCCGTAGGCCGCGGCGAGCGGTGCCAGCACCGCGTCGATCTGGGTGGCGAGCTCACGGGTCGGGGCGAGCACGAGGCCGAGGGGACGGCCGGGGCGGCGCTTGCCGCCCGCGAGCACGCCGCCGAGGCGCGCGGCCATCGGGATCGAGAACGCGAGGGTCTTGCCCGAGCCGGTCTTGCCGCGGCCGAGCACGTCGCGTCCGGCGAGCGTGTCGGGCAGGGTGTCGACCTGGATCGGGAACGGGGAGGTGATCCCATCGGCGGCGAGAGCCGTGACGAGGGGAGCGGGCACGCCGAGCGTGCTGAAGGTGGTGTCGGTCACTGGTGCCTTTCAGGCAGAAACCATCGGCGGTCGAGCCGGCCGCGGAGCAGCCGTGTCGGAACCCCGACGATGGGGAAGTGGCGAAGGTGCCGGTCGGCACATCCGTTCGCCGTATGAGAGTCAACGGGCTCCTGCACGAAAAGCACAGTGCCCGGGAAGCGTTTCTACGACGCGAGCGGCGCGGTCATCGCGCTCGCCATCACCCACTGTAGCGCACGTCCCCTGCGCACACCCTGTGCACGCCCTCTAACGACCCTCAGCGCGGCATCCGCTCGCCCACCGGGATCTCCTCGCGCACGGTGTTGCCCGCTTGCGCGAGCGGGCACGACCACGACGGGTCGTACGCGCACGACGGGTTGTAGGCGAAGTTGAAGTCGATGATGAGCGTGTCGTCGTCGGCGCCCGTGCCGAGGTCGGCGCCCTTGACGGTGTCGAGGAGGTATCGCCCGCCGCCGTACGTGCCGCCGGGCTTGCCGGCGAGCGCATCCTTCACGGGCAGGAACAGGCCGCCGCCGTAGCCCGTGAGCCGCCACACGTCGAGCGTGCCGACGTAGGGGAGCCGCACGACGCCGACGAGCGAGAAGGGGATCGGGCCGTCGGTCGCGCTGTCGACGATGATGCGCAGCGGCTCCTCGGCGCGGCGCACCTCGACCTCGAACCGCCAGTCGGGGTCGTAGCGCGTGACCCGCAGGCCCGTGAAGTCGGCCCGGTCGTCGGGCAGCAGTGGGGATTGCGGATGCCCCGCGAACAGCTCGTCGCGTGCCGAGGTCCAGAGCTCGTGGCCGGCCGAGGGGTCGTGGACGCTGAGCTGTCGCACTCCCGCGTACAGGCCGAACACCCGGCGGCGCCAGTCGGCGAGCTGGAGCGCTCCGATCGAATTGCTCATGCGGGCGCCTCACCTTCTCGTGTGACGGCTCCGGCGACGGTCGACGAGTGAGCGGATGCCGCGGCATCCGCGGTTCCCGGCGGGTCGTAGGCCCAGCCCGGCGCGAGCTGCCGGAGCCGCATCCCGCGCCACTGCCAGAACGCCCACGTCGGGTACCACGCGAGCACGTCGACGGCGCCCGCGCTCGCGAGCAGCCGGTCGCGGTAGAGCGTGCGTCCGTCGGGGAGGGGCGAGACGGCCATGCGGTGATCCCAGCGATCGAAAGCGGCGAACGGCCCGGTGATGGCGCCACCGGCGTCGCGGAGCATCCTGACTCCCGCGGGCAGCCCGCCCGGATAGCTCACGTCGACGACCTCTTCGCCCGCGGGCCAGCGGCGGAAGGCGAGCGTGCGCACCCGATGCTCGCCCTCGGGCCACTCTGTGGGCAGTCCGCCGGTCTCGAGCGAGGTGAAGTCGAGCCACGGCGCCACGACCTCGCGAAGCACGGCAGGGCTCTTGAGAGCCCGCCACGCCGCGTCGGGCGTGCAGTCGAGCGTGAGTTTCAGGAGCACCCTCATGAGCCGAGAGTAAGGCGACCGGATGCCCCTGCCAAGCTCCGGCATGGGATTCACAGCGCCGCACGGGCGTACCGTAGGGCTCGTGGAGATGCGCGATGGCGGCTGGGCGGCGATCGTGCTCGCCGGCGGACGAGGCAGCCGCCTCGGCGGCCGGAGCAAGGCCGAGCTGGAGTTCGAGGGGCGCCGACTGCTCGATCGGGCGCTCGACGCCGTGGCCGCGGCATCCGCGGTCGTCGTCGTCGGCGCCGCCGGCATTGACGACGACCGCTTCGAGGCCGGAGTCCGCGCCGTGAGCGAGCTGCCGCGGTGGGGCGGACCGGCTGCCGCGCTCGCA
>NZ_SDPN01000074.1 GCF_004134825.1 Agromyces albus
TCGGCCTCGATCCGGTGCTCGTGCGCCGCGTCGAGGTGACGGGCGAGGGCGGCCCCGAGGCGGCGGCCCGCACGGCGAGGTACGCGGCGCTCGAGGCGGCCGCAGCCGAGACGGATGCCGCGCTCGTACTGCTCGGCCACACGCTCGACGACCAGGCCGAGACGGTACTGCTCGGGCTCGCTCGCGGCTCGGGCGCCGCGAGCCTCGCGGGCATGCCCTCCCGCACCGGACGGTTCGCCCGCCCGCTCCTCGGCATCCGCCGCGAGACCACGAGGCAGGCGTGCATTGATGCCGGGCTCACCCCTTGGGACGACCCGCACAACGTCGACCGCGGCTACGCGCGAGTGCGAGTGCGCGAGCGAGTGCTTCCCGTGCTCGAGGCGGAGCTCGGCCCCGGCATCGCCGAGGCGCTCGCTCGCACCGCCGAGCAGTTGCGTGAAGACGACGAGGCGTTCTCCGAGCAGATCGACGAGTTCATCGAGGAGATCTGCGAGCCGTCCGAGGCCGGCATCGCCGTGTCGGTCGGTGCGCTCACCGCCAACCCCGCGGCGCTCCGGCAGCGCATCATCCGGCACGTGGTGCTGAGCGAGTTCGGCGTCTCGCTCTCGCGCGCACAGACCATCGAGGTCGCCCGCCTCGTGACCGACTGGCACGGCCAGGGGCCGATCGACCTGCCCGCCGGCATCCGCGTCACGCGCAGCGCCGGCCGTATCGAGTTCGCGGCGCGCTGACCTCGCGCGAAGGTAGGCTCGGGGCATCCGACGCCGACGACCCAGGGGAGCAGCATGTACGCGCGCGAGATCGAAGCCGACCTCACCGAAGTGCTCGTCACCGAAGCCCAGATCCAGGAGAAGCTCGCCGAACTCGCCCGCCGCATCGAGGCCGACTACGAAGGGCGTGAGATCCTGCTCGTCGGCGTGCTGAAGGGCGCCGTCATGGTGATGGCCGACCTCGCCCGCGAGCTCCGCCCGCACGTGCGCACCGACTGGATGGCGGTCTCGTCGTACGGCGCCGGCACGGAGTCGAGCGGCGTCGTGCGCATCCTGAAAGACCTCGACACCGACCTCACCGGTCGCCACGTGCTCATCGTCGAGGACATCATCGACTCGGGCCTCACCCTGAGCTGGCTGCTCGCCAACCTGAAGTCGCGGGGCACGGCATCCGTCGAGATCTGCGCCCTGCTTCGCAAGCCGGATGCCGCGAGGGTCGACGTGACGGTGAAGTACCTCGGCTTCGACATCCCGAACCAGTTCGTCGTCGGCTATGGCCTCGACTACGCCGAGCGCTACCGCAACCTGCGCGATGTCGCGATTCTCGCGCCGCACATCTACAGCTGAGCTGCTGGGCTGCTGGCCCTAGAGTCATCCCATGGGCGATGGCCGGCGCCGCAGCAGGGTCCGCGACGCAGCGGCTGCCTTCTCGAGCAACGCGCGCAACCCCAACCTCCGCCGTGCCCAGCTCAGCTTCCTCGGAGCCTGGACCGCCGAGTGGGCCTTCACCGTGGCGCTCGGCATCGTCGCCTACCGCGACGGCGGCGCGACCGCCCTGGGCCTCGTCGGACTGCTCCGCATGGTGCCGTCCGCGATCCTGGCGCCGCTGCTGTCCCCCATCGCCGACCGAGGGCGCCGGGAGCGGGTGCTCATCCTCGTGTCCATCGTGCGGGGGGTCGCGACCGCTGCCGCCGCAGTGGTCGTCGCGGTGTCCGGCCCGACGGTGGTCGTCTACGCGCTCGCCGTGCTGTCGACGATCGCCGCCACCCTCTACCGCCCGGCGCACTCCGCGCTCCTGCCGTCGCTGTGCAGCACCGGATACGAGCTCGCGAGCGCCAACATGGTGCGGGGACTGCTCGACTCCGCGGCCACGCTCGTCGGCCCCCTCCTGGCCGCGGTGCTGCTCCAGTTCACCGGTGTCGACGTCGTGTTCGCGGTCGCAGCGGCCGCCTCGTTCTGGGCGGCTGCGCTGCTGGTGCGGCTCCGGTACGAAGCCCCTCCTCGCCCACCGGCGCCGAGGCGCTCCAATCTGGGCAGGGAGGCTCTCGACGGTGTTCGGGCCGTCACGCGGAACCGCGACCTGACGCTCATCCTCGGTCTCGCAGCGGCACAGGCCCTCACCCGGGGCGCGCTCACCGTGTTCTCCGTGGTGGTCGCGATCGAGCTGCTGGGCACCGGCGAGCCCGGCGTCGGCGCCCTGATGACCGCGGTCGGGGTGGGCGCGGTGCTCGGATCGCTCGCGGCCTCGCTCCTCGTCGGCTCCGGGCGACTGGGCGCGTGGTACGCCGTCGGGGTCGGACTGTGGGGACTGCCGCTCACCCTCGTCGCCCTGGTTCCCCAGCAGTCGGCGGCGCTGGGCCTGCTCGCGTTCATCGGCGTCGGCAACGCCCTGATCGATCTCGCCGGGTTCACGCTCATCGGCAGGATGGCTCCCGACGAGGTGCTCGCACGCGTCTTCGGCGTGCTCGAGAGCCTGGTGGCGGTGTTCATCGGGATCGGCGCCGTCGTCGCATCGATGATGGTCGCCTGGTTCGGGGTCCAGGGCGCGCTGATCGCGGTCGGGCTGGTCTGCCCGGTGCTCGCGGTGGCGGCGTGGTGGCGACTGCGGGCCCTCGACCGGTCGGTCGATGTCCTCGACGAGGAGATCGGACTGCTCCAGCAGGTGCCCATGTTCCGCACCCTGCCGCTGCCGTCCGTCGAGCAGCTCGCCCGCGGCCTCGAGCCGGTCACGGTGCCCGCAGGCCACGTCGTGTTCACCCAGGGGGAGATCGGCGACCGCTACTTCGTCATCGAGTCGGGCGAGGCCGACGTGGTGGGCGACGGAAAAGTCGTGGCAACGCTCGGCCCGGGAGAGGGCTTCGGAGAGATCGCGTTGCTCCGCCGAACCCGCCGAACGGCCACCGTCGTGGCCAGGAGCGAGCTCCGGATGCAGGCGCTGGGCTCTGACCGATTCCTTCCCGTCGTCCTCGGGTACACGCCGAGCGCTCGACAGGCGGCGACGGTCGTCGACGACCTGCTGCACCGCTACGAGCCGAAGGACCCGTTCGGGGAACCGCCGGCACAATCCTGAGATTCTTTCGGTTGTGAAGCTCGGGCGTTGGTGGGATGGTGAGGCATGGAGTCCGGACGTGCGGTGCTACTGATCGCAGACATCAGCGGCTACACCGACTACATGAGCTCCCACCGCATGAGTCTCGCGCACGCCGAGGTCAACACCGCGCGCATGCTCGAGAAGATGATCGATGCCGCTCCCGGCTTCGACCTCATCGAGATCGAGGGCGACGCGGCCTTCCTCTCCCGCCAGGCCGACGCAGTCGAGACCGACACCGCGATCCTCGAGATCCTCAGGGTCGCCGTCACCATGCATCGGGCCTTCCATCTCGAGCGGCAGTACGTCACGGCGAACCTGTGCCCGTGCACGGGGTGCAAGGGCGCGGCCGACCTCAAGCTGAAGTTCGTGGCGCACATCGGCGACGTGGCCATCCAGACCATCCGGGAGCGCATCAAGCTCGTCGGGATCGACGTCATCCTCGTCCATCGCCTGCTGAAGAACCCGGTCGCGATTCCCGAGTACGTCCTGCTCTCCGAGGAGCTCTACCGCACCGCTGAGGATTCGCTGTCTGCACCCGTGCACGAGGTCTCGCCGGAACTCGAGGGCTTCGGAACCGTCCGCGCCTACTTCGTGGACGTCGGAGATGTCGAGGGCTCGCTCCCGCCGCTGCCCGCGCCGTCGTGGCAGGGACGCCTCGGGAGGACGGCCGTGGCGCTGGGCCTGGGCATGCCGTACATGCTCGGCCTTCGCCGCTCGCGCCATGCGGCATCCGCTCGGTGAGACGGCGCCGCCGGCGGCGGTCGCATAGCCCACAGCGAACACGCAGCCCTCGTGCAGTAACCCCCATGTAGCCTTTGAGCACCATGAACATCAAGAAGATCCTGCGCGGGCCGATCATCTACATCCTGCTCGCGATCGTCGCCGTGTGGATCGGATCGAGCCTCATCACGGCCTCCGGTTTCCGCGAGGTTTCGACGCAAGAGGGCCTCGAGCTCCTGAACGACGGCAAGGTCGCGGCGGTGAAGATCGTCGATGGCGAGAACCGCGTCGACCTCACGCTCGCGAAGGCCGAAGAAGACCTCGGCACGCAGGTGCAGTTCTACTACGTCACGCCGCGCGGGCCCGACATCGTCGCCGCGATCGACGACGCCAACCCGAAAGACGGCTTCAACGACGAGGTGCCCCAGCCGAACTGGTTCCTCTCGATGCTCGGCATCCTGTTGCCGCTCGTGCTCATCGGCCTCTTCTTCTGGATCATGCTCTCGGGCATGCAGGGCGGCGGCAACCGCGTCATGCAGTTCGGCAAGTCGAAGGCCAAGCTCGTCTCGAAGGAGAGCCCGAAGGTCACGTTCGACGACGTCGCCGGCGCCGACGAGGCGATCGAGGAGCTCCACGAGATCAAGGAGTTCCTGAAGGAGCCCGCCAAGTTCCAGGCCGTCGGCGCGCGCATCCCCAAGGGCGTGCTGCTCTACGGCCCTCCCGGAACGGGCAAGACGCTGCTCGCCCGCGCGGTCGCCGGTGAGGCCGGCGTGCCGTTCTACTCGATCTCGGGTTCCGACTTCGTCGAGATGTTCGTCGGCGTCGGCGCGAGCCGCGTTCGCGACCTCTTCGAGCAGGCGAAGCAGAACGCCCCGGCGATCATCTTCGTCGACGAGATCGACGCCGTCGGACGTCACCGCGGAGCAGGTCTCGGCGGCGGTCACGACGAGCGCGAGCAGACGCTCAACCAGTTGCTCGTCGAGATGGACGGCTTCGACCCGAAGACCAACGTCATCCTCATCGCGGCGACGAACCGCCCCGACATCCTCGACCCCGCGCTCCTGCGTCCCGGCCGCTTCGACCGGCAGATCGGCGTCGACGCTCCCGACCTCAAGGGCCGCTGGAAGATCCTCGAGGTGCACTCGAAGGGCAAGCCGCTCGCGAAGGGCGTCGACCTCGAGGTGCTCGCGCGCAAGACGCCCGGATTCACTGGTGCCGACCTCGCGAACGTGCTGAACGAGGCCGCGCTGCTCACGGCGCGCTCGAACGCCCAGCTCATCGACAACCGCGCCCTCGACGAGGCGGTCGATCGCGTGATCGCGGGCCCGCAGCGTCGTTCGCGCGTCATGAAGGACAAAGAGAAGCTCATCACTGCCTACCACGAGGGCGGCCACGCGCTCGCCGCGGCGGCGATGAACTACACCGACCCCGTGACGAAGATCACGATCCTGCCGCGCGGTCGGGCCCTCGGCTACACGATGGTGCTGCCGCTCGAAGACAAGTACTCGGTCAGCCGCAACGAGCTGCTCGACCAGCTCACCTACGCGATGGGCGGCCGTGTCGCCGAAGAGATCGTCTTCCACGATCCGTCGACCGGCGCCTCGAACGACATCGAGAAGGCCACGGCGACGGCGCGCAAGATGGTCACCGAATACGGCATGAGCGCGAACGTCGGGGCGATCAAGCTCGGCCAGTCGCAGGGCGAGGTCTTCCTCGGCCGCGACATGGGCCACCAGCGCGACTACTCCGAAGAGGTCGCCCTGAAGGTCGACACCGAGGTGCGGTCGCTCATCGAGCAGGCGCACGACGAGGCGTGGCAGGTGCTCAACGACAACCGCGACATCCTCGACGTCCTCGCGGGCGAGCTCCTCGAGAACGAGACGCTCGATCACCACCAGATCGCCGAGCTCTTCAAGAACGTGAAGAAGCTGCCCGAGCGGCCGCAGTGGCTCTCGAGCACCGATCGTCCCGTCTCCGACCGGCCGCCGATCTCGTTCCCCTCCGAGAAGCTGCCGATCGACCAGGGCGCCGTCGACGGCGGCGTGGACTCCGGATCCGGACAGTCTCCGATCGACGACGGAGCGGCTGCTCGCACGCCGCGCACCAAGCCGCGGCCCGCGACGGCGTAATCTTCCCTCGACCCGAAGGTGGTGCCATGGCGGGAGTGGACGCTCGTCGCATCGAGCGTGCGGTGCTCGAGATCCTGCTCGCGATCGGCGAAGACCCCGACCGGCCGGGCCTCACGCGCACCCCTCAGCGCGTTGCCGAGGCCTACGCCGAGTTCTTCGCCGGACTCGACGTCGACCCGCTGAGCCACCTCGCCGACACGGTGCCGCTGGGCGCCACCGAGGCCGGCGCGCCCGCCACCTCCGATGCCGTCATCCTCCGCGACCTCGCGTTCCGCTCGGTATGCGAGCACCACCTGCTGCCGTTCGTCGGCACGGCGCACGTCGCCTACCTTCCGAACGAGCGGGTCGTGGGTCTCGGGCGCATCCCAGCCGTCGTCGACACCCTCGCGAGCCGGCCGCAACTGCAGGAGCGCCTCGCCGAGGAGATCGCCGACACGCTGCAGGCGGGCCTCGACCCGAAGGGCGTGCTCGTCGTGCTCGACGCGCAGCACCGCTGCGTGACGACCCGCGGCTCCCGCCAGGAGCGCAGCTCGACGGTCACGATCGCGAGTCGCGGTGCCCTCGCGTCACCCGCGGCGCGGGCCGAGATCATCGCGCTCATCGGGAACAGCAGCGATGCCTGATGCCGAAGATCGGCAGCTGAGCCGACCCGACGGCGCCGGGTCGGATTCGGCTCGAGGCGGCCGCACCCTCGTCATGGGCGTCGTCAACGTGACGCCCGATTCGTTCAGCGATGGCGGTCGCTGGTTCGACGCCGACGCCGCGATCGCACACGGGCTCGAACTCGTCGCCGACGGTGCCGACCTGCTCGATGTCGGCGGCGAGTCCACGAGGCCGGGCGCCGCGCGCGTCGAGCCCGAAGAGGAGTTGCGGCGGGTCGTGCCGGTCATCCGCGAGCTCGCCGGCCGCGGCATCCGGGTCAGCGTCGACACCATGCGAGCCGCGACGGCCCTCGCCGCGGTCGAGGCGGGCGCCGAGATCATCAACGACGTGTCGGCAGGGCTCGCGGATGCCGCGATGGGCCGCATCGCCGCCGAGACGGGCGTGCACTACGTCGCGATGCACTGGCGCGGGCACTCCGACCGCATGGACTCCCTCGCCGAGTACACCGACGTCGCCACAGAGGTGCGCGACGAGCTCGCGACCCGCATCGACTCGCTCGTGGCGGCGGGGGTCGATCCGGGGCGTCTCATCCTCGACCCGGGCCTCGGATTCGCCAAGCGCGGCGAGCAGAACTGGCAGTTGCTCGGCCGGCTCGACGTGCTCGCCGGCCTCGGCCTGCCGTTGCTCATCGGCGCCTCGCGCAAGCGGTTCCTCGGCGCGATGCTGCCCGACGACGCGCCCGTCGAGGAGCGAGACCTGCCGAGCGCCGTCGTGAGCGTGCTGTCGGCCCAAGCTGGCGCCTGGGGTGTGCGCGTGCACGACGTGCGCAGCACGCGTCGCGCCCTCGACGTGCTCGGAGCGTGGCAGAGTGGAGCACGTGGCTAAGACGCGCGATCGGATCACGCTCACGGGCGTCCGCGTGCGCGCGCACCATGGCGTCTTCGACTTCGAGCGCGAGGCGGGCCAGGAGTTCGTGATCGACGTCTCCGTGGCAGTCGACCTCGCGGCCGCGGCATCCGGCGACGACCTCGCACGCACCGTGCACTACGGTGAGCTCGCCGAGGCGATCAGTGCCGCGGTCGAGCGTGATCCCGTCGACCTCATCGAGACCGTCGCAGAGCGCGTCGCGAGCGTCGCGCTCGCGTTCCCCGCGGTCGAGGAGGTCGAGGTCACGGTGCACAAGCCGCAAGCCCCCATCACCGTGCCGTTCACGGATGTCGCGGTGACGATCGTGCGAGGCCGGGCGTGACGCGCGCGGTCATCGCCTTCGGCGCGAACCTCGGCGACCGGGAGGCCACGATCGTCTCGGCCACCCGTTCGCTCGCCGAGACCGACGGGGTCGTGCTCGTCGCCGTCTCTCCCGTGTACGAGTCGGTGGCGATCACCGACGCCGGGGCCGAGGTCGACGCGCCGCGATACCTGAACGGCGTCATCGCGGTCGAGACGACGCTCGAGCCGCACGCCCTCCTCGACGTGCTGCAGCGCGTCGAGCAGCAACACGGCCGCGAACGCACGAAGCACTGGGGCGACCGCACGCTCGATCTCGATCTCATCGACTTCGGCGGCATCGAGCTCGCCGACGAGCGCCTCGAGCTGCCGCATCCGCGAGCCTGGCAGCGCGCGTTCGTGCTGCAGCCGTGGCTCGACGTCGAACCCGACGCCGTGCTCCCCGCTCGAGGCCCGATCGCCGAACTCCGGCGTGCCGCGGCCGACGAGGTGGTGCGCCGATGAAGCGCACGCCCGCCTCGACCCTCATCGCCTTCACGCTCTCGGGGCTCGTGATCGGCTACCTCGGCGAGCTCTCGATCGTGACCGCCGGGTCGAAGGCGCTCGTGCCGCCGATCTCCCTTCCAATCACGCTCGTCGGCGTCGCCGTGATCGTCATCGCGCTCGCATGGCCGATCCGCCGCGCGGTGAAGGGCAAGGCCACGAAGCACCTCGACCCGTTCCGGGCGATGCGCACGGCCGTGCTCGCGAAGGCGTGCAGCCTGAGCGGCGCGCTCGTGTTCGGCATCGGCATCGGCATCGCGTTGTTCGTGCTCACCCGCAGCGTGCTCCCGGCCGGCGAGACCGTGTGGCTCGCGATCGCGACGGCGGTCGGGGCGGCGCTGCTGCTCGCCGCCGGCCTCATCGCCGAGCACTTCTGCACCCTGCCGCCAGATGACACCGACCTCGAGAAAGAAGAGCACGCCCATGCCTGACCTCCGTGACGACGGCCGCGAGCAGGGCGAGGTCGTGCAGCAGATGGGGTCGGATGCCTCGGCCTCCGACACCGGGTGGCGTCGCGTCTCCCCGAAGTACCTCGTCGTCGAGATCGTCGGGTCGCTCATCGGCCTCGTGATCTTCGTGGGCGCGTTCCTCATCGCCTTCCTGGTCTTCGGGCAGCCGTGGGCGTTGTGGGCCGCGATCGCCGTCGGCGTGATGTCGCTCGTCAGCCTCGCGTTCGAGCCGCGCCGCGTGCGCTCGATCGCCTACCGTCTGCGTGAAGACGACCTGCTCTTCCGGCGCGGCATCATGTTCCAGCGGCAGGTCGCGGTGCCCTACGGCCGCATGCAGCTCGTCGACATCACCCGTGGACCGGTCGCTCGTGCACTCGGACTGGCCGACCTCAAGTTCGTGACCGCTGCCGCCGCCACCGCGGTGACTGTTCCCGGTCTGCCCATCGAGGAGGCCGACCGCTTGCGCGACGAGCTCGTCGCGCTCGCAGAGACGCGCCGGGCGGGGCTGTGAGCACTCCCGCGCCGCGGGTCACGAACCTCGCCGACGGCGAGTGGCACCGCTTGCATCCTGCGAGCCCGCTGCTGCGCGGCGGCCTCGTGTTCATCGCCGTGCTCGGGTTCATCATCGCCAACATGCGCGAGCGCGTCATCGACTTCTTCCTCGTCATCTTCGCTCCCGACATCGGCCCCGGCATCGAAGAGGGGTACGGCAACTGGCGCCAGGACTGGGCGAACGACCCGATCGGGGGCATCGTCTCGAACGGGCTCGTCGGCTGGGCAGTGCTCGCCCTCGCGGTCCTCATCGTGGCCGTGATCATCGGGTTCTGGCTGTCGTGGCGCATGCACACGTTCCGCATCACGCGCGAGGCGGTCGAGGTGCGCAGCGGCATCCTGTTCCGCTCGCATCGGAGCGCCCGTCTCGACCGCGTGCAGGGCATCAACGTGACCCGGCCGCTCTTCGCACGACTCTTCGGCACGGCGAAGCTCGAGCTCTCGGTCGCAGGCCAGTCGGCGAACGTGCAGCTCGCCTACCTCGGCTCCGCCCTCGCCGACGGCCTGCGCGCCGACATCCTCCGGCTCGCTTCGGGCGCGCGGGCCGAGCGGGCACGCACCGCGGTCGGGCCGACGCCCGACGGGCCCACGAGCCCGACCGATGACGCGGCC
>NZ_SDPN01000075.1 GCF_004134825.1 Agromyces albus
GAGCCCGCCCGCGACGAGGTCGGCCGGTTCGCTGCCGACCGAGCCCGCGCTCATGGTGTGCGCACGGCCCTCGGCGTCGGCGGCGAGCAGCACGCGGCCGGCGTCGGGCTGGTGCAGGCGGGCGAGCGCGCGGAGCAGCGTGGACTTGCCACTGCCGTTCGGGCCGACGAGCGCGGTGACCCGGCCCGGTTCGAGGTGGATCTCGGCTTCGTGGACGACGGTCGTGCCGTTGTACGAGAGCGTGAGGTCGTGACCGAGCATGCCCACCACTATAGGTGAGGCTTACCTAATTTCGTCAACTCACCACGTCGGCGGATGACGCCGCGAGCGCCGTGCCCTGCGCTCGAGCTGCGCGGCGAGGGCGAACAGCGTCGCCTCTCCGCCCGGCCGCCCGATGAGCTGCACGCCCATGGGCACGCCGGCATCGGTCTCGTCGACGGGAACGGTGATCGCCGGAAGCCCTGCGACGTTCACGAACGAGGTGAACGGCGTGAACTGCACCTGCTGGGCGAAGTTGCGCTCCCCGTCGCTCGCGTCGTACCAGCCGACCGGCCGCGGGGTCAGCGCGAGCGCCGGCGTGAGCACGACGTCGAACGGCGCGAAGCGGCGGATCACCCGCTCCTCGAAGGCCGTGAGCCACGAGAGCGCCTCGGCGAGCTGCCTCGCGGGCACCGCGCGCCCTCGTTCGAGCAGCCACCGCGTGAGCGGCTCGAGCAGCGCTTCGGCCTCGCCGTCGACGGGGATCGTGGCGGCGGCGGTCTGCCAGATCGTACGGAACGCCTCGGGGTAGCCGGGTTCGGGAGCGGCCGGCATCGCCTCGATGCCGTGCCCGAGTCCCTCGGCGAGTTCGATCGCCCGTTCGAGCGCCGCGCGCGACGGCGCGTCGATGGCGATCTCGTAGGCCTCGTCCCACGGCGAGTCCGTCATCACCCCGAGCTGGAAGCGACCCTCGCCGCGGATGGCCGCACCGAGGAAGGGCCCGTCGTCACCGGGGGCGCGCACCGCGAAGCGATGCGCCGGCGGGTATCCGACGGGCGCGATGAGGCCGTCGAGCAGGAGCGCCGCGTCGGTGACCGTGCGGGCGATCGGGCCCGCCACACCGAGGCCCGCGAGGCTCGCGAGCCCGGAGCCGGCCGGTACCCGGCCGCGGGACGGCTTCACGCCGACGAGACCGCACGACGCCGCCGGGATGCGGATCGAGCCACCGCCGTCGGAACCGGGCGCGAACGGAAGCATGCCGGCCGCCACCGCCGACGCCGCTCCCCCGCTCGAGCCGCCGGCACCGAGCGAGAGATCCCACGGATTGCGCGCGGGCGGCCCGCTGAGCGCCTCGGTGTACGAGGGCAATCCGAACTCGGGCGTCGCGGACTTGCCGAGGCTCACGGCGCCCGCCAGGTCGACCGCCAGCACGAGCTCGTCGGAATCATCGGGAACGAAGTCGGTGAACGCACGGGAGCCGAACCGCGCCGGAACGCCCGCGCGCCGGTGCAGGTCTTTGTCGGCGAGCGGGAGACCCCAGAGCGGCGCCGCGGTCGGCACGTGATCGGTGACGAACCGGGCGCGCTCGAGCGCGAGCTCGGGCGTCACGGTCGCGAGGGCCCCGAGCACCGGATTCAGTCGCTCGATGCGGGCGAGGTAATGCTCGGCGAGTTCGACGGGCGAGACGTCGCGCCGCTGCAGCAACTGGTGGAGTTCGAGGGCGGTGTGCTCGTGGAGCTCCGTCATGACGCCGCGGCATCCGTCATTTCAGGGTCTTCTGCATGAGCACGGTGCCGAGCCAGCGTTCGAACTTGAAGCCGACGCGGCCCATGCGCCCGATCTCCACGAACCCGAACTTCTCGTGCAGGGCGATCGATGCCTCGGCGCCCTGGTCGGCGATGACGGCGATGATCTCCTTGAGGCCGGCCGCCTTCGATCGCTCGATGAGCTCGGCGAGCAGCGCCCGTCCGAGGCCCTTGCCGGCGGCGGCCGGGCCGAGGTAGATCGAGTTCTCGACCGTGTACCGGTAGGCGCGCTTCTGCTTCCACGGCGAGACGAGTGCGTAGCCGAGGAGCTGCCCCGACGGCGACTCGGCGACGACGAACGGCATGCCGAGCTTGGAGAGGTAGGCGAACTTCGACTTCCACTCCTTCAGCGTCATCGCGTCTTCGTCGAACGTGACGGTGGAGTTCGCGACGTAGTAGTTGTAGATCTCCCGCACCGCGGGCAGGTCGCTCGGGCGGGCGGCGCGCAGGGAGTACTCGAAGGGTGTCTCTTCTGGTGCGGGCTTGCGCAGGTGCGGTGGCAGCACGCGGCGCTGCTGGTATTCCTCCTCGAGCATGACTCAAGGGTACCGCTGCGACATCGCCGTCGGATGTCGCGAACTGTCGGGGCGAGCGCCGTCGCCGGCCCCGCGGCTCAGTCGGGCAGTCGCCAGTCGACGGGCGCCGCGCCCTGCTCGGCGAGCAGCGCGTTCGCCCGGCTGAACGGCTTCGAACCGAAGAAGCCCCGGCTCGCCGACAACGGGCTCGGGTGCACCGACTCGATCACCGGCGTCGAGCCCAGCAGCGGCCGCAGGTTCTGGGCGTCGCGCCCCCAGAGGATCGCCACGAGCGGCGTTCCGCGGGCGACGAGCGCCCGGATGGCATGGTCGGTGACCTCTTCCCAGCCCTTGCCACGATGCGAGGCGGGCGCTCCCGGGCGCACGGTGAGCACTCGATTCAGCAGCATGATGCCGGCCCTGCTCCAGGCGCTCAGGTCGCCGTGCGCCGGCGGTTCGATGCCGAGGTCGTCTCGGAGCTCGCGGTAGATGTTCTGGAGGCTTCGCGGTACGGGCCGCACGTGCGGGTCGACCGCGAACGAGAGCCCGATCGGATGGCCGGGGGTGGGGTACGGGTCCTGCCCGACGATGAGCACGCGCACGTCGTCGAGCGGCATGCCGAAGGCGCGCAGCACGCGGTCGCCGGCCGGCAGGTACCCGTGGCCGGCGGCGGTCTCGGCGCGGAGGAAGTCGCCGAGATCGGCGATCCGCGGAGCCGCGGGTGCGAGCGCACTCGCCCACCCGGCGTCGATCAGCCCGTCAGCGGCGAGCTCGTCGAGGGTCTTCGGCACGTCAGGCGCCGATCGTGCCCACGACGACGCCGTTCTCACCCGGCAGCACCCGCCAGACGCTGCCGTGGCCGGCGACCCTGAGCCCGCCCTCGCCGACGATGAGCGCGGTGCGCTCGTCGATGCCGAGCCCGCCCGTGACGAGTCCGGCCTCGACGGCGGCGACGAGCCTCGAGAGCGTGCCCCACTGGGCCGCGTGCACGTCGATCGAGACGTCGACGAGCCCGATGCCGGGCGCGATCGTGAGCTCGTCGAGGCCCTCTGCCGCGTCTTCGGGCGACACGGCGACGCCGCCGATGCGCCAGCCGCCGATGAGCGCCCGCTCGGCGGCGATGGCGGCACCTGCCGAGAAGCCGAGGTAGGGCACGCCGGCCGCGACCTGCCGGCGAACCTCGCCGAAGTGCGGCTCGAGCAGCTCACGGTAGGCGGGCGTGAGACCGCCGCCCACGAGGATGCCGTCGACGTCGGTGAACGCGGTGGACGGCACCACGCCGTCGTGGCCGACCGCGGTGATGTGCGGCTCGAACTCGCCTGCAGCACCCGCCGTGGCCACGAGCTTCTCGGCGTGCTCGCGATCATCGGCATCCCGCACCGCGATCACCGCGATGCGCGGCACCGATCGGCCGGATGCCGCGGCACGCGCCCCGGCCTCGGCGAGGAACTCGGCGTACTCGGCGCCGTCGGGCTCGTCCGACCAGCCACCGCCCACGAGATGCACGCTCACGCGGTGCCCTCGGCGGAAGCGGCGCCGGTGCCGGGATTCGCGGCGGCGAGTTCGACGGGAGGGAGCGCCGACCAGGGGAAGACGATCCAGTCATCGGTGCGGCGATAGCTGAAGTCGGGCTCGAGCACGGTGTGCGACTTCGTGTAGAGCGTGGCCGACTGCACCTCGGCGCCAGCATCGGTCAGGAGCGCGAGCACCTTCGCGAGCGTGCGGCCGGAGTCCGAGACGTCGTCGACGAGGAGCACGCGCTTGCCGACGAGCGCCGGCGCGTCGAGCATGGGCGGGTGGAGCACGGGTTCGGGCAGCCGCTCGTCGATTCCCGAGTAGAACTCGACGTTGATCGAGCCGCACGCCTTCGTGCCGAGGGCGTAGGCGATCGCGCCGGCGAGGAGGAGCCCGCCGCGTGCGATCGCGATCACGACATCGGGGGTGAACCCGGCCCGGAGCACGTCGCTCGCGAGCGACCGCGCGGCGTCGCCGAACTCGTCCCAGGTGAGGATCTCGCGACGGGATGCGTCGCTTCCGGTCGCGGCGTCATTCGCATCGAAGGTCATCCACTCAGGGTAGCCCGGGCAGGCGCGTGGCCCTCCGCCGACCTCGTCAGTCGCCGCTCCCGGATCGCACCTCGAGCGCCCCTTTCGCCACCCGGTAGGGCGCTGCCTGCGCCACGGGCTTGACGACGATGAGGTCGAGGTCGACGTGGCGCGGCTTCAGGACCGCGTCGACGATGACCGCCGCGATGTCGTCGGCGACGAGCGGATCGGGCACGTCGTCGTAGACCGCCTCGGCCCGCTCGCGGTCGCCGCCGAAGCGCACGAGCGCGAACTCCTCGGTCTTCACCATGCCGGGCGCGACCTCGATCACGCGGAGGGGCTCCCCGTTCAGCTCGAGGCGGAGCACCTCGGTGAGCGCGTGCGCCGCGAACTTCGCCGCGTTGTAGCCGCCACCGCCGACGTAGGCGACGTGCCCGGCGATCGAGGTGACGTTCACGATGTCGGCGACGCCTCGCCCGGAGACGCCGCGACGCAGGAGCGGCAGGAGCGCGCTCGTCACGCGCTTGAGCGCGAGCACGTTGACCTCGAACATCCACGCCCAGTCGTCGAGGTCGGAGTCCTCGACGGAATCGAGGCCCTTCGCGCCGCCGGCGTTGTTCACGAGGGCGTGCACGGGCCCGGTCTGCTCGAGGTGGTCGCGCAGGGCGTCGACGTCGGCCTGCTGCGTCAGGTCGGCCACGAAGACGGATGCCCCGGTCTCCTCGGCGAGCGCGCGCAATCGCTCCTCTCGGCGGGCGACCCCGACGACGTCCCATCCGGCAGCGCGGAACGCCCGCACCGTCGCCTCCCCGATTCCGGAACTCGCACCCGTCACGACCGCCCGCAGCACACTCATGCGCCCATTCTGCCGTGCCGAGTGCGGTCGGGTTGCGCCGGGCCGCGGCATCCGCCGTCCTCGTGCGCTTGAATGGACTGATGCATCCGAGGCAATCGACGATCCAGACGAAGCGCCGCCGCGTTCCGCTGTGGGACAACGCACGCTGGATCGCGATCACCCTCGTGGTGGTCGGGCACGGCATCCTGCCGCTCATCGGGGAATCGAACTCCGCCTACAGCGTCTACCTGTTCATCTACTCGTTCCACGTCGCGGTCTTCGTCACGGTGAGCGGGTACTTCGCGAAGTCGAGCCCGCCGAACGCGCGGGCGATGCGCCAGATCCTCACCGACATCGTCTTCCCGTACTTCATCTTCGAGACGATCTGGAGCGTCATCCGCTGGGCGCTCGGCGGCGGGTTCGAGCTCGACTTCACGACCGCGTCGTGGACCCTGTGGTTCCTGATCGCGCTCGCCGTGTGGCGCATCGTGCTGCCGTTCCTCGTGATGCTGCGCTTCCCGCTGCTCATCGCGATCGCGATCTCGATCGGCGCCGGCTACACCGAGACGATCGACTCGACACTCGCCCTCTCGCGCACGCTCGGGATGCTCCCGTTCTTCGTGTTCGGCTGGAAGCTGCGCCAGTGGCAGCTCACGGGCGACTGGCTCGCACTGCCCGCGGCGGTCGCCTGGCGCTGGCGAGCGGGGGCGATCGCCCTCTTCCTCACGGTGCTCGCGGTCATGCCCGTCGCGATCGAGACCTGGCGCGACCTGAAGCTGCGCCGGTTCATGCTCTACGACGAGTCGTACGAGGCGATCGGCTACGACGAGCCATGGTCGGGTGCCATCCGGCTCACGCTGCTCCTGCTCGGGATGGTGCTCGCGGTCGCGTTCCTCGTGCTCATGCCGCGCAGGGCGCACTGGTTCACGTCGTTCGGCGCCGCGACGATGTACATCTACCTGCTGCACTCCTTCGTGCTGTTCCCGTTCCGCGAGACGAACGTGCTCGCGGGCGACCAGCCGTTCTGGGTGCTTCCCGCGATGATGGCGTTCTGCGTGGGCATCTCCGTCGTGCTGTCGCTGAAGCCCGTGCGGCGGGTGTTCCGCCCGCTCGTGCAGCCGCGCGCGCGGTGGCTGTTCCGGCCCGAGCCGTCCACCGCGACGGGCACCCTCGTGCTGCCGCCCGAGGCCGCGATCGTGCCGCTGCCGCCAGAGCCGGTCCTGCCGCCGCCACTCGGCGACGAACCGCCTCCCGAGGACGCCCCTTCCCCGCCCCCGCCCCAGCCCCGCGCCTGACGTCGGCCGTTCCAGGGCGCCAGCCAGGGGTTACGTCGTGTGTCGGGTGTCGTTGCCGCCCCCTCGGCGCGCTCGTAACGTGGCTCCCGGTTGCGGCGGGTCCGCACACCCGACCCCGAGAAGGAGATCTCCATGAGCGAGAACGCAGCCGACTGGCGCTTCGAGACCAAGCAGGTGCACGCCGGCGCAGCTCCCGACCCGACGACGAAGGCACGCGCGACGCCGATCTACCAGACGACGTCGTACGTGTTCGACAGCGCCCAGCACGCGCAGAACCTGTTCGCGCTCGCCGAGTTCGGCAACATCTACACGCGCATCATGAATCCGACGCAAGCCGTCGTCGAGGAGCGCCTCGCCGCGCTCGAGGGCGGCACCGGTGCCCTCCTCGTCGCGTCGGGCCAGGCGGCCGAGACCATCGCGGTGCTGAACATCGCCCAGGCCGGCGACCACATCGTCTCGTCGTCGTCGATCTACGGCGGCACGTACAACCTGTTCAAGTACACGCTCGCGAAGCTCGGCATCGAGACGACCTTCGTCGAGAACCAGGACGACGCCGACGAGTGGCGCCGCGCGGTGCGCCCGAACACGAAGCTCTTCTTCGCCGAGACGATCGGCAACCCGAAGATCAACATCCTCGACATCGAGCTCGCCGCGGGCGTCGCACACGCCGCCGGCATCCCGCTCATCGTCGACAACACCATCGCGACGCCGTACCTCATCCGCCCGTTCGAGCACGGCGCCGACATCGTCGTCCACTCGGCCACGAAGTTCCTCGGCGGGCACGGCACGGTCATCGGCGGCATCATCGTCGACGGCGGCACGTTCGAGTGGTCGAAGAACGTCGAGAAGTTCCCCGGCCTGACCGACCCCGACCCGTCGTACCACGGTGCGAGCTACACGGGCGCGGTCGGCGACGGCATCGCCTACATCATCAAGGCGCGGGTGCAGCTGCTGCGCGACCTCGGCGCCTCGATCGCCCCGGCGAGCGCATGGCAGCTCATCCAGGGCATCGAGACGCTCTCCCTCCGCATCGAACGGCACGTGCACAACGCGCAGGAGATCGCGGAGTGGCTCGACAACCACCCCGACGTCGCGAGCGTGAACTACTCGGGCCTGCCCTCGAGCCCGTGGTACGCCGCCGCCAACAAGTACGCCCCCAAGGGCGTCGGCGCGGTGCTGTCGTTCGAGCTCAAGGGCGGCGTCGACGCCGGCCGGGCGCTCGTCGACAACCTCGCGCTGTTCTCGCACCTCGCGAACATCGGCGACGTGCGCTCGCTCGTCATCCACCCGGCATCGACGACGCACTCGCAGCTCACTCCCGAGCAGCAGCTCACGACGGGCGTCACGCCCGGCCTCGTGCGCCTCTCGCTGGGAATCGAGAACATCGACGACCTGAAGGCCGACCTCGAAGCCGGCCTCGCCGCCGCGCGAGCGGCCACCGAGTCGGCACGGGCGGCCTGAACGGCCTGAACGACGACGGATGCCGCGGGCCCACGGGCTCGCGGCATCCGTCGTTCACGACCCGCGGGGCGTAACAAACGGGTGCAGGGCGCACGGGTTGGGGAGAATCGACACATGGACTGGCAGACGACCGCCGACGCGGTGCCCGCGAGCGTGGTGTCCGAGACGCGCGCGCTCGCGCTCCTCGGCCGCGCGCCGGCGACGGGCGCCTGGCGCGAGGGCGACGCGGTCGGCGATCGGC
>NZ_SDPN01000076.1 GCF_004134825.1 Agromyces albus
CGGCGGCGGCTGCGTCGGGTCGGGTGTCGGGGTCAGTGTCGGCGTGGGGGTCGGGTCGGGCGTGGGGGTCGGCGTCGGCGTGGGGGTCGGGTCGGGCGTGGGGGTCGGCGTCGGCGTGGGGTCGGGCGTCGGCGTGGGGTCGGGGGTCGGCGTGGGCGTCGTCGGAGGATCAGTCGTCGGCGGAGGCGTCGTCGGCTCTTCGCTCGGCGCAGGCTCCGCGGGTGGCGGCTCTTCGCTCGGTGCCGGCTCTGTCGTCGGTGCCGGTTCCGGTGCCGGTGCCGGCTCGCTCGTAGCGGTGGCCTCGGGCGCCGGGGTGGGAATCGGTGTCTCCTCGGCACTTGCCGGACTGACCCCCACGAAACTCAGCACGGCCACCGTGGTGAAGGTTGCGAGCACGATCCCGGCCCGTCGAGCGACGTGCGCTCGCAACGGGCGGTTCTGGCTGGATTCGGATCGGCTCAAGGGCTTCATCTTCATTCGGGTTTGCCGTCTCGGGCGGCGACCACCTCAGTCTGCCATCGAGGGAAGGGCACCACAACGCCCCCTTCGGGGAGGCATCAGTGGTCGAAGCATCCGACACCGTTTGATCATCTGCCGGACATGCGTAGGTGGTTCGAACGGCGTGTTGCCGTAACCCGTAGCGCTGATTCTTCATTTCGAAGCGGCAGAGCAGATTGCCGGCGTCGGAGTAGAGGGCATCGTGACCGGTAGCCATGTCGCGCTCGGCGACTTGCGGAGTGGACGTGCACGCGTGACGTTCACCGAGTTCCGTTCTGCCGACGATCCCTTGCTCAGGGCATGGACTCGGTTCCGCGACACCTTCCCGACGCCGCTGGCGACGGCAGCCGGTGTGCGGCAGCGCAACTCGTCGCCGATTCGGCCGGGTTCCGCCGTCGCGCTGGAACGACTCCCCGCGCTCTGGCGCATCCACGCCACGAACAACCGTGAGCTCGGCAGGAGTTTCGTGCTCTACAGCAGTTTCGAGGCCGCCCGCGATCACGTGTTGCAACTCCAGGAGCGCACGGCAGACCTCGAGATCGCCGTCATCGCCGGTCCGCTCAACGCTTCACGCGGTTGGACCGTCCTGCTCGAGGGTGCGCCGGTCATGACGTGCAGTCGTTGGTACAGTTCGACATCGACCGGAATTGCGGCCGCCACCGGAGCTCTCGCCGCCATGCCGCGAGCGGTCCTGTCCGACCAAGCCGACCGGTCGGCGCCGTCGGGCCGGTTCAGTCGTCGAATGCTGGTGTGATGATGCGCACACATGGTACGAGCGTGGCGGGATGACGTCGGGCACCAGCGTGGTCGCGGGTGCGGCGGTCATCGCGTTCCTCTCCCTTGCCGCCTGGATGATCGGCGGCCTCGTCACGTTCTCGGAGCCGAGCGTGCGTCTCGCGGCGGCGCCGCTTCCGGACGACACGGTGCAGAACCCCGCGCCACCGTCGACGGACACCGCGGCGGGCGGCTCGCCGGCATCGTCGACGCCGGCTCGGCCGGCATCGTCGCGCGCGGGAGGCAACTCGGGCCTCGTCGACGAGGGATGGGCGATCGAGCAGGCGTCGCGCACCGGCATCCCACTGAGAGCACTGCTCGGATATGCGGGCGCAGAACTCGCGCTGGGCGCTGAGTCACCCGACTGCCGCATGGGGTGGAGCACGCTCGCCGCGCTCGGCCATCTCGAGTCGGGGCACGGCACCCACGCGGGGTCCGCGCTCGGGCTCGACGGGGTTGCGCGGCCGTCGATCCTCGGCCCGGAACTCGACGGCGGCGACTACGACCGCATCGATGACACCGACAGCGGCGGCATCGACGGCACGTCCACCACCGATCGCGCGGTCGGTCCGATGCAGTTCATCCCGTCGACCTGGGCGACGTGGGGCTCCGACGGCAATGACGACGGCGTCGCCGACCCGCAGCAGATCGACGACGCTGCGCTCGCCGCCGGCCGATACCTGTGCGAGTACGGGGACCTCTCGGATGCCGCGAACTGGCACCGCGCAGTGTTCGCCTACAACCACGTCGAGTCGTACGTCAACGCGGTCGCAGATGTCGCGCGTGACTACGCTGCGCGCACCAGCGGATGACCGAGCCGACGGGCCTGATCTCCGGCCGGTTCCGCCTCGGTGAACTGCTCGGCACCGGCGGGTCGGCCTCGGTCTTCGCCGCCGTCGACACGACGACCGGGGCATCGGTGGCGTTGAAGCTGCTGCATCCGCACTTCTCGGGGCGACCCGAGACCCGTGAGGCGTTCTTCGCGGAGGCGCGACGAGCCGGCGCGCTGCGGCATCCGAACATCGCGGGCGTGCTCGATGTGGGCGTCGACACCGCATCGACCGAACCCGTCGCGTGGATCGCACTCGAGCGGGCCCCCGGGTCGAGCCTGGCCGAACACGTCGGGCGATTCGGCCAGCTGACTGTCGCCGAAGCGATTGCGGTGCTCGACGGCGTGCTGCGCGCGCTCGAAGCGGCGCACGCGATCGGCCTCGTGCACCGCGACGTCTCTCCGGCCAACGTCATGGTCGCGCGAGGGAAGTCGGGTCGTGTCACGATCGACGGCGTGCGGCTGCTCGATTTCGGTCTCGCGGATGCCGCGGGCCGGGCCGCCATCGGAGCCGACGTTCTCCGCAGCGAGCAGGCCGGGGGCCGGGCGGGCGTCATCGGCAACGTCGAGTACATGTCGCCCGAACAGGTGCGAGGGGCGGCCGTCGACGAACGAGGCGACCTCTACCAGGCCGGTGCGGTGCTCTACTTCGCCCTCACCGGACGCGCGCCGTTCTCTCGTTCGACGCCCGCAGAGACGATGCGCGCGCACCTCGAGACCCCTCCGCCCGTGCCGTCGGTGATGGACTCGCGGATTCCGCGCCAGATCGATCGGCTCGTGGTGAGGGCGCTCTTGAAAGACCCCGTCGACCGGTTCGCGTCGGCCGCCGAGATGCGGACGGAGCTCGCGACCGCAGCAACGCCCACCGGTGCTGCGGCCGACGACGCGGGTCGCAGCTCAGGTGCGACCCGGGTCACGGCACCGAAGCGTCGGCCGGAGGCCGAGACGGTGACACGCGTGCTGGGCAGCACGAGGGTGCCGGCTCGGTCACCGATGGCCGCACACACGGCGGTGCAGCGGGCAGGGGCTGCGCGGCGGCCGGTCGCCCAGCGCAGGCCTAGCAGGATCGGTGCCTGGATGTCGGGTGCCGGACTCGCGGTCGTCGTCGCAGCGATCATCGGGTCGGTGGCGGCGAGCGCGCCGGCTGTGCCGGTTGCGATCCCGTCGCCGACCGCAGAGGCATCCGCGTCCCCATCGCCACCTCCGACCGCCGAACCGACCCCGTCGAGTGAGCCCGTCTGGACGCCGCCCCCCGTCGCCGAGGTGGTCGTGCCGCAGCTGTCACTCTCCACACTCGCCGACGCGATGCGCACGCTCGCCGATGCAGGGCTCGAGGTGGGCGAACTCGTCGTCGTGGATTCGGAGCGAGCGGGCGACACGGTGCTCGGATCGTCTCCAGAGGCCGGCACGCGGACTGCCCCGGGCGCCGTCGTCTCGCTCACGGTCGCGTCGGGTTTCAATCGGGTTCCGCACGTGGTCGGGCTCTCGCGTGCCGATGCGCTGGCGGCATTGCAGCGCGCGGGATTCACGGTCGCGATCGGCACGAGACCCGTGGCCGGGGTCGCGGCAGGCACGATCGTAGGGACCGACCCGGGAGAGGGAGCGTCGCTGGCGTTGGCGACGACCGTCACGCTGCTCGAAGCGGAGCTGCCCCCTCGCGCCACCCCGTCGCCCACTCCGACGCCCACGCCGTCCCCCGAAACGGGGGTATGAGATTTCGCTGTGGCCGCTCCGAGTCCAGCCCTCCTTCGCATGGGCGACATCGATCGTTCACATAACGCAGCGACGGTGAACGCGTGAGCCGGCGCCCCTGCGCCACTACCCAGTCCAGCGCTTAAACCCGAGGTCTCAGATGTATTCGTGGGCATGCAGATCGGCGCGATCGTGAGCGACGATCGCGGCGCGGGCGGCATCACGACGACGGCCACGACCACCGTGATCTTCGCCGACGAGGAACCGCACGCGCGTCCGGAGCAGGAGCCGCGGACGCTGAAGCCGCGCCCCTCGCGGTCGGACGCCGTCTTCCGCGCCGTCAGCTTCTCGGCCGGCGGGGTGACCGTGGCCATCATGCTCGCGGTCGGCCTGTTCCTCTCGCTGCGCGCGGGCTCGGCGATGCAGGTGGCGGGCTTCGACTTCCTCGTCGAACAGAAGTGGTCGCCAGAGACCGGCGAGTTCGGCATCGCCGCCGTGCTGTTCGGCACCGTCACGATCGCGGTCATCGCGATGTGCGTCTCGGTGCCGCTGGCTCTCGGCACCTCGCTGCTGATCTCCGAGGTGCTCATGGGCCGCCTGAAGCAGTGGTCCATCACCCTCGTCGATCTGATGGCCGCGGTGCCGAGCGTCGTGTTCGGGCTGTGGGGCCTGTTCTTCCTGCAGGAGAGCGTCATTCCCGTCTCGCGATGGATCTCGACGTACTTCGGCTGGATCCCGTTCTTCGCCGTGACCGACCAGGACGGCGCCGCGCTGACCGACGCGAGTGCGTTCACCTCGTCGGCGTTCATCGCGGGCATCGTCGTGGGCCTCATGGTGGTGCCGACGCAGACCTCGATCATGCGCGAGGCGTTCATGCAGGCGCCTGCGGGAGAGCGTGAGGCGGCCTTCGCGCTGGGTTCGACGCGCTGGGGCATGATCACCGCGGTCGTCCTGCCATTCGGCCGGGGCGGCATCATCGGAGGCACCATGCTCGGCCTCGGCCGGGCGCTCGGCGAGACGATCGCGGTCTACATGATCATCTCGCCGATCTTCGCGATCAACTGGCAGGCGCTGAAGACCGGTGGCAACTCGGTGTCGGCGCTGATCGCACTGCGGTACGGCGAGGCGAGCGAGTTCGCCCTCTCGGCGCTGATGGCCGCGGGCCTCGTGCTGTTCCTGATCACCCTCGTCATCAACTTCGCGGCCTCGTCGATCGTCGCCCGGTCGCGCTCCGGCGCCGAGAGCGAGGCGTGATGTCGCTCACCACGTACGAACCCTCCCTCGCCGACGAGGTACAGGAGACCGAGGCGGAGGTCCGCACCAGCCTGCCGGTGCGCGATGGCGTCGAGATCGGCCCGCGCCGCCGCATCCGTTCTGCACGCCTCGACGACCGCTACGCCCTGTTCGGCGCGGCGGCCGGCGCGCTGGCCATCGCGACCCTGCTGTTCGGCTGGATCGCACCCCTGAGCGGTGTCGTCGGCTTCATCGTCGTCGCGTTCCTGGCCTTCATCGCGATCTACGCCCTGCTGGTGAGCACCACCGGCGACGGCCGCGAGGTCGCCGACCGGGTCATGACGGTCGTACTCGCGAGCACCGGCGTCATCCTGTTCGGCGCCCTGACCTTCGTCGTCGTCTTCACGCTGTTGCGCGGATTCCCGGCGCTCGTGCACGTGAACTTCTTCTTCCAGGACATGGAGTTCGCCGGCCCGCTCGATGGGCTCGACGTCGGCGGCGTCGCACACGCGATCGTCGGTACCCTCATCCAGATCGGCATCGCCCTGGCGATCTCGATCCCGCTCGGCATCGTCACGGCCCTGTTCCTGAACGAGGTGGGCGGGCGCTTCGCCAGGTTCGTGCGCACGATCGTCGACGCGATGACGGCGCTGCCCTCGATCGTCGCGGGCCTGTTCATCTACTCCGCCGTCATCCTGGTCTTCACGCACCAGCGTTCGGGCTTCGCGGCCGCCCTCGCGATCTCGGTGATGATGCTCCCGATCATCGTGCGGGCGTCGGATGTCGTGCTGCGCCTCGTCGCCGGCCACTTGCGCGAGGCGTCGTACGCCCTCGGCGCCTCGCGCTGGCGCACCGTGTGGCACGTGGTGCTGCCGACGGCTCGCTCGGGCCTCGTCACGGCCGTGATCCTCGGCACGGCGCGCGGGATCGGCGAGACCTCGCCGGTTCTGCTCACGTCGGGCGTCACGAACGTGATGAACTCGAACCCGTTCGAAGGCCCGATGATCTCGCTTCCGCTGCAGGTGTTCGACTTCGTGCGCTCACCCGAGCCGAACATCGTCGCGCGCGGATTCGGCACGGCCGCCGTGCTGCTTCTGCTCGTGTTGGCGCTCTTCGCGATCGCCCGCTTCATCGGCGGCCGCGGTGCGGGCAACCTGTCCCCGCGTCAGCAGCGCGCGGCGCGAAACGCGTCGGAACGGGATGCCGAACGCATGGATGCCGCGGCCGCCCGTCGCGCGGCATCCGCTCAACCGCTGGAGGAACCGCAATGAGCCCGCTGAAGCGTCGCCCGACGCGCCTGGTCGCCGCCTTCGGCGCGCTGCTGCTCGCCGTGGGAGTGGCCGCCACGCCCGCAAGCGCTGCGACGTGGGAGGTGATCACCGGCACCGGATCGACGTGGTCCCAGAATGCGCTCGACCAGTGGCGCACAAACGTCGCGTCGAATTACGGGATGACCGTGAACTACTCCGGCGTGGGGTCGTCGGCCGGTCGACGCGACTTCATCGCGGGCACCATCGACTACGCGGTCAGCGAGATCCCGTTCCAGTCGAGCCCCGAAGACGGTTCGGCACCCGAGGTGCCGCCGCGCGGCTACGCGTACATGCCGATCGTCGCCGGCGGCACGGCCTTCATGTACCACCTGAACATCGGCGGCAAGCGGGTGACGAACCTGCGCCTGTCGGGCGCCACCATCACGAGGATCTTCACCGGCGCCATCACGAACTGGAACGACCCCGCGATCCAGGCCGACAACCCCGGCCTCGCGATGCCCGACAAGGCGATCGTGCCGGTGGTGCGATCCGACGGCTCGGGCTCGTCGGCGCAGTTCTCGTTGTGGATGTCGAAGCAACACTCAGACGCGTGGACCGCTGGGATGAGGTCGCAGTTCCCGACGCCCGCCAATGGGAAAGCCCAGAGCGGCTCGTCGGGCGTCGCGGGCTACGTGAGCCAGGGCTACGGCGAGGGGGCGATCACCTACGTGGAGTACTCGTACGCGCTCGAGTCGGGCTTCCCGGTCGCGAAGGTGCTGAACGCCGCCGACTACTACGTCGAGCCCACGTCGAGCTCGGTGGCCGTGGCGCTGTTGCAGGCGCAGATCAACAACGATGCGGCATCGGCCGACTACCTGACGCAGATCCTCGACGGCGTCTACAACAGCGGCGACCCGCGCACCTATCCGCTCTCGAGCTACTCCTACATGATCGTGCCGACCGAGGTGAAACCGCCGGCGGTCTTCACCGAGGCGAAGGGCGCCACGCTGGGCGCGTTCGCAAGCTACATGCTGTGCGAGGGGCAGCAGCAGGCCGCGGACCTCGGCTATTCGCCCTTGCCGATGAACCTCGTGCTGGCGGGCTTCGAGCAGATCAAGCGCATCCCTGGCGCCGGGGGCGCGAGCGTCGATCCCAACGCGTGCAACAACCCCACGTTCAAACCCGGCGACTCGCCGAGCAACAACCAACTCGCGCTCACAGCCCCACAACCGGCGGACTGCGACAAGCGCGGCCCGAACCAGTGCACGACGGGTACGGCCGGAGCGCCCCAGGAGACTCCGGTGTCGGGGTCTGGGTCGGGCGGCTCTGCGACCGGCGGCCCCGAGGGCGCAGGCGCCGCCGCTGACGCCGCCGCGGCCGGGCCGGCA
>NZ_SDPN01000077.1 GCF_004134825.1 Agromyces albus
CCCGTCGTCGGCGTGACCCCGGCGCGGAGCTCGCGCGCGAGGTGTGCCACCACGGCCGTGAGGTCGCCGCCGGCGGCCTCCGCGACCCGGAGCTGGCGCTGGTAGCTCGCGCCGCCGGCGAGCGTCTCGCGCACGCCCTGCAGCTCGGCGGCGCAACCAAGTCGCTCGGCGATCGGCGCGAGGGTCGTGAGGAGCTCGCGCAGGTCGTCGGTGACGAGTCGCTCGGTGCCCGCGACATCCGTGATCACCTCGGCTTCGAGACCGTAGCGCGCAGCTCGCCACTTGTTCTCGCGCACGTACCAGGGCTGCAGCACCGTGAGCGTGTGGCCCTCGTCGAGGCGGGTGCTCATCCACTCGACGAGGCACTGCACGAGTGCGCCGATCGCCGCGATCTCGGCCGCCGTCGAGACGCCGTCGCAGACGCGCACCTCGACCGTTCCCCAGCGAGGGGAGGGGCGGATGTCCCAGCGCACCTCGCTGTGGTCCTCGATCACGCCGGTGCGCACGAGGTCGTCGACGTAGCGCTCGTACGCCGCCCAATCGGCGAGCGGGTAGGGGAGCCCCGCCGTCGGCAGCTGCTGGAACATGAGCGCCCGGTTCGAGGCGTACCCCGTGTCGACACCCGCCCAGTACGGGCTCGAGGCCGAGAGCGCCTGCAGGTGCGGCAGGTACGCGAGCAGCCCGTCGAGGATCGGCAGCGCCTTGTCGCGTTCCTCGATGCCGACGTGCACGTGGACGCCCCAGATCATCATGTTGCGGCCCCACCACCGGGTGCGATCGATGAGCTTGTGATAGCGCGGCTTGTCGGTGAGGTGCTGGTCGTACCACTGGCTGAACGGATGCGAGCCGCTGCAGACGAGCTCGTAGTCACCGAGCTCGTCGATCACCGCCCGCACCTCCGCGAGCTGGCCCTCGAGATCGGCGACGGCGCCCGCGACGCGTTCGTGCACGCCGCTCACGAGCTCGACGGTGTTCGTCAGCAGTTCCGAGGTGATGAACGGATGATGCCCAGATGGGCTGCCCGCGTCGAGTACCCGGAGCACCTGGTCGGCGACCGAGGCGAGCTCTCCGGTGGCACGGTCGACGATGGCGACCTCCCACTCGAGTCCGACCGTGGAACGGGCGGATCGGGCGAAGTCGATCTGCATGGCGGGGCCCCCATCCGGGCAGGGCTCGTGGGCGTCTGTCGGCCTATCATGCCATGCACGCCGGACGATTATCCTTGCGGCCGGATTTCTGCAAGAATGGTCAGTCGAGTTCAGTATCGCCCGACCCTCTATCCGGCGCGCAGAACCCCATAGAGCTTCCGCCGAGTGTGCACCCCACGCTCACGGCTGTCAGTTCGCTTACCTCACAACATTTTTCAGGAGAATTGTGGCTGTCAAGATCCGTCTCAAGCGCCATGGCAAGATCCGTGCGCCGTATTACCGCATCGTCGTCGCCGACTCGCGCACCAAGCGCGATGGTCGAGTGATCGAGGAGATCGGCAAGTACCACCCCACCCAGGAGCCCTCGTTCATCGAGGTCGACTCCGACCGCGCGCAGTACTGGCTCTCCGTCGGCGCGCAGCCGACCGAGCAGGTCGCTGCGATCCTCAAGCTCACGGGCGACTGGGGCAGGTTCAAGGGCGACAAGGACGCCGTGTCGACCGTGCGCGTCGCCGAGCCCAAGCCCGCCTTCCAGGTCGACGAGACCAAGAAGCCGGTGCTGAAGCCCAAGGCCGAGAAGCCCGCCAAGACCGAGGCTCCGGCCGAGGCCGCCGGCGAGACCGCGACGGACGAGGCGTAAGCCTTGCTCCAGTCCGCGCTCGAACACCTCGTCAAGGGGATCGTCGATCACCCTGACGATGTGAAGGTCGTCTCCGCGTCGAGCGCACGCGGCGAGGTCCTCGAGGTTCACGTGAACCCCGAGGACCTCGGTCGCGTCATCGGCCGTGCCGGCCGCACCGCGAAAGCGCTCCGCACCCTCGTCACCGCCCTCGCCGACGGCCGCCGCGTTCGCGTCGACGTCGTCGACACCGACGACTGACGTGTCCGACGCACCAGGCACGCAGCTCCGAGTCGGTCGTCTCACGAAGGCGCACGGGCTCAAGGGCGCCATCAAGATCGAGCTCTACACCGACGACCCCGACCGGCGGTTCGTGCCCGGCGCGGTCTTCACCCTGCAGGTGCCCGACACGTCGCCGTGGCACGGCAAGAGCCTCACGCTCCGTGAGCTTCGCTGGTACAACGGGCACGCCGTCGGCTTCTTCGAGGGCATCGACGACCGCACGGCCGCAGAGGGTCTCGCCAAGGCGATCCTCTGGGTCGACGCGAGCGGTGAAGAGACCCCCGAAGACGACGCGTGGTACGACCACCAGCTCGTGGGGCTCGCCGTCGTCCGCGACGGCGAGCGCATCGGCGAGGTCAGCCACGTCGAGCATCTTCCGGCGCAAGACCTGCTGATCGTGAAGGCGCGCGGCCGTGAGGTCATGGTGCCGTTCGTCTCGGCGATCGTGCCCGAGGTCGACCTCGCCGCCGGTACACTCACGGTGACGCCGCCGCCGGGGCTATTCGAGGAGCTGCCCGAAGCCGACGCCGAGCCCGAGCCCGAGTCCGACGCTTCTGACGACGTGCTCCAGGCTGATGCATCCGAGTCGACCGCCGCTGGAACGGGCGACGACACCGGCGACCACGCCGGCGCGTAGGCTCGCCCCCATGCGGATCGACATCGTCACGATCTTCCCCGAGTTCTTCTCGGTGCTCGACGTGTCGTTGCTCGGGCGGGCCCGTCAGGCCGGCATCCTCCAGGTCGCGGCCCATGACCTGCGGGAGCACACCCACGACCGCCACCGCACGGTCGACGACACGCCTTACGGCGGCGGTGCCGGCATGGTCATGAAACCCGAGCCCTGGGGCGAGGCGCTCGACGCGCTCGTCACCGACGAGTCGGTGCTCATCGTGCCATCGCCCGCCGGTGAGCCGTTCACGCAGCAGATCGCACGCGAGTTCGCGCACGCGCCGCATCTCGTGTTCGCCTGCGGTCGCTACGAGGGCATCGACCAGCGGGTCGTCGACCACTACTCGAGTCGCATCCCGGTCCGCCTGATCAGCCTCGGCGACTACGTGCTGAACGGCGGGGAGGTCGCCGCGATGGCGATGATCGAGGCCGTCGGGCGACTCGTGCCCGGTGTCGTCGGCAACCCCGAGAGCCTCGTCGAGGAGTCGCACGAAGATGGCCTCCTCGAGTATCCGAGCTACACCAAGCCGGCCGTCTGGCGGGGGCTCGAGGTGCCGCCCGTGCTGCTCTCGGGCAACCACGGCGCCGTCGCCGCCTGGCGGCGCGAGCAGCAGATCGAGCGCACCCGGCGCGTGCGTCCCGAGCTGCTCGACGACCGAGGCTGACCCGGGCCGAGCGGCCGTCGCCGACCGGCCGTCCTGCCCGCAACGGGTGCATGATTCACGTGCGTGAAACATGCGGGTGTCCGCTCCGAAACACGCCGTCCCTATGTTCGTAACGACGGACGCGGCTCCGTCGATGCGCAACGACGGGAGCGGCGATGAGCGGGTCTGGGCCTGACGATGGCAACGCGATCGTCGACCCGCCGCTCACGCTCCTCGCGGTGACCCACGGAGCGCCGTCGGCCGACAACCGCTCGGCCATCATCGGCCTCGTCGACGCCGTGGCCGCCGAGGTTCCTGCAGTCCGCATCAGCATCAGCTTCGTCGATGCCCAGAACTCGGATGTCGCTGCAGCACTCGCGCAGCACGCCGGCACGCCCGCCGTGATCGTGCCGCTCGTGCTCTCGGCGGGGTTCCACGTTCGAACCGGGCTCTCCCAGGGCATCAACCAGCTGCCCCCCGGCGGTCCCGGACTCGCCGAACCGCTCGGACCCGACTCGAGGATCGTCGAGGTGCTCGCCGATCGGCTCGAGGCGATCGGTCTCGGTCCGTCCGACGCCATCGTGCTCGCGGCCGCCGGCTCGAACGACCCGCGCGCGGTGCGCGAATGCTTCGAGACCGGGCGGCTGCTCGGTGCCCGGCTCGGTCGACCCGTGACGGTCGGGTTCATCGCCGCAGCGATCCCGCGCCTGCCCGACGCGATCGAGATGATCCGCGAGGTGCATCCCGGGTCGCGGGTCATCGTGGCCACCTACCTGCTTGCGCCCGGCACGTTCAACGATGCGGCGAACGCGGTCGGCGCCGATGCGGTCTCCGAGCCGCTCATGCTCCCGGGCCGCCCGGCGCCCGGCCCGATCGTCGAGCTCGTCGTCGATCGGTACCTGGCGGCGGTCGAGCGCCTCGGACGGCACCTGCCCTGAGTCGTCGGCAGGCCGGCTCGCCGTGTGGTCAGCGTGTGCCGATGCCCGCAGTTCGATTCACGCCCGTGAGCGGGAGCCGGGCGGAGCGGTAGCGGTCGATCGCGAGCTCGGCGAGGCGGGGATCGGGTGCGAGCGGTGCCGAGACGACGTCGGCGCCGGCTTCGAGCAACCGGTCGTGGAAGTAGCCCGGGGCGAGCAGGTACGACGCGATCACGACGCGACCCCCACTCGTCGCGCGAGCAGCAGCGACCGCGGTCGGAACGTTCGGGGTGGCGCTTGCGCCGTAGCCGATGGTCACGGTGCCGGGCCAGGACGTCCGAAGCAGCGTCGCGAGTCGTTCGACGTCGTCGGCGGCCCGCGGGTCGCTCGACCCGGCAGCTGCGAGCACCACGTGGTCTGCCGGCGTCGCCCCGGCCTGGACGAGCCGCTCGACGAGGATCTCGGCGAGCACGGGGTGCGGCCCGAGCGAGGCGGCGACGCCGACCTGCGAGGCCGCGGCTCCGGCGGCCCGCGCGATGTCGACGCGCACGTGGTATCCGGTCGAGAGCAGGAGCGGCACGATGATCGCGTCGCCTTCGGGGTCGAGCAGGGAGACGACCTCGCCGACGTCGGGTCCCTGCACGTCGACGAACGCCTCGTGCACCGAGAGCGCCGGCCGGGCGCGACGGATCCCGTCGACGATCGAGCGGATAGCCATGCGTCCGGCCGCGTCATTCGTTCCGTGCGAGCACGCGATGAGGGTGGTCATGCTTCCTCCCGGCTGGTCACCGCGAGTCGGTAGCCACGCTTCACGATCGTCTGGATGAGGCCCTTCGCGCCGCACGCCTCGCGGATCCGCGCGACGGCGACCTCGACGGCATGCACGTCGCTCGTCGCGCCGGGAAGCGATGCCAGGAGCTGGGAGCGGTTGACGACGTCGCCGCCTGCTTCGGCGAGAGCGGTGAGCACGGCGTGACCGGTTCGTGTCAGGGGCAGCAGCTCACCGTCGAGCAGGGCGCCGCCACGCCGCACCTCGAGCACTCCGGCGGCCGTGTCGATCGCCGAGGATCGACGCTCGGCGAAGTGCGAGACGACCGAGCGCACGAGCGACCCGAGCCGCCCGCGATCGGGCACTCGCGGCGACATCCCGGCGTGCTCGAGCGGACCCGCCGTGATCGGGCCGACCGCGGCGATCAGCAGGGTGCCGCGGGCCTCCTGATCGAGGATGCCGTCGAGCGCGTCCTCGACGATGGCCGCCTCGAGCCACGCGTCGGCGCCCGGAGCGGAGGTGAAGAGCACGGCGTCGTAGGCGCCCTCTGCGGCGCTGCGCACGGAACCGGCGACGAGCCCGGGATCGGGCGGAGGACCCCAGCGGTAGACGACGAGGCTCGTCACGTCGGCACCCGCGCCGCGGAAGGCCTCGTCGAGCCCGTCGGACCCGGAGCCGTGGTGCTGGACGACGACGCGGAGTCCGGAGATGCCTTCGTTGAGCAGATATGTACCGAGCTCCGAGGAGGTCTCGGACTCGGCGACCCAGTCGGCACTGAATCCGGCCTGCTGGATGGCCCCGCGGGCCTTCGGGCCGCGCGCGATGAACCTCGCGCCCGCGAGCGCGGCGTGCAGGTCGTCGAGGAGGCCCGC
This sequence comes from Agromyces albus, assembly GCF_004134825.1. Lineage (GTDB taxonomy): Bacteria > Actinomycetota > Actinomycetes > Actinomycetales > Microbacteriaceae > Agromyces > Agromyces albus. Next base: position 5,921 of record NZ_SDPN01000077.1, read on the forward strand.
CGAGTCGGCGGTCTCCATCCAGCCGTGGAACCCGACGCCCGTCGTCGCGACGACGACGTCGGGAGGGGTGGCGATGACCTGGAGTGTCTGCTCGATGAGCGCTTCGTCGCCGATGTGCGGTTCGATCGTGAGAGCCGGGGCGTGCACGACACGCGCTCCACGCCGCTCGAGGGCGGCGCCGAGTTCCGCCGACCGGCGATCGGCGGTGATCAGGATGACGCAACCGAGCAAGGGCGTCCCCGGCGTGGGAGGGGCGTTCGTCATCCGGTGCGGCTCCGCGCGGGGTCGGTGAGTCGAGTGAGGAGTCCGGCTGCGGCGACCTCGCCCACCACGATGACGGCCGGCGCCTGCACACCGGCAGCAGCTGCAGCGGCGGCAACGGTGCCGAGGGTTGCCCGGGTGGTGCGTTGCGACGACGTCGTGCCGCTCTCGACGATCGCGACGGGCCGGTCATGCGGAGCGCCCGCGGCGACCGCTGCCTCGGCGAAGCCGCCGAGTCGCTCGACGCCCATGAGCACGACGGTCGTCGTCGTGTCGTCGGCGAGTGCCGCGAGGGTCGCCTGCGTGGGGTCGTCGTGGCCGTTGACGAGCAGCATCGACGCGGCGGTGCCCCTGTGTGTGACCGGGATGCCGGCGGCCTGCGGCACGGAGATCGCGCTCGAGATGCCGGGCACGACCTCGACGGCCACTCCGGCGTCGAGGCATGCGGCGACCTCTTCGCCGCCGCGGCCGAACACGAACGGGTCGCCGCCCTTCAGGCGCACGACGTGCTGGCCGGCGAGCGCACGCTCGACGAGGATCCGGTTGATCTCGTGCTGCGGAACCGGATGCCGCCCGGGGGCCTTGCCCACGTCGACGATCTCGACGCCGGGCTCGAGCTCGGCGAGCAACGCCCGGGGACCGAGACGGTCGGTGACCACGACATCCGCTTCTGCGAGTGCGCGTCGACCGCGCAGGGTGATGAGGTCGGCGGCGCCGGGGCCGCCTCCGACGAGCACGACTCGACCGGGGCCGCCGGTGCGCCGGCGGCGCACGGGCAGTCGTCCCTCGGCGAGGGCGTCGGCCACGGCGTCGCGCACCG
>NZ_SDPN01000078.1 GCF_004134825.1 Agromyces albus
CCGGCGGCCGAGCCGCTCGGCGTCCTCGCGGAGGGCGGGCGCATCGGCGCTCGCACCGCGCTCGGCCCGGCGCCTGGCTGCGAGCGCGCTATCGGCTTCGTCGATAGCCCGGAGCGCCGACCGGCAGAGCCCCTCGATCTGCGCGCTCCACGTGCGACGCTCGGCGGCGGAGTCGGGTTCGGCGTCGTCGAGTCGTTGCTGCAGCAGGAACGCCTCGCGGAGCCAGCCGCGAGCCCGCGTGACGGCAGTGCGCACCTCGCGTGCCGCGGCCTCGCCGAACTGCGCCTCGGCGAACGCCACCTCGCGCTCGGCCTCTCGCGTCGCATTGTCGGCTTGCACGATGAGACCCTTCGCGCGCACCTCGAGCTCTCGCGCGCCCGTCAGCGACTGCCGCTCGCGGCGCACGCCGAGCCGCCGGAACCCGACGACCGCGCCGGCGAGGAACAGGCCGGCCAGCGCGAACACGACCACGGAGGGCAACCACCAGAGTGCGTCGGGCATGTGCCGGAGTCTAAAGCGTCGGGGTCGCAAGCGGCTGGGCGGCGTGCACGGCCTCACGGCGAACGCGTCTCGGCCGGCGAGTTCGAGGAAAGCTCGAAACGGTACATCCGCGTCACGCAGACGATACGTGCGCGAAATCTCTTGAACGCACACTTGCCGGAGCGAATGTAACAGGCATGTGAACACCGACTAACAACCGGGCGCTGTGAGAAGTGACGACTCAGTGACCGAACCTTTACCTCGCACGGCGAGCGCGGAAACACTGCGCGAATAGCGTCCCTGATATCCGAGTTCCCACATCGCTCCCCCGGAGGCTCCCAATGGCACTCACCACCGAACCCCAGACCACGCCCCCCGGCGTCGCGGCCTCGACCGACGCCGCGACCAGTGAACTCGTCCATCGGCCAGGCCGCTGGATCGACAACTGGGACCCCGAGAACACGTCGCAGTGGAATCTCGTGGGGCGTGCGATCGCCAAGCGCAACCTCGGCTGGTCGATCTTCGCCGAGTTCCTCGGCTTCGTCGTCTGGCAGCTCTGGAGCGTCGTCGTCGTGTCGCTGCCGGCCGTCGGCTTCACCTTCGACACGGGGCAGACGTTCTGGCTCATCTCGATTCCCGCCCTCGTCGGCGCGACCCTGCGAATCCCCTACACCTTCATGGTGCCCCGCTTCGGCGGCCGCAACTGGACGATCGTCTCGGCCGGCCTCCTGCTGATCCCCGCGATCGGGCTCGGCATCGCCGTGTCCAACCCCGAGACGCCCTTCGGCGTCATGCTCCTCATCGCGGCGTTCGCCGGCTTCGGTGGCGGCAACTTCGCGAGCTCGATGGCGAACATCACGTTCTTCTTCCCGCAGCGGGAGAAGGGCTGGGCGCTCGGGCTCAACGCGGCCGGCGGCAACCTCGGTGCATCCGTGGCCCAGTTCGTCGTGCCGATCGCGATCACGATCGGTGCAGCAGCCACGCTCAACCTCCCGCTCGCGGGCTGGCTCTGGATCCCGCTGATCATCGCGGCGATGATCGGCGCCTACTTCTTCATGGACAACATCTCGAGCGCGAAGGCCGACATCGCCGGCTCGCTCGCCGCAGTGCGCGAACCGCACATGTGGATCCTCGCGTTCCTCTACATCGGCACGTTCGGCTCCTTCATCGGCTTCGCGAGCGTGTTCCCGAAGCTCATCGCCGACCAGTTCCCCGACTTCTCGACCATCCAGGTCGGCTCGGCCGGTGTCGGGCTCGCCTTCCTCGGTGCGCTCGTCGGCTCCCTCGCCCGTCCCTACGGCGGCAAGCTCGCCGACCGCTTCGGCGGCGCCCTCATCACGGTCGTCACGTTCGGGGTCATGGCGCTCGGCGCGACGCTCGTGCTGCTGACCCTGCCGGCCGCGAACTTCTGGCTCTTCCTCGGCTGCTTCCTGCTGCTCTTCGTCGCGAGCGGCGTCGGCAACGGCTCGACCTACCGGATGATCCCCACGGTCTTCGCGGCCCGGGCGGGCACGGCGAACGCCCACGAGAACGCCGCGGATGTCGGCACGCAGCGCAAGGCGGCCGCGGCCCTCGGCATCATCTCGGCGGTCGGCGCCTACGGCGGCTTCGCGATCCCGCAGGTGCTCGGAGCCGCCAAGACCGGCACCGGCAGCTACGACGCGGCCTTCATCGGCTTCATCGTCGCCTACGTGGTGTTCGCCGCCGTCACGGCCTTCTTCTATCTGCGCCGCGGCTCCTCGGTGGCGGGACAGCGCATCTAGCAGTACCACCGGCACCATGCATCCGATCCACCTGGAGTACCACTCGTGACCATCGCCTCCGGCGTCGCCGACACCCATTGCCCGTACTGCGCCCTGCAGTGCGCCATGACGGTGACGGCGGCGCCGGAGGCGGCGTTGCCCGGGCCTGCCGCAACAATCGCGGGGCGCTTCTTCCCGACGAACCGCGGCGGCCTCTGCAAGAAGGGCTGGACCTCGGCCGAGCTGCTCGGCTCGGCCGAACGGCTCACGAGCCCGCTCCGCCGCCGCGCCGACGGCGGCTTCGACGAGATCAGCTGGCACGAGGCGCTCGACGAGATCGCCGAGAAGCTCCGCCGCAGCCGCGCCGAGCACGGCGCCGACTCCGTCGGTGTGTTCGGCGGCGGCGGACTCACGAACGAGAAGTCGTACCTGCTCGGCAAGTTCGCCCGCGTCGCCCTCGGCACGTCGCGCATCGACTACAACGGCCGCTACTGCATGTCGTCGGCCGCGGCAGCCGGCAATCGCGCCTTCGGCGTCGACCGCGGCCTGCCGTTCCCGGTGACCGACCTCGACGACGCCGACACCATCCTCATCCTCGGCTCGAACGTCGCCGAGACCATGCCGCCGTTCATCGGCCACCTCGAGGGTGCCCGAGCCGCGGGCGGGCTCATCGTCGTCGACCCCCGCGTGAGCGCGACGGCGCGACTCACCCACGACGGCGGCGGGATGCACCTGCAGCCCACGCCCGGCAGCGACCTCGTGCTCCTGCTCGGGCTCATCCACATCGTCATCGCCGAGGGCCTCGTCGACGAGAAGTACGTCGCCGAGCGCACCGTCGGCGCCGCGGGCCTCGCCCGCAGCGTCAGCCAGTGGTGGCCCGAGCGCGTGCAGGAGCACACGGGCGTGCCGGCCTGGGAGCTCCGCTCGGTCGCCCGCCGCCTGGCCGCGAGCAACGGCAGCTACATCCTCACCGGCCGCGGCGTCGAGCAGCACGTCGACGGAACCGACACCGCGACGGCGGCGATCAACCTCGCGCTCCTCCTCGGCCTCCCCGGCACCGGTCGATCGGGCTACGGCACCCTCACCGGCCAGGGCAACGGCCAAGGCGGTCGCGAGCACGGCCAGAAGGCCGACCAGCTGCCGGGCTACCGCAAGATCACCGACCCCGAGGCCCGCGCCCACGTCGCGCGGGTGTGGGGCATCGACCCCGACTCGCTTCCCGGCGCCGGCCTTCCCGCCGTGCAACTGCTCGCCTCCCTCGGGCAGCCCGACGGCGTGCGCTGCCTGCTCGTGCACGGCTCGAACCTCGTGATCTCCTCGCCCGACGTCGCCGCCGTGCGAGCCGGCATCGAACGGCTCGACCTCCTCGTCGTCTGCGACTTCTTCTTCACCGAGACGGCCTCGCTCGCCGATCTCGTGCTGCCCGTCACGCAGTGGGCCGAGGAGGAGGGCACGATGACCTCGCTCGAGGGCCGCGTGCTCCGCCGACGAGCCGCCCTCGCCCCGCCCAACGGGGTGCGCGACGAGCTCTGGATCCTCAGCGAGCTCGCGCGGCGACTCGAAGCCCCCTCGACGTTCAGCGACCGGCCCGAGGAGGTCTTCGAAGAGCTGCGCCTCGCCTCCGAGGGCGGCCTCGCCGACTACTCCGGCATCAGCTACGAGGCGCTCGACCGGGGCGAGGAGGCCTACTGGCCGTACCCGCGCGGCTCGGCGGGCACGCCGCGACTCTTCCTCGACCGATTCGCGCACCCCGACGGACTCGCGCGCATCGTGCCCGTGCGCCCCTCGGCCAAGGCCGAGCCGCTGCACCAGGGCGGCGCGCTCACGCTCATCACCGGCCGCCTGCTCGAGCACTACCAGTCGGGCGCGCAGACCCGGCGCGTCGACGAACTCCAGTCCGCCCAGCCCGAAGCGCGAGTGCAGCTGCATCCGGCCACCGCCTCCCGGCTCGGCATCGAAGACGGCGGCTGGATCGAGCTCGAGACAGCCCGGGGCACGGCTCGCGGTCGTGCCGCGGTCACCGGCGACATCCGTCAGGACACGGTCTTCATGCCCTTCCACTTCCCCGGCGACCAGACCGCGAACCTGCTCACGCTCTCGGCCACCGACCCGATCTCGGGAATGCCCGAGTTCAAGACCGCCGCGGTGCACGTGCGCCCGATCCCGGAGGCGATCTCATGACCACTCCCCTTCGCGTGCTCGTCGTGGGCTTCGGCCCCGTCGCGGCACGATTCGCCGAAGACCTGCTGCCCGCGCTCGAGTCGGGGGCGATCGAGCTCACGATCGTGGGCGCCGAGGCATCCGACGCCTACAACCGCGTCCTCGTCGCCGAGTACGCCGTCGGCCATGCCACGCTCGCCGGAATGGAGATCGCCGACACCGTCGCACTGCGCGGGGCCGGTGCGAGCGTGCGCACCGGCGTCGCCGTGCGATCCATCGATCGCCGCGCCCGCACCGCGACGCTGAGCGACGACTCGGTCGAGCCGTGGGACCGCCTCGTCTTCGCGACGGGTGCCCGGGCCCTCATCCCGCCGCTCGGCGGCCTCGAGCAGTCGCGCCTCATGAACGACCGCGAGCGCCAGGCCCTGCTGCTCCGATCCAACGACCAGGAGCTCGCCGACGGCGTCACCGCGCTGCGCGACCTCGCCGACGCCGACGCGGTGCGTCGCGCGGTGCGTGACCGGCGCCGCGTCATCGTGCTCGGCGCGGGCGTGCTCGGCCTCGAGATCGCGCTCGCAGCTGCTCGCGAGGGCGCCGATGTCTGCGTCGTGCACACCGGCGGGTTCCCGATGGGCCGCAACCTCGACCGGGGCGCAGGACACGTGCTCACCGCCGCGGCTCGCGCAGCGGGCGTGAGCCTCATCGCGCACAGCCGCATCGAAGACGTCGTCTACACCCACGACGAACAGGGCAGGGCGCACTTCGACGCATTGCTCTCCTCCGACGGCAAGATGATCCACGGAGACATGCTGATCCTCTCGTGCGGCGTGCGGGCGCGCACCGAGCTCGCCCGGAGCGCACGCCTGCCCGTGGCATCCGGCATCCTCGTCGACCGCGACCTCTCGAGCTGGGGCGACGCCGACGTGTTCGCGATCGGCGACTGCGCACAGGTGCTCGCGAAGCCCGACGAGCTCATCGACCTCGAGAACGCGCCGGGTGCGCCGTCGGGGCTCATCGGGCCGGGATGGCGCCAGGCCGAGTGGCTCGCCGCGCGACTGCGCGCCGAGGTCGCCGGGCTCCCCACGCCCGAGCTGCTGCCGATCGAATCGCCGTCGGTCGTCACGCTGAAGGCCGAGGGCGTCGATGTCGTCGCCGCGGGCGACGTGTCAGCCGAGCCGTGGGACGACGACCCCATCACGACCGGTGCGCCGCGTCGCGTCGCCCAGTGGGCGGATCCCGAGCACGGCCGTTACGTGAAGCTCGTGACCCGCGACGGCGTGCTCGAGGCGATGGCGTGCGTCGGGATGCCGCGCACGGCGGCCGAGCTCACCCTGCTCTACCAGCGACGCGGCGAGCTGCCGGCCGACCGCTCGGTGCTGCTGCGGCACGACGGACCCGACCATGTCGCCGCCGCGGCATCCGACGACCCGGCCGCAACGGTCTGCTGGTGCAACGGCGTCAGCGCCGGGCGCATCACCGAGGTCGCCGCAGAGGGCCACACGACCGTCGAGAGCGTCGGTGCATGCACTCGTGCGGGCACCGGTTGCGGCGGCTGCAAGTCGCGCATCGGAGAGCTGCTCGAGGCCTACCTCGAGTCGAGTGCGGCAGCGGGCGCGGAAGAGGTCGCCGTCTGAGGTTCGGCGGGCGTCACCACGGCAGCGGCAGCGCCGCGACGCGCTCGCCCCGATGGGCGCCGCCGGTCGGCACGATGAGCAGGCCCTCGGCGTCTGCCAGGCCGCGGAGCATGCCCGAACCCTGTCGTTGCGTCGGCACTGCCCCGCCCGGTTCCCGGCGATAGGCGACGAAACGCGTCACGCGCGCGCCCGTGAGGTCGGCCCCGAGCTCGATCTCGTGTGGAGGCGCGGCGGGCCGGCCGAGCATGCCGTCGAGGAGCGGCACGCCCAGCACGATGAAGGCCACCATCGCCGCCATCGGATTGCCGGGCAGGCAGAGCACGGCGCGCTCGGGGTCGAGCCGGGCGAGCATGGTCGGATGCCCCGGCCGCATTGCGATGCCGTCGACCTCGAGCTCGGCCCCCACTGCCTCGAGCGCAGCGCGCAGGTGGTCGGAGGCGCCGCGCGCGGTGCCGCCCGTGCAGATGAGCAGCCGCCCGCCGCCGGCACGCACGGCGTCGACGGTGCGATCGAGCCGGTCGGGCACGCGCTCGACCGAGCCGACGTCGGCGCCGAGCGAGGCGAGCAGGCCCGGGAGCTGCACACCGTAGGCGTCGCGCACCGAGCCCGGTTCGGGGATGCCGCGGGTGACGACCTCGTCGCCGAGGAACGCCAGGTCGACCACGGGCCGCTCGCGCACGGGCAGGAGGTCGTGCCCGGCGACGGCGGCGAGCGCGAGCCGCGGCGGGGTGAGCACGGCACCGGCCGTGATCAGGGTCTCGCCCGCGGCGCTCTCTTCGCCGGCGGGGCGAATGTGCTCGCGCACTCGGGGCTCGTCGGCCCGAGCGTCGGGGCCTCGGTGCAGCAGGCCGTCGGCGACGGCGCCGTGCTCGGAGCGGAGCACGCCCACTTCACCGGGCGGCGTGGGCGCTCCGGTGGCGACCGGGCGGGCCTGCCCTGCA
>NZ_SDPN01000079.1 GCF_004134825.1 Agromyces albus
AGCGAGTGCGCGGACGCCGGCGCGGCCGTGGCGACGGCTCCTGCCGCGAGTGCGGCGGCGAGACCGAGCGCCACCCGGCGGCGCGCGGAGCGGTCGTGGGCGACGAAGTTGACCATGTGATCCCCCCGAACTGGGTACGAGCTTTTGGTGCCTCACGCTAGACCCGGGTGGGGATCGGGGGCAATGGTTGAGGGAGGGGGCAGCGATGAATATCGGTCTGAGCCTGGTGAGCGGCACCGTGATGATCCTGGGATCGGTGCTCTTCCTCGTCGCCGCCTTCATGCCCATCTCTGCCCGAGTGTTCCCCGAGGCTTCCCCGGCGAAGAAGCTCGAGCACATCACCGATTCCCCGAGGGCCTGGATCGTGTCCCAGGTGCTGTTCGGTGTCGGGTCGCTCGTCACGGTCATCGGCATCGGCCTTCTCGCCCCCGACGATCGCGACGGGTCGTTTGCCTGGCTCATGCTGGCCAGCACGGCGCTCCTGGCGCTCGGCCTGGTTCCGTGGCTCGGACACCTGTACGCACGTGCTGCAGATCCGGCAAGATTCGCGGAGGGGGCGGTGCCCGCCTGGCTCTTCCTGCTCTACGCCGCGCTCACCGAGGTCGGCCTCGCGGTCTTCGGCCTGGCACTCCTCGCGAGCCCGTATCCCGACTGGCTCGGGTGGGTCGTGGTCGTCGGCATGGCGCTGCTGGTCGTCGTGACGATCGTCCTCGGGGACATCCCGCCGCTCTTCTTCTACCTCGTCACCCTGCTGGCGGGGGTGGTGATCCTCGTCACGCCATCGCTCGCGTCGTAGCGACGACTGCCCCAGAAACTACTGAACCGTGGCGCCCCCCAGAAGCGTCACGGTTCAGTTCGGGGTCAGCCGCGGTTCGGGCGCGGCGACGCCGACGTGCGCGAGCCGTATGTCGCTCGCGTCGCATCACGGTATCTCCCTGGCGGCGTCTGCGCCTCTCCCCAATTCGGGGTGCGCGCGTCGCCGCTCGGCGGCGAGCGACGGCGGCCGTGATCCTGAGTGTTCCCACTGATCAGGTTCCGGATGCCGCGGGCAGGCGTAGCCTGAACCCATGCGCGCCCGCGACACCGGGGCCTCCCACAGGCTCACCCGCTGGATCCCCGCCATCGTCGCGCCGATCGCGATCGGCGTCGGCGTGGTGCTCGTGCCATTGCAGGCGAATGCAGCGGTCGATCTCCCCGATCTCACGCCGGCCGAGCTCCTCGAGTTCGCCGCGTCGAGCGACGTCGAGTCGCTCTCGGGCACGATCGAGCAGCGCTCCGAGCTCGGCCTCCCCGACCTGTCCGGTCTCACGGGAGCGATGGGCGGTGGTGGCGGCAGCGGTGGCGGCACCGGTGGCGGCACCGAGGATTTCGGCGACGGCGACGGCGACAGCGGCAGCGGCAGCGACGGCGACGCCGCAGCATCCGCCACCGATCTCGACGACCTCATCTCGCTCGCGACCGGAACCCACACGGCCAAGGTCTACCTCGACGGCTCGAACGCGCGCCTGCAGGTGCTCGACCGGCTGGCTGAGCGCAACGTGTACCTCTCCGATGAGGGCGCGTGGATCTACGACTCCGCCGAGAAGGCCGCGACGCACCTCACCGTCGACCAGGCCGCCCTCGACGCGCTCGAAGCCGAGGCGCAGGCGCACCACGACGAGGCCCGGGAGCGGCTCGAGGCCGAGCTCGGCGCACCCCTGCCGACCCCCGAGCAGCTGCTCGACGAGGCGCTCGCGAAGCTCGACCAGACGACCGACGTCTCCGTCGGCACCGATGGGCGCGTCGCCGGCCGCGAGGTCTACGAGCTCGTGCTCGAACCGCGCGACGCCGACACGCTCGTGGGCGAGATCACCGTGGCGATCGACGGCGACACGGGTGTCGCGCTCGCGGCATCCGTCACCGCTCGCGGCGCCGACGAGCCGGCGTTCAGTGTCGCGTTCACCGACGTCTCATTCGAGGCGCCGGATGCCGCGGTGTTCGCGTTCACCCCGCCTGAGGGCACCGAGGTGACCGAGCACGCCGTGCCGATCCCGACCGTCGAAGAGCTCGAGCAGTGGAAGGCCCAGGCCGAGGCGGAGTCCCAGGCCGAGGCGGCGCCCGGCGACGAAGCGGCTCGCCCCGTCGTGCACGGCGAGGGCTGGTCGGCCGTCGTCGAGCTGCCCGCGGCAGGCGTCGGTGGTGCCGGCTTCGACGGCGAGGCGGCCGCGATGCTCGGCGCGCTCACCGAGCGCGTCGACGGCGGACGCATCCTCTCCACCTCGCTCGTCACCGTGCTCATCACCGACGACGGCCGCGTGTTCGCCGGCGCGGTGACCGCCGACCGCCTGCTCGACGCCGCCGCAACCGGGCGCTGACGGCAGCCGCAGTGCCCGACCTCGCGATCGAGACGCACGGCCTCACCAAGCGCTTCCGCTCGCAGGTCGCCGTCGACGGGCTCGATCTCGCGGTGCCCGAGGGCTCGGTCTTCGGATTCCTCGGTCCGAACGGCTCGGGAAAGACGACGACGATCCGGATGCTGCTCGGCCTCGTCGCGGCGACCGCGGGCGATGCCCGCGTGCTCGGTGCCGACATGCCGCACCACGTCGACTCGGTGCTGCCGCGCGTCGGCGCCCTCGTCGAGGGACCGGCCTTCTCGCCGTACCTCTCGGGAGAGGCGAACCTGCGCCGCTTCGACGCCGCCGATCGGCACGCCCCTCGCGGCACCCGGTCGGACCGCGTCGCCCTCGCCCTCGAGCGAGTCGGACTCTCGCACGCCGCGAAGAAGAAGGTGGGCGCCTACTCACTCGGAATGAAGCAGCGGCTCGGCCTCGCGAACGCCCTGCTGATGCGCCGGGAGCTCCTCGTGCTCGACGAGCCGACGAACGGGCTCGACCCGCAGGGCACGCGCGAGGTGCGCTCGCTCATCCGCTCGCTCGCCGACGGCGGAACGACGGTGTTCGTGTCGAGTCATCTCCTCGCCGAGGTCGAGCAGGTCTGCACGCACGCCGCCGTGATGAGCGTGGGACGTCTCGTGGCGCAGGGCACGCTCGACGAGCTGCGCGGCAGCGGCTCCAGGGTGCTCGTGCGCACGCCAGACCCGGGCCGCGCTCGTGCCGTGCTGGCGGAGCTCGGGCTGCCGATCGGGGAGACGGCGGCGGGCGGCATCCGCTCGGTGATGGATGCCTCGGGCGACGAGCTCGTCACGGCTCGGCTCGGCGGCTCGGCCGATGCAGCGCCCGAGGCGATCGTGGCCGCGCTCGTGAACGCCGGCGTGCGGGTGCGCGGATTCGAGATCGAGCGAGCGAGCCTCGAGCAGCGCTTCGTGGACCTGACCGGCGAGGGATTCGATGTCGTCGCGTGAGGCGAACGACGGGCCGGTGGGAGTCGACGCGCGCGTGGGCCGCAGCGGCGGCGCCGGCGGCGGGACGCTCTCCCTGCTCGGCTCCGAGCTGCTCACGCTCTTCCGCCGCCGTCGCACGTGGGCCCTGCTCGGAGCGCTCGCCCTCATCCCGATCCTCATCGCGCTGGCGGTGCGACTCTCGGGCGGGCCGCCGACCGGGCGCGGGCCGGCGTTCCTCGACCAGATTACGAACAACGGGTTCTTCGTCGGCGTCACGGCGATCCTCGTCGCGATCCCGCTCTTCCTGCCGCTTACGATCGGCGTCGTGGCGGGTGACGCGATCGCCGGAGAGGCGAGCCACGGCACCCTCCGCTACCTGCTGATCGCGCCGGCGGGCCGCATCCGGCTGCTCCTCGTGAAGTACGCCGCCGCCGCCGTGTTCTGCGTGGCCGCGACGCTCACCGTCGTCGTGGTCGGCACGCTCATCGGCTGGGCGCTGTTCCCGATCGGGCCCGTGACGCTGCTCTCGGGGGCGACGGTGGGCGTCGGCGACGCCCTGCTGCGTTTCCTCGCGATCGCCGCGTACGTGACCGTCTCACTCCTCGGGCTGTCGGCGATCGGGCTCTTCCTCTCGACCCTCACGACGGTGCCGGTGGGTGCGATGGCCGCGACGGCGATCCTCGCGGTCGTGTCGCAGATCGTCGGCGCGCTCCCGCAGCTCGAGTGGCTGCATCCGTGGCTCTTCACGCACTACTGGCTCGGCTTCGGCGACCTCATGCGCGATCCGATCGTGTGGGACACGTTCGGCGACAACGCGCTGCTGCAGGCCGGCTACCTCGTGGTGTTCGGCGCGCTCGCCGTCGGCCGGTTCCTCACGAAGGACGTGCTGTCGTGACCGATGGCGGGACGGATGCCGCGACGGATGCCGCGGCTCAGTGCCGCTCGCCCACGCTCGGCGGCAGCTTGCAGAGGTCGTAGAAGTACCGCTTCGGGGTGGACTCGTCGGTGACGTCGACGATGACGTTCACACCGGCGTGCGGCAGTTCGTCTCCGGCGAGCGTCCACGCCGAGAAATGCCAGATGCCGCGCACGGAGTCATTCAACAGCCGGCGCCCGTCGACGACGAGCACCGTGTCGGCTGCCTCGGCGCCCGGAAGGCTCCCGGCGCGGAACGGCTCGATGGTCTCACGGCGCAGCGTCGCCTCGTCGACGTCGCCGAGCGAACGGCGAACGACGGTCTGCCCTCGAGCTGCGAGCACCGCGGCCAGGTCGTTCGCGAAACGGGCTGCGGGTTCGTCGGATGCGCCCTCGACCGCGACGAGTCGTCGCCCTGCCCACGAGTTGTGCAGGAACTCCTCGGCGATCCAATCGAGCAGCGACCGCCTGTTCTCGCTGAGCTCGGCGAGCCGGCCCGACTCGCCCAACTGGCTCAGTTCGCTCGACTCGCTCAGTTCGCTCAGCTCGCCCCGCTCCCTCACCTCGCTCATGCGATCAAGGCTACGCCTCGGTGCGGCCGGTCGGGATGGGCCCTGCGTGCGGCATCCGCTCGTCGGCGACATCTGAATAGGCGATGAGCGGCCGCCCGCTCACCGGATGCTCGAGCACCGCGGCCTCGACGCCCCAAACCAGGCGGATGCGTTCGGGCGTGAGCACCGTGCGCGGCTCACCGGCGGCGACCACGCGGCCGTTCGCGAGCACGATGACGTGGTCGGCGTAGCCCGCGGCGAGGGAGAGGTCGTGCAATGCCGCGAGCACCGTGAGCCCGCCGTGCGCGAGCTCGCGGAGCAGCCGCAGCATCGTGAGCTGCGCGCGCACGTCGAGGTGGTTCGTCGGCTCGTCGAGCAGCAGCAGCTCGGGCTCCTGCGCGAGGGCACGAGCGATGTTCACGCGCTGGCGCTCGCCGCCCGAGAGTGACGCGTACTCCCGGTCGGCGAGCTCGACGAGCCCGGCGTCCTCGATGCAGCGGCGCACGACCGCGCGGTCGAGCTCGCCCGGTCCGGCGAACGCGCCGAGGTACGGGGTTCGGCCGAGCGCGACGACCTCCGCGACGCGGAGCCCGGGGGCATCCTGCACGTCTTGCTCGGCGAGGGCGACGACCCGTGCACGTTCGCGGCGACGCATCGCGGCGAGATCGCGGTTGCCGAAGTGGGCGGCGCCGGCATCCGCTCGCTCGATGCCCGCGATGAGGTGGAGCAGGGTGCTCTTGCCGGCGCCGTTCGGCCCGAGGAGCGCACCCACCGTGCCGGCCGGCACCGTGCAGTCGACGTCGTCGATGATGAGGCGGCGCGCGCGGGAGAAGCGCACGCGGTCGGTGTGGAGGGTCCCGGTCATGTGAGCCTCCGGTTGCGGAGCATGAGCACGGCGAACACGGGACCGCCGATGAGGGCGGTGAGGATGCCGACGGGCAGCTCGCGCGGGTCGAAGAGGGTGCGCGCGCCGGTGTCGGCCCACACGAGGAAGATCGCGCCCGCGAGGGCGGAGAGCGGCAGCAGCGCACGGTGGCGCGAACCGACGAGGAGGCGCACCGCGTGGGGCAGCACGAGGCCCACGAACCCGATCGACCCGCTCACCGCGACGAGCGCGCCCGTGAGCAGGGCGGTGCCGGTGAGCAACAGGCCGCGAGTGCGGCCGACGTGCACGCCGAGCGCCGCCGCGGCCGTGTCGCCGAAGGCGAACGCGTCGAGCGTCGTCGCGCTCGTGAGCAGCGGCACGCCGATCACGATGACCGCGCCGCCCGCGATGGCGACCGACGTCCAGTCGGTGCCGGCCAGCGAGCCGAGGAGCCAATTGAGGATCTCGCGGTAGCTGTCGCCCGTCGCGCTCCAGAAGATGACGAGGCTCGTGATGGCGCCGAAGACGGCGGACACGGCGAGGCCGGCGAGCACCGTTCGCGTCGGGCTCAGCGAGCCGACGGCGTTCGCGAGGGCGAGCGTCGCGACGAGGGCGACGATCGCGCCCGCGAACGCCGCGAACGGGAGCAGGAGGCCCGCGCCGAGCACGATCACGATGACCGCGCCGACCGATGCGCCCGACGAGAGTCCGAGCAGGTAGGGGTCGGCGAGCGGGTTCCGCGTGAGTGCCTGCATGACGGCGCCGCAGAGCGCGAGGCCCGCGCCGACCGCCGCGGCGGTGAGCACTCGCGGCATCCGGAGCTGCCACACGATGCCGTCGCGCAGCGGGCTGAGGGTGGGCTCGCCGATGCCGAGGTGTGCGAGCACGCTCGCCCATACGTCGGCCGGGCTGAGGCCCGCCGGCCCGATCGCGACGGCGGTGACGACGGATGCCGCGAGCAGCACCCCGAGCCCGACGGCCCACGCCGCGGTGCGCACGCCACCCCCGCCCGCG
>NZ_SDPN01000008.1 GCF_004134825.1 Agromyces albus
CTCAGCCCGCCCGGCGCCGCCTGCGTCGGTGTCGGCGACCCCGCTGCCGGCTCCCTCGCCGCCGGCTCCCCCGCTGCCGCGGATGAGGTCGACGAGCGCCGCGGCCGACTCGACCGGCTTCTCGAGCGGGGCGAGATGGGCTGCGCCGGCGATCTCGGCGAACCGGGCGTCGGGCAGCGCCTCGGCGAAGGCCCGCATCGATCCGGAGGTCGTGACGAGGTCGCGCTCGCCGGCCGCGATCAGGGCGGGCAGGTGGATGCCGCCGAGCGACGCCGTGCGGTCGAAGCCGCCGAGCGCCTCGGCGCAGAGCGCGTACGACTCGTCGTCGACGTCGACGAGTGCCGTGAGTCCGCGAGCTCCCGGCCCGTCGGGGAACGCCTCGAGATACCCCGGTGCGTACCAGCGTGCAGCACTTCCCGTCACGAGTGAGGCGGTTCCCGAAGCGCGCACCTGCGTGGCGCGCTCGCTCCACGCCGCCGTATCGCCGATGCGTGATCCGCTGCAGAACGCGGCGAGGCTGAGCACCCGATCGGGATGCCCCGCGGCCAGTTCGAGGGCGATCGTGCCGCCGAGCGAGAGCCCGGCGACGTGGAAGCGTCCGCCGCCGGTCTCGTCGACGAGCCGGAGCGTCGCCTCGGCGAGCTCGGCGATCGTGAACGGCTCGCGCGTGGCGTGACTGGCGCCGTGGCCGGGGAGGTCGACGCGCAGGATTCGCAGGTCGGGCAGCGCCGCCGAGACAGGGGCGATGACACCGCCCCATACGGCCGTCGTCGTGCCGAGCGACGGCAGCAGCACGAGCAGTCCGCTCGCGGTGGCGTCGGGAGACGCGGGCGTGATCGAGCCGATGAGGCGGGGGATCGTCATGACGCGTCCTTCGGGGTCAGCGATCGGAACCGCTCCGTGGCGGCGGCGACGATGCGGGCGGATGCCGCGAGCGTCGGCGCGGGGTGGTTCTCGAGGTGCGCGCTCATCGCCGCGTTCCGGGCGACAGCGTCACGGTCGATCGTGAGGCCCCCGGCGAGGCCTGCCGCAGCAGCGGCACTCTCGAGCGCGAGCCGCACGAGCCCGCGCAGCGCCTGCCACTCGGCGTGCCACTCGCCGGGCGGGCGGGCATCCTGTGAGACGGATGCCGCGTGCACGGTCGCGATGAGCCCGGGCGCGCGCAGCCCGTTCGCCGTGAGGAGCACCGCGTCGACGGGATTGCGCTTGTGCGGCATCGCCGAGGAGCCGCCCGTGGACGCGAGCGCGACCTCACCGATCTCGGTGCGCGCGAGGAACGCGACCTCGCGACCGATCCGGCCGAGTGTCGTGGCGACGAGCGCGGCCGTGCCCGCGATGCGCAGGATCGGCGAGCGCTCGGTGTGCCACGCTCGACCGGGGTCGGCGAGGCCGAGCTCCGCGGCGAGCGCGGCACGCAGTTCGGCGGCGGCGCCAGCCCGGCCTGCGATGCGGTCGAACGCGGCGCCCGTGCCGACCGCTCCGCCGAGTTGCACGGGGAAGACCGTGCCGTCGACGGCCTCGATGGCCGAGCTCACGCCGTCGAGCCAGCCGGCGACGCTGACGCCGATCGTGGTCGGCTCCGCGTGCTGCCCGAGCGTGCGGGCGATCGATCCGGTGTCGCGCTCCTGCGCGGCGAGCGCGACGAGCGCCGCACCGGCAATGACGAGGTGCCCGCGGGCTTCGGCGAGCGCCGCGCGGGCGACGAGCACGAGGGCCGAGTCGAGGATGTCCTGGCTCGTCGCCCCGGCGTGCACGCGATCGCCCGCGCCCTCACCGATCGCCTCGGCTTGAGCGCGCAACTGCTCGACGAGCGCGATGACCGGCACTCCACCCGACCTCGCGCCCGCGAGCAGCGCCTCGCGATCGAGCGCACCGGCGTCGAGCGCAGCGGCGACGGCCGAGAGGTTGTCGCCGAGCACGTCGCCCCACGCGCGAACCAGCCCGCGTTCGACCTCGACGAGCGCCGCGAGCACCGCGTCGTCGGACGTCGCCGAGGCCGCGGCGCCGAGCGGTTCGAGCAGTCCCCAGTCGTCAGCCATCGGTCTCCGCATCGAAATCGAGGAAGACGGTCTCGCCGTCGCCCTGCAGCCTGATGTCGAAACGGTAGCTCGCTTCGCCGTCGGCCTGCGCGATGAGGGTCGAACGCCGCGCCGGATCCACGTCGCCGAGCAGGCGGTCACGGTCGTTGCGATCGGGCTCGTCATCGAAGTATGCCCGCGTGAAGAGGTGGTACATGAGTCCGCGGGCGAACACCGTGACGAGCAGGTAGGGCGCGGCATCCGTGCGCGTCGGCCCCGGCTTGATCGTCGTGAAGGAGTAGTGCCCGTCGCGATCGACCGCCGCGCGGCCGAAGCCCGTGACGACGTGGCCGTCGCGGGCGAAGCTGCCTCGTTCGGCGATGATGCCGCCCGCGGCATCCGCGCCCCAGATCTCGATCACGGCGTCGGGGATGCCGTGGCCCGCGCCGTCGAACACGGTGCCGTGGAACCGGATGGCCGACGGATGCCACGGCGACGCGACCTCGGCGCCGCCCTCGTACGGCAGCGCGTAGCCGAAGAACGGCCCGACGGTCTGCGACGGGGACTGGCGGAACGGGGTCTCAGGCATGATCGGCATCCTCCGGTTCCATCCACGTCGAGCGGGGACCGGTGAGCACGACGTCCCAGCGGTAGCCGATCGCCCACTCCGGCTCGCTCACGTCGTGATCGTAGGCGGCGACGAGCCGGGCCCGGGCGGCCGGGTCGACGATGGACTGGTAGATCGGATCGAGCCCGAACAGCGGGTCGCCCGGGAAGTACATCTGCGTGACGAGCCGCTGCGTGAAGGCCGATCCGAAGAACGAGAAGTGGATGTGCGCGGGCCGCCAGGCATTGCGGTGGTTCTTCCACGGATACGCGCCGGGCTTGATCGTCGTGAGCCGGTAGCTGCCGTCGTCGCCCGTGATGAGGCGGCCGACACCCGTGAAGTTGGGGTCGAGCGGAGCGGGATGCTGGTCGCGCTTGTGCACGTACCGCCCTGAGGCGTTCGCCTGCCAGATCTCGACGAGCTGGTTGCGCACCGGGCGGCCCTCGCCGTCGAGTACCCGGCCGGTCACGATGATCCGCTCGCCGAGCGGCTCCCCCGAGTGCTGGATCGTGAGGTCGCTCTCCTCGGCCGCGACATCCGTGTGACCGAACGCCGGCGAGGCGAGCTCGATCTCCTCGGGGTCGGCCCGGACGAGCTCATGGGTCGGATGCCGCAGCGCCGAGCTGCGGTACGGCAGGAAGTCGCGCGGCGGATGCACCGGGAGCGGGCGGCGCGTGGCATCCGCTCGCTCACGGTACGCCTCGTGGATCGCCGAGATCTCGGCGGAGATCGTCTCCTGCGTCAGGACCGGCGGCTGGTCGGTGCTCATCTTGCTCCTCAGAAGGGAAGGCCGGCGTATTGCTCGGCGAGGCTCTGGCGGGCGGCGACGGACTCGGTGACGTACTCGAGCTGACCGACCTGGCTGCGATAGCGGAATGCGCGGGCCGAGGCATCGGGAACCTCGCGGTGCACGTGCAGCATCTCGGTCATCCACTGCGAGAAGTGCTGCACCTTCCACTGCCGCGACAGCGCCCGGTCGCTGTACCCGGCGAGCGGGGCGTCGTCGCCCGCACGATGCTCGAGAATGGCGCGACCGAGCAGGGCGACGTCGGCGATCGCGGAGTTCAGCCCCTTCGCGCCCGTCGGCGGCACGATATGGCCGGCGTCGCCGACGAGGAAGAGGCGACCGCTCGCGAGGGTCGAGGTGACGAACGAGCGCATCGGCGTGATCGACTTCTCGGTGATCGCGCCCTCGGTCAGGGTCCAGCCGGGCACGCCGAGCCGGGTCTGCAGGGCCTCCCAGATGCGCGCGTCGCTCCAGTCGTCGATCGACTCGTCGGGGTCGACCTGCAGGTACAGGCGCGACACCTGCAGCGAACGCATCGAGTGCATCGCGAACCCGTCGGGGTGCAGCGCGTAGATGAGGTCGTCGGTCGACGGCGGCACGTCGGCCAGGATGCCGAGCCAGCCGAACGGGTAGCCGCGCTCGAGCACGTGCAGCTGGGCGGCCGGAATGCTCGGCCGGCAAACGCCGTGGTAGCCGTCGGCGCCGACGATGAACTCGCAGTGCAGCTCGTGCACGACGCCCTCATGGGTGTAGACGACCACTGGATCGCCGCCGTCGAAGCCGTGCGGAGCGGCATCCGCTGCCTCGAAGACGATCGTCGAGCCGATCCGCTCGTGCTCGGCGAGCATGTCGGTGACGAGCGCCTGCTGGCCGTAGACCGTCACCGTGCGCCCGACGAGCTCGCGGAAGTCGATGTGGCGCCGCTCCCCCTCGTACTGCAGGTAGATGCCGCCGTGCTCGAGGCCGCGGGCGCGGAGGTTCGCGTCGAGGCCGAGTTCGGTGACGATGTCGACGCTGCCCTGTTCGAGCACGCCCGCGCGGATGCGGCCGAGCACGTACTCACGGGACTGGCGCTCGAGGATGACGAACGGGACACCCGCCTGGTGCAGGATGTGCCCGAGGAGGAGCCCGGCGGGTCCGGCTCCGATGATCGCCACGCTCGTCTGCACGCACGCCGCCTCTCACGTCGATGGGATGGTGGTCCCATCGTCACGCCGAGGCGGAGCCAGCGGAGGCCTGCTTCCACTCAGTGGAAGGATTGGCGGTCGGTGTCGGGACAGGGGGCGGATCAGGGTCGCCAGCCGAGCGCGGCCGAGATGCCGCGGGCGGCCATGCGCACGCCGAGCGCGAACTGCGGCTCGGCGAGACGTTCGACGTGCGCGATGATCGACACCGCGGCGACGACGGCCCCGGTCGCATCCCGCACGGGCGCCGCCACCGAGAATGCGCCGCGGGTCAGCGCCTCGACCGAGGTCGAGAGGCCCGTCGCACGGATGCCGGCGAGCCGTGCGCGCAGCTCCGGCTCCGTCGTGAGTGTGTTCGGCAGGTACTTGCGCGGTCCGGCTGCGAGCACCTCATCGAAGACGTCGGGCGTGGAGTAGGCGAGCAGCACGAGCCCCACTCCGGTGGCGTGCAACGGCAACCGCGAACCGACATCCGAGATCACCGGAACCGCGTCGGCGCCTGAGAGGCGCTCGAGGTAGATCGCTCCGAGCCCGTCGCGCACGGCGAGGTGCACATGCTCGCGCGTCGCATCGAGCAGGTCCTCGAGGTAGGGACGCGCGATTGCGCGCAACCGTCGCGCCGTCGGTTGGCGCACGCCGAGACGCCAGAGCTTCAGGCCGACTCGATAGCGTCCGTCGTCGCCACGTGCGAGCCCGCCCCACTCGACCCACTCGGCCAGCAGTCGGTGCGCCGTCGACAGCGGCAGCCCGGCGCGGGCCGCCACCTCGCTGAGCGTCAGCTCGTCACCGCCCTGGAACGCATCGGCGATGGCGAACAGCTTGTCCGCCACGCTCCGGTCATCCCGCGCGCCACCCGCCATGCGCTCAGCCTAGGCGTGCCGGGTCACGACGGCGGAGCGGGCGATCGCTCCCGGCATCGCAGTCGACGCTCCCGGCATCGCAGTTGACGGGGAAGCCGGCCGGGACGAGTCTGATTGAGACGGGTTCGCCGCTCCGCCGTCACGTCACCCGACGAAGGGACCGCGCAATGAAGGTCATCGTTGCCGGTGCGACCGGCACGCTCGGCGTGCCGGTCGTGAAGCAGCTCATCGAGGCGGGGCATGCCGTCGCCGGAATCACCAGGTCGGGCAACGGCGCAGAGCGCCTCAGGCAGCTCGGTGCGACCCCGATCCTGGCCGACGCGATGGATCGCACCGGCCTGCTCCGAGCCGTCGCGGGCGAGCAGGCGGATGCGGTCCTTCATGAGCTCACGGCGTTGAAGAAGCCGCCCCTCGGCCACAGCGGGATGGCCGAGACCGACGCACTCCGGGTGCAGGGCACGAAGAACCTCCTCGAGGTCGCTCAGCACGTGGGCGCCCGCCGATTCCTGACCCAGTCGATCGTGTTCGGCTACGGCTATCGCGATCACGGCGAGCACGTGCTGACCGAGGACTCACCGTTCGGCCAGACCGACGGGAGCCGGTTCGACGCCCATGTCGACGCGATGGTCTCGACCGAACAGCAGGCCTTCCACGCCGAGGGCATCGAGGGCATCTCGCTCCGATACGGCATCCTCTACGGGGAGGATGCCGACACAGTCGTACGGATGCTTCGCAAGCGGGCCCTCCCGGTCGCTCGCCACGGTGGGCGAATCCCCTTCGTGCATCACCTGGATGCCGCATCCGCCACCGTCGCCGCCCTCGAGCGCGGCGTGGCCGGGCAGGCCTACAACATCGTGGACGACACGCCCGCGACCTTCCGCGAACTCATCACGCGCATCGCCGAGGCGCGGCACGCACCGAAGCCCTTGGTGCTCCCGGGATGGCTGCTGAAGCTCGTGGCCCCCTACGGCGGCATGGTTCTCGCCGACGTGTCGATGCGGGTCTCCAACGCGAAGGCCAAGCGGGAACTCGCCTGGGCGCCTCGGTATCCGTCCTTCCGGGAGGGAGTCCGCTCTGGCGTCGAGCGATAGTTCAGTCGTTCTCCCCCTCGCCCTTCTTGTCCTCCTCGCCCTTCTTCTCGTCGTCGCCCTTGTTGTCGTCGTTTCCCTGCTGTTCCTGGAGTTGAGCGATCTGCTCCTGCAAGCGCGCCTGTTCCTCGAGCAGTCGTTGCTGCTCCGCAGCATCGGCGGCAGCGGCCATCGCCGCGTCGATGTCCTGGCGCACCAGCTCCATCGCGAGGGCGATGGTGTCGAATCGCTCATCGCTGACTCTGCCCGCTGCACGCGCGTCGGCGAGTTCGACTGCCATGGCATCGAGACCGGTCAGCGCCGCCTGCCAGTCGCCTGCTGCGCTGGCCTCCGCAACCGCAACCAGGTGCTCCCTCAGGTCGCCCTTCGTGGCCTCGTCGTATCCCGGAGCGCACGAGGACAATATGAGCGTCGCGATGACTGCGACAGCCGCGGCGAGAATGCGCGGTCGCATGATGAATCCCCTTTGCCTCACGATCACGGTAGTCGACCTGCGGCCGGGACTCCTCGGGTTGACAACCCGATGGGCTGGGCTCTCGACGGTCAACTCGCGTGCAGGCGCAAGATCACGACAGCGGCGGAGGGGAGAACGGATGCCCCAGCGCCTCCGAGATCGCAACGAAGATGCGCGTCGCCGGCGCCATGCAGTCGAGCTCCTTCGGGTTGTCGGGAAGGGTCTTGCTCACCGCGCAGTCACCGGTCGGGACGTCGCTGTTCACGGTCGTGATGACGGTCGTGTCGCTCGTGGTGTCGTAGAAGACGCTCGTGTTGAACCCGGGGAGCTCACCGGTGTGCCCGACCCATCCGTCGACGCAGCCCATGGCGAGCCCGTATCCCAGCTCGCCGGGGAACGAGGTGAGACGGATGACGCTCTCCTCCGTATCGAGGATGCCCTGGCCCGTGCCGAGCGCTCGACCCCACACGAGGAGGTCATCGACGGTCGAGATCATCTGTCCGGCCGTCCAGCCGAAGGTCGGGCTCCAGTCCGTGGCATCGAGCGGCTCGAAGGAGTCATCTGGTGTGCCCTGCAGCGTGAACCCGCGCGGGTGCGGGTCGGGGATCTCGTCGCCGGCCGGGAACGACGTGTGCGTCAGCTGGAGCGGCTCGAGGATCTGCTGGTCGAGCACCTCGGTGAACGGCCGGCCGGTCACCTCCTCGATGACCTTGCCAAGCAGGACCGTGTTCGTGTTGGAGTACTCGAACCGTTCGCCGGGCTCGAAGTTCGGCGGCTGGCCGAGACCCGCTTCGAGCAACTCATCGGGAGTCCAGACCGTCGTGGGCTCGGTGAGGTAGGTGTCCAGCCAGGCCTCGTCGAACGTGTAGCTCGCCACCCCGCTCGTCATGTCGGTCAGCATCCGAATGGTCACCTTGTCGCCGTTCGGCACGCCGTCGGACGACATCCCCATATGAAGGCCCCGTGTTCGAATCGGCGGACTCGCGCGCGACCAATGCTCCTCCCCGCGGCGCGCGCTGACAAGATCGGTCGTCACCCCAGTTGTGGGTTATGGAACCCGCCTGTCAAGGGGCGGCGGGCCCACCGCAACCCATGCGACGCTGGGCGGATGAATGAGCAGGATGATGGGCGGATGAACGAGCAGGACGCCCCGATCGAAGCCGGTGCCGACGACGCGACCCTCGTCGAGAAGCTCGAGGGCATCGCCGAGCAGATCCGCGGCGACGCCGGACTCGGCGAGGTCGATGATGTTCGCGCGATGGTGCGCCAGCGCCTCGAGGAGGCGAACCTGCCCACCGACGAGGCCACGGTCGACGCGGTGGTGGATGCCGTGGGCTTCAGCTAGCCCGCCACCGACTGCAGCGGATCACGGATGCCGTGAGCGGCCGATCAGCGCCGGGCGCGCGCCCATTCGACGAGGCGATCGGCGGGCCACGTCGTGACGATGCGCTCGGCGGGCACGCCGTTCGCCTCGGCGCGCGCGGCGCCGAGATCGAGGAAGCCGAAATGCCCCGGCGCGTGCGCGTCGCTGTCGATGCTGAAGAGGCATCCGGCGTCGAGCGCGAGTTGGATGAGTTCGTCGGGCGGATCCTGGCGCTCGGGGCGCGAATTGATCTCGACGGCGACCCCGTGCTCGGCGCAGGCCGCGAAGACCGCGGGTGCATCGAACGTCGACTGGGGGCGGGTGCCACGAGAGCCCTCGACGAGTCGGCCCGTGCAGTGGCCGAGCACGTTCATGTACGGGTGCTCGATCGCGCGCAGCATCCGTGCCGTCATCTCGCGTGACTCCATGCGCAGCTTCGAGTGCACGCTCGCGACCACCAGATCGAGCCGGTCGAGCATGTCGGTGGTCTGGTCGAGCGCGCCGTCGAGCAGGATGTCGACCTCGATGCCGGGCAGCAGGCGGATGCCGTCGAGCTTCTCGTTGAGCTCGTCGAGCACCTGCAGCTGCTCGATGAGGCGCTCGGAGCTGAGCCCGTTCGCGACCCTGAGGCTCGGCGAGTGGTCGGAGACGACGAGGTACTCGAGCCCCGCTTGCCGCGCCGCCCGCCCCATCACCTCGATGCGGGTGGTGCCGTCGGACCACTCGCTGTGGCTGTGCAGGTCGCCCTTCAGCAGCGATCGAAGACCCGTGGCCCGCTCCGCAGTGGCCGCCCCGCTGCGCGCCCGGAGCTCGACGAGGTAGCTCGGCACCTGGCCGTCGACCGCCTCGGCGATGACCGTGTAGGTGGTGTCACCGATGCCCTTGGTGCGCTTCAGCCGGCCGTCGGCGACGCGAGCCGCGAGTTCGTCGGGAGAGAACTCACCGATGACGTCGGCGGCCCGCCGGAACGCCTTCGACTTGAACGACGATGCGCGATCCCGCTCGAGCAGGAAGGCGATCTCCTCGAGCGCGGCGACGGGGTCCATCCCCTCATTGTCGTGGTCACGCCGGGAAAGCGCACGCGCCTCCTTCGCCACGACCCTTCACCGGCGAACGACCACTTGCGACCGTCCTCCACCGGGCAACAGGTCGTGGCGCGGCACGGCGACGACCGCGGGAACACGTGGGCTCCCGCGGTCGTGTCGTGTCACTCGTAGCGCAGCGACTCCACCGGATCGGCTCGCGCCGCCCGGATCGCGGGAATCGTGCCCGCGAGGAAGGCCACGCCCATGACGACCGCGATGATCACGGCGATCGACACGGGGTCGAACGCGATGAGCGTGAGCCCGGGCAGGTCGGCAAGGAGGGCTCCACCGAGCGCCGAGCTGATGCCCGTGCCGGCGAGAATGCCGAGGCCCGCCCCGATCGCGCTGCCGAGGAATCCGATGAACACGGCCTCGAGGCTGAACAGCCCGAAGACCTTGCCGCTGCCCATGCCCATCGCCTTCATGAGGCCGATCTCGCGCGTTCGCTCCTGCACCGACATGAGCAGGGTGTTCACGATGCCGAAGCTCGCGGCGAGCAGGGCGATGATCGCGAACGCGTTCAGTACGAGCACGATCCCGTCGATGACGGCCTTGAACGTGCCGAGCTGCTGGGCGACGGTCGTCGAGTCGTACCCCTCGTCGGTGAGGCGGTCCTGCAGTGCCGTCACCTCGTCGGCCGGCGACGCGGGGTCGAACCATACGGTCGCCTGGGCATACGAGTCGAGCTCGCTCGCGTCGAGCCCCGTCGATTGCGCGTCGAAGAGCGCGTCGTTCAGGGCGTCGTTCGGCACCGCGGAGGCGCTCGTGCCGAGGCTGGCCTCCGAGACGCCGACGATCGTGGCCTCGAGCTCGTGCTGCGTGCGCTCGGCGTCGGTCACGGCGAGCGTGACGGGTTCGCCGATCGCGGCATCCGCATCGGCGAAGCCCAGGTCCTCGAGGTAGGCGTCGGGGATGACGACCTCGAAGTCGGATGCCGCGGCATCCGGCTGCTCCCCCGCAGCGAGCTGCAACTGCATGCCGGCCACGAAGCCGCCGATGCCGATCTCGTACTTCGTGCCCCCGTCGTGGACGAGGTAGTCGGCGTCGACGGACTTCACGGGCTGCGCGCGAACGACGCCGTCGATGCCGGCGAGCTCGTCGATGTCGGCCGAGCTGATCGGGGCGACGACGCTCGTCGTGCCGGGAGGGCCCTCCTGTGCACCTGCGATCGCGTCGGGGTCGTACTCACGCGGGCCGTCGCCGTCATCCGCGGCATTCTCGGCGACCTTCGTGACCGTCATGACATCGTCGGCGCCCATGGCGGCCACCGTGTCGTCGATGTACCGGTTGATGCCGGTCCCCAGGCCGTTCGTGATCGTGAGGGTGAAGGCACCGACGAAGATCGCGAGGATGGTGAGGATCGTGCGCGTCTTGCTGCGGAACGTGTTGCCGACGGCTGAGCCGACGAGGTCGACGGACTTCATGCTGCACGCTCCTCTGCCGTCGCCGTCGCCGGTGTTGCGGTAGCTGCCTCGACCACGTCGACGATAAGGCCGTCGCGGATGTGCACGCGACGATCGCACCTCGCGGCGAGTTCCTCGTCGTGCGTGACGATGATCAGCGTGATGCCGTGCTCGCGGTTCAGGTCGAAGAGGATGTCCTCGACGACGGCGCCCGTGGCGGTGTCGAGGTTGCCGGTGGGCTCGTCGGCGAAGATCACCCGAGGCGTGTTCACGAGCGCCCGGGCGATGACCGAGCGCTGCTTCTGCCCGCCAGAGAGGTTCACGGCCTTGTTCTTCGCCTTGTCGGCGAGTTCGAGCTGCTCGAGCGCGGCGAGGGCGCGACGCTTGCGTTCGCTGCGGCCGACGCCGGCGATCTTCAACGGCAGCATGACGTTCTCGAGCACTGAGGCGTTCGCCGTCAGGAAGAACTGCTGGAAGACGAAGCCGAACGTCTTGTTGCGGGTGCGGTTCAACGCCGTGCCGGTGAGCGAGCGGGTGTCGTGACCCGCGAGTTCGACCGTACCGGAGGTCGGCTGGTCGAGCAGTGCCAGCACGTGCATGAGCGTGGACTTGCCCGAGCCGCTCTTGCCGATGATCGCGATGCTCTCGCCCTCGCGGATGTCGAGGCTCACCCCCTTCAGCGCGTCGAACTTGTTGGCACCGCGACCGTACGACTTGCGTACGTCTCGGGCCGAGAGGATCGGGGTGGTCATGGTGGGGTCTCCCTGTCTTGGGGTGTTGGGGTCTGGGTGGAGCTCCGGGGTGGAGCTTGGGTGCAGCTCAAGACTCGCCGGGCGGCCCGCCCGCCACATCCACCCGGCGTCGACACTTCGCATACCGCGGTCGCGGTACGACGGATGCCGCGCCGGGCTGATGCGCCGAACCGTGATCGGGGCCAAGCTGGGTGCATGACCTCGCCGACCCCTGTGCCCGTCGGCCTCTTCGCGCGGCGCATGCCCGCCTGGATCGGTGACCTCCTCGCGGTCGTGTTCGTGCTCGGCGGTGCGCTCGCGCCGTATCCCGGGTCGCCCATGCAGACCGGGAACCTGGTCGGCCTGATCGCCGGCGTGGCGGGCGCCCTCGCGATGCCGTTGCGGCGCCGCTGGCCGATTCCCGTGCTCGCGGCGTGCATCGCGCTCTTCGGCGTGGTCGCGTTCTCGGGCGCGGGCGCTGCGGGTCTCGTGGTCGCGAGCGCCATCGCGATGTTCGCGGTCGCCGTGCGGAACGATCGGCG
Source organism: Agromyces albus (assembly GCF_004134825.1). Classification (GTDB taxonomy): domain Bacteria; phylum Actinomycetota; class Actinomycetes; order Actinomycetales; family Microbacteriaceae; genus Agromyces; species Agromyces albus. Next base: position 12,123 of record NZ_SDPN01000008.1, read on the forward strand.
CACGACCGTCATCGTCGCCGCCGGCACGGTCGTGGCGGTCGTCGGCCTCAGCCTGTTGAGCACGATCTTCGGCTACTTCGACCCGCGCGACCTCCAGTTCGCGTTGACCATCGCCTTCGCCGCAGCGGCCGGCGACGCCGCGAGGTCGCACCACGCCTACATCGAGGCGATCACCGAGCGCGCCATACGCGCCGAGGAGACCCGCGAATCCGAGGCGCGGCGTCGCGTGGCCGAGGATCGCCTCCGCATCGCGCGCGACCTGCACGACACCGTCGCCCACCAGATCTCGGTCATCAGCCTGAATGCCGGCGTCGCGTCCTCGTCACTCGAGTCGCGGCCCGAGACGGCGCGTGACGCGCTCGCGACCATCCGCTCCGCCTCGCGCACCGTGCTCGGCGAGATCGGCGATCTGCTCGAACTGCTCCGCGCCGAGTCCGACGACGCGCCGGGCACCGCCCCCCAGCCGGGGCTCGACCGCCTCGATGAGCTCATCGGCCGGTTCGCGGAGTCGGGTCTCGACGTCACGGTGCGAGTCGAGGGCGACGTCGGGCGACTGCCCGAGGCCGTCGACCGGGTGGCGTACCGCGTGATCCAAGAGGCGCTCACGAACGCGCACAAGCACGGCAGCGAGCATCGCGCACACTTGCTCGTCGAGGTGGCGACGGATGCCGCGCGCCTCGTCGTGACGAACCCGATCAGCAGCGCGCCGGTGTCACGCGACGAGCGGCGCACCCCCGACGACCGGGGCGGACATGGGTTGCTCGGCGTCCGGGAACGCGTGGCGAGCGTGCGCGGCACGGTCGAGAGCGGGCCCGAGGGGATGGTCTACCGGCTGGCGGCGACCCTGCCGATCCCCACCGACGGCGACGCGAGCCCGCGGCATCCGTCGCCCGATGCTCGAGGGGAGCGACTCCGATGACGTCGGTGCTCATCGTCGACGACCAGGCGCTCATCCGCACGGCGCTGCGCGAGTTGCTCGGGCACGAACCCGGCATCACCGTCGCGGGCGAAGCCGTGCACGGCCGCGAGGCCGTCGCGCTCGCGTCGTCGCTGCGCCCCGACGTGGTGCTCATGGACATCCGCATGCCCGAGATGGACGGCATCGAGGCCACCGCGGCGATCTGCGCCGATCCCGCGCTCGCCGAGGTGCGCGTGCTCATCCTCACGACGTTCGAGGAGGACGAGCATCTCGTCGCGGCGCTGCGCGCCGGCGCGAGCGGCTTCATCGGCAAGGGCGCCGAGCCCGAGGAGATCGTGCGCGCCGTGCGCTCGGTGCACGCGGGCGATGCACTGCTCTCACCGGCGGCGACGCGCAGCCTCATCACCCGTTACGTGCTTCCGGGCACGGATGCCGCGCACACGGCGAGCCCGCCGCCGACCGAACTCGAGCAGCTCACCGAGCGCGAGCGCGAGGTGTTCCTCCTCGTCGCGCGCGGCCGGTCGAACCAGGAGATCGCGACCGAGCTGTTCATCTCGCCCGCGACGGCCAAGACGCACGTGAACCGCGTGATGTCGAAGCTGCACGCCCACGATCGCGCGCAGCTCGTGATCATCGCCTACGAGAGCGGACTGCAGCAGCCCGGCTCGGCGTGAGGCTAGATGGCGGGCGTAAAGGCTAGATGGCGGGGTACGACTCCATCGTCGTGCTCATGAAGTTGGCGATGATGGCGAAGAACCACACCATGAGGCCGACGAAGCCCGCCGCATAGAGGGTGATCGCGACCCAGATGGGCGCCGTGCCATACCCCGCCTGGCGCTTCACGACCACCGAGCGCCCGATGACGTAGATGAGCGGCATCAGGAACGTCCATGCCCAATGGAACTGCTTGGCGTACCCCAGCCTCCTGAGCGCGACCATGTCGAGGTAGGCGAACCAGACCAGCACCCCGTACGTGAGCCAGCCGAGCGCCGTGGTCGCGAGGTACATCGGGTCGAGGTACATGCGCGCCTGCGCCATGGGATCCGTCGTCATCGACTGCAGCAGGTAGCTCTCGAAGTCCCAGAAGAACAACGGGATGTACGGCAGGATCGGCAGCACCACGATGAGCCAGATCCACACGGTGTCGACGGGCGTGCCCTCAGCGACGCGGGCGGCGGTCGCGCTTCCGTAGGGCGCATACTGCGCTTGCGCCTGCGGCACACGCCCGTACGACGCGTACTGCGCTTGCGGCGGCGGCGACAACGGTGTCGCGTACTCCGTCCATCGCGTGCCGTCCCACCACCGCTGGCCGTCGGTGCCGTTCGGTTCGGGATACCAGCCGGCGGGTGCTGTGTGGAGATCGCTCATGCATTCCTCCTGTGGGGGTCGGAGCAATGGTAGGGGCGCCGCCATCCATGCGCCAGTGACGCGATCGGGGGGTGACGACCGCCGCCGTCAGGGCGAGCTGCTCGCGCGAACCGCGAACGCGTCGACCTTGGGAAGGGCCTGGCGAACGCGCGCCTCGGCGTCGGCCGAGATGGCCTCCGCCTCGCGGAACGACGGCTCGCCGTCGATGACGACGACGGCGTCTCCGGTGAGGCGGTGGCCGCTCCAGCGCAACCGAACGTGGCCGACGCCGGCCAGACCCGGAGTGTGGCCGAGCGCGTGCTCGGCGCGCTCGATCAGCTCGGGCTCGATGCCGTCCATGAGCCGGCGGCCGACGCTCCGCACGGTGCCCCACAGGAGCATGAGGATCGCCGCGGCGATCACGAGTCCCACGATGGGGTCGGCGAGCGGGAAGCCGAGCGCGACGCCGATTGCGCCGACCACGACCGCGAGGGAGGTGAAGCCGTCGGTGCGGGCGTGCACGCCGTCGGCGACGAGCGCGGCCGAGCCGATGCGGCGCCCCACCCGGATGCGGTAGATCGCGACAGCCTCGTTGCCGACGAAGCCGATGAACCCCGCGGCGATGAGCCACCCGAGGTGCTCGATCGGCTGCGGATTCAGCAGGCGGTCGATCGACTGCCAGGCGGCGACGATCGCGGATGCCGCCACGACACCGACGATGAACAGGCCGGCGAGATCCTCGGCGCGACCGTAGCCGTAGGGATACCCGCGCGAGGCGGCGCGCCGGCCGAACACGAACGCCACCCACAGCGGCACTGCCGTGAGGGCGTCGGAGAAGTTGTGCACCGTGTCGGCAAGCAGTGCGACCGAGCTGCTGACGAAGACCACCGCGAGCTGCAGGAGCGTCGTGGCGAGCAGCACGAAGAGGCTCACCTTCAGCGCGCGGATGCCGGCGGTGCTCGCCTCGAGCGCGTCGTCGACGGAGTCGGCCGCATCGTGCGTGTGCGGCACGAAGAGCTCACGGAGGAATCCGCGGATGCCGCCCGGGTGGTCGTGATGGACGTGGTCGTCGTGCACATGGTCGTGCCTATGTTCGTGGCCGCGATCGTTGTCGTGCCCGTGCTCGCGCGCGTGCGCTCGAGCGCTCGAGGCATCCGTCATGCCGACTCCCCCGCCGCCGCCTCGGCATGGTGGTGCCGCGGGGTGCCGCCGAGCGAATGCTCCGCCTGGAAGATCGCGTCGGCCACGAGTTGCCGGGCGTGCTCGTTCTCGAGCCGGTAGAACACCTTGGTGCCCTCGTGCCGCGTCGCCACGATGCGCGCGAGGCGGAGCTTCGCGAGGTGCTGCGAGACGGCCGTGGGCGCCTTGTCGACGAGGTCGGCGAGCAGGTTCACCGAGAGCTCGCCGTGGTCGCGCAGCGCGAGGATGATGCGGATACGAGTGGCGTCGGCGAGCATCGAGAACACTTCGACGGCGAGCTCGACGTACTGGCTGTCGGGCGCTCGGCCACATACCTGCATATCTGCATCCATACGCAGATTATGCCTCAGCGCAGCGGATGCCGCTACACCTCGACGACCGTCATCCCCGAGCCGGCCCCGCCGGCCGCGCTCATCGCGGCGAGCGCCTCGGGCACCTCATCGAGCGTGATGCGCCGTCCGACGAGCTCGATCGGCCGGAAGTCGCCCGAGGCGACCGCACCGAGCATCGAGGGGTATTCGCGGGCCGCCATGCCGTGACTGCCGAGGATCTCGAGCTCGCCCGCGATGACCGCGTCCATCGGCATCGCGGCGAGGGCGCTGTCGCCGAACATGAGTCCGACCTGCACGTGCCGGCCGCGCTTCTTCAGGCTGCGCACCGAGGCGAACGAGGTCTCGCTGCTGCCGAACGCGTCGACGGAGACATCCACCCCGCCCCCCGACGCCTCGATGATGCGCTCTGCGGCGCCCTCGCCACCGCGCACCGGGACGGCGCCGAGCTTCTCGGCGGCGGCGAGCGCTGCATCGGAGACGTCGACGCCGTAGACCCGCAGCCCTGCTGCGACGGCGATCATGATCGCTGAGAGGCCGACGCCGCCACATCCGTGCACCGCGATCTGCTCGCCCGGTGCGAGCCGGCTGCGCGACACGATCGCGCGGTAGGCGGTGGCGAACCGGCAGCCGAGCGAGGCCGCCTCGACGAAGCCGAGCGAGTCGGGCAGGCGGATGAGGTTGAGCTCGGCCTCGTCGACGACGACGAGCTCGGCGAACGACCCCCAGTGCGTGAAGCCCGGCTGCGACTGGGCGTCGCAGACCTGTTCGTTGCCCGAGCGGCACTCGTCGCAGCGCCCGCACGCGCAGATGAACGGCGCGGTGACGCGATCGCCCACCTGCCAGCCGCTCTCGGCGCTCACCTCGGAGCCGAGCTCGGCGATCTCGCCGGCGAACTCGTGCCCTGGAACGTGCGGGAGCGAGATCGAATCGTCGTGACCCATCCAGCCGTGCCAGTCGCTGCGGCAGAGCCCGGTGGCGCGCACTCGGATCACGGCGCCGCGCGGTGGGCAGACGGGCTCGGGCACGTCGGCGAGCTCGGGCGCCGCACCGAATTCAGTGAACTGCACGGCGCGCACACAGACCTCCGGTTCGGGTAAACGGATGTCGCGGCGAGCCGGCCTCACGTGCCTGCGTCGCGCGCGACATCCGCGAGCCTACCCGGCCGCCGGGCCGAAATGCTCCTCGTCCAGGATCGATACGAGTCCGAGCGGATTGTGTAACAATATTCGAATGCCTCACGTGCTCGCCGTGCTGCTCGCAGCGGTCTGCTTCGGCACGACCGGAACCGCGCAAGCGCTCGGGCCCGAGGCGAGCGCGGCCTCCGTCGGCGCAGCGCGCATCCTCATCGGCGGCGGCGCGCTCGCGGTCGTCGCCCTGGCCCTCCACTTCGCCGGGCGTCGGCGCAACGGCGCGATCGGGACATCCGCCGAGCCGATGCCCGGCGTCGCCGCCGTCGCCACCCTCGCGAGCCGAGGCGGGCGCCTGCCGTCGTGGCTGCTCGTCGCGATCGGCGCCCTGGGCGTGCTCGCCTACCAGCCGGCGTTCTTCGCGGGCATCGCGGCGAACGGCGTCGCGGTCGGCACCGTCGTCGCTCTCGGCTCCGCACCGGTCATCACGGGAGCCCTCGATTGGGCGCTGCGCCGCCGCTATCCCGGCCACCGCTGGCTCGTCGCGACGGTGATCGCCACCGTGGGCGTCGCGATCCTCGCTGCGGCGACGTCGCCGGGCGATGCCGCTGCCGAGCCCGGCGGCCTCCTCGCCTCCCTCGGCGCAGGCGCGTCGTACGCCGTCTACACGCTCGCCGCGAAGGCGCTCCTCGATCGAGGCTGGAGCGCAACGGGCAGCATGGGAGCCCTCTTCGGCACCGCGGCGGTCGCGAGCCTCCCTCTCCTGCTGACGACGGATGCCACGTGGCTCGCGACCGGCCCGGGGCTCGCCATGGCGCTCTGGCTGGGGCTCGTCACGACCACCCTGGCGTACGTGCTCTTCGGCATCGGACTCAACGGACTCGCGCCCGCCACCGTCTCGACGCTCACGCTCGCCGAGCCCCTGACGGCCGGGATCCTCGGCGTCGCGCTGCTCGGCGAATCCCTCTCCGCGGGGGCGGTCATCGGGCTCCTCGTGCTCTCGGCGGGCATCCTCGTGCTCGCCGCGGCGGGCGTGCGCCGCTCGCCCCCAGTGGTTGCAGCCTGAAGACCCGGAGTGTCCGTCGTGCGCGGTAACGTCGCCGCATGGACGTGATTCTCATCCCCGGTTTCTGGCTCGATGCATCCTCGTGGCAGAACGTCACGCCGCTCCTCGAAGAGGCCGGCCACCGCGTGCACCCCGTGACCCTCCCCGGGCTCGAGTCCGTCGACGCCGACCGCTCGGGCATCGGCCTGCGCGACCACATCGATGCCGTCGTGCAGCTGGTCGACGGCATCGATGAGCCGGTCGTGCTGGTCGGCCACTCGGGGGGCGGCGCCGTCGCGCACGGCGTGGCCGACGCACGGCCCGATCGCGTCACCCGCATCGTCTACGTCGACGCCGGTCCACTGGCCGACGGCGACTCGGTCAACGACGAACTCCCCGTGGTCGACGGCGAGATCCCCCTGCCCGACTGGTCCGAGTTCAGCGAGGAAGACCTCGTCGACCTCGACGACGGCCTGCGCGCGGAATTCCGTGCTCGCTCGATCCCCGAGCCGGTCGGCGCAGCCTACGACCCGATCGTGCTCACCGACGAACGCCGCTACGACGTGCCGATCACCGTCATCGCGTGCGAGTTCCCGAGCGTCATGCTCACCGAATGGATCGCAGCGGGCGCACCATACACCCGTGAGCTTGCGAAGGTCAACCACGTCGACTATGTCGATCTTCCGACCGGCCACTGGCCCCAATTCACGAAGCCCGTGCAGCTGGGCCAGGCCATCGTCGCTACGCTCGCTCGCTGATCCAGCACGCGCTCCACCTCGGTTTGACGCGGATTTTCCGCCGCTGATCAGACCCGATGACCTCGAGCCCTCAGGGAGCTCCGGGGTCTGCACCCCGACCCCCGACGGCACCCGGCTCGGTCGCCCCGCGATGTCCCCCTTTCGGGGGACACGCAAGTTGACGTTTCCTCATGTAAGGTCAGGCCCAGAAGCAAACCGGATACGCTCCGAAAGCTTGTCGACCCGTTACCCCAATTGTGGGTCGGCTGGCAGGGCGGTTCATCCGGCGATCGGCCATTGAGCCGAACAACCCGAGCGACGGAACCAACGTGATAGCGGCACCGATTCGTCCGACGACCCATCGGACGAACAAGAATTTCCGACCCCTTGCGGTCTGGCCGGACTGATGTCCGGCCTGTCCTCGCCCATTGAGCCCTCGCCACGCGCGGGGGCACAACCGCGAGGACCCGGCCCGTCAGCAGAGGCTAGCCGACCCGGGTATTCCCGAACGTCGGGACTGCAACTGGCGCACCAGTATCGCGATCTGCTGCTCATCACCGATACCGCCGTCATCATCGTCGCGGTGCTCGCGGCCATCGCCGTCAGATTCGCGGCGGTCGGCGACACGGTGTCCACCTCGAGGTTCAGCCTCGAGTGGACGGTCGTTCCGATACTGATCGTCGTGGTCTGGCTCGGCGCGCTCACCGCCTTCCGCACACGTGATGCCCACGTCGTCGGAGTCGGTGCCCTGGAGTACAAACGGGTGCTGAACGCGACGGCCACCGCATTCGGATCGTTCGCCATCGTCGTCCTGCTCCTGCAGCTGATCGACAATCGATCGTACTTCGTGGTGGCCGCGCCACTCGGAGCCGTCGGCCTGCTCATCGGTCGATGGGGGTGGCGCAAGTGGCTGCTGGCCCAACGACGCCGCGGTCGCTACCTCGCCCCCGCGCTCGTGGTCGGCTCGAGAGCGGAAGTGCTGTTCGTCGCCGACCAGGTCCTGCGCTACTCCGGGGCGGGGTTCTGCCTGGTGGGTGCGGCCGTCGACGATGACGACCGCGACGACCTCGTGGTGCAGGGCACGCGGATCCCCGTGGTGGGCGGCGTGGGCGATGCCGCCATCGCGGCCGCTGCGTGCCATGCGGACACCGTGATCGTCGCCGGTCCGTACGGGGGCGGCAGCCAGACGATCCGCGAGTTGAGTTGGAAGCTCGAGGGCACCGCGACCGAGCTCGTCCTGGCATCGCAGCTCACCGATGTCGCCGGGCCGCGCATTCACTTCAGGCCGGTCGAGGGCCTACCGCTGCTGCACGTCGAGATCCCCACGTTCGACGGCTGGCGGCACGTGGTGAAGCGCAGCTTCGACATCGTGTTCGCCGGCACGGCCCTGGTGCTGCTCTCCCCGGTGTTTCTCATCATCGCGGCCATCATCCGTCTCGACGACGGCGGCCCGGTCTTCTTCCGCCAGACCCGCTGCGGGCGCAATGGCGACACCTTCGAGATGATCAAGTTCCGTTCCATGGTGAAGACCGCCGAGCGGGATCTCGCCGGCCTCCTCGATCGGGACGAGGGAGCCGGTGTGCTGTTCAAGTTGCGCAACGACCCACGCGTGACGCACGTCGGGCGCGTGCTGCGCGAGCATTCGCTTGACGAACTGCCGCAGTTCTGGAACGTCCTCATCGGGGACATGAGCGTCGTCGGTCCGCGTCCCCCGCTCATCTGCGAGGTCGAGGCGTACGACGGCAAGGCCAGGCGGAGGCTCATGATCAAGCCCGGGCTGACCGGCCTCTGGCAGATCAGCGGGCGATCCGACCTCAGCTGGGAGGAGAGCGTACGGCTCGACCTCTACTACGTCGAGAACTGGTCGCTCACCGGCGACCTCATGATCATCTGGCGCACAGGCAAGACCGTCATCAGGGCAAACGGGGCGTACTGATGGCCGAGCCCGAGCAGCATCCTCCTCCGCCCCTTCGGATCGCGATGATCGGCACGCGAGGGGTCCCCGCTGCATACGGAGGCTTCGAGACGGCAGTCGAGGAGATCGGATCCCGCCTCGCCGGCCGCGGTCACGAGGTGACGGTGTACTGCCGGAGTGCCGCGGATGCGTCCCAACGCGAGTTTGCGGGAATGCATCTGGTCCACTTGCCTGCGCTGAGGCTCAAGGCCGCCGAGACGCTGAGCCACACCGCGCTGTCCGTCGCGCATGCGATCACGCGGCGACGCCCCGACGTGGCGTTCGTGTTCAATGCCGCGAACGCACCGTTCGTGCCGCTGCTCCGGGCGCGAGGTGTTCCGACAGCGGTGCATGTCGACGGGCTCGAATGGCGGCGCGAGAAGTGGGGCGGCGCGGGACGTGCCTACTACCGCTGGGCTGAGCGATCAGCGGTGCGGCATGCCGATGCGCTCATCGCCGATGCCCGTGGGATCGCAGACCATTTCGCGTCGGCATTCGGGGCTCCGACCCGGCTGATCTCCTATGGCGCTCCCCTTCAGCTGAACCCGCCCAGCGATCGCCTCAGCGAACTGGGGCTGTCGTGGAAGGGATTTCATCTCGTCGTGGCGCGATTCGAGCCGGAGAACCACGTCGACGTCATCGTCGCCGGCTACGCGCGCTCGAGGGCCCGCCTCCCCCTGGTCGTCGTCGGCGCAGCTCCCTATGCCGCGACCTACACCGCGCGGGTCCGGTCGCATGTCGAGGGTGACGCTCGCGTGCGACTGCTCGGCGCCGTGTACGACCAGGACCTCCTCGACCAGCTCTACGCCGGTGCGCTCTGCTACGTGCACGGCCACTCCGTCGGCGGGACCAACCCGTCGCTGCTGCGCGCGATGGGCGCCGGCTCGGCCGTGCTCGCGTGGGACGTGTCGTTCAATCGCGAGGTCGCCCGAGACCGTGGCCGGTACTTCGACAACGCCCCGTCGCTGCGCTCCCTGATCGAGGCTGCCGAGATGGCACCGGCCGACGCCCAGCGCGACGGCATGGCCCTCCGCGAGATCGTGCGGGCGAACTACCGATGGGATGACGTCGCCGTCGCCTATGAAGCACTGGCGGGCGACTTGAAATCCGGCGCCAGTTCGCGAATGCGGCTGCCGCGACGCGCGCTCGCCCTTCCACATCCGATCGACACCCTCGGCCCCGCATCCTCCCTCACCGGCATCAGAAGGAGCCGCCATTGAACACACGCATCGGCTACGCCGGGGGCGCCTTCGACCTCTTCCACGTCGGACATCTCAACCTCCTGCGGCATGCCAAATCCAACTGCGACTTCCTGATCGCGGGAGTCCTCACCGACGAGATGCTCGAACTCACGAAGGGCGCCGCGCCGGTCGTCCCGTTCGCCGAACGACTGGAGATCGTTCGCAGCATCTCCTTCGTCGACGACGTCCATGCCGAGTGTGTGCCCGACAAGCTCGACACCTGGCGAGAGGTCCGGTTCAACCTGTACTTCAAAGGCGACGACTGGCGCGGGACCGAACGTGGTCGTCGACTCGAAGCCCGGTTCGCCGAAGTCGGCGTCGAGGTCATGTACTTCCCGTACACCGTGCACACCTCGAGCACAGTGCTTCGCCTCGCGCTCCAGTCGTTGACGCAACGCGGAGTCGGTTCAGGGCGATCGGCGGAGGCGGAATGACCCGCCGCATGGACGGCCCGGAAACGAAGGACGACTTCGCTGGGGTCGTCGCTCGCCTCGCGGCCGCGCAGAAATCGCGCGCACCGGGCGCTCCGGGCTACTCGATCTACGTGAACCGTCCGATCGGCAGGCTGCTTGCGGCCGCTGCCTATCTCGCCGGGCTCACTCCCAACGCCGTCACCGCCACCAGTGCGGTGTTCACCTTCTCGGCGATCGTCATGATCGCGATCGCTCCACTGACGCCGCTGACCGGCATCGCCATCGGGCTCCTCCTGATCGTCGGATATGCGCTGGATTCGGCCGACGGACAACTGGCGCGCCTTCGCGGCGGCGGCTCAGCCGCCGGAGAGTGGCTGGACCACGTCGTCGACGCGGCGAAGATCTCGAGCCTTCATCTGGCAGTGCTGATCTCGTGGCACGACCGCATCGAACTGCCCAGCGAACTGCTCCTGCTCGTCCCCATCGGGTTCGCGATCGTCGCAGCCGTGCTCTTCTTCGCGATGATCATCAACGACTTCCTCCGAGCTCGCGATGGCCGGGATTCGCACGCCCGGCCGGCGGGCAGCGGCATCCGCTCGCTGTTGTTGCTCCCGACCGACTACGGAATCCTCTGCATCGCCTTCCTCCTCTTCGGCGTACCCGCCGTGTTCGTGCCGGTGTACGTGCTCCTGTTCGCTGCGAACGCGGCATTCGCACTGCTCGCGCTGCCGAAGTGGTTCCGAGAAATCGGCCGGACCTCGAGGTGATGGGATGGGACCACTCCACCGGAGCCCCCATCACGAGCAGAGCGCGGCTTCCACCGGGCCGATGCCGGACGTCGGCCTGCTCTCCGGGCTCCGAGTGCTCGTCGCGCACCCGGGGGCCGAGCTCTACGGCTCCGATCGGGTGGTGCTCGAAAGCGTGACCGGCATGGTGGATGCCGGTGCCATCGTCGAGGTGACGGTGCCCGAGAACGGGCCGCTCATCGAGGAGCTCGAGCGGGCCGGCGCCACCGTCTTCGTCGAACCTGCCCTCGTGCTGCGGAAGAGCATGATGCGCCCGAGCAACTGGCCCTCGGCCGTCGTCCTGGCGATCCGGGCCATCGCCGCGGCCCGGCGACTCCTCCGCCGACACCCCGGCCTCGTCTACGTGAACACGATCACGCTCCCACTCTGGCCGGTGCTCGCACGAGTCCGCGCCATTCCCACCCTCACGCACATCCACGAGGCCGAGGGCGGCGCATCGCGCCTCCTGCTCAGGGCTCTGTATCTTCCCCATCTCTGCGCGAACGCCACGGTCGCCAACAGCGACTTCAGCCGCTCGATCGCCGAACGGGCGTACCGCTCGCTCGCGCGGCGCACGTACGTGATCTACAACGGCGTGCCGGGGCCAGTAGCGGCGACCCCGGCACGGATCTCCCTCGAGGGCTCGCCCGTGCACCTCGCCTACGTCGGTCGCCTGTCGCCGAGGAAGGGCACGGACCTCGTGATCTCGGCGGCTGCCGAGCTCATCGACGCCGGCGTCGACCTCGACGTCGACGTCCTCGGCGAGGCGTTCGCGGGGTACGAATGGTACTCCGACGAGCTCCACGAGGCCGTGGCCCGGCGCGGCATCGATTCCCGAGTGCGATTCCTCGGATTCCGGGATGACGTCTGGGCCACCCTCGAGTTCGCCGACATCGTGGTGATCCCGTCCCGAATCGGCGAGCCCTTCGGCAACACCGCCGTCGAGGCGGCCCTCGCTGCACGCCCGCTCATCGTGAGCGAGTCCAGTGGACTCCTCGAGGCGACGCAGGGTCTGCCCGGCGTTCATCGCGTACGGCCCGGCGAGGCTCACGCGATCGCGGATGCGGTACGCGAGATCGTTGCGGCATGGCCGGTCGAGCGTGTGCAGGCTGCAGCGGCGGCCCGTCTCGCCTCGCTTCGGTTCGATCCCGAGCGGTACCGCGGCTCGATCGTCGAACTCGTCGCCGAGCTCGTGCATCGACCTTCGTCCCGCAGCGGCCGCCGCCTCACCGGTCGGGGCGCCGCTCACGTCGCAAGAGGCGGAGCACGGCGCTGAGTTCGCCGAGATCCCGGCGGACCACCGGGAGCAGTCCCGCAATCGCATAAGCGGCGACGGTCGCGAGAGCGGCCAGCAGCACTTGCGCCCAGACGCCCAGGGGCTCCGCCAGCGTTCCCGCGCCGAAGGCCATCGCGGCGCCCCATCCGGCGAGGAGCGCCATGCGCACGATGCCCCACGCGAGCGTGCGGGCCGGAACACCCTCGATGGCGCGCGAGATCCAGATGAGCGAGATCGGCCACGACAGCGCCGGCGCGATCGCGTAGCCGACCGCGACGCCGATCATCCCCCACTGCGAGCCGATCAGGATGCAGGCGATCTTGATCGAGACGCTCACGAGGTTGTACCGGAAGAGCACTCCGGTGATGCCCTTCGACACGTACACCCAGTAGCTGGCGGAGTTGAGCGTCTGGAAGACCGCGGCGACGGCGAGCAGGCTCAGCACCGGTGCGGCCTCGGCCCAGCGAGGACCGAGCAGCAGGTCCGTCAACGGAACGGCTGCGCCGATGACGAACCCGAGCACCACGACGATCGTGTACCCGAGGCCGACCTGGCCGACTCGCACGAAGTCCCAGTACCGCGCGCCCGCCGACTGGAGCCGCGAGAGGATCGGCACCGCGACGTTCGTGATCGGTGCACGCAACTGGCCCGCGGTGTTCATGGCGAGCTGGAACGCACGGCTGTAGATGCCGAGCGGCGCGGCTCCGAACCTCAGGCCGATCACGACGGAATCGATGTTGCCGCCCACATACGTCACGAGCTGCGTCGCGACCATGTTCCATCCGAAGCGGATGAAGCCGCGCACGGGCACCCCCCTTCGCGGCGCCCCTGGCAGCCAGCCGCCGAAGACGACCACGAGCACGAGCGTTGCGAACGAGGCACCGAGCAATTGTGCGACGAGGGCCCACGGGCCGGCATCCGCCAGCGCAGCGCTGACGCCGACTCCGAGACCGACCACCGCCGCGACGACGTCGGTGACCGCGAGTGCCCGAAACCTCAACCCCCGGTTCAAGCTCGCGCGGAACTGCGTCGCCAGTCCGTTCAACAGGAAGGCGGCAGCGGCGAACTGCGCGAGCGGCGCGAGCTCCTCGCGACCGTAGAGCGCTGCGATCCCCCATGAGGAGAGGAACACCGCCGCGGCGAGGGCAGCTCCGATCGCTGAGTTGATCCAGAAGAGGTTGCTCCGCTGGTGCTTCGTGAGCACCGGGGCCTGCACCGCAGCTTGGGAGAGACCGAAGTCACGGAAGACCTCGGCGATGCCCGCGATGGACATGACCATGGCGAAGAGTCCGTGGTCGGTCGGCGAGAGCAGTCGTGCCATGATGACGACCGACGCCAGCTGGATGACGATGCGGAACGCCTGGCCGGCGCTGGTGACCGCCGCCCCGCGAACCGCACGACGGCCGAGTCCGTCGCCCTCGGAGGATCGTTCGCTCATGGCGCCGGGGATGATGCGCGCGGAGGCGGATCGGATCTCCAGTGATGCTCGCTGCGCATGCCTCCTCCGACCCGGTCATCGTCAGCGGCATCAGTCTATTGCGGCACCCGGCGATCCGAGCGTAGCGTTGACCCCCCGAAGCCGGAGGTGAGCTCTGTGACCTCGGAGCGGGAGCGCCAGAAGCTCGACACCGCGATTCGCGACGTCGTGCAGAGAAACGCGTGCATCGGCTGCGGACTCTGCACGCGACTCGACCCGTCGCTCGAGCTGAAGCTCGACGCCGACGGCTTCCTTCGGCCGCACCGGACCGGCGCCACGGGAGAGGTCTCCCCCGGGGCGGCGCGCACGTTCGAGCAGGCGTGCCCCGGATGCCGCGTCGACGCCGTTCGCCCGGCGCGAAGCCGCCGGCACGCCACGATGGGCTCGTACTTCGGCGTGTGGGAGGCGTGGGCGAGCGACGAGACGGTGCGCCGGCGTGGCAGCAGCGGCGGCGCCCTGACCGCCCTGCATCGCTGGCTCCTCGACACCGGGCGGGCGAGCGCGATCGCCTCCGCGTCGACCGGCTCGGAGCCCCGGCGCACCGTGCCGGTCACGATCATGACGAAGGAGGCCGCGCTCGCGGCGGCCGGCTCGCGCTACGCGCCGGTGGGAGTGCTCTCGAACCCGAATGTCGTGTCGAGCGACGCGATCACCGCCAAGCCGTGCGAGATCTCGGCGATCCGGTCGCTTGCGGCATCCGTCACCACCGAGGGCGGCGATGAGCCGCTGCTCCTCTCCTTCTTCTGCGCCGGCACCCCGTCGCAGCTCGCGACGGACGAGCTCCTCGCGCGGCTCGGAGTCCCGGCAGACGAGCCCGTCGACGAGCTCTGGTATCGCGGTCGAGGCTGGCCCGGGCGGTTCACCGTTCGCGCTGCGCGCGGTGAATCGTCGATGAGTTACGACGAGTCGTGGGGAGGCGTGCTCGGCCCGTCGACGCACTGGCGCTGCAAGCTGTGCCCCGACGGGGTGGGCGAGTCGGCCGACGTCGTCGCCGCCGACTACTGGCGGGCCGACGAGCGCGGCTACCCGGTGTTCACCGAAGGCCCCGGATCGAGTGCGCTCATCGCCCGTACCGAACGGGGCCTCGAAGCCGTTCGCGCCGCCGCCGCCGCGGGCGCGATCGTCGTCCGACCCATTCGCATGTCGGCGCTTGCGAACGTGCAGCCGCTCCAGCGGAACCGTCGCACCTCGCTCTTCGGCCGCCTCGTCGGAAGCCGGCTCGCCGGCGTGCCCGGACCTCGCTATCGGGGCTTCCGGTTGTGGGCGCTCGCACTCGCACACCCCCGCCTGAACCTGCGCGCAGCGCGGGGAACCCGCGCCCGACTTCGACGACGACCTCCCGCGCCGGGATCCGCGCCATGACATCGCCGGGCAACGACTCAGCTGATGAGGCCGACCGGCTGGCGCTCGTGGTCGTGAACTTCGCGTCGTCGTCGCTGCTCGCGGCGAATCTCGTCGATCCCGGACTTCGCAGCGTGATCGGATTCGTCGTGGTCGTCGACAACCCGAGCACCGTCGATGAGTCGCGCCGCGTACAGGAATTGTGCGCCGCGCACGAGTGGGTCCTGGTCGAGCTCCCACGTAATGAGGGCTTCGGTGCGGGGGTGAACGCCGGCGTCGCCCGTGCCCGCGAACTCGCGTGCACACGGGTGCTCGCACTCAATCCCGACGCCACGATCGATCCCGACTCGGTGCGAACCCTGCTCGCCGCGAGCAGGGCGGATCCTCGGGCGCTCGTCGCTCCGCGCATCGTCCGGCCTGATGGAGGGGGCTGGTTCTCGGGGGCAGTGCTCGATCCGCGGACCGGCACCACTCGACGTGCAAGCGGGATCGAGCTCGAGGGCGATTCGACGTGGCAGACCGGAGCCTGCTTCCTGGTGACGATCGCGATGTGGGACGAGGTCGGGGGGTTCGACGACGACTACTTCATGTACTGGGAGGACATCGACCTGTCATGGCGCTGGCATGAAGCCGGCGGCAGGTTGGTCCTTCTCGAGGATGCGACCGCCGTCCATGATCCCGGGGGCACCCAATTCGGCGCTGGAAAATCCCCCTTGTACGTGTACTTCAACTGCCGGAACCGGCTCCTGTTCGCCCGAAAGCGATTTGCCTCGAGATTCGGGCGACGGTGGTGGCCGGCCAGCGTCCGCTACGCCTGGAGCGTCGCAACGCGAGGGAGCCGACGGATGCTCGCGAAGCATCCGCTGCTGGTCTGGTCGGCGTTCCGGGGAACGCTCGCCGGCGCGTTCGGGAGCCTCACTCCACGACGCGCGCCGGCACGTCGCTGATGACGTACTTCGTCTTCGCGCCGGTGTATGGCAGCGAGTCGACATACTCGATCGTGACCGGCACCTCTCCGGCCACCCGTCGGCGGAGGGCCTCCACGGCGTCTTCGACGTGGCGCTTGGCATCGGGGCCATCACCGAGGAGCACTCGGACGGCGATCGAATAGTCCGCGCGCTGATGAACCTGGAAGAGTCTCACCGCCTCCGGATGGTACGCGAACATCGCCATCATCCGGTGGTTCAGTGCCTTGCCGCTGGGCAACCGCACCATATCGGTCGTCCGTCCCTCGGGCTGCGCCATCCGAGGAAGCGACATTCCGCAATCGCAGGTGCCGTCCATGAGTGAGCCGCGATCGCCCAGCCGGTATCGGATGATCGGGAAGACACGATTGGTGAGGTCCGTCACGACGATGTCGCCGATCTCCCCGACGGGCAGCGACCGACCGTCAGAGCCGACCACCTCGATCTTCTTCGCATCGGCGAAGATGTGCAGACCGGTCTGCATGCGGCATTCCCCGGCCATCCACAACGTCTCGGAGCCACGGTATTCGTCGTAGGCGGGCGCGCCGAACACCGACTCGAGGCGTTGCCGCGTCGACGGCGGGAGCGGTGCCGCCGACGTCGCGATCGCCGTGGGCGTCGGAATGGTCAATCCCTCGGAATCGAGGAAGTTCGCGAACTCCAGCACGGCGCCCACATAGCCCTCGATGAGTGCCGGACGTGTACGGACGATCGCGCGATGGAATCTCCTCATCGAGTCGGCGTCGATGAGGGAGGCATCGAGGTAGAGCTGCTTCGAGGGCCACCACTGCAGGCGATTGCGCACCGTATCGAAGCGCCCGAAACCCCAGCGGCCGAGCCGGGCCAGGTTCTCCCACGGCTCGACGCCCCACCAGGAGTACATCCGCCAGGCGAGCGCGAGCGTCGGAACGCGAGCGTCGTGCGCGGTGCGCAGCGGCTCGCCCGTGCTGCCGCCCGTGAGCGCGTCGCGCGCGAATCGTTCGTTGCCGGCCACCCGCAGATCGGCCTCATGCTCCTTCACCTGGGCGCGATCGGTGATCGGGATGCGCTCCCACTCCGCGGGATCCTCGAGTCGGGCGGCGTCGATGCCGTGCTCATCGAAGCGGCGCCGGTAGAAGGCGGTCGAATCGGCCGCGAACCGGGCGATCGAGGCGGCCCGCCGAGACTGCAGCTGCGCGAGTCCGTCGGGACTCAGCTGCTGGTTGCGCATGAGCTCCGCCAGAAAGACGCCCGATGATTTTCGCACCGTGCGGCTCTTGATGGTGAACGACCACTCGGCCAGCCCCATGCCGTCAGTATAGGAGCGAGGCGCAGGCTACGGCCGGTTCACCCTTCCGGTTGACTTCATGGACGATCGCTGCCGACGCCTCCCGTACTCGTCATGTGCGTATCCGAGCGCGCCGGCCATCATGCCGAGACCCCGGGTGGCGGTCCGGAGTCCGTACGCTCGGTGCCGTACCGATCCCGCGACGACTCCGAAGCCCCAGCGCACGCTTCCTCCCACCGCGCGCACGGTTCCGCGGCCGAGCGCACGCAACCGCTCGACGAGTCTGCCGGCACGGCTCCGGGCGAGCGCGATTCGCACACGCGCCGACGTGTTGCCGAAACGGAAGGTCCGCATCAGCACCCATCGCGGCGAGAATCGCCTCGGATCCTCCTGCTCGATCACGACCGCATCCTCGGCCCAGCGGATGGTGCCACCTCGCCGCGTGAGCTGCAGCGTGAACATGCTGTCGCTGCCGCCGGTGAGCCCGAATCGCTCGTCGAAGGAGAGTCCGAGGCGGTGCACCCCGTCGAGGTCCAGAAGGAGGTTGTTCGTGGCGGCCTCGCGTATCAGCTGACCGCGGGTTCGGATCGGGCGATCGAATGCGCCGCCCTTGGAGACCCAGGGCTCCACGACTTCCGGGATGTGCGTCACGACGCGACCCGCGACTGCGGTCGGCTTGGTCGCCGTGTACATCTCGATCATCGCGCGGAGCCAGCCGGGCTCGGGGATCTCGTCGTCATCGATGAAGAGCACGGCGCGGGCGTGCTCGCACTCCCCGAGCGCCCGGTTGCGCACCGCGGCGATGCCCGGCTGCGGCTCGATGACGTACTTCGCACCAATCTCCAGTGCGATCTGCTCGCCCGAGCCGGCGGAGTCGTTGTCGATCACGAGGATCGAGCAGTGCATCGGCGCATCGGCCAAGCCGTTCTCGACGTCGACTTGCGCCCGAACCGCCGTGAGCGCATTCCTCAGCGCCTCCGCCCGCCGGAAGGTCGGGATCGCGACGACGAGCTCAGGCACGCGACCCCTCCTCCGGCGTCGTCGCCGAGGCGGCCGCCGAGCGGCGACTGCGATGATCCATGGCCAGCCGATAGGCACGGGCGTGGCCGGCGCCTGCGTCATGCCACCCGCGGGCACTGAGATCGGGAACTGCCCCGGGCGGCTCGGTCCGGACCGCCTGCATGGCGCCGAGCAGCGCGCCGGCCGTGAGCTCGCCCCCGAAGAGGTGCACCCACCCCCGCCCCACTTCGGACGACAGCGCTTGATTGAGCTCATTGTCGGGCACCAGGATGGGTCGATCGAGCGAGAGCGCCGCGAGTGCGGTTCCCGAGTTGTGCATGAACCGGTACGGCAGCACGACGAGTTCGCTCGACGTGACCGCGTCGACGAATTCCTGCTCGTCGACGTACTGCAAGGTCGTGTCGAGCCCGCGGAGTCGCTCGGTCGCGGCACGCAGTCGGCGCTCGACTCCTTGCTCCGTCGGCTTGCCCGCGACGCGAAGCGAGAGCGTCGGGTCGATAGCGGATGCCTCGGCGTACGCGTCGACGAGACGCTCCACGCCCTTGTAGGGCTTGATGAGACCCACATACCCGAGCCGCCCGGGAACCGGAGCAGCACGCGGCATCCCGTCGAACCAGGTTCGGTAGTGCCCGTGCGGAACCAGCACCGAGGGGACACCCTCCATCTCGGGGGTCACGGCGGCGATGCGGATTCGCACGTCGGTGCAGCGCTCCAGCGCCCTGATGAGGGCGCGATCCAGGCGCGGCCCCGACGGAGGGGTGACGTTGTGGACGGTGCGCACGACCGCGATCCGGCGAAGGTTCACTCGTGCGACGAGGCACGCGAGGGCAGCCCGCTTGCCGGCCTTCGTCCACCAGTGGCGTGCTGCAAGCAGCGTGTCGGGCCAGTGGACGTGCAGCACGTCGTACCGCCCGGTCAGCGCCGCACGCCATGAGAAGGGCATGTGCTCGACCGTCGGCTCCTCGAGGAGCGCGGCTCTCAGCATGACGATGTACGGGTTCGTGGTGGCCCGCGGTTCGCCGAAGGTCTGCATCACACGCATCCGACGCACCCCCTGACCTCGCTGTCGTGGCATCCGCTCACCCGTTCGCTCGTCCCGCTTCGCTCCGCGAGCGATGCAGTCGACCGTCAGGCCTTACCCATGAGTCTTACTCGATTCTCCCAGACCGCGTACGTAGCATCCCGTCAACACCCCAACACGAACACCCCCGAGCGGCCTCGCGCCGTTCCGCCTCCCGTCACCCCCACCGGGAGGCGCCGACGTCGGCGACGAGCAGCGGCACTGACCGCCGCTCGCCGACCTGATCCCAGAACCCCCTAGGAATGAAGAACAGACTCCGACTCACAACCGTCCTTGCCGCCTCCATCGCGATCGCCCCGATCGCCGCCCTCCTCCCCGTCATCCCGGCATCTGCAACCGTCGCCACGAGCACGGCCACGACGCTCCAGCCCGGCTCGTCCTACCTCACCAGGGCCGCCGGATCGTGGACCGACGGAACCGCCACCCTCTCGACCAAGGTCGCCGCGCTGCCCGCAGGCGGTGGAAGTCTCTACACGGGCGTTCGCATCCGCGAGTCTGCCGACAGCTACTACCTCGTCCAGTCGCGGATCTACCCCGCCGGCGACGTGCAGAGCTCGATCCGCCGCGTCGTGACGACCAACGGGACGGCCACCACGACCGTGCTCGGTTCGACGAAGTACGCACCGGCGAAGGCGAAGGCCGGATCCGCACTCTCGATCAAGTTCCAGGCGACGGGTACCGACAGCGTGAGCCTTCGCGCGACGGTGACCGTCGGTGGCGGCACTCCGCTCGTGCTGACCGCGACCGATGCTGATACGGCCGCCCTCGATCGCGCCGGCACGGCGGCAGGCTGGGGCTACCTCTCCACGTCGTCGCCGGCGATCCGGATCGCCTCCGCGACCGTGGACTCGACTCCGGCGCCCACGACAGCAGCACCGGCGCCTGCCCCGGCGCCTGCCCCGGCCCCGGCCCCGGCCCCGACCCCCACTCCGGCTCCCAATCCGGCTCCCGCTCCGGGCGCGTACCCGAGTGCCGAGACGACGGGGGTGCCTGCCGGCACGACGCTCAAGGTGCACCAGGGTGACCTCACGGTGACGACGCCGGGCGCCGTCATCGACGGCGTCGAGGTCCACGGCCTCCTCATCGTCAAGGCACCGGATGTCGTGATCAAGAACTCGCGCATCCTCGGCCGCGCGGTCGACAACCACGTCGGCCTCGTCTCGAATGTGGTCTCCGGCATGCCGTTCACGATCCAGGACTCCGAGATCTCCTCGTCGGTGGCGTCTCCGTACGCGAACGGCATCTTCGGCAGCGCGTTCACCGCGATCCGAGTCGACATCTCGAACGTGATCGACCCGATCCGGGTGATCGGCGGCGACGTCGAGATCCGCGACTCGTGGCTCCACGACAACGACCACTTCGAGGTCGACATCTCGCGCAATGGGACCCCGAGTCATGACGACTCGATCCAGATCGAGGGGGGCAACGACATCTCGATCGTCGGCAACCGGCTCGAGCACGCCGACAACGCCGCGATCCAGATCACGCAGAACACCTCGAAGGCGACGCTCGGCAACATCCGCATCACCGGGAACTACCTCAACGACGGTGGCTGCACCCTGAACGTCGCGCGGACGCCGGCCACGATCGCCAACTTCGCGGTGGCCGACAACGTGTTCGGTCCCGACCGCAAGTTCGCCCAGTGCGGGATTCTCGCGCCCGACGTGAATGCACCGCAGCAGTCGGGCAACACGTGGGAGGCGACCGGAGCGACCGTCGTGCGGACGGTCCTCAAGTAGTCAGAACGACGTCATTCCACGATCGTCAGTTGCGGCCCGGGCTTCGAAGCTCGGGCCGCAACGGCGTTCCCACGGTCAGCGCCTCCTGCATCTCGTAGCGTGTCGAGGCGGGCGAGGTCGATGTCTCGAGCGCCACCTTTGATCCTGCGAGGTGCTGCGCGAGCTCGGGAAAGCTCGAATAGTGCGGACCGAGGATGTGGCAGGAGGCCGCGAGCAGGTAGAGGTCGGCGACGGAAGCCTGCAACGCTGAACGGCTGTTGTACTCGCCCTTCCCGGTCTGCCCCACGCAATCGGGGAACCGGTCCGCCACCCGCGCGAACGCCGCATCGGTGTCGGCGGCGACATAGAGGCCGAGCCCGGGCCGCACCGAGCGGATCTCCTCGATCCGATCGAGATACCACTCCACGGGAGAGGATCGCAGGGTCGCTTCGTGCGCGACCGTGTGCGATCTGATCATGACGCCGAGGTAGGGCCGGCTGAGGGACGCCGCTTCGAAGAGTTCCAGGATCCGATTCCTGATCCCCTCGACGGGCTGCACGGTGCGCAGTGCGGCATGCCAGCTTGGTGCACCCCTCGGCAGCACGAGCGCGTGGGGGGTTCGGATCTGCCAGACGCGAGCCTGTCGTGCGGCGTCGTCGATCCAGTCGAGACTCGCGTCACGATAGGGGAAGAGCGGCGTGAGCGCCCGTGAGAGCGCCTCCGGCCATCGACGCTCATCGAATTCCCAGAGCTCCTCGAGCCTCGCGCCGAATCCGCGCCCCGTCGGCCAGACGTAGGCGAAGGCGCGCCCCTCGAGCTCCGCGAGGACCTTGCCGCCGAGCACGACGCGCATGCGATTCCCGAGCCCGTGATAACGGCGGGTCACTGCGACCAGGACGTTCTCGCGCCCGCTCACCGCGCCACGCCCTATTCAGCAGCCGCGCTGCTCGCCGGTATCTTGGGGCGGGCGCTCGTGTGCTTCTTCACCTCTGCATCGCGCCTGTCGTCCATGGCGCGCGCGCGTGCCTTCACGCCGTTCGGGATCAACCCGGAGATGTGCGCGTCGGAGCGTTCAAGCGCCTCGAGCGTGGTGGTGAGCTGGGCGCGCCGCACCCGCTTGTAATCGACGATGACGACCGTCGAATCGACCTGTCGCGCCATCACCAGCGCATCAGCCCCCGCGAGCACAGGCGCCGTGTCGATGACGACCAGGTCGTACTCCGCGACGACTTCCCTGATGAGGTCTGACATGCGCGCAGACTCCAAGAGCTCGACCGGATTCGGCGGAACCTCCCCCGAGGGGAGGATGTCGAGCGTGGATCCGGCCCACGGTTGCACGATGCTCCGGAACGGCACGCTGTCCACAAGCACGGTCGTGAGACCCACGCTTCCGTCTCGGGAGAACATCTCGGCGACCCGCGGCGTCCGGAGATTCGCATCGATCAGCAGCACTCGCGCTCCCGTCTCGGCGACGACGACGGCGAGGTTCGCGGCCACCGAGCTCTTCCCCTCGAAGTGCACCGACGACGTGACCACGATGCTCCGCGTCTCGTGGCTCGCCGAGGCGAATCGGAGCGCGGATCGCAGACGACGGACGGATGCCGCCGCACGCCCGTCGGGCTGGCGGAGCGCCACGGGTCGAGGGTCCGAGCTCTTCGGGAACCGCTCGATCGAAGCGAGGATCGGCACTCCGGTGAGCGACTTCAACGCGGACTCCGATCGCACGCGGGTGTCGAGGAAGCTCCCGAAGACGAGCGCGGCACACGCGAGGATGAAACCCGCGATGGCGCCGAGCAGCGCATCCTGCTGCTTGTTCGGGAACGTCTGGAAGATCGCCGGCTCCGCCGGTTCGATCACGGTGGCCGACACCGTCGAGTTGCCGTCGGCATCCGCGGGCGCGACCTCGTCGACAGCGGTGATGAGGGAGTCCGCGACGCGATTGGCGACGAGGGCGGCAAGCCGCCGATCCGTCGAGCCGACCCGGACGTCGAGGATCACGGTGCTCTGCGGAATCGTCACGCTCATCAGTCGCCGGAGCTGCGGCTCGGTGAGCTCGCCGTCGAACTGCTCGGACACCGGGTCGAGGACCACCGAGGAGGTCGCGAGCCGGGCGAACGACAGCATCTGAGCCTGCGTGTAGGCCGAGCCCTGATTGATGTCGGAGCCGCTCGATCCCGTGCGCAATGAGAAGTAGAGCGAGGCCGTCGAATGATAGGTCGGCGTCACGGTGTTCGATACGGCGAAGGCGCCGACCCCGCCGAGGATCGCCGCGGCGAGCACGAGGTACCACCGCTTCCGGATCACCGCGATGGCCCGAGCGATGCTCATGGTGTTCGTCGTGGTGCTCACGATGTGTCCACCCGCTCTCTTCGGATTCCATCCGCTATGAACGCGTCACGACCGGGCAGAACCGCGAGCCCGGTTCGATCTCGACTATACGAGGTGACGGCGACGCCCGCGAGGAACCAGACCAGGAAGCCGTATTGCGTGATGAGCGCAACCGCCGCGAACGCCGGGACCTGTGCAGCGACCGCGACCGCTGCTGGAGTGGCGCGTCCCGAAGCCACGCTCACGACGCCTGCGACGATCGCGGCGATCAGGACCAGCAATGGCAGATAGCCGAAGCGGAGGCCGGTGAGAACAAGTTCACTGTCGATGGACTGGAACGACCCATAGTAGGTCTCGCCGGTCGGGAGCACGGTCCAGCTCGCAGCGATGCCGAGCGCGTGCAACTCTCCGATGAGCGCGACGAGATCGGAGCGGTATTGGGCGCTGCCGCCGGCCTCCTCGCCCGCTGCGCTGAACACCTCCATGATCATCGGCAACGCGAACACCGCGGCGACGATGAGCAGGATGGTGACACTGAGCCGCATCGCCCGGGAGAGCCATCGGCCGAGCACGAGCACGGCGAGCGCGAGGGTGATCGCGAGGCCGATCAGGCCGATTCGGCTGAAGCTCATGCCCACCGCGGTGACCACGAGCGTCAGGCAGGCAAGCCGCACCCACACCGGCCATCGGGTCACGATCACGAAGACCGAACTCATCGCCAGCGAGCTGGCGAATGCGATCGAGTGGCCGAACGCACCTTCGACTCGAACGAATCCGCCCCTCGGTTGCAAC
Source organism: Agromyces albus (assembly GCF_004134825.1). Lineage (GTDB taxonomy): Bacteria > Actinomycetota > Actinomycetes > Actinomycetales > Microbacteriaceae > Agromyces > Agromyces albus. The sequence continues at coordinate 36,488 of NZ_SDPN01000008.1, forward strand.
TCGTGCCACGTCTGCCAGGCGCCGTTCGGCATGACGATCCCGACGAAGGGATTGAAGCCGGTCATGAATTCGATGACCGCGAGCACTGCGGCGCCGGTGGCCACGACCGCGATGCACGAATACAGCCAACCGGGCTCGACGCGTGCCAATACGACACGTCCCCACAGGTAGGGAAGGAACCAGCCGAACAGGACGATCAGGACATGACCCCAGGTCGCGCCACGGAACAGGTAGGCGGTGACGACCAGCCCGACGAAGCCGACGACCAGGATGTCGATCGATGAGAGCGAGAGATTCGTGGTCGACCACGCGGCGAGTGCGATGAGGGTGACCCCGGTCAACACGGAGAAGTACACCCCGGCCTGCACTCCCACCCAGATGGGCACGAAGAAGCATGCCGCAGCCCATCCGACAACGACCAGTCGCGGTGCCGCTCGCGCGACGTACCACACTGCGGCGAGGGTACCCGCCGCGACTGCAAGGAGGAGCACGGTTCTCAGATCGAGTTCATCCGGCACGTCCACACCCCCGGTCCTGGGGGCTTCGCGGCATCCCCGACCCAAGCAGGATGCCACGGCGATCCATAAGATCGAGAGCAGCGGGGCACCGGCACAGACTGGAGAACGAAGTGCGCGTACTCGTGTTGTGGGCGGATGAACACTCACCGAATCTCGGCGTGCGCGTTCTGGCCCGCGGCAGCCGCGACCTGCTCAGCGGCGTGTGGCCCGAAGCGGAGTTCGAGTTCGCCGACTTCACCGCTCGTCCACGGCAGGTCCCGTGGGGTCGCGTGCGCTCGCTCGTGCGGGAGCGCGTGCAGGGGCGGTTCGGCATGCAACGCTGGCTCGGGGAGTTCGACGTGGTGTGGGATACCCGCTCAGGCGACAGTTTCTCGGACATGTACGGTTCGCACCGGCATTCGGTCATGTCGACGGTGCACGAGTTCGCGGTCCAGTCGGGCGGCTCGGTCGTCATGGCGCCGCAGACCATCGGTACGTTCGGGTCGATCACCGGGCGGATGCTCGGTCGACTCTCCCTGCATCGATCAGCTCTCGTCTTCGCGCGCGACCCGGTCAGCGCCGCCGCGGCCGCCGCGCTCGGCAGGCCGGTCGACGCCGTCACGAGCGACCTCGCCTTCGCGATCTCGCAGCCGGAGCACGTCGCCGTGCGACGTGACGTCATCCTCAACGTCTCAGGCCTGCTCTGGCAGGAGAACCCGCACGCCGACGCGCAGGCATACCGGGAAGCCGTGAGATCGATCATCCGCACACTCCTCGCGCAATCCCGGTCGATCGCCATCCTGCCGCATGTGCTCGACTCCCACGATCGCGACAACGACGCGCCCGCGGTCGACGCCCTCGTCGAGGAGTTCGGCGCAGACCTCGAGGTCGTGGTGCCGCGCGACCTCGACGACGCCCGGGCGATCATCGCCGGATCGAGCGCGCTGGTCGGAGCGCGCATGCACGCTTGCCTGAACGCCCTGTCGACCGGGGTGCCCGCCGTCGCGATGGCATACTCCCGAAAATTCGCCCCGCTCTTCGGTGAGCTCGGATGGCCGCACTCGGTCTCGCTCGCCTCGGATGGCCCCGACGTGGCGGCACGTGTACTCAAGATCCTCGGCGAACGGTCGCTCCGCCCCCTGGCGCTCGACGCGCAAGCGAGAGGGCGGGCATCGATGACCGCGATGCTCCCCGCCCTCGAGTCGCTCTCCTTCCGTCGCTGATCACACAGGCACGCAGCGATCGCTCGTGCCTGGCGACTCATGTGGGCCTCCGTTCAGCCTGCGGCAACCACGTTCAGGCGGTCGAAGGCGACTCCGATAGGTGAGTTGGTCGCGGTGCTCGAGACGTAGGAGGTGATCGAGAGCTGGCCGCTGCCCTGCAGGCCGGGATCGCTGTCGGTCGCCGTCACCCACCAATCGACCGGCTCCGCCTGCCCTTGCGGCCAGGCCTTCACCTGCAGCGTCGTGGAGGCGCCCGTGCTCACCGTGCGCACCCGGATCTCGAGTGTGGCGCCGGCCACGTGCGTGTATCCCGTCAGCACCCGGTTGGCGATGAGCGTCTCGGTGGTGCCGACGAGCCGCGCGACGCCGACGTTCACGACGCCGGTCGCCGAGAAGCGAAGCTTCGCGCGGTACTCGCCCGCAGCCGTCTTGCGCGGGGCGATGTTGACATGCGTGCCTCCGCCGTCGGCCACCTTGTCGGTCGAGACGCTGACCCGCGCGTCGGTGTTGGCCGGCAGGGTCCCGGAGAGCGTCGTCGAGCGCGTCTGGCCGTTCAGCAGGCTCAGCCGGCCGACCCCACCCGAGACGGATGAACCGGACGCGGTGCTCCACGTGCCACCGACGTCGGCGGTGCCCCAACCGCTGGTGGAGGTGCGCTCGAAGTCGTCCTTGGCGAGCGCGGTCGGATTCGCCTCCGAGACGGTGACCGTCTTCGTCGTCGATCCCGTGGCGCCCATGCTGTCGGTCACGGTGAGCTTCACGCTGTAGTCCCCTGGCGCCGCATAGTTGCGAGTCGGTGCGGGCTGCGTCGAGGTCCCGCCGTCGCCGAACTCCCACGCGTACGACGTGATCGTGGCGCCATCGGCTGCAGTCGACGATCTCCCGTCGAACGCGACCGACAACCCGGTGGCCACCGACGTGAACGCCGCGGTCGGCGCGGCGTGCGCAGGCGCCACGGTCACCGGCTTCGACGTCGACGACGTCAGGCCGGCACTGTCGGTCACGGTCAGGGTGATCGTGTACGTGCCGCCGGCGGCGTACGTGTGCGTCGCCGTGACGCCGGTGCCCGCCGCCGTGTTGTCACCCCAGTTCCAGCTGTACGAGGTGATCGTGCGACCGGGCGGTGCCGAGGAGGTCGATCCATTCACCGAGACGTCCAGTTCGTCTGTCGTCGCCGTGAACGCCGCGGTCGGTGCGGCCGCGCCCGTGGCCTTCGAATAGTGCGCCGTCACCTCCTGCGGCGTGAGCACACGGTCGTACACCGCGACCTCATCGATCTGGCCCGAGAAGTAGTCCGTCACGGGTCGCTCCGGCCAGCCGGAGAGGTTGTCGCCGCCGACCCGCCAGAAGCCGTTGAAGGCCTGCGAGGTGTTCTCGGGCCGGGTGCCGACGAGCTGTCCGTCGACGTAGAGCTTCATCCCATCCCAGCCCTGCGACGCCACGACGTGGTGCCAGCCGCCGTTCCGGTACGTTGCCGTGGTCGTGATCGTGCGGGCGATACCCGGATGCGTGCCGAAGGCCAGGCGCCCGTTGTTGAGCATGTAGACGTGGCGATCGTAGCTCGTGGAGGTCCCCGACGACGAGTTCCCGTAGCCGATCAGCTTCCCACCGGTCAGCGTCGTCGTCTTGAACCACAGTTCGGTCGAGAAGCCCTGCCCGACGGGGGCGGTACTCGTGGAGTTGATGAATCCGCTCGACGTGCCGCTGAAGTTGTACGACGGCCCGGGCTCCGAGGTCAGCGCCCCGCTCGAGTTCGAGGTCACACCCGACCGCACGACGCCGTTGTTGTTCCCGGCGAGGTCGTCCCCGCCCTGCGCGGCGGTGCCGCCGAGGCGCCAGTACAGCGATGCGCCATCGTCGAGCACCGTCTCGGCGTACGACGAGCCTGCTGCGCTCGCCACCGTCGTCGACACCGTGGCACTGTTCGCGATGTTCCCGTCGCCGTCGACCGCGACGACGCGATAGCTCTGCGTGGAGCCCGGCGGCAGGCCGGTGTCCTTCAGCGCCACGATCGGCTGCTCCCAATAGGTGGACTGCACCGTCTTGGTCGCCACCGGCTGGGATTGGCCGGTGCGCATGAGCCGGTAGGTGATGTTGAGGTCGTCGCGATCCCAGTTGGCGGGAATGGTCACGCGCGCCGTCCCGCTCGTGGTCGACGACGCGGTCGGGACCCACGTCGTGTCCGAGAGCCGCGGACCGGAATTCTTCCCGGTCGAGGGGTTCCGGGAGAAGCGGGTGATGCCCTGAGAACGCTGCCCGTTCACGAAGGCCTGCTCGCCGCCGATGAGCAGGTAGTCGCCCGCGCCCGTCGCCGTCCAGCCGCCCTGGCCGCCGTCGGCGCCGCCCGTGATCCAGTCGGGGTACCAGTTCACGAACGCCGGTGCCGGCCATCCGCTCCAGTCGGCATAGATGCTGTTGACGTTGAACGTGCGCAGAAGGGTGCCCTTCGGCGCTGCCGTCATGAGCGTGGCGTTGCGCATGTTGCCCGGGGAAGGCGAGCCCTGTGTCATGCCGTTCGCGGTCTCGCACGAGTGCTCATGGCCGGTGGAGTACACGTTCGTGCCGTCGGAGTACACGCCGTAGTGGTCGCCGTGGCAGTCCGCGATCCATCGGATGTCGCCGCTGCCGGGCTCTGCCGAGAACAGTCCCTCGAGGTTGCCGACCGTCTTGCTCGCGTAGACCCACCCGGTGCCGTAGATGGCATTCGCATCCGCCTCGAGCTCCCAGATGCCCGCCTTGCCGGAATTGCTGCTGCCGGCGGCGACGCCGTTCTGCACGACGGAGGGCGCGGTCCACGGCAGGATCGCTCCAGAGCTGAGGTCGAGCGCCGCGAGTCCTCGCTGGGAGACGTTGTTCACCGTTCCGAAGCGGCCGGCGACGATGAGCTTGTCCTTCGAGGGCGTGAGCACCATGCTGTCGACCTGCAGGTCGGTGGTCGGCGCCCATCCGAGCAGGGCACCGTTCGTGCTGCTGAACGCGACGAGATTCTTGCGAGCGACGCCTGCCCCCGCCTGGATCAAGCCACCCAGGTAGACCGCGGAGTTCGTGACAGCGACCGTGTTGACGTACGAGCCGCCGACGGCCGGCCTGAATGTCGTGGACAGCGCACCCGTGGCGACGTCGAAGGCGGCGAAGTTCCATCGGGTCTGACCGTTGACGTTGTTGAAGCTGCCGCCGACGTAGATGCGCGACCCGTCGGGCGAGGCCTCGATGACCTTCACCTGGCCGTTGATCACCGGTGCGAACGAGGTGATCACGCCCGTGGTGAGGTTGTACGCGAGGATGTTGCTGCGTGGAATCAGGCTCGTTCCCGGGGCGGCCCCTGCGGGCCGAGCGTTCGAGAAGCTGCCGCCGGCATAGACGGTGTTCCCGACGACCTCCTGCGTCCACACGATGCCGGAATCGATCTGCACCGTGGGCAGCGGATCGGCGGTGACCGTCAAGTTGTTCCGCTGCTCGATCGGCGCGGGGCCGTCCTCAGCGGCCGTCGCTGGACTCGCAGTCCCGAACAACACTCCGGCGGCCACGACCACGGCCGCCGTGACCATGGCGAGACCCTTCCGGCTTCGGGTCGACTCGAGCTCCATGACGTCTCCTCGTTCGTGCGTTACGCAACAGATCCGTGGAAGACGACGACCGGCGCACCCGCCGCGTAGTCGACCATCAACGTGATCTCATTTCGGGTGTCCTCGGGAATGCGGAACACGTACGTTCCTTCAGCAGCTTCGCCGTCGTCGACGGTGCCGATCGCCGGTGCCGCCGGCGACGAGGTCGTGGGCACGGCGACGTTTCCGGCCGCATCGACGAGGGAGACGATCGCGCCGCCCACGTCGAGTACCTCGCCGGACTCGTTCTCGAATCGGATCGTGGCCGCGACCGCGGGGCCGGCGAGTTCACCCGGCGTCTCGGCTTCGACCGTGATGGCGGAGATCTCGGCGACCGAAACCCGAACCCCCGTGTCGAGCGTCACGACATCGTCGAGATCGGCGTCCTCCACCGGCGCCGGCGGGGCTTCCTCGATGACGTCATCGATCGTCGTGCCATCGGGCGGGGGCACCTCGGTCGTCCGGGGTTTCTCGGGTTCGACCGGTCCGGATGGCACGGCGGATTGCTCGTTGGATGGGCCACCGGACGGCCCGCCCGATGGCCCACCGGATGCGATGCACCCCGTGAGCGAACCGACCAGAATCACCGCGGACGCTACTGCGGTGACCACTGTGCTGTGCAGCGATCTCTCATCGGCCGATCCGGAGTGGGTCCTACTGTGCCTCACGAGTTCCTCGAGCCCTGCTCGACCGCCACAGCCTGCGCTGGACGGTCTTCGCCCCATACCCTCGTCGTTGGGGTGAGGATTTCTCAACTATAGGCCGCTCGTACGGTGCTTACTAGACCCAATCAAGGGGCGGAGGCCGGTCGGCCAACCTCATCGAGGGCGCCGCCGATCGAGTGCTGCTCGCGGCCGGAGACCTCCGGGGTCAGGCTCCAGCACGCGGCGACAACCGATGGACGGCCCCCGACGTGTGCTCGCCTGCGGTTCCGTGGCCGAAACCGTTGATCGGCTCCGCATACCAGTGATCGACGCCGCGCCCACAGGTGCAGGCGATGGCCACCGTCTCCTGGATGATCGCCGCGCGGAACAGCTCGCGGTGCGGCGTCGTGGTACCGGGTCGTTGCATGGTCGTGCTCCCCTCGCTCCGCGGGTGCACGCCTCCGTGCACTCTCAAGGAAGAGACGCCGAACGCGCCCGATCATGACGCGAGTTCGAATGTTCCCGTGCGATCAGAGTGCCGAGCCGTCGACAGCGAAGGTGTCGCACGCGCCGGCCCCCTGGTCGAAGCCCGTCTCGAACCACCGCACGCGTTGCTCGCTCGTGCCGTGCGTGAAGGTATGCGGCGAGACCTGGCCTTGCGTCGCCTCCTGGATGCGGTCGTCTCCGACGGCGGCCGCGGCGTCGAGCGCACTCGTGTACTGCTCCGGGGTGATCTCCTGCAGGAACGGCACGCCGCTCTCGTCGGGCACCGTCGATGCGTCGGCTGCCCACGCCCCGGCGAAGCAATCGGCCTGCAGCTCGACGCGCACGGCGTTCGACGTCGGACCGGTCTGGCCGTCTTGCGACCGCTCGAGGATGCCCGCGATGTTCTGCACGTGGTGGCCCCACTCGTGCGCGATCACGTACATCTCGGCGAGCGGTCCGCCGCTCGACCCGAACCGGCTGCGGAGCTCGTCGTAGAACGTCACGTCGATGTAGATGGTCTGATCTGGCGGGCAGTAGAAGGGACCCGTCGCCGACGACGCCCCGCCGCATCCCGTGTTCACTGCACCGTCGAAGAGCACGAGGTCACGGGGGCCGGCATAGGCGAGCCCGATCTCGGGGCCGCCCTGCTGCGACCAGTACGCCTCGAGCGATGCGGAAGCGCCCTTCATGCGGCATTCGATGTTCTCGTTCGCGTCGGCACCCGTGAGGCACTGCTCGAGCGACGAGTCGGTCGTGGCAGGCTGACCGCCGCCACCCACGAGGCCCGACAGGTCGACGCCGAGGAGCTGCGAGAGCAGGAACAGTGCGACCACGCCGAGCCCGCCGCCCACGGCGATTCCCGTGTTCCGGCCGCGCTTGGAGGCCTTGCCGCCGCCGATGTCGGCGTTCGGGTTGAACGTCATGGATCGACGCTACTCCGACGCGTCGTCCTGGCGCAGCCCCTTGCCCGTGGCGTCGCGGGCGTGCTCGCGATCGCCGTCATCGCCGCCACGGTCGTCATCGCCGTGCTCACGGTCGCCTTCATCGCCAGCGCCAGCGTCGTCATCGCGATCGTCTCCGCGCTCGCCGCCTTCATCGCCGTCGTCATCGCGGTCATCGCCGTCGTCGCCGTCGTCGCCGTCGTCGCCGCGATCGCCGTCGGCATACTCGTCATCGCGAGAAGCGCCCGAGAAGCGGTCGGTGGCCTCGATGAGTGCGTCGAGGATCCCCGGCTCGTCGAAGGCGTGCCCGGCGTCGGCGATGATGCGCAGGTCGGCTTCGGGCCAGGCTCGGTGCAGGTCCCACGCGGTCATCGCGGGCGTGCACATGTCGTATCGTCCCTGCACGATCACGGCCGGGATGGCGGTGAGGCGCGTGGCATCCCGAATCAACTGCCCCTCTTCCCACCACCCGCCGTGCCGGAAGTAGTGGTTCTCGATCCGGGCGAACGCCGTCGCGAACTCGGGCGTCGTGAACCGTGCGATCGTGTCGGCCTGCGGCAGGAGCGTGATCGTCGAGGCCTCCCATCGCGCCCAGGCCGCTGCTGCCGGCTCGTGCACCTCGGGATTCGGATTCCGCAGCAGGCGCGCGTAGGCCTCGATGAGGTGCCCGCGTTCGAGCAGGGGAACGGGGGCGATGAACTCCTCCCAGAGGTCGGGATACACCGCCGACGCGCCGCCTTCGTAGAACCAGTCGAGCTCCTGCCGGCGCAGGGTGAAGATGCCGCGGAGCACGAGCTCCGTCACTCGCTCGGGGTGCGTCTGGGCGTAGGCGAGGCCCAGGGCACTTCCCCACGAGCCGCCGAACACGAGCCAGCGATCGATGCTGAGGTGCTCGCGCAGTCGTTCCATGTCGGCGACGAGGTGCCAGGTCGTGTTCGCCGAGAGGTCGGCCTCGGGCTCGCTCGCGTGCGGGATCGAGAGTCCGCAGCCGCGCTGGTCGAAGAGCACGATCCGGTACCGCTCCGGGTCGAAGAGCCGCCGGTGCTCTGGCGTCGTGCCGGCACCGGGCCCGCCGTGCAGGAACACCGCCGGCTTGCCCGAGAGATTTCCGGAGATCTCCCAATAGATGTGCTGTCCGTCGCCGACGTCGAGCATGCCCGTCTCAAGCGGCTCGATCTCGGGATACAACTCACGCATGCCTCAGGGTAGGCGTAGCGACGGATGCCGCGTCGCTACGCCACGCGCAAACGAGCGACGCGGCTGCCGATGACGATCCACCACACGGGGTAGAGCAGCCAGCACGGCACCCCGATCGCACCGGCCAGGCTGTAGGAGGCGAACTGGGGGACGGACCCCTCGGGTAGCGCAGCGCCGGCGAGGGCGATCACCACCGCCGCGACGAGCGCGATGCCCATGATCCGGCCCCACTTCGCGACGGCGGGCGGAAGCGCCCCCGTCTGCAGGCCGACCGTGGAGGCCATCGCGAGCCATGCGTAGATGACCGCCACGGCGGGCAGCGACAGTGCGAGCTGGACGTCGAATCCGACGGCGCCCGCGAGCAGCAGCACGGTCGCGAGCGCGACCACGGCGACGGCGACGATGAAGACGACCGTCATGGCACGCAGCGATCGACTCCTCGGCAGGACGGCCACCAGGCTGGTCGCGGCGAGCGCGTGCGCGGGCGCGAACACGACGCCGGTCACGTCGTTCGCGGGCGCGAGCCAGGACCACTCGCTCCCGCGGTCGTTCATCGGAGGTCCGAGCGCGTAGAAGAACACGAGGAAGAGCACCCCGAGACAACCACCGGCTCCCGCGACGAGCGCCCACAGGCGCAGTCGCGAGAGCGCCCGGCGATCAGCCGCGGCGTCGCTGCCCGGCGCGTGGAGCTGGCGAGTCATTCCGGCTCATTCCCGGCGGTGCGACCGCGCCGGAACGCCGGCGTCGTCATGGCGACGACGACGGCACGGCCTCAGGCTCCTCGTCGGAGGTCGTTGCGCGGGCGGGAGTCGAGAAGGCGAGCCGCTTCGACCGATGCAGCACGATCGTCGACACCCACAGGATCGCGAGCCCGTTGACCGCGTGGAAGCCCAGCATGATCGTTCCCGACGTGGTGACATGCCCGTCGGGCGGCGGCGTGCTTCCGGTGAGCAGGCCGGTGAGGATGAACAGCACTGTCTGGAAGAGCAGCAGTCCGAGCACCAGGAACGTGAGTCCGATCGTTCCGCGGCCCGCTCTCGCAAGCGCCGCGGAGATGATCCACAGGATGATGAGCACCGGGAGCACCATCCGGCCGTTCGTGCCGTGGATGGCGAACAGCTCGTCTTCCGGTTCACTGAACACGCCGATGGCGGCGAGGTAGAACTGCACGACGACGGCGAGCACGACGAGCCCGCTGAGAACGAAGAACACCTTGCGCATTTTCGGCTCCAATGACGAAAAGCGGAGGCGGTGAGTGCTCCTGTGCCGCGCCCCCGGGACGGACGAGGAGATGTCGCGAGTCCGTCGCACTGGCAGGTGCGCGGGTTGGACTCGTTCAGGCTCGCGTTCTGTTGAGGGCAAACCTAGGGCACACAGTGACCCCTCCGTAAGCACCCGATCAGGTGACGCGAACACGAACACGATCGATGCCGGCGCGCAGGCTTTCGCACCGCCGTGAGGCCCGGCACCGGCGGCGTAGGCTCGGAGCATGAGCCGCACACCGGTCACGATCACCATCACTGGCGCAGGCGGGCAGATCGGCTACGCCCTGCTCTTCCGCATCGCCTCCGGCGCGATGCTCGGGCCCGAGACCTCCGTGCGCCTGAACCTCCTCGAGATCCCGCAGGGCGTGCGAGCGGCCGAGGGGGCCGCGCTCGAACTCCAGGACTCGGCCTTTCCGCTGCTCTCGCATGTCGACGTCTACGACGACGCCGCCAGGGCATTCTCCGGCGCGAACCTCGGCCTGCTCGTCGGCGCCCGGCCGCGCACCGCCGGCGTGGAGCGTGGCGACCTGCTCGCCGCGAACGGCGGGATCTTCGGCCCGCAGGGCGAGGCCATCAACGCCGGCGCCGCCGACGACATCCGCGTCGTGGTGGTCGGCAATCCGGCGAACACGAACGCGCTCATCGCGGCGGCGCATGCTCCGGATGTCCCGGCCGAGCGCTTCACCGCCCTCACTCGCCTCGACCACAACCGCGCCCTCGGCCAGCTCGCCGAGGCGCTCGAGATCCCCGTCGGCGAGCTGCGCCAGGTGACGATCTGGGGCAACCACTCGGCGACCCAGTTCCCCGATGTCGCCCATGGCACGGCGGCGGGCGACCCGGTGCCCGCGTTGCTCGCGGCGCGCTTCGGAGGGCCCGATGCGGCACAGGAGTGGCTCGTCGACGAGTTCATCCCGCGGGTCGCGAAGCGCGGTGCCGAGATCATCGAGGTGCGCGGCTCGTCATCGGTGGCGTCGGCGGCGGCAGCGACGATCGACCACGTGCGCGACTGGGTGGCCGGCACGCCCGACGGCTGGACGAGCGCGGCAGTCGTCTCCGACGGCTCCTACGGCGTGCCCGAAGGGCTCGTCTCCTCGTTCCCGGTCGAGTCCGTCGACGGGGCCTGGCGCATCGTGCAGGGGCTCGACGTCGACGACTTCGCGCGGCAGCGCATCGCGGCATCCGTCGCCGAGCTCGAAGACGAGCGCGAGGCCGTTCGCGGGCTCGGCCTCATCTGATCGGCGGGCGATCAGCCTAGGCTTGCGGGATGGCCGAGTCCTCCCCGAATGCCCGTCGCACGCAGCTCATCGTCGGACTCGTCGTGGGGGCGATCGTCGGCGTGGGCGTGAGCCTCTGGACGGGGTTCTGGCTCTGGCTGGCAGCCGGGCTCGTCGTCGGGCTTGCCACGGGCGCCCTCATGAAGCCGCCGCCGACGAGTTAGTCGAGGCGCGCTTCGCCGGCACGCGCTTCGCCGGCACGCGGTTCGCCGGCACGCGCTTCGCCGACGTCGGCGATGTACGACTCGATGCCGTCGATGACGCGCGCGAGCCCGAACTCGAAGGCGCGTGCCGGGTCGGCGACTGCGGCGTACGCCTCGCCCGCCGCTTGTCCGACCCTTCCTGAGATCTCGTACCGACCCGGCTCCATGACCTGCTCGAGGATCGGGGCGTTGCGCTCCCACCACTCCTGGTCGCTCTCCTCGGTCGCGCGCAGGAGCCGCTCTGCGTCGACGAAGGCACGCGCCGGGCCCGACACGTACCCGACGACGAGCGTGATGACCTGGTCCATGTCGAGATCGGTGAGCCCGAGCCCCTCGATGGCGGTGAGCGCCCACTCCCAGCGGTCCGACACGTTCGGCCCGAGCGGAGGGCGGCTCGTGTCGATCGCGAGCAGCCACGGGTGCCGAAGGTAGTCGCGCCACTGCAGCCGCGCGATGCGCTCGAGTCGCTCGCGCAATGAGCCGGTGTGCGGCGGCAGCTCCTGCTCCCCCGCGACCTGGTCGAACATGAGGTCGATGAGCTCGGCTTTGCCCGGCACGTAGGTGTAGACCGACATGGGCTTGAGCCCGAGCCGGTCGGCGATGCGCCGCATCGACACCGCCTCGATGCCCTCTTCATCGGCGAGCTGGATGGCGGTGCTCACGACCTCGTCGACGCTCGACCGCTGCTTCGGCCCCCGCGAACCGGTGGGCTCGCCGAGCCGATCGCGCCACAGCAGCGCGAGCGTGCGGTCGGGCTCGCCACGGCCCGTCGATTCGGTCGACATCGGGCTAGTCTACTTTCTCCATATGGTGTACGGTTTCACTCGGAATAATTCCGTACGCCGTACGTTAAGGAAAACGATGACTCCACGAAACTTGACACCGACCCGCCCTCCCAGCGCACCCGGCACGCCCACCGCACTCAGTGCGACCGGACTCCGGAAGCACTACGGCCGCGCACTCGCGCTCGACGGCTTCGACCTCGAGATCGCCCGCGGCACGGTGCACGGCCTGCTCGGCCCGAATGGAGCCGGCAAGACCACGGCCGTGCGCTGCCTCACCACCCTCAGCTCGATCGACGAGGGCGCCGCGACGATCGACGGCATCGACGTACGGCAGCACCCCGCCCTCGTGCGCGAGCGCATCGGCCTCGTCGGCCAGTTCCACGCCGTCGACGAAGCGCTCACCGCTCGCCAGAACCTCGTGCTGTTCGCGCGGCTCAGCGGGCTCTCCAAGGTTCGCGCCCGATCTCGCGCCGACGAACTGCTCGAGTCGTTCCAGTTGACGGATGCCGCCGACCGCGCCGTCTCGGGATTCTCGGGCGGCATGCGACGGCGCCTCGACATCTCCGCGGGCCTCGTGCTCACCCCGGCGATGCTCTTCCTCGACGAGCCGACCACCGGACTCGACCCTCGCGGTCGCGCCACGGTTTGGCAGGCCGTGCGCGAGATCGCTGCGGCGGGCACGACCGTGCTGCTCACGACGCAATACCTCGACGAGGCCGACCAGCTCGCGAGCCGCATCTCGGTGATGGACCACGGCCGGGTCGTCGCCGAGGGCTCCCCCAGCGAGCTCAAGCGACGGCTCGGCGGCGACCGCGTCGACGCGGTGATCGCCGACGCCGCGCTGCTGGCCCAGGCGGCCGACGTGATCGGCCGGGTTGCGGCGGCTGCGGCATCCGTCGACCCCGACACCCGCACGATCACCGTCGAGGTCGCCGACGGCGCGAAGGCGCTCACTCCGATCGTGCGCGAGCTCGATCTCGCGGGCATCGCGATCGACGACCTCGCCCTGCGGCGACCGACGCTCGACGAGGTGTTCCTGCACCTCACCGGGCAACCCGGCGCCGCGGATGCCGCGCAGCAACCAGCACACGAGGAGGCACGATGACGACCACGACCATCACCCACGCCCCGGGCGAGACGCGGGACCGCCGGCCGAACGCCGTGAGGGAGGGCTGGCTGATCGCCGGCCGCGACGTGCTGCACTGGGTGCGCGAGCCCTGGGGCCTCATCTTCGGCCTCGCGTTCAACGTCATGCTGCTGCTCATGTTCGGCTTCCTCTTCGGCGGCGCGATCGACGTGCCGGGCGGAGGCGACTACATCGCCTTCCTCCTGCCGGGCATGTTCGCACTCACGATGCTCTTCGGGCTCGAGAGCACGATGACGGCGATGGCCGAGGACGCGAAGCGCGGCATCACCGATCGGTTCCGCTCCCTGCCGCTCTCGAGCGCGTCGGTCGCCCTCGGCCGGGCGATCGCCGACCTCGCATCGTCGGCGCTGAGCCTCGGGGTGCTGATGCTCGGCGGTCTCCTCATCGGCTGGCGGCCGACCACGGGCCCCGCCGAGATCGTGCTCGCCGTCGTGCTGCTGCTCTGGCTGCGGTTCGCGCTGCTCTGGCTCGGTATCTACCTCGGGTTGAGCTTCCGGGGCGCAGGCGCGACGACGGCCGTGCAGGTGCTCGTCTGGCCGATCGGATTCCTCTCAACCGTGTTCGTGTCGGCCGAGACGATGCCCGGCTGGCTCGGAACCGTCGCCGAGTGGAATCCGGTCTCCGCCACCGCGACGGCGACCCGCGAGCTCTTCGGCAATCCGACGGGTGCGACGAGCGGGTGGCTGGCCGAGAACGCGGTGCTCGCGGCATCCGTGTGGCCGCTTGTGATCACCCTCGTGTTCCTGCCGCTCGCGGCGGCCGCCTATCGCGGCTTGCGCCGGTGACGCAGCGGTGGTCGAGTAGCGCGCCGCGACGCGCGACGCTACTCGACCACCGGCCGTTACTTCTTCGACTTCTCGGGAACGGGAAGCGTGCCCGCGGCGCGCTGCGCCGCGTAGTAAGCGCGGGCCTCGTCTTGACGTTCCTGCTCGGCGCCCGACGCGATCTTCGCGCGCAAGTGCTCGGGGCGGTAGCCGAACGCGTCGACGAGGTCTTGCGCATGCGGGCGCAACCGCTCGATGAGCCGGTCGATGTAGGCGGTCACGGCTTGCGCGCGCTGCGGCGAGAGCCGGCCGTTGATGAGGTACCACGCGAGGTGCTTCTCGATGAGGCCGAGCCCGAACAGGTCGCGCACCCAGGTGAGCACTTGCTTCGTTCCTGCATCGGTCGTGCGCTCGAGGGCCCGCGTGAACGCCTCCCACTGGAGCAGCTCGGCGTGCGCCCGTGCGGCTTCGATGAGCTCGTTCTGGTTGCGATTGAAGACCGCCGCGGCATCCGACTTCGGCAGCTTCCGGGCCTCTCGCAGGCGACCCGCGATGTCGCCGATCATCGCCTCGACGCGATCGGTGAGCAGCTCGCGCTGCGTGTTCGTGTCGCGGAGCTCGGCGACCGAACGGGCGGTCGAACCGAAGTCGGCGATCGTCTGCGCCAGGCGGCGCAAGCCGGTGCCGTGGTAGGCGCGGTCGGCCGTCTGCTGCACGACATAGCGGGCCATGACGCCGGCATCCGCATTCGCGAACTGCTTCGAGTAGTCGGTGAGCAGGCGCTTGGCCACGAGCTGCAGCAACACGTTGTTGTCGCCCTCGAAGGTGACGTAGATGTCGAGGTCCTGACGCAGGCCGACGATGCGGTTCTCGGCGAGGAAGCCGGCGCCGCCACTGGCCTCGCGCGCCTCCTGGAGCGTCTCGAGCGCGTGCCACGTGGAGAGCGGCTTGAGCGCTGCCGCGATCGTCTCGAGGTCTTGGCGGTCGTCGTCGGTGTCGGCCTTGCCGGAGAACACCTCGTCGAACTTCACGAGGAACTCGTCGTGCGCGAAGATCTGCGCGTACGTCGTGGCGAGCTTCGGCAGCAGCCGGCGCTGGTGGCGCTGGTAATCGAGCAGCACCTCTTCGTCGGTGTCGCTGCCCGCGGTGAACTGGCGGCGCTGGTTGCCGTAGGTGATCGCGATCGTGAGCGCCATCGCCGCAGCGCTCGTCGCGGCGCCGTCGAGCGACACGCGACCCTGCACGAGAGTGCCGAGCATCGTGAAGAAGCGGCGGCCCGAGCTCGCGATCGGGCTCGAGTAGGTGCCGTCTTCGGCGACGTCGCCATAGCGGTTCAACAGGTTCACGCGGGGCACGCGCACGTCGGTGAAGTGCAGGCGGCCGTTGTCGATGCCGTTGAGGCCGCCCTTCAGGCCGTCGTCTTCGCCGCCGATGCCCGGCAGGAAGCCGCCATCGGCGTCGCGCAGCGGCACGTAGAAGGCGTGCACGCCGTGGTTCACGCCCTTCGTGATGAGCTGCGCGAAGACCACCGCCGCGGTGCCGTGCAGTGCCGCGTTGCCGAGGTAGTCCTTCCAGGCGCCGCGGAACGGAGTGTCGATGACGAACTCCTGCGTCGACTCGTCGTAGGTGGCCGTGGTGCCGATCGCCGCGACATCCGAGCCGTGACCCGTCTCGGTCATCGCGAACGCGCCGGGCACCTCGAGCGTCATGATGTCGGGCAGGAAGGTCTGGTGGTGGTACTCGGTGCCGAGGTGCAGCACCGCTGCACCGAACAGGCCCCACTGCACACCCGACTTGATCTGGAGGCTCGGATCGGCGAGCACGAGCTCCTCGAACCCGGCGATGTTGCCGCCGTGGTCGTCGTGCCCGCCGAGCGACTTCGGGAACGCGCGGTGGACCGCGCCGTGTTCGACGAGGATCTTCAGTTGTTGGAGCACGCGCTCGCGGTGCTCCTCCATCGACTGGCCCTCGATGCGCTGCAGGTCGGGGTGCGCGGCGCGCTCGCGCGCGACGAGGCGCAGGTCGGCCCAGGTGCCGAGCAACTGACGGCCTAGGGTGGCGACGTCGACCTTCGGTGCTGCGCCGTGCGCGGTCGCGACCGTTGCCGGCGATGGTGCCGGTGCAGGCGTGCCGGCTGCCGGACGGGCCGGCTTCTGCGCCGAGTCGACGGCGCCGGAAGTGCGGGCTGCGGGCTGGGTCGTCGACTCTGAGGTCTTCGAGGAAGTGCTGGGTGCCGTGTCAACCATCGTCGGTTTCGTCCTTCGTCTGCGGTCAGGCTTCGTCTGCCGTCAGGCAGCGCCTGCGATCAGGCTTCGCCTGTGGTCAAGGCTCGCCTGCGGTCGAGGCTCACTTCCACGGTATGACCGCACCTCGCGCGCCCGAAACCGTGCGTCCCGGGCCTACAAACCGCGCCCGCGACCGCTCGGATGCGCCTGTCGAGACCCTACAAAGCCGAGTCGGGCCCACGTAGGACCATCGACAATCGGATGCCGCGGCATCCGCTTATCCGAATGCTGCGCCGAACGTGATCAGGCCGCGGCGACGACCCGGATCAGTGCCTCGCCGTAGGCTTCGAGCTTCTTCGCTCCGATGCCGGTGATGCCGTCGAGCTCGCCGATGGCAGCGGGACGCGCTTGCGCGACGGCGCGAAGCGTGGCGTCGCCGAACACGATGTAGGCGGGCACTCCCTGCTCGCGCGCCTCACCCGCTCGCCACGCGCGCAGCGCCTCGAACAGCTCGAGCTCGAGCGGGCTGAGATCTGCCGAGGCGGCGGCGGCCTTCGGCCCGCGTGACCGGGTGATGCGTTCGGGTTCGGTGCGGAGCGCCACCTCGTGCCTGCCCGCGAGCACGGCGGCGGATGCCTCGGTGACCGTGAGCGTGCCGTACTCGCCGTGCGTGGCGAGCAGGCCCTGCGCGAGCAGCTGCCGCACGACACTTCGCCACTGCTGTTCGCTGAGGTCTTGGCCGATGCCCCACGTGGTGAGCGAATCGTGGTCGTACTGGCGCGAGCGCGGCGTCTCTTTGCCGCGCAGGATGTCGATGAGGTGCCCGGCGCCGAACTTCTGCCGGCGCTCACGCTGCAGGCGCACGATCGTCGACATGAGCTTCTGTGCCGGCACGGTGCCGTTCCACGAGGCGGGCGGCTCGAGGCACGTGTCGCAGTTGCCGCACGGCTGGCTCGCCTGGCCGAAGTAACCGAGCAGGTTCTGGCGTCGGCACTGCACGGTCTCGCAGAGCGCGAGCATCGCGTCGAGGTGTTGCGCCAGGCGGCGACGATGCGCGAGGTCTCCGGGACTCTCGTCGATCATGCGGCGCTGCTGCACGACGTCTTGCAGACCGTAGGCGAGCCAGGCGGTGGCCGGGGCGCCGTCGCGGCCGGCACGGCCCGTCTCCTGGTAGTAGCCCTCGACCGACTTCGGCAGGTCGATGTGCGCCACGAATCGAACATCGGGCTTGTCGATGCCCATGCCGAACGCGATGGTCGCGACGATGACGACGCCGTCTTCGCGGAGGAACCGCTCTTGCGTGCGACGGCGGAGCGCGGCGTCGAGTCCGGCGTGGTAGGGCAGCGCGTTCACGCCGTTCGCGGCGAGGAAGGCGGCGGTCTTCTCGGTGGTGGCGCGGGAGAGGGCGTAGATGATGCCCGAGACCGGATTGCCTGCGGCATCCACACCCTCGCTGCGGACGAAGTCGAGCAGCTGCTTGCGCACCTCGAGCTTGGGCGCGATGCGGTACTGGATGTTCGGGCGGTCGAAGCTCGAGACGAAGTGCTTGGCCCCGCTGAGCGAGAGCCGGTCGGTGATCTCGCGGTGGGTGGCGTCAGTGGCGGTGGCGGTGAGCGCGATGCGCGGCACGTCGGGCCAGCGCTCGGCGAGCTCGGAGAGCGCGAGATAGTCGGGGCGGAAGTCGTGGCCCCATTGTGCGACGCAGTGCGCCTCGTCGATCGCGAAGAGCGCGACCTTGCCGCGCGCGAGGAGCTGCTTGGCCGACTCGGTGTTCAGGCGCTCGGGCGCGACGTAGAGGAGGTCGAGCTCACCCGCGACGTAGGCCCGCTCGACGTCGGCACGCTCGGCGGGCTGCTGGCTCGAATTGAGGTAGGCGGCCCGCACACCGTTGCGGACGAGCGCGTCGACCTGGTCGTGCATGAGCGCGATGAGCGGCGAGACCACGATGCCGGTGCCCTCGCGGAGCAGTGACGGGATCTGGTAGCAGAGACTCTTGCCGCCGCCGGTGGGCATGAGCACGACGGCGTCGCCGCCCGACGTGACCTGCTCGATGATCTCGGCCTGCTCGCCGCGGAACGCGTCGAAGCCGAACACCGTGTGCAGCGCCTCGGCCGCCGTCGCGAAGCGGGCCGGGGCGACGCCGCCGGGCATGGCCGCGGTCGTGTTGCGGGTCGTGTTGCGAGCAGCGCCGTGCCCGGCGCCTCGCGGCGAGGAACCGAAGCCGGCTCCCCTTTCGTTCGAGGGTGCGCCCGACCAGCCGTCGTCGGCGGGCGGAACCCAGTCGTCATCGGGCGGTGGCGCGAACTCGTCGGGATCCCAGGGGACCTCCTCGGCCGAATCGGGCTGCGCGTTCGAGTTCACTCGTCGAGTGTAACGAGCGCCGCTGACGGACCGGCTGCCCGGCAGCGGCTGAGCGGGGCCGATCGAGCGCGGCGACCGGTGGAGGACGAGTCATCCGGATGCTTCATCGCCACTCCGAACCGGGCGAGCTCGAGATCGCTCGAGACGCCGATGAGGCCGGACACTCGCGTGCCCGGCCTCATCGGTGGTGCGGTGTTCGATCAGTCGACGGTCAGGGTGAACGAGCTCGACGTGCCGGTTGTCGGCACCGAGATCTCGAACGTCTGCGCGCCGCTCGCTCCCTCGGGGATCGTGAAGACCACCGTCGCCTGGCCGATGTTGTCGAGCGTCGGCGTGAACGACCGGTCGACCGGCGCGCTCGCGAGGTCGACGCCGCCGAGCGAGACGACGACGGTTCCGGCCGCGGGCTCGTTCGTGCTGAAGTCGAGCGACGAGAGGTTGACCGTCACCTGGTCGCCCACGTCGTAGCCGTCGGCGTCGGGAGCCGAGACCTTGACTCCGACCGCGCGCTGCGCGTAGTCAGGCGTCGCAGTGCCGTGGGCGGCGTACCAGTCGACCATCGACTCGAGGTCGACCTTGCCGCTGTCGGCCTTGCTCGTGCCCGTCGCGAGGGTGAGGAAGTTGTCTCCACCGGTGCCGAGGAACGAGTTCACGCCGACCGAGTACGTCGCCGCGGGATCGAGCGGCTCGCCGTTCAGGCGAATGCTCGTGATGTGCGAACCCTTCGCCGCCGTCGGGTCGTACGTGTAGGTCAGCCCCTCGCTCACGCCGAGCTTGAGGAACGGCCTGGATGCCCCAGCCGGCTGCCACTGGTCCTCGAGCACGTCCTTGATCTTCGCTCCGGTGAGATTCATCGTGACGAGCGTGTTCGCGAACGGCTGCACCGCAGCGGCCTCGCGATACGTGACCTCGCCCGACTCGATATTCGCCCGCAGGCCGCCCGGGTTCATGAACGTGACATCGACCTCGCGAGTGCCGTCTTCATTGAGCGCCCAGAGCTGCACGTCGGCGACGAAGTTGCCGAGCGTCGACTCACCACCGCGGTTCTCGGGGTAGGAGGCGCCACCGAGGGGTGCGAACGCGGCCCGGTTGAAGTTCGCGCTCGCCTCTCCCAGCACGACATTGCCGAGTTCATCGGCGACGATCTTCGCCTGGTCGACGATCGGCTTGACCTCGGGGTCGTCGAGGTAGAGCGGCGTCGCGCCGTCCATGAGGTTGTAGACCTCGTTGGTGATCTTGGAGATCTTCTTCGCCGCGCGATCGAACTGGATCTCCATCTTGGAGAACTTCTCGCCGTACTGGCCGCTCGAGATCACGGGCCGGCCGTCGATCACGTGGTTGTAGGCGAGATGGGTGTGACCCGAGACGATCGCGTCGACCTCGGCGGTCGTGTTGAGCACGATCTTGCCGAAGCGCGTCGCGGGATCGACCGCCGACGCCACGTCGGTCGTCGCCGCGCCCTCGTGCACGAGCAGGATGAGGATGTCGGCTTCGCCGTTGTCCTTCTTGCCGTCGCTCAACTGCGCCGCGACGCGGTTCGCGGCCTCGGCGACGTCGCCCACCGTGATCTCGGCGATGCCGCCGGGGCTCACGAGTGACGGGAGCTCGTCGGTGACCGCTCCGATGAAGCCCACGTTGACGCCGTCGAACGACTGGATCCAGTACTCGGGCAATGCCGGCTTTCCGGTCGCCTTGTCGTAGACGTTGGCGCCGAGGTACTCCCAGAGGGCGAGCGGCATCACGCGATCGGTGAGGTCGGCGAAGCCCTGGTCGAACTCGTGGTTGCCGACCGAGCTCACCTCGAGCCCGGCGGCGTTGAGCGCTTCGATCGTCGGCACGTCCTGCTGGATGAACGACGTGAACGTCGAGGCGCCGATCATGTCGCCCGCTGCCGCGAACACGGTGTTCGGGTTCTCGGCGCGGATCTGCTTGACCGCGGTGGAGAGCGCCGCGATGCCGCCGGACGGCGCGGACTGCTCGATGCGACCGTGGAAGTCGTTCACGGTCACGACGTCGATCTCGACCGTCGAGGGCGCCGACTCCGTGCCCACGCCGACGAGGATCGGGTCGTGGTCGCTCGAGCGGTAGGGGGTGCCGGCTTCGCTCGCCGGACCCCAGTACTCGCGACCGGACCACTCGGCCGAGTTGATCGACCACACGCCGGCTTTGGTCACCTTGTCGGTGGCCGACTTCGACGCGATGACGTGGTCGAGCGAGCCGAGCTCGCCGTCGAACGAGTACGTGTACTGGCCTGCGGCCTTCTTCGGCAGGATGTCGCTCCAACCCGCGTCGGCGAAGACCTTGATGGGGTCTTCCTTCGCGTAGGCGTTGAAGTCTCCGACGAGGAAGATGTCGGTCTTCCGGTCTACTGAGAGGCCCTGCGCGAAGGTGAGCAGCGACTGGGACTGCTCGACCCGCTCGTCGTTGAACGCGTCTTGACCGGGCTGGGGGCTCGGGTCGGTGCCGCTCTTCGACTTGAAGTGGTTGGCGACGACGGTCACGAACTGCTTGTCGTACTTGAAGGTCTGGGCGATCGGCTCACGCGCGATGTCCCACACGGTCTCGTCGACGATCGTCTTGGCCGCGTCGACCGGCTTGACGGCGGCCGCGCGGTAGATGATCGCGTTCGTGATGAAGTCGGTGATCGCCGCGTCGTGCAGCGCCGCGGGCGTGGGCACGAACTTCCACACCTGGGAGCCGGCGGCCTGGTTGAGGCCGGCGACGAGGTCGGCGAGCGCCTCGTCGGGCGCCTCGCCGAGCTTCACGGAGTTCTCGATCTCCTGGAGCGCCACGATGTCGGCGTCGAGGGCGTTGATCGCCGTGACGATCTTCGACTTCTGGATGGCGAACTCGGCGGCGTTCGCTGCGCCGCGAGCGTCGGGGTTGTCATCGGAGAACGTCGTGAAGTAGTTCAGCACGTTGAAGCCCGCGACCGAGACGTCGCCGCCGACCGCGGGAGCCGCAGCGGGGCGGGGGTTCGCGGCGGTGAACGTGGGCTTGAGCGATGCGTCGCTCGCGTCGGTGATGGGCACCGGCGGCTGCAGGCGCCATTCGCCGAAGTCGAAGTTCAGCACGTATCCGCCGGCGGGGAAGTTCACGGCGTCGCCGTTGCGCACGACCGCGTCTTTCGTGAGGTAGGGCTGGTCGCCGGGGTGTGCCGGGTTGTCGGAGCCGTTGGAGTTGCGGATGCCGATGCTGTAGCCGTCGTCGAGGAGGAGCCGGCTCGCGCGGTTCGCGGTGTTGGCGTTGTTCGCCGCGGTCGAGCCGGGGGCTGCGCTCTCGAACGGCTCGATGGGCATCGCGTTGCCGGCGTTCAGCCAGAGTTCACCGAAGCGCAGGAGGTTGTGGCTCGAGATGAGGCGGTGCGTTCCGCTGGGCTGCACGAGCATGCCCTCGAACGCCTCACGAGCGGCGCCGAGCACCGTGGCGGGCATGGGGGTGAGGGCGGGCACGCCCACCCCGGCCTGCACGAGTTCGACCGCGCCGGCGGCGGAGCCCGTGATCTGCGTGTTGCCGTTGAACTCGCTCACCCGGCCGGTGACGCGCACCTTGTCGCCGATCGCGACCGCGGGATTGGCGCTGGAGAGGAAGATGAAGATGCCGTCTGAGGCATTCGGCGTGGCATCCGCGGCCCCGCCAGAGCCCGCGGTCTGCAGGTAGATGCCACGGTACCCGCCCGTGCGATGGTCGGCGGTGACGACGCCCTCGACCGTGACGGTCGCGCCGACGAGCGGCGACGTCGCGACGTTGGTGCCCTGGACCTGAGCGATGCTGTGCGTCGGTTCGGCGGCGAACGCGGGGGGCGCTGCGAACACCCCGGCGAACAAAGTGCCTGCCGCGGCGATGGCCACGGCAGAAAGGCGTTGGGTGGTGCGACGTTGCATGACTCTCCTCAAGCGTTCGCGCCCGGCTCACACGACTCGCACTCGGGCGCGTTCCTCGGGGACTGTGCCCGTAGCCTATGAGCGCGGAGTGCCCATTTCCAAGGGTGTGCCGACGATTGATTCGTCGATTTCACACGGCGTTCATGCGCGTCTGCGCACATGAGCATCGGCCGCCATTCGGTCCGCTCGAATGAGCAGAACCACGCCGGATACGCTGGGACGACCATGCTCACCGCTGCCCTCTCCCTCACCGGGGCGCTCGTCTACGGCGCGGCCGATTTCCTCGGAGGGCTCGCCGCCAAGCGCATGAGCGCGATGCTCGTGGCGGCGATCGCGGCACTCGCAGGACTCGTCGTGCTCGTCGCCGCCTATCCCGTGCTCGGCGGCACGTGGAGCACGCACGACGTCACGTGGGGCCTGCTCTCCGGGATCTCGGGCGCGATCGGCATCTCGCTGCTCTACGCCTGCCTCGCCATCGGGCCGATGAGCATCCTCTCGCCCCTCACCGCCGTGATCTCTGCGACGGTGCCGATGATCTGGGGGCTGCTCGTGAACGGCGAGCGATTCGGCTCGCTCGGGTATTGGGCGCTCGGCCTCGCGCTCCTCGCGGTGGTGCTCGTGGGCTTCGTTCCTGAGCGCGGGGCGGTGCGGCCGCAACCTCGCGGCCTCCTCCTGGCGGTGGGTTCCGGCATCGGAATCGGCGGCTTCCTCATCGCGATCGACCAGACCTCGGATGAGAGCGGCGTCGTGCCATTGCTCCTCAACCGTTGCGTCACCGCCGCGATCATGCTCACGGTGATCGGCGTCCTGGCGCTCATCGCCGTGTCGCGTCGGGCTGCACGCGAAATGAAGGACGAGCGGATGCCGCAGCCGGCGGTGATCGCGGTGGGTGCCTCGCCGGAGATCGCGGGGATTCCGGCATCGGGGGATGCTCCGAGGTGGCTTCGATACGCGTCCGGCTTCGCCGGGCGCTACTCAACCACCGGACTGCTCGCGATCGCGTGCGGCGTGGTCGACGTGGTCGCCAACGGGCTGCTCCTGCTCGGCATCCGCGCGGGCGACCTCTCGGTGGCTGCAGTGCTCGGGGCGATGTATCCGGCCGGCACGATCCTGCTCGCCGCGGTCGTGCTGAAGGAGCGCATCGCGCCGGTGCAGTGGGCGGGACTCGTGCTCGCACTCACGGCGGCAGGCATGCTCGCCGTGGCGTGACCAACCCCGGTGGTTGAGTAGCCAGCGAAGCAGGCGTATCGAAACCACCCGTGCCCAATGGTGGTTTCGATACGCGTCCGGCTCCGCCGGGCGCTACTCAACCACCGGGCGGCTAGAGGCGCAGCACCTCGGTGACGCGCACGACGGCCGCGCCCTCCTCGGCCGAGGCATCGAGGTCGACCTCCGCGCGGATGCGCCAGTCGTGGTCGCCCGCGGGGTCGTCGATCGTCTGCTCGACGCGCCAGGTGCCGTTCGCGGCATCCGTCTCATCGATCGTGACGAGCGCGGGCGAGCGTGCAGCGCCGCCCGTGCCGATCTCGTCGTGCTCGTCGTAGTAGCGGTCGAGCGCGCCCGGCCAGTCGACGTCGGGGTCGAGTTCGGCGAGCTCGTCGTCGCGCTGCAGCGCCGCGAGCTGCACGCGGCGGAACAGCTCGTTGCGTACGAGCACCATGAACGCGCGACGGTTCGTGACGACCGACGGCGGTGCGGGCGGAACGACGGGCGCGTCGTCTTCTGGCAGGTGCGCCGTGGGATCGACGAGCTCGTTCCACTCGTCGACGAGGCTCGAGTCGACCTGCCGCACGAGCTCGCCGAGCCACTCGATGATGTCGAGCAGCTCCTCGTTCTTCGCCTCGGTGGGCACCGTCTGCCGGATCGCGCGGAACGCGTCGGAGAGGTAGCGCAGCACGAGCCCCTCGCTGCGCGCGAGCTGGTAGTGGAAGACGTATTCTCCGAACGACATGCTTCGCTCGAACATGTCGCGCACGACCGACTTCGGCGACAGCTCGAAGTCGCGCACCCACGGCTGGCTCGATGCGAAGGTCTCGAAGGCCTGCGCGAGCAGCTCGTCGAGGGGCTTGGGCCACGTGACCTCTTCGAGCAGCTCCATGCGCTGGTCGTACTCGACACCATCGCGCTTCATCGCGGCGACGGCCTCGCCGCGAGCCTTGTACTGCTGCTGCGAGAGGATCGGCCGCGGGTCGTCGAGGGTCGACTCGATCACGCTCACGACGTCGAGCGCGTAGTGGCCGGTCGCGATCCCCGACCCGGGCGCCGCGTCGGGGTCGAGCAGCTCGATCGCCGCGAGCGCGAACGGCGACAACGGCTGGTTCAGCGCGAAGTTCGGCGGCAGGTCGACCGTGAGGCGCACGATCGGCGGCGCGGCATCGGGCGTCGGCACGATCTCGACCACGCCCGCATCGCGCAGGGTCCGGAAGATCTCGAGCGCGCGCCGGGCGAGCTCGAACTGCCGCGCCCGCGGCTCGTGGTTGTCGGTCACGAGCGAGCGGATGTTTCCGATGACGTCGCCACCGCGCCCGATCACGTTGATGAGCATCGCGGCACTCAGCTGCAGGTGGGGCGTGAGCGGCTCGGGCTCGGCGGCGACGAGTCGCTCGAACGAGCCCTCGCCCCACGTGATCTGCCCGGCCGGGGCCTTCTTGCGCACGACCTTCTTGAGCTTCTTCGGATCGTCGCCCGCCTTGCGCACGGACGTCTCGTTGTCGATCTCGTGCTCGGGCGCGAGCACGACGACGGTGCCCGCGGTGTCGTAGCCTGCGCGGCCGGCGCGCCCCGCGATCTGGTGGAACTCGCGCGCGCTGATCTGCCGCATCTTCGTGCCGTCGAACTTCGCGAGCGCCGTGATGAGCACCGTGCGGATCGGCACGTTGATGCCGACGCCGAGAGTGTCGGTGCCGCAGATGACGCGCAGGAGCCCGCGCTGCGCGAGGGTCTCGACGAGCCGCCGGTAGCGCGGGAGCATGCCCGCATGGTGCACGCCGATGCCGGCGCGAACGAGCCGCGAGAGGGTCTTGCCGAAGGCCGTGGTGAAGCGGAACCCGCCGATCGCGTCGGCGATCTCGTCGCGCTGCTCGCGCGAGACGATGCGGATCGACGAGAGCGCCTGGGCCCGCTCCATCGCAGCGGCCTGCGAGAAGTGCACGATGTACACCGGCGCCTGACGCGTCTCGAGCAGTTCTTCGACGGTCTCCTGTACGGGGGTCTTCGCATAGGAGAAGTGCAGCGGCACCGGCCGGTCGACGCCCGTGACGCGCGCGGTCTCGCGGCCCGTGCGGCGAGTGAGGTCGTCGGCGATCGCGGTGACGTCGCCGAGCGTCGCCGACATGAGGATGAACTGCGCGCGCGTGAGGGTGATGAGCGGCACCTGCCACGCCCAGCCGCGCTCGGGATCGCCGTAGTAGTGGAACTCGTCCATGACGACCTGGTCGACCTCGAGATCCGCGCCCTGCCTGAGTGCGAGGTTCGCGAGGATCTCGGCCGTGCAGCAGATGATCGGGGCATCCGCGTTGACCGAGCTGTCCCCCGTGACCATGCCCACGCTCTGCGCGCCGAAGATCTCGACGAGCTGGAAGAACTTCTCGCTCACGAGCGCCTTGATGGGCGCCGTGTAGAAGGTGCGGCCGCCTCGGGCGACGGATGCCGCGTGCGCCGCGACCGCGACGAGCGACTTGCCCGTGCCCGTCGGCGTGGAGAGGATCACGTTCGCGCCCGACACGATCTCGATGATCGCCTCGTCTTGCGCGGGATAGAGCGCGAAGCCGCGCTCGTCGGCCCAGCCCACGAAGGCGTCGTACATCGCATCGGCGTCGTACGGGCGCGGGGCGAGGTCGGGCAGCGTCAGGGTCATCCGTTCGAGTCTGTCACGCGCGGCGGGTCAGGCCGATTCGCGTACGACGAGCTCGGTCGGCACGGTGAGCCGTGCCGCACGCTGGCCGTCGCGCACGTCGAGCAGCATGCGCACCATCTCGCGGCTGATGCGGTCGAAGGGCTGGCGCATCGTCGTGAGCGGCGGGTCGGTGCGCTGGGCGACGGGCGAGTCGTCGAAGCCGCCGACCGCGACGTCGTCGGGAACGCGGCGTCCGGCGGCGACGAGCGCGTCGATCGCGCCGGCCGCCATCAGGTCGTTCGCGGCGAAGACCGCGTCGAGGTGCGGCATCCGCTCGAGGAGTTCCTTCATCGCGGCGAACCCGCTCGCCCGGCTGTAGTCGCCCTGGGCGACGAGGCGCTCGTCGAAGGCGTCGCCGTGCTCTTCGCGGTAGCCCGCGAGCCGGCCGATGCCGCCCGAGGTGTCGAGGGGGCCCGCGATGTGGGCGATCGTGCTGCGCCCGGTCGATCGGAGGTAGTCGACCATCGCCCGGGCACCGTCGACGTCGTCGGCCTCGACGTAGCCGATCGACTTCTCGAAGCCGAGCGGCACGCCGCACGCGATGACCGGCACGCGCGCCGCGGCGAACTCGGAGAGGAAGCTCTGCCGGCCGCGGTGCGAGGAGACGAGGAGGGCGCCGTCGACGTGGCCCGCCATGATGAACTCCGTCGCGCGGCGCTGCTCGTCGTCGGAGCCGGCCATCAGGAGCACGAGGGGCAGGTCGTGCTCGGCGAGCGCCTCGGCGGCGCCGCGCATGAGCGCCGAGAAGTTGGGATCCTCGAAGAGCCGCTCGTGCGACTCGGTCAGCAGGAACGCGATCGAGTTGGCGCGGCTCGTCGCGAGGTTGCGAGCGTGCGGGTTGATGCGGTACCCCGTCTGCTTGATCGCCTCGTCGACGGCCGCCGCGGCAGCGGCGCCGACCCAGTGCCCGCCGTTGAGCACTCGCGAGACGGTGCCGCGCGAGACGCCGGCGACGCGAGCGACATCCTCGATCGTCGGTCGTCGTCGGGGCGGGCGGGGTTCCACGCCACCCACCCTATTGCTGCGGCCCGCCATGCTCAGGCTTTCACGGCTCCCGCGGCGAGATCGACCCGCCAGTACCGCTGCAGCACGAGGAACAGCGCGATGAGCGGCACGATCGACAGCAGCGCGCCCGTGATCACGAGCGTGTACATCGACGGCTGGCTCGCACCCTGGTTGAGCAGGCCGCTGAGGCCCACCGTGATGGGGAACAGCCGGTCGTCGCCGAGCATGATGTACGGGAGCATGAAGTTGTTCCACACCGCGACGAACTGGAACAGGAAGATCGTCACGAGCCCCGGCATCATCATCGGCATGGCGATGCGGTGCAGGATGTAGAGCTCCCGCGCTCCCTCGGTGCGCGCCGACTCGATGACGTCGGTCGGCACGGCCGCCGCCGCGTAGATGCGGGCGAGGTAGATGCCGTACGGGCTGATGATCTGCGGCAGCAGCACCGACCAGTACGTGTTCGTGAGTCCCATCTGGGCGAGCAGGAAGTACTGCGGGATCGCGAGGATGACGCCTGGCACGAGCACGCCCATGAGCAGCACCTTGAACACGGTGCCCTTGCCGGGGAACGAGAACTTCGCGAGCGCGTAGCCCGAGAGCGCCGACACATACGTGGAGAGGATGGCGCCGACGCCCGCGTAGAGCGCCGTGTTCACCATCCACCGCCAGTACAGGCCGTCGCGATACTGCGCGAGCTCGACGATGTTGTCGAACAGGTGCGTCGACGGGGCGAACGTGAACGTCGAGAACAGCTCGGCGCCGCTCTTCGTCGCGGCGATCAGCACCCAGAGCACGGGCAGCAGGCAGTAGACCGCGCCGAGCAGGAGCACGGCGGTCGAGCCGACGCTGATCGGATGCCGCACCCGCCGGCTCGCGGCATCCGCTCGCCTCGGCTCGTCAACGCGGGGCAACGGCGACGCGACCCGTTCGGCCGGCGATGAGTTGAAGACCGTGGTCATGTCAGTCCTCCTGACCGAAGGCGCGGCGCTGCACGACGCGCAGGAAGATGAAGGAGATCGCGAACGTCGCGAGCGCGATGATGATCGATGTCGCCGCCGCGGAGTAGACGTCGTCGCGCGTGAATGCGTCGCGGTAGACGAGCATGAGCGGCGACCAGCTCGTGGAGAGGCTGTTCGTGAGGGGCCGCAGGGTCGTCGGCTCGGCGAAGACCTGCAGCGTCGCGATCATCGAGAAGAGCGCCGTCATGACGAGAGCCGGAGCGATGATCGGCACCTTGATGCGGAGCGCGATCTGCAGCTCGCTCGCCCCGTCGATCGTGGCCGCTTCGTAGATCTCGCTCGGCACGGCCTTGAGCGCGGTGTACATGACGATCATGTTGAAGCCCACGCCGCCCCAGAGGCCGATGTTCGCGATCGCGAACGTGACGAGCCCTGAGGAGAGCAGCGACGGCACATCCCAGCCGAACTGCTCGAAGACCCAGTAGAAGGGGCTCACCGCGGGCAGGTAGAGGAAGCCCCACAGCAGCGACGAGATGACGGCCGGCACCGCGTAGGGCAGGAAGATCGAGGTGCGCGAGAAGGCCCTGGTGCGCGTGCGCTTCGCGTCGAGGAGGAGCGCGAACAGGAGCGCCAGGCCGAGCATCGCCGGCACGAGGATGAGCCCGTAGACGAGCACCCGGCCGACGCTCGCCCCGAACTCGGGATTGCCGAGGGCGCTCACGTAGTTCTCGAACCCCGCGAACACCTGCGATCGCGACCCCGAGCCGAGGCCGAGCCCCTCGACCATCTCCTTCTGGAAGCTGAGATAGAGGGTGTAGAAGATCGGGGCGGCCATGAAGACCGCGAAGAGCACGATGCCGGGGGCGAGCATCGCATAGGGCACGAGGGCCCGGCGCGCCTGGGTGCGCCGACGGGACGGGCGTTCCGGATGCCGCGTGGTGACGGGCGCCGACTCCACTGTCGCTGTCATGGTGGTTCTCTCTCCTGCTGAGGAGGGGGCGCCGCGCGGGCGCCCCCTCCGGCCGCACGCTACTTGACCGTGAATCCGCTCGAGGTCATGTCGTCGACCGTGATCGTCTGCATCGCCGTGAGGGCGTCGAGGAACGCCTGCCGCGACTTCGCCTCGGCTGCCTTCGCGAACTCGTCGTTGTAGGCGCTGAACGCGACGTTCACGTTCGGGCCGTACTGGAACGGGGCGACGGATGCCGCAGCTCCAGCCGCGACGTCGTAGAAGTCGGGCTGGTTGCTGAAGAACTCGGGCGCCTCGGTGAGCGCACCCGCAGCCGCCGCGGTCGAGGCGGGGTAGATGCCCGTCTCGGTGACGAGCGCCGCGATCGCCTCGGGGTCGGTGTTCAGCCACGTGGCGAACTCGACGGCGGCCTCGACGTTCTTCGACTGCGTCGTGACCGCGGTCGACGAGCCGCCCCAGTTGCCGTTGCTCGGCTGCGAGGCGTCCCAATCGGGCAGCGCCGCGGCCTTCCAGAGTCCGGCGGTGTCGGCGGCGTTGCCCGAGAGCACGCCCGGACCCCACACGGCGCCGAGCCAGCCGACCTGCGTGCCGTCGTTCAGGCCCGCGTTCCATTCGGGCGTGTACATCGGCTTGTTGTCGATCACGCCCTCCTCGACGAGGCCGCCCCAGTAGTCGGCGACCTTCTGGGTCGGCTCCTCGTCGATGCCGACGCCCCACGCGTCGCCGTCGATCGACCACCACTCGGAGTTCGCCTGCTGCGCGAGGCCCGCGAACCAGCCGGCGTCGTTCGCCGAGAAGGTGCCGAGGAACTTCGACGGGTCGGCCGTGTGCACGGCGCGGGCGACCTCGGCGTACTCGTCCCACGTGGTGGGGACCGAGAGGCCGAGCTGCTGGAAGACGTCGTCGCGGTAGTAGAACATCATGGGCCCGGTGTCCTGCGGAATCGCGTAGACCGCGTCGCCGCCGAGCGTCACGGAGTCCCAGACGCCGTCGGGGAACTCGCTCGCGATGTCGCTCGCACCCGCGTCGGCGAGGTCGGCGAGGGCGTCGGATGCCACGAGCGTCGGGATCTTCTGGTACTCGGCCTGGATGAGGTCGGGAGCACCGCTGCCCGCCTTGATCGCGGTGAGGAGCTTCGTGATGGCGGGGTCGCCGCCGTCCTGCTTGTTGACGGTGACCTGGATCTCGGGGTGCTCCTCGTTCCAGATGTCGACGACCTTGTCGAGGTTCGGCGCCCAGGCCCAGTAGGTGAGCTCCACCGGGTCGTCGGCGGTGCCGGCCTGGCCCGCGTCGGGCGCGCAACCCGTCATGATGAGTGCTGCGGCGGCGGCCGTGGCGAGAGCGCCGAGACGGAGTGTCCTACGCATTTCGTCCTCCTTGTCGAAAGCTGTGTGAGAGTGCAGGGTCCGGCCGGAACTCCACGATGGAGTCGATCCAGACTGTGTGCGCTCCCAGTAACACATAGTGGCGCTCGGCTGTCAAGCCAGCGCATTCAGAATGACACCGGTCGCCGCTTGCTGTGATAGAACTGGGAGCGCACACAGTTGAAGGAGCACTTCGTCGTGACATCCGTCCTCCCCAGCCCGCGCTCGACGCCGACGTCGCAGCCGCTCTCCGTGACCCACGAACCCTGGGCCGAGCCGCTCACGCGGCCCGCGATGGGCACCACGATCGACCGGCACGAACGCGTCGCGCTCACGAGCCGCTACGTCGAGATCGCGGGCCGCCCCGCGATCCCCGTCTCGGGCGAGCTGCACTACAGCCGCGTGCCCCGCGCACAGTGGGAGGAGCGGCTCCGGCTCATGCGTTCGGGCGGGGTCACGGTCGTCGCGGCGTATGTCATCTGGAACCACCACGAGGTCGAACCGGGCCGGCCGAGCTTCGAGGGCGACCTCGACGTCGCCGCATTCGTCTCGCTGTGCGCGGCGGTCGGCCTCGACGTCGTCATGCGGATCGGCCCGTGGTGCCACGGCGAGGTGCGCAACGGCGGCTTCCCCGATTGGATCCAGGATGCCCCGGTCGCACACCGCACTGACGACCCCGGCTACCTCGCGCTCGTCGAGCCGTGGTTCGCCGCGCTCGGACGCGAGCTCGCGCCGCTCTGCGGACCGGCGAGCAACGTCATCGCGATCCAGCTCGAGAACGAGCTCTACGACCAGCCGGGCCACCTCGCGACGCTCAAGGCGCTCGCCCGCCGGCACGGCATGACGGCACCCGTCTACACCGCCACGGCGTGGGGCGGCGCCGAGCTGCCCGCGGGCGAGGTGCTCCCCCTCTTCGGCGGCTACGGCGACGGCTTCTGGGTCGATGCCGACCACGACTGGGACACCACCTTCCGCGAGCACTTCTTCTTCTCGCACACGTGGGACGACCCCGGCATCGGCGCCGACCTCCGCGACCACCCCGGCATCGGCCGCCGTGGCGAGACGCCTCGCCTTCCCTCAGCGTCGTTCCCGGCGGCGACGTGCGAGCTCGGTGGCGGCATGGCGACCGCCTACCACCGGCGTCCGCTCCTCGACGGCAAGGACATCGCGGCCGTCGCGCACAACAAGATCGGCAACGGCTCGGGCTGGCAGGGCTACTACATGTACGCGGGCGGCGTGAACCCGCGCCCTGCGCTGCAGGAGTCGCACGCCACGGGCTACCCGAACGACCTCCCCGAGTTCGACTACGACTTCCACGCCCCGATCGGCTCGGCCGGCCGGCTCGCCTCGAGCCACGCCGAACTGCGCCGCCAGCATGCGTTCCTCGCCGCCTTCGGACCGGCCATCGCCGAGATGCCCTCGACCCTGCCCGAGCGCCTGCCCGCCGGGGTCGACGACGCGATCACCCTGCGCTGGGCGCTGCGCAGCGACGGCGAGTCGGGCTGGGTGTTCGTCACCTGGCAGCAGCCCCACGTTGCGCTCGAGACCTACCGCGGTGCGCAGTTCGCCGTGACCCTCGACCGCGGAAGGACCGTGTTCCCGCACGCGCCCGTCGACGTTCCCGCGGGCACGATCGCGCACTGGCCCGTGAACCTCGAGCTCGGCGGCGTGCGCCTCGACTGGGCGACCGCTTCGCCGCTCACGGTGCTCGGCGGCGAGCATCCCACGCTCGTCGTCGTCGCCGAGGCGGGCATCCCCGTCGAGATCGCGGCGCAGGGCGCCACCGTCGAGACGGACCCGGATGCCGCGATCACGAGCCCCGCTCCGGGCGTCTTCGTGGTCGACACGAGCGAGGTTCGGCGCCTCGAGCTCGTGCAGGGCGAGGGCCGGCTCGCGGTGCTCGTCGTGCCCGCGGCATCCGCCCGGCTCGTCTGGGTGCTCGACGCGACCGGCGAGCGCCGGCTCGTGCTCTCGGCTGCGCCCGTTCATGAAGACGCAGCCGGGGCACTCGTCGCGCGTTCCGCGTCGGCGCCCGCGGTGCAGGAGTACCACGTGCAGGCCGGCCGCTTCGAGCCGGTGACGTTCGCGGCGCGAGCGCCTGGCCGTGACGAACTCGTCGAGGTCTCCGCGCCGCAGCACGGCGAAGTGCCGCCCGCGAGCTATGGCCACCGGGCGGGCCGGGCGTCGGCGCCGACGCGCGAGGACGTCGCCCGGTACGGCACCGCGTGGACCATCTCTCTCCCGCCGAAGGGCCACGGGATGCGCACCCTCGAGATCGAGTGGGCGGGCGACGTCGCGCGACTCGAACTCGACGGCGAGGTCGTGGCCGACCGGTTCTGGGACGGCACGCCGTGGACGATCGGGCTCGACGCGCTCGGCGCGCCCGGAGCGCTCGGCGATGGCAACGGCCCCGTCGAGCTCACGCTGCGCATCGTGCCGCTGCACCCCGAGGCATCCGTGCACCTCCCGGCCGCTGCCGCCGCTCGTCGCGAGACGAACCACGGCCCGCTCATCGCACTCGACTCGGTGCGCCTCGTCGAGGCGCCGGCCTGGCGCGAGGCGTAGGAGGGCGACTGCGCGAGACTTCGCGGTTCGGTTGCCTCAGGCCTGCGTGGGCTGCGGCGCGAAGCCGGTCTGCAGACGGCCGACGCCGTCGTACTCGACCTCGAGGGCATCGGATGCTGCGGGCGCCATCACCGCGACGATCGGACCGCCGGCCGGCGACCACTCGATGCTGCCGCGCTCGAACGCAGCCCGGTGCACCCCGGACTCGACCTCGACGACGACGTCGCTGACGGGCACGCCGAGCGCCGAGTTCTCCCAGCCGAGAAGGGCCCAGATGTCACGCACCATGCCGTGCACGATGGCGGCACCGTGGAGGGGCGTCCAGTAGATGGAACCGCCCTCGAAGTGCGCGAAGCGGCCGGGGCTCGGCGCGGCGGCACCATTGGCCCGGAACGGCTGCTCGTCAGTGGTCGGGAAGCCGAGGAACGACGCCGTTCCGCCCTCGGCCTTCCAGCGCTCGGCGATGGCGCCGTGCACCTCGTGAGCACCGGTGCGCTCCGACCAGTACACGGAACCGTGCGTGAACTCGCGGTGATACGCGTCGGCGGTGCCGATGCGGGTGTGCAGCCCGGTCGCCTCGCCCAGCCACGGGTGCTCGGCGCGCTTGGCGCTGATCGCCGGCACCGCGACGAGCAGCCGGTTGGTCGGGTCGTACCGCACGGCGGTGCGGAAGTCGCTCCAGCTGAGGGCTCGGTCGACGCGGGTCGCATGGACCTCGTCGGGGCGAGCGGCGTTCGGGTGGCTGCGCCGCGCGATGCGCGTCATCCGCTCAGTCATCGATCGTCCTCTCGCTCTGAATTGGGAAGCCGGCCTGCACCGGTGTTCGGGTCCACGGGTGCACGGCCGGCTCTGAATCGACTTCCCACAGTGACAGTTCCCCCTGCGGTCCATAGGACGACGATCGTCTCCGACCATACGGTCACCGGCCGACAGGGGGAATCAGGGGTACCCCTGATCTTCTGCGGGCCCCGGTGGTTGAGTAGCCCGCGAAGCAGGCGTATCGAAACCACCACCCCGGGCAATGTGGTTTCGATACGCGTCGCGCTCCGCGCGGCGCTACTCAACCACCGGGCAGCGCAGCGCGAGCGATCGCGACCGTGGTCTTCACGATGAAGGCTCGGCGCTCGGCCGTGCGCCCGGCACTCGCACCGACGAGGTACCCGTCGAGGTGCGCGAGCACCGGCCACGCGTTCACGAGGGTCACGATCGTGAGGAGGATTTCTCCCGCCATCGCGCGGTCGACGCCCGGCAGCAGCTCCTGGAAGCGCTGCACTTTCGCGTCGTGGTACGCGACCCGCGCCGCGTCGGTGGCGGCGGCGCCGCGTTCGAGGCCCTCCCAGAACACGAGTCGCGGGATGGTGGTGTCGGCGAGGTGATGGTCGAACAGGCGCCCGGCGTAGTCGCCCGCCGCCTCGGGCCCCTCCCCGGTCATCGGCACCTCGTCCATCATCGCCCGCAGGCGGGTGCCGAGCACCGTGGCGAAGAGCTCGTCCTTCTTGCCGAAGTACTGGTAGATGCGCTCCTTGTTGACGCCGGCGGATGCCGCGATCCGGTCGATGCGCGCGCCCGCGAGCCCGTGCGCGCTGAACTCCGCCGTCGCCGCGTCGAGCAGGAGGCGCTTCGTGCGCTCGGTGTCCCAGGCCATGTCGCCCAGTCTATCTATTTCCAACTGGATAGTTGCGAAATACTCCAGGGCGTGATTCACTTACAACTATTCAGTTGGAAACATCGAGGAGCACACCACATGACCACCGAATCCATCGCCACCGACTCCGCGACCCCGCCCGCCGTCGGGCCGGCCGTCACGCCCGCTTCCGCGCCGGCCGGGCCGCCCTCGGTGCACGTGCGCGCCGTCATCACGTGGCTCGCCATCTTCCCGCTCGTCGCGATCGGCATGCTCGCGATGGCGCCGATCTCCGAGTCGTGGCATCCGGTGCTGCGCGCCTTCGTGCTGACGCTCATCGTCGTGCCGCTCGCGGTCTACCTCGTCGTGCCGCAGCTCATGCGCGGGTACGGCGCGCTGCGCCGCCGCGCGCGTTCCGTGGTCGAGTAGCCGCGCTACTCAACCACCGGACCACCGGGGGGTCGCACCGTCGGCCGCAGCACGCCCGCGGGATCACCACCGCTCACGAGCTCGACGAGCGCTTCGAGCAGCCGGAACGGCACGAGCGCCGCGACGTGCACGAGGAACAGCGGCCCCACGACCGCGAGTGAGAACGTGAGCAGGAGCTGCAGCGGCGCGAGCCTCGCCCAGGGCACCGCGGCGAGCGCGGGCACGAGCACGAGCGCCAGCCACGCGGGATTCCAGAAGGCCGCGACGGATGCCGCGAGCACGACGAGCGCCCCCACGACCGATTGCACGACCAGCAGCCACCCGAGCAGCCCGCCGTAAACGCGCTCGCGATCGGCCGAGACCCAGGCCCACATCAGCCATGCACGCAGCAGCGGCACCCGCTGCTCACGCAACGCCGTGCGGAACACCCGGTCGTCTTCCCGCCGCTGCGCGAGCGCGGCGGCTCGATCGCCGAGCTCGGCCGCGGCGATCGACTGCTCGTCATGCAGCACCGCGGGCGCCGACTGCCGCCCGTAGCTCGCGATGAATCCCCACAGCGGAGTCGGCACCGACGCGAGGTCGGTGACGGCGTGGGCTCCGGATGCCTCGGCGCGCGCCGGCACCCGATAGCGACGCCCCGAGACGGGGTCGAGGTACACGATGGGCGCGCGCAGCTCGAACCGGTAGCCGTCGGCGGGACGTTCGGCGAGCAGCAGCTCGTCGAGCGGCCGGCCGTCGTCGGTGAGGAACGGCATCGTGGTCTCCTTCGCTCTCGAACATCCTGCCGGGTGCGATCAGCCGAGCAGCAGCGCCACCGCGAAGAGCACCGGAACCGACCCGATCGTCGTGACGAACACCGTGTCGCGTGCGACGATCTCGCCCGTCTCGTAGCGCTGCGCGAAGACGAAGACGTTCTGCGCCGTCGGCAGTGCTGCGAGCACGGTGACCGCGTAGAGCTCGATGCCCGTGAGCCCGAACACGAACGCGCCCACCGCCCACGCGACGAGCGGCATCGCGAGGAGCTTCAGCGCCGCGGCGAAGAACACCTCGCCCCGGCCGCTGCCCGGCTCGAGGAGCCGTTGGCCGTGCAGCGACAAGCCGTAGGTGATGAGCATGAGCGGCACCGCCGCCTGCCCGATGAGCTGGATCGGCTCGATCACGATCGGCGGCAGCTCGAGCCCCGACACCGAGACGAGCACGCCGGCGAGCGAGCCGACGATGATCGGGTTCGAGATGGTCGAGCGCGCGATCGCCCACGCCGAGGTGTGGCCGTGCACCCGCGCACCGAGGATCGCGAGGGCCACCGGCGCGAACAACAGCAACTGCAGGAGCACGACCGGGGCGGAATACGCCGCGTCGCCCAGCATGTAGACCGCGATCGGGATGCCGAAGTTGTTGCCGTTCACGTATCCCGCCGAGAGCGAGCCGATCACGGTGCGCTCGATGCCGCGCCGCCACACGAAGAGCGACACGAGCCCGAAGATCAGCATCATGGCCACGGCCGCGATCGCCGAGACCGGCAGGAGCGCCGAGAACAGGGCGGCGACGTCGGCGGTGGCGAGCACCGAGAACAGCAGGAACGGCGCGAGCACGTTGAAGTTCAGCCGCGCGAGCATCGGGCGCGCCTCGGGGCCGAGCGTGCCCGTGCGGGCGGCGACGTAGCCGAGGAACACCGCGAGGGCGATGACGGCGAACCCGGTGAAGATCTGGATCACGCGCTCGGCCGTGTCGAGTGAGAGGTCGGCGCGGCGGTCATCGCCTTCGACGATACTCCGAGGTGCGGCGCGAGTGGTTTCGATACGCGGCCGGCTTCGCCGGGCGCTACTCAACCACCGGGGTCCGGCACTGGCGGGGGCTCGGGGGTCCGCCTAGGCTCGAAGGGCACACGGCGTCGAGGGCTGGGGGCGACATGACCGGGGCATTCGGGCACGGCGAGGTTTCCGAGATCGAGTCGGCCGAGGCATCCGTGCCCCTCGAACTCGTCGACGCATGGTGGCGGGCGGCGAACTACCTGAGCGTCGGGCAGATCTACCTCATCGACGACGCGTTGCTCGAGCGGCCGCTCGAACCCGGCGACATCAAGCCGCGGCTGCTCGGCCACTGGGGCACCTCCCCCGGCCTGAGCTTCGTCTACGCGCACCTCAATCGCGTGATCGTGGAGCGCGGCACGCCGACGCTCTACGTGTGCGGTCCCGGTCATGGCGGCCCGGCGATGGTCGCGAACACGTGGCTCGACGGCACCTACTCCGAGCTGTTCCCCGCGGTCTCGGCCGATGGCGCCGGCATGCAGCGCCTCTTCCGGCAATTCTCGTTCCCGGGCGGCATCCCTTCGCACGCGGCGCCCGAGACCCCCGGCTCCATCAACGAGGGCGGCGAGCTCGGCTACTCGCTCATGCACGCCTTCGGCGCGGCCCTCGACAACCCCGGGCTCGTGGTCGCGTGCGTCATCGGCGACGGCGAGGCCGAGACGGGCCCGCTCAACGCGAGCTGGCGCGCTCACGCGTTCCTCAACCCGCTCACCGACGGCGCAGTGCTGCCGATCCTGCACTTGAACGGCTTCAAGATCGCGAGCCCCACGCTGCTCGCTCGCATCCCCGAGACGGAGCTCGTCGACTTCCTGCGCGGCAACGGCTACGAGCCGATGCTCGTCACCGGCGGCTTCGACGGCGAAGATCCGATGCTCGTGCACGAACGCATGGCGTCGGCGATGGACGTCGCCTTCGACCGGTTCGAGCAGATCCGAGCGGATGCCGCCGACGGCGCGTTCACCGAGGAGGCCCCGCACTGGCCGTGCATCGTGCTGCGCACCCCCAAGGGCTGGACCGGGCCCGGCATCGTCGACGGCGTGCAGGTCGAGGGCACGTTCCACTCGCACCAGGTGCCGCTCGAGGGGGTGCGCGAGAACCCCGAGCACCTCGCGCTGCTCGAAGCCTGGTTGCGCTCCTACCGCCCCGACGAGCTGTTCGACAGCGAGGGGCGCCCGATCGCCGAGCTCGACGCGCTGCGCCCGCGTGGCGATCTGCGCATGAGTGCGAACCCGCGCGCGAACGGCGGCATCGAGCGGCCGCTCCGATTGCCCCCGACCGAGGAGTTCGCCGTCGAGTCGACCGATGCCGACGGCACGCGCGGCGCGACCGGCGAGGCGACGCGCGTGTTCGGATCCTGGCTCGCAGCGCTCCTGCGCGACAACCCCGACGACGTGCGGCTCTTCGGCCCCGACGAGGTGCTCTCGAACCGCCTCGGCGCCGTGTTCGACGTGACCGAGCGGGCCTGGGCCGGCGAGCTGCATCCGCTCGACGAGCACCTCTCCCGCGACGGCCGCGTCATCGAGGCGCTCAGCGAGCACCTCATGCAGGGGCTGCTCGAGGGCTACCTGCTCACGGGACGCCACGGCCTCATCACGAGCTATGAGGCGTTCATCCACATCGTCGACTCGATGTTCAACCAGCACGCGAAGTGGCTCGAGTCGGCGAAGGAAGTGCCATGGCGAGGGGATGTCGCCTCCCTCAACTACCTGCTGTCGTCGCATGTGTGGCGTCAGGACCACAACGGCTTCTCGCACCAGGATCCGGGGTTCCTGAACGTCGTCGTCAACAAGCAGGCCGAGATCGTGCGCGTCTACCTGCCGCCCGACGCGAACACCCTGCTCGCCACGATGCGACACGTCTTCGGCACCCGCAATCGCGTGAACGTCGTGGTCGCCGGCAAGCAGCCGCAGCAGCAGTGGCTCTCGCACGACGAGGCCGTCGCGCACGTCGCGGCCGGACTCGGCGTGTGGGCGTGGGCGGGCAACGAGCCCGGGTTCGACGCGGCCGACCCTGCGGCATCCGTTCCCGACGTCGTGATCGCGTGCGCCGGCGACGTGCCCACCATCGAGGCGGTGGCCGCGGCGCAGCTGCTGCGCGATCGGATGCCGCACCTCGCCGTGCGGCTCGTGAACATCGTCGACCTCATGCGGCTGCAGGACCCCTCGCACCACCCGCACGGCTTGCGAGACGCGCAGTTCGACGCGATCTTCACGCCCGGCGTTCCCGTGATCTTCGCGTTCCACGGATACGCGTCACTCGTGCACGAGCTCGCCTACCCGCGCGCCAGTCACGAGCAGCTGCACGTGCGCGGCTTCATCGAGAAGGGCACGACCACGACGCCGTTCGACATGCTGCACCTGAACGACCTCGACCGCTACCGGCTCGCGCTCGACGTGCTGCACCGGGTGCCCGGGCTCGCCGAGCGGCCCGGGGTCGCCGAGATCGCCGACGAGTGGCACGCCGCCCGCGAGGCCGCCCGCGCGTACGCGTACGAGCACGGCGAGGATCCGGAGTGGATCACGGGCTGGCGGTTCCGCGCAGGCTGATCCGACGGCCGCTGCGTGCTACCAGCGCTCGTGCACCTGCGCACGGATGTCGCGGTCGTAGAGCTCTCGCACGGCTGCGTCGAGGCTCGCGGGCAGCTCGAGCGACCCCGCCGCGGCGTTCGCGAGCGCCTGCTCGGGGGTGCGGGCGCCGGGGATGACCGAGCTGACGCCGGGCTGCTGCGCGATCCACGCGAGGGCCACTTGCGCGGCCGTGGCGTTCGGCGCCGCGGCGCGAGCGAGCTCGGTGAACTCGGCGGCGGCGCGCACCCCGGTGGCGTAGTCGACGCCCGAGAAGGTCTCGCCGACGTCGAACGACTCGCCGTGGCGGTTGAAGTTGCGGTGGTCGTCGGCGGCGAACTCGGTGTCGAGCGTGTAGCGCCCCGAGAGCAGCCCGCTCGCGAGCGGCACTCGCGCGATGATGCCGACGCCCGCCTGCTCTGCAGCGGGAAGCACCTCGTCGAGCGGCTTCAGCCGGAACGCGTTGAGGATGATCTGCACCGAGGCCACGTGCGGCCGGGCGATCGCCGCGAGTGCCTCGTCGACGCGCTCGACGCTCACGCCGTAGGCCGCGACGGCGCCCTCGTCGACGAGGGTGTCAAGTGCATCGTAGACGCGGTCGTCGCCGTAGACCGAGGTGGGCGGGCAGTGCAGCTGCACGAGATCGAGGGTGTCGACGCCGAGGTTCGCGCGGGAACGATCCGTCCAGGCCCGGAAGTTCGCGAGCGCGTAGTTGGCGTGCTCTTGCGGCATCCGACGCCCCATCTTCGTGGCGACCGTGACGCCCGAGCCGGGGTTGGCGCGCAGCCACTGCCCGATGAGCGATTCGCTGCGGCCGTCGCCGTAGACGTCGGCGGTGTCGAGGAACGTGACGCCCGACTCGTGGGCGGTGTCGAGCACGGCGAGCGCGTCGGCCTCGTCGACGTCGCCCCAGTCGGCGCCGAGCTGCCAGGTGCCGAGGCCGATCACCGAGACGGTGCGGCCCGTGCGGCCGAGAATGCGAGTCTGCATGGTGCTCCTGTGGTGATCGGATGTCGGATGCCGCGAACGAGCCTAGCGCCGGTGGTTGAGTAGCCCGCGAAGCAGGCGTATCGAAACCACCGGAGTGCGGGGAAGGTGGTTTCGATACGCGTCCGGCTTCGCCGGGCGCTACTCAACCACCGGGGTTGAGCGGCTTCGCCGGGCGCTACTCGCCCACCGGGGCGGCGATCGGCACCGCGCGCCCGCTCACGACGATGCCGCCCCGCTCGGGAATGTCGACCGTGAGCTCGCTCGGGCGGCGGACACGCCGGCCCTGCTCGATGACGATGCGTGCGGGAGGCTCGACGAGGCCGAGGCCGCGCAGGTAGCCGCCGACAGCCGCCGCAGCGGCGCCCGTGGCCGGATCCTCGGTGATGCGGCCCACGGGGAAGAGGTTGCGCGCCTCGAATCGTGCGACGACTTCGCCCGGCCCGCCGCTCGCGCTCCCCGCCGATCGGGCGCGCCGGGCGAGCGGACACAGCACCGTGACCGTCGCCGGCCAGCCCTGCGCGTTCATGAAGGCGCGCAACGCACCGGGATCGAACCGGAACGCATCGAACGTCGCCGTGTCGGCGAGCACGAGCACGGGATGCCAGTTGCCCGCGTACGCGAGCCACGGCGGGAAACCCGCGTCGAGATCGGTGCGGTCGAGGCCGAGCAGTTCGAGCAGCGCCTCGAGCACGAACTCGCCCAATGGCGCGAGCTCCGTGTCGACGCTCGTGAACGCGGCTCGCAGACCGTCGGCCCCGGCGGTGGTCTCGATCACGATCTCGCCGACGGGCGTGTCGAAGCGCACCGTGCCAGGGCCGGTGCGCTCGGCGAGCGCGATCGCCGTGGCGACGGTCGCGTGCCCGCAGAACGGCACCTCGGCGATCGGCGAGAAGAAGCGCACGACCTTGGCGCCACCCCGCTCACCGGTGATGAAGGCCGTCTCGGAGTAGTCGATCTCGGCGGCGATGCGCTGCATCGCGGCGTCGTCGAGGCCCGAGGCATCGAGCACCACGCCGGCCGGATTGCCGCCCTCCGGGTCGGCGGTGAAGGCCGCGTAGCGCAGGACCTCGGTGGCGTCGCTCATGCTCCGATGGTGGCACGAGCGAGCGGATGCCGCATCCGTTCGCACGGCCGCGGGCGCAAGCCTCGCACTCAGGCGTTCTTCGGCGGCGAGTACCGCGTCGCCGACCACGTGCCGCCGATCGCGCTTACCTTCGTGTCGTGGAACCCGTGCGCCCGCATGACCGCGCGCACCGCGGTGTCGCCCGGTGCGCTGGTCGCGCGGCCTCTGCCGTGCACGATCCAGACCGGCGCCACCCCGACGCCGCATTCACGCAGCCATCCGGGGAGCGAGACGAGCTCGGTCTCGGTGCGCACGACGGCCACGACGACCGCCGCCTCCCACGGCGCCACGCGTGCGGAATCCGACAGCGCATCGGTCAGTTCGATCATGGGCAGCTCACCGCGCACGGCGACGGTCTCACCGTGCGCGACGCCGAGCTTCTCGGCGAGCGTCGGCGCGGGCGTCGCGAGGGCCTTCGCCCAAGCGGATGCCGCGTCGCCGAGCTCGAACCGGAAGCGATCGCCGCCCGCTTCGAACTCCACGACGCCGTCGGCCGAGCCGATGTGCCGGAACTCGGAGCGCGGCACCTTCGCACGCCGGCCACCGCTCACCTCGAGTGCATCGGACTCGAGATGCAGCGTCACTGCTGTTCGCTCTCCCGCGTCGATCCAGAATGCCTTCGCCTGCCGCCCCATGCATCCCTCCCCCGGCTCATGATGGCCGCCTGCCAGCACCCGCGCAACCGGGGGCGCACAAGTGGTGGTCGCCGAGGGCGAGAACGGATGCCGCGGGCCGGCCTCGCGAGGAGGACGTGCCCGCGGCATCCGCTCGCTCAGGCCTCAGGGTCCTGGTCGGCGCCGAAGCGCTCTCGCCACTCGAGCGGGATGAGGGGACGCTCGGCCCGAACCTTGAGCTCCTGCACGGCCCACGAGTTGCCGTCGGGGTCTTCGAAGCCGAAGAACGTGCCGCCGTCGCGCGGGTCGATGACCTGCACTTCGCTCGCGTCGACGCCGCGCTCGAGCAGTTCCGCACGAGCGGCGTGCGCGTCGGCGACCACGAGCTGCAGGCCCTTCATCGATCCCGGTGCCATCTCCTGCTGTGCCGGCAGGGTGCCCATGACGATCGAGCAGCCGGAGCCGCGCGGGGTGAGCTGGGCGAATCGCATCTCACCCATCACGGTGTCATGGTCGAGGTCGAAGCCGACCTGGTCGCGGTAGAACTCGATCGCGCGGTCGAGGTCGCTCACCGGGAGGATCACGACTTCGAGGGTCCAGTCCATGGTGGTACTCCGTCTCTGGTTCGTGTGCTGACCGGTCAGGCGGCGACGAGCTCGTCGAGCCGCTCGTAGCCCTCGGTCACGCCCTGCTCCATGTTGCTCTGGATCATGCCGTCGCGAGCCTCGACGCTCGGGTAGACGGAGTGTGCGCGCAACCGCGTGCGGCCGTTGCCGAGGTCTTCGAACGTCATCGACTCGATGCTCACGACGTCGGGGAAGCCCTCGAACTCGAAGGTCTGGATGGCGAACTCGTTCTCGCGCACGGAGTGGAACACCCCGTTGAACGCGTAGGACTCGCCCTCGGCGTTGGTGTGCACGTAGCGGTAGCCGCCTTGCGTCGTGAAGTCCCAGCGCTTGACGTCCATGTCGTAGCCGCGCGGCCCGAGCCATTGCTTCACGAGCTCGGGGTCGCGGTGTGCGTTGAACACCGCGGCGACGGGTGCGTCGAACTCGCGCTCGATGTCGATGAAGGGCAGGCCCTCGGGGGCGGTGATGGTGACGGGGTTGGTCATGATTCCATTTCTTCCTGTGCGGTGCCGGCCGAAGTGCCGGCATCGGATGCCGCGGCGTCCGTGCCGCGAGAGGTGGCGAGCAACTCGTCCAGATTGCGGAACCGCTGCTCGTGGATCAGCCGGTATCGGTCGATCCACGCGGTGAGGGCCTGGAGGGCCCGGGCATCCAGGTGCACGGGTCGGCGTTGCGCGTCGCGCGTTCGCGTGACGAGCCCCGCCTGCTCGAGCACCTGGATGTGCTTCGAGACCGCTTGCTTCGTGATCTCGAATGGTTCGGCGAGTTCGTTGACCGTGGCCGGCCCTCGACTGAGGCGGGCGATGATGCCCCGGCGCACCGGGTCGGCCAGTGCCATGAAGGCACGGTCGAGGCGGTCGTCTGCGCTCGGATCCACGATCATCAACTCATTCCTTGATCAACCATTTGATTGATTACAAAGTACGCCGATCGGATGCCGCCGTCAAGTGTTGTCGGGAACGGGTTGCGAACACGAGAACCTCCGGGGATGGGGGCCTGTGACCAGCCACACCTACCCGGAGGTTCTCCTCACGTCAACCCCGAACCGCTACCGGCCTCATGTCCGAGTCGGCCGAAGGTTCGACATGCACTGATCGCGGACGAAGCGACTGGGGAAGCAGCGCGGCATGGGCAAGAAGGAGCTCATCGGTCATGGCGCGGATCTGGTCGAGGGTGAGCTTCGCCGCCGTCAGCGGATCGAGTGCCACCGCG
The DNA here is from genome assembly GCF_004134825.1 of Agromyces albus. Lineage (GTDB taxonomy): Bacteria > Actinomycetota > Actinomycetes > Actinomycetales > Microbacteriaceae > Agromyces > Agromyces albus. The sequence continues at coordinate 80,743 of NZ_SDPN01000008.1, forward strand.
TGATAGACATGCTCGATGTTCCCGGCGAGGGCAGCATGCACAGCGAGCGTCTGCACACCGATATTGGTACGGTTCAGGGCCGCGAGCTGCGGCGGCAGGCTGCCGATTGCAGTGGGCTGTACGCCGCTCCGGTCAACGACGCACGGCACCTCGACGCATGCGTCAGCAGGAAGGTTCTGAATGAGTCCCCTCGCGTTCGGTACGTTGCCGTACACAACTGTCGGCACTCCCGTGATCGCCGCGTTCACGATGCTGGCACCGTACTCGAGCGATGGTGAGAGGTCGGCCTTCAACCGTTCCAACTGATCATCGATATCACCCTTCTCATCATGGGCGAGGCAGATTTCGTAGTAGTCCCACCGCTCGGGGATGAACTGAAGCACCGTCTCCGGGTCCTTCCGGAAGTAGGGAAGATACTCCGAAGCATGGTGGCTCGATTCTGTCTCGAAGTAGCCGAAGGTGTTCATGAGGGCGGTACGCACCTGCTCGTTTCCCCCCTCGTAGTTGCTCATCACCTCGGCCACCTCGCTGTGGTCGCCATCGTCCTCGCTGAGGCCCCCGGCAGCAACACCGGTTCGGTGGCGCTCCGACATGATGCGGCGCAGCTCCGGGTACAGGTCCTCGCCGGCGCGCGAGAACTCGAGAATCCACGCCTGGTGGTTGATCCCGGCCGACAGGAAGGACACCTCCTCGTACGGGACACCCAGAGATCTTGCGAGCATATGCGTGGTGCCCTGCACGCTGTGGCACAGGCCGACGGCGTTCAGCCCCTTCGCGTTCAGGAAAGCCGTCGCCATCGCCATCGGATTGGCGTAGTTGATGAACTGCGCATTCGGGCACAATTCGAGCGCGTCCGAGACGATCGCCTCGTACGCCGGCACTGAACGCAGGAATCGGAAAACGCCTCCGGGGCCGACAGTGTCACCGACGGCTTGGTCGACTCCATACCGGCGCGGGATCTCGACGTCCCAGCGATAGGCATCGAGGCCGCCCACCTGGAAGGTGATGATGACGAAGTCCGCGTCGGCGAGTGCCTCGCGTCGATCGGTGGTCTCGACGACCGTCGCTTCGAACCCATGGTGGGCGATGAGGTCCCGCGCGGCGGTCGCAGTGCGGTGAACACGGTCCGCGTCAAGGTCCATGAGGGCGAAGGTGCTTCCCTGCAGTGCCGGGAAGCTGAGGATGTCGCCGATCAGGCGGAACGGGAAGACGAATCCCCCCGCTCCGATGATGGTGATCTTGGGATTGTGCGTCGTTGCAGTCATAGTGCGAGCCTAAGGTTCGGATTCTGGCATAACCTCCTCCTTTCATGTCTGACCGTCTTGAATTCTCAGCTGGCTCCGTAGACTGTCTGGATGAACGGTCGCGAGCAAGTGTCGAGACGACCGGGTTCCGTCGACTCAGCAGAGGAAGCGAGTGAAGGTCCCGAGCTGCACGGCGACAGCGCCGTCGTGGCTACCAGGACGCACCTCTGGATCCACCGTGGCGGCGCACCAGTGATGCCCCTCCCGCACCGCCACGACGACCTCGAGATCAACATCGTCCTGCGCGGAACCTTGGACTACCAGTTCGGCGGGACGCGGATCTCTGTTCCGGCCGGATCACTGGCTGTGTTCTGGGGCGCGACCCCACACCGCCTCGTCGCCACAGACGCCGGAGCGGACGGCGACATGTGCTGGATTCACGTGCCCCTGACGACCGTGCTGGGCTGGAACCTTCCTATGTCGGACCTGAGCGAGGTGCTGCTGAACCGGCCCATCATCGTGTCAGCGACCACGGTCGCCCGGGATCTGGAAGCCATGTTCGTCTCCTGGCAGCAGGAGGTGGGCATCGATGGTCTCGAGACGATTGCGCTACTCGAGGTCCAGGCACTCATCCGTCGCCTCCTCCACCGGCAACACCACGGCGGCGAGAAAACCTCGATCGAGACGACCCACCCTCTGAACATCTCGTCCGATTCGATGCGGGGCGTGACCGAGATGGCGCGGTTCACCGCGGCGCACTTTCGCAAGCCGATCTCGGCGGTGGACATCGCCTCGGCCGCAAACCTGAACCCCAACTACGCGACATCGCTCTTTCGCAGAGCAGTCGGCTCGACCATCGGCGAGTATCTCATTCGCTGCCGTGTAGCGGAGGCACAGCGTCTGCTCGTGACCACAACCATGACGACGAGCGAGGTCGCACACGCGGCTGGCTTCGGTTCTCAGAGCAGCTTCTACGCGCAGTTCACGAAGCGATGCGGAACCTCACCGGGCAGGTACCGTTCACGCTTGCTCTAGGGGTCGCGTGCGCGGGCCGGAGCGACGAGAATCGGCCGTGGCAATGACGTCGAGTCGAAAGGTCATCCCATGGTCACGCTCAACCCGTACCTCAACTTCCGCGGCAGCGCCCGAGAGGCGATGGAGTTCTACCAGTCGGTCTTCGGCGGCGAGCTGACGCTCAGCACCTTCGGCGACTTCCAGGCAAGCGAAGACCCGGCCGAGAAGGACCAGATCATGCACGGCCAGCTCGAAGCCGACGGCGGCATCGTGCTCATGGGTGCCGACGTACCGGCCGCCCTCGATCTCACGCCGGGCGACAACATCTCGGTGTCGCTCTCGGGCGGGCCCGACGACGACGCGACGCTGCGCGGCTACTTCGACAAGCTGTCGTCGACCGGAACGGTCACGGTTCCGCTCGAGGTCGCGCCGTGGGGCGACGCGTTCGGCATGTGCGTCGACAGCTTCGGCGTGCACTGGCTCGTGAACATCACGGCGAACGCGAACGTAGCGGCATCCGGCTCCTGATGAGCGGATGGCGCTCATAGGCCGTGCACTGCCGTGGGTCAGGCTGCTCGCAGGCTGACCCGGCACAGTGGAGCCATGCCCGCTCGCCGTCTCCTCCCGCTCCTCGGAGTGACGGCGGCGTATCTCGCGCTCGTCGCGTGGGCGACGCTCGGCCCTGCGCCGTGGCGAGCCGAGGGAAACCAGGCGCCCCTCGGCGTACTGAATCCGTCGATCTGGTTCGAGCGTGCGACGTGGTCGACGGGGTCGTCGTTCGAGTTCACCGCGAACATCCTGATGTTCGTGCCCGTCGGTGTGCTGTTCGCCATGCTGTTCGGCGCACGGCGCTGGATCATCGCGCTGGGCGCGGCGGCGCTGCTCACGTGCGCGATCGAGGTCGCGCAGATTCCGATCGACGACCGCATCTCCGACCCGCGTGACCTGCTCGCGAACACGGCGGGTGCCGTGATCGGCTTGGCGCTCGCGGGCATGGTCTGGATCGTCCGGTGGGCGTGGGTCGCCGGTGAGCGGGCGCTGGAGCGCTCCGTCTGACACGCGCTGAATCGCCTGCCCGACGCCCGCCGCCCGCTCTGCGCGCCTGCGGCTACACGCCCGAATCGCATCGGTCAATCCCCTATTGAGGCAGGGCATCGCCGCCTACCGTGTTACGAGACCCGAACTCGGTGCCCCGAACACGCGTTGCAGGGCGCCGCGCAAGACCCGAGTGGACGCCCATGACCGGTTGGAATGTCGACACGCTGGCACAATCAGCAGGAGCCGGCGCGATCACCATCGTGGAAGGCTCTGCCTTCTGCGTGTCGAGCTTCAACGGCGACATCCTCCCCGAACTTCCGCACGGCGTGTTCTTCCGCGACACGAGGCTCGTCTCGAGGTTGATGCTGCTCGTCGACGGGTCTCCCGTCGAACCGTTGTCGTCGCTGACGCCCGAGCCGTATCGCGCGGTCATGATCGGCCGGGCCGGCCACGTGCCCGGGCGGGCTGACACGCCGATCATCGTCGAACGCGACCGCCGAGTGGACGGCGGACTGCGCGAGGACATCACGCTGCAGAGCTTCTCGCGCGAACCGATCATCTGCCGGGTCGAAGTGGTGCTCGAAGCCGACTTCGCCGACATCTTCGAAGTGAAGGAAGGGCGCGCTCGCGGCACTCCCCGCCCGGCGAGCGATGCGCAGCCCGGCCGCCTCCGCATGGACTCGCTCGGCGACGGGGAAGGGCTCGGCGTGAGCATCTCGGCGCATGGCGGGTCGATCGTCGGGGATCGGCTCGTGTTCGACGTGATCCTCACGCCGCACGGCTCCTGGACCCGGCGGCTCCACCTGACGCCGACCGCGTACGGAGCGGACCTCGTCACCGGCCACACCTTCGAGGGGCCGTTCCACGAAGCGGAGCCGCTGCGCCGGTTCATGGCCTGGCATTCCGGGATCCCCGTTCCCTCTGTCGAGAACGACGAGATCGAGCGGGTCATCGTGCAGAGCCAGCGCGACCTCGGGGCGTTGCGGATCTTCAATCCCGATCATCCCGAGCGCGCAGTGGTGGCAGCAGGAGTGCCGTGGTTCATGGCGCTGTTCGGGCGCGACTCGTTGCTCACCGCCCTGATGTCGCTGCCGCTCGATCCGACGCTCGCACTCGGCACGCTGCAGACACTCGCCGACCTGCAGGGCGTCAAGCTCGAACCGTCCTCAGAGGAGCAACCGGGTCGCATCCTCCACGAGGTCCGCCTCGGGGCCACGACGAACCTCGCGCTCGGCGGCGGTTCGGTCTACTACGGCACCGTGGATGCCACTCCGCTCTTCGTCGTCGTGCTCGGCGAGCTCGCCCGCTGGGGCGGACTGCCCGATGATGCCGACGACCTCATCGCCGCCGCCGACAGGGCCCTCGAGTGGATCGATCGCGACGGGGATCGCGACAATGACGGGTTCGTCGAGTACGCCCGCCTGAACGAGCACGGGCTCATCAACCAGGGCTGGAAGGACTCGTGGGACGGCATCAACTTCGCCGACGGATCGCTCGCCGAGGCGCCGATCGCACTCTGCGAGGTGCAGGGGTACGCGTACGCCGCGTTCAGCGAGCGCGCGATGCTGGCGTCGATCCGCGGCCATGACGAATCGGCGCGAATCTGGGAGTCGAGGGCGAGCGCGCTGAAAGCCGAGTTCAACGCACAGTTCTGGATGCCCGATCGCAAGTACTTCGCCATCGCGCTCGACCGCGACAAGCGCCAGGTCGACGCCTGCGCTTCGAACATGGGACATTGCCTCTGGAGCGGGATCGTCGATGACGACAAAGCGGCGTACGTCGCCGAACGCCTGCTCTCCGACGAGATGTTCACCGGCTGGGGTGTGCGCACGCTCGCGTCGAACATGGGGGCCTACAACCCGGCGAGCTACCACAACGGCTCGGTCTGGCCGCACGACAATGCCATCGTCGCCGCGGGCCTCATGCGATACGGATTCGTCGAGGAGGCCGAGCGCATCGTCTTCGGGCTGTTCGATGCGGCGGGGTTCTTCAACGGGCGCCTGCCCGAGTTGTTCTGCGGATTCGACCGCAGCCAGTATCCCGAGCCGGTCTCCTACCCCGCGTCGTGCTCGCCGCAGGCCTGGGCGGCGGCGACGCCGTTCTCGCTGCTGCGCACGCTCCTCCGCTTCGACCCGTCGGTTCCGACCGGTGAGGTGTGGCTGGCGCCGATGGTGCCCGCCCGCTTCGGCGACCTCCGCCTGGAGAACGTCCCGTTGGCGGGCGCTCGCGTCTCGGTCGACGTCGAACGGGAAGGCGCCTCGATCACGGGCCTTCCGCCTGGCCTCGCCGTGCGTCATGAGCCCCGGCCATCGGCCAACGTCCGCACGCGAAGAGGGGCACGATGAGAATCGGCATCATCGCGCCCCCGTGGCTGCCCATCCCGCCGCCCGCGTACGGCGGCATCGAGTCGTTCGTCGACACCCTCGCCCGAGCACTGAGTGAAGCCGGTCACGACGTGCTCCTCGCCGCCTCACTCGACAGCACCTGTCCGGTGCCGAGGCTGTCGGGCTTCCAGCCCTCCGATCCGAAGACGATGGGGATCACCGCCTTCGAGCTGCGCCACCTCATTCGCGCATATGCGGCGCTCACCGACGTCGACGTGATCGTCGACAACACCCTCGCCGGGCCGGTCGTCGCGGCCTCCCGGTCGGGTGCCGCGCCCATCGTCGCCATCGCCCACGGGCCGTTCATGCCGATGATCCATGAGATCTACCGGGCGGCGTCACCGGATGTCTCGTTCGTGGCGATCTCCCAGCACCAGGCGTCGATGGCCGGCCCGGTGCGCATCGCCCGCGTCATTCACCACGGCATCCACGTCGAGGAGATCCCTCGCGGCCACGGCGGCACCTCCGCGTGCTTCGTCGGCCGGATGCATCCGGCGAAAGGCCTGCCCGAAGCCATCCGCACCGCCGCACTCGCCGGAATCCACCTCCGGATCGCCGCGAAGATGCGCGAGTCGACGGAATGCGCGTACTTCGAGGAGATGGTGCGCCCTGCACTCGGATCGAATGCGGAGTACCTCGGCGAGCTGTCGCGCGAGGAGAAGTACGCGCTCATGGGCGAATCGTGCGCGCTCGTCAATCCGATCCAATGGGACGAGCCGTTCGGACTCGTCATGATCGAGGCGCTCGCGACCGGCACGCCGGTGGTGGCGACCCCTCACGGGTCGGTACCCGAGCTCATCGAGGAGAGCCGGACCGGCTTCATCCGTTCGACGCCGGAACAACTCGCGCTCGCCCTGCAGCGCGTGAGCTCACTCGATCGCGAGCTGTGCCGCGCGACCGTCGAGAAGCGCTTCGCCGCGGCGAGGATGGCCGCCGACTACGTCGCCCTGTTCACGCAAGTGCTGCAGCGCCAGCCCCGCCTCGACACGCCGGGCGCGAAACGCCCTTCGACCGTGCGCCTCCCAGTCGGGCACGCGGGGCCGGCCGCTCCGACCGCCACGACCTCGGAACCGACGTCGCGCACCGCCTGACCAGGCGAGGGCGTCAGCTCAGTCGAAGAGCTCGGAGAGCCAGCTCTCCTTCTTCTTCCTGCGGTAACCCTGGTCTCCGTAGGGACGCTGCTCGACGCCGCGGCCGTAGCCGTCGTCGTAGGGCCGCTGGCCGTAGGCGGGAGCCTGCGGCTGTGCAGGAGGCACCGGGGCGGCAGGAGCGGCAGGAGCCGAGTACTCCGTCGAGGCGCGCTCGACGATCTTGTCGAGCTCGCCACGGTCGAGCCAGACACCGCGGCACGTCGGGCAGTAGTCGATCTCGATGCCGCTGCGTTCGCTCATCACGAGTACGGCTCCGTCATTGGGACACTGCATGGCTATTGCTCTCCTTCGGGGTTCTGGCTCGAGCCTAGAAATCCAAGCTGAAGAGAACCCGGATGTCGCACCGCCGCACGGCTGCTTCCGGAGGCGGTGAACGGTTAACTGCGCGAGCGGATGCCGTGCCGCACCTTTGAAGAGGCGCGGGCACCGGCATCCGCTCGTGGATCAGCGGCAGAGCCGCCGATCAATCACTAGCGAGAATTACGCGATAACGCGGATGTTCTCGGCCTGCAGGCCCTTGGGGCCGCGGGCGGTCTCGAATTCGACCTTCTGGTTCTCCTCGAGCGTGCGGTAGCCGCCCGACGTGATCGCGCTGAAGTGCGCGAAGACATCGGCGCTGCCGTCGTCGGGAGCGATGAAGCCGAAGCCCTTGTCGGCGTTGAACCACTTGACGGTTCCGGTTGCCATGTTATTTCCTTCTGTATTCATGCCACGCCGCTGAAGCGGCTGCAGCGTGCACGGCCTAGGGCCGTGCGGGGTTCCGGCGGCGACGTCCGACGCCGGAAGTTCTGGGTGCGTGTGTTCGTACGCATGTCTTTCATGTGTGCGGTGATCAGACCCTGCGGAACTGATTCACCATGGGGCAATCGAACGGATCGCGCGCGGCGAGGCCGACTCGGTTGAGGTAATTGATGACGATGCCGTAGGACTGCATCAGCGTCGTCTCGGTGTAGGGAACATCGACCGTGCGGCAGTGCTCGCGCACGATCTCGCGTGCCTTGGCGAGGTGCGGCCGGGGCATGTTCGGGAACAGGTGGTGCTCGACCTGGTAGTTGAGCCCGCCGAGGAGCGCGCTCGCCCAGATGCCGCCCGAGACGTTGCGCGAGGTGAGCACCTGCTTCGAGAAGAAGTCGAGCTTCACGTCTTCGGCGATGATCGGCATGCCCTTGTGGTTCGGCGCGAACGCGGCGCCCATGTAGACACCGAAGACGGCGAGCTGAACGCCGAGGAAGGCGAACGCCATGCCGAGCGGCAGCACCCAGAAGATCGCGCCGAGGTACACCGTGAAGCGAGCGGCGATGAGGCTCAGCTCGATCCAGCGACCCTTCACAGGCCCCCGCTCGAACAACGTGCCGATCGACCGGTAGTGCAGGTTGATGCCCTCGAGCGTCAGGAGCGGGAAGAACAGGTAGCCCTGCTTGCGCGTGATGAGTGCCATGAGGCCCCGCTGCTTCGCGGCATCCTTCTCCATGAAGGAGATGGTGTCGAAGTCGATGTCGGGGTCTTTGCCGACCTTGTTGGGGTTGGCGTGGTGCCTCGTGTGCTTCGTCATCCACCACGAGTAGCTGATGCCGACGACGCCGGCGGCGAGGATGCGGCCGACTCGGTCGTTGTTCGGCCCCGACTCGAGTACCTGACGGTGGGATGCCTCGTGGGCGAGGAACGCGAACTGCGTGAAGATGAGGCCGAGGGCACCGGCGATGAGCAACTGGAACCACGAGTCACCCAAGAGGATGAAGCCCGTGGTCGCGCCGCCGAGTGCGAGCGTGAGGATTGAGATGACGGCGAGGTAGAACCAGCGGGTGCGGTTCAGGAGTCCGGACTCGCGAACGACCCGGGAGAGGGCGGTGTAACTACGCGTGATATCCGCGTCGCCGGTGCGGGGCTTCGTCGCCCGGATCGCACCGAGGGTTTCGGTGTGAGAGATGTTTACGTCCCAGCTGGTCGTCGACTTCCCAGCCGTGTCTCGCGGGTAACCACCCGCTTGTAGATGTTCTGACTCTAGCCGGTCCGCATGGGAGGGTGCTGGGAAATCTCGAGCCTGTGGAAAACGAGGCGATCTCCCCGGGTCGACAGATTCCCGTGAGCGCATATGTTGCGGAAGCCGGCGGTCACTTGGCGGCATTGCTCGCAGCCCTCAAATCGATGACGAACGCGTCGAAGGCGGCCTCGCGTTCGGGCTTCTCGCGCACCCTCAGCACGGAGGACGGATGCGTCGTGATGAGCACGGGCGCGGGCACCCCTTCGGGCGCATCGAGCAGCACACCGCGCACCTTCCCGATCACGACCGCGCGGCCCATCACCGAGCGTGCGGCGGTGGCGCCGAGGCACACCACGACACGCGGATGCACGGCGTCGAACTCCGCCTGCAGCCACGGATGGCACGCGACGATGTGGCCGACGGCCGGCTTCGCATGGATACGGCGCTTGCCGCGCTGGTCGAATCGGAAGTGCTTGACCGCGTTCGTGAGGTAGACGCGCTCGGGGTCGATCCCGGCCGCGATGAGGGCGTCTTCGAGCACGCGGCCTGCCGGGCCGACGAACGGCTCGCCGGCGAGGTCCTCCTGGTCGCCGGGCTGTTCGCCGACGAGCATCATCGTGGCGTCGGGGGTTCCTCGCGAGAACACGGCCTGGGTCGCGTTCTGCCACAGCTCGCAGCCGCGACATCCGTCGACCGCCGCGTCGAGCACGGAGAGTTCCCGCGATTCGGGAACCCAGCCCTCGGCGCCCGGTCGCTCCGCATCCGTCATATCGCGAGCGTACGCACGGTCGATTCGCGGCGTGAAGCCCGTTGCATCCGCGGCCGCTGCGTGTTAACGCCGCACCGGTGGTCGACCGTCGCTGCGAGCCGCCCCCATGGTCGAGACCACCTGCGAGACTGGGTCGCATGCAGATCGCCGTCACCGGAGGCTCGGGCAAGCTCGGCCGCACCGTCGTACAGTCCCTTCGCGATGAGGGCCATGAGGTGATCAACCTCGACCGGTACGGCGAGCGCGGCACGTTCACGAGGGTCGACCTCACCGACTACGGCCAGGTGGTCGACGCGATCGCCGGAGTCGACGACCGCCACAGCGGCATCGACGCGATCGTGCACCTCGGCGCGATCCCTGCACCGGGGCTCGCGAGCGACGTCGCGACGTTCCACAACAACATGCTGTCGACGTTCAACGTCTTCCAGGCCGCGAAGCGACTCGGCATCCGCCGCATCGTCTACGCCTCGAGCGAGACGGTGCTCGGCCTGCCGTTCGAGACGCCGCCGCCGTACATCCCCGTCGACGAGGAGTACGCAGCCCGCCCCGAGAGCACGTACTCTCTCGTGAAACACCTCGAGGAACAGCTCGCGATCGAGCTCGTGCGCTGGGACCCCGAGCTCTCGATCACGGCGCTGCGCTTCTCGAACGTCATGGACCCCGACGACTACGCCGCGTTCCCCTCCTTCGACGCTGACGCGACGATGCGCAAGTGGAATCTCTGGGGGTACATCGACGGCCGCGACGGAGCCCAGGCGGTGAGCCGCGCGCTCGAGAAGGCGCTGCCCGGCTTCGAGCGGTTCATCATCGCCGCAGCCGACACCGTGATGTCTCGGCCCAACGCCGAACTCGTCGCCGAGGTCTTCCCGGGAGTGCCGGTGCGCGGTGAGCTCGGCGAGCACGACACGATGCTCTCGATCGACAAGGCGCGGCGGATGCTCGGCTTCGAGCCGCGTCACTCCTGGCGCGACGAGGTGACGGATGCCGCGGCATCCGTCGACTGAACAGCGAACGCCGCATCCGCACGGAAGGCCCGTGCGGATACGGCGTTCGAGTGGTGCTGTGCCGGCTTAGAGCCCGCGGATGTTCTCGGCCTGGAGACCCTTGGGGCCCTGTGCGACCTCGAACTCGACCTTCTGGCCTTCTTCGAGCGAACGGTAGCCGTTGCCCGTGATGGCGCTGAAGTGCGCGAAGACGTCGGCGCTGCCGTCGTCAGGAGCGATGAAGCCGAAGCCCTTTTCGGCGTTGAACCACTTGACGGTTCCGGTTGCCATACTGCTGTCCTTCTGTCGTATGGGCCGCTGATGCGAACCCGATTGCGATCGACGGTCGATCGCGACTCCGGTGGCGGGTGCCGCCGAAGCAGGGGCGAGGGGCGGGGGTGCGCTCTGGCATCCGCCGTCTCGTATCGGTCATGCCGCGCGGATCGTGCCGCCTCCGGGCAATCAGGTGGAGGCGCGGGCGAATGCCCGCTTGATGGAGGAATCGTTGACGTTACCCTATCGGGTTCCGTTCAGGTTCACACGATACGCGACCGTTACATGACGACGGAAGTCCACGCCCGAAATCCGCGTAACGGCAGGCCCTCGTCTACAGTGGGCGGGTGAACTCCGCCGCCGCGCCTGCGCCTCCTGCACGCGCGTCCTGGCTGCGGCTCGCCCTCATCGGCGCCGCCGGCGGACTGCTCTCAGGGGCGTTCGGGGTCGGCGGCGGCCTCCTCATGGTGCCGCTCCTCATCGCCTTCGCCGCCATGGACCAGCGCCGAGCTTCGGCTACGTCGCTCGCGGCGATCGTGCCGGCGGCGATCGCAGGATCGTTCACCTATTTCGTCAACGGCGAGGTCGACCTCCTCGTCGCCCTCTTCGTCGCGGCGGGCGGTGTGGTCGGCTCGTGGCTCGGCGCGCTGCTCCTGCGTCGACTCTCCTTGGGCTGGCTGCGCTGGATGTTCATCGCGCTGCTCCTCGGGGTCGCGCTGCGCATGCTGCTCATCGTGCCCGAGCGGGGCGACCGGCAACTCGACCTCGAGTTCGGCACCGCCATCGCCATGGTCGCGCTCGGGCTCGTGATCGGCGTCGCCGCCGGACTCTTCGGCGTCGGCGGCGGCGTCATCATGGTGCCGGCGTTCATCGCCCTGCTCGGCATGGGCGACCTCGCCGCGAAGGGCACCTCGCTCGCCGTCATGATCCCCACGGCGACGAGCGGCACGATTACGAGCGCTCGCGGTGGCGTCGTCGACGTGCGCGCGGGCCTCGTCGTCGGCATCGCCGCGACGTTGGCCTCCATCCCGGGCGTCGCGCTCGCGTTCCTGCTCTCGCCCGAGTGGTCGTCGTGGCTGTTCGCGGCCCTCGTGGTCGTGGCCGCCATCCAGTTGTCAGTTCGGGCTATTCGGTTGCAGAGGAAGTGAGGAGCGAGCGTGTCATCTGAGCGACGACCGTCAGCGGGTTGGTACGACGATATGACGGATGCCGCGGTGCTGCGGTATTGGGACGGCAACGCCTGGACCCCGCACACCGCGCCCAAGCCCGCCGATGCCGCTCCGGCTCCGCTCGGCGAGGTCTCGGGGGTCGCATTCGAGTCCGAGGCGATTGCGGCGCCGGCGGTGGGCCACTCCATGATCGACGCCGCCACGATCGACGCTTCCACGATCGGCGCTTCCACGATCGGGTCGGCGACGATCACGTCGTCGGCGATCGAAGAGGCGACGATGGTGCGCCAGCTGCCGGCATCCCCGCTCGTCACCGCGCCCGACGGTCGAAACCCCGACGAGCACACGACGGTGCCGCTCCCGCCCGAGCACCAGGACGGCGCGGCATCCGGGCCAACCTTCTCATACGACGCCTACCGCAGCGCCGGCCGCACGTTCATCACGACGTGGCTCTTCGCGCTGCTGCTCGGGTACTGGGGCGCCGACCGGTTCTACCTCGGCAAGATCGGCACCGCGATCCTGAAGCTCGTCACCCTTGGCGGGCTCGGTGTCTGGGTGCTCGTCGACCTGCTGCTCGTGCTGTTCGGCGCGCAGCGCGACCGCGACGGCCGGCCGCTCGAGGGCTTCGAGGAGCACAAGCGCATCGCGTGGATCGTCACCGGCGGGCTCGTCGGGCTCGGCATCGTGTCGGCCGTGATCTCGGGCATCGTCGCCGCCGTCGTGCGCTGAACCAGGCGCCGTCAGCGAGGGCTCAGCTCGAGCACCAGTCGGAGAAGCCGCCGCTCTGACTGAACTCCACGGCGCCGCTCGAGAGGTCGACGACCGACATCGTCGACTCGGTGTAGCCGGGAAGCCCGGGGTATCCGTCGGGCCGGCCCTGCGCATCGGAGGTCGTGACCGCGGCGTACCGGCCGTTCGGCGAGATGCAGTACTCGCGGATGATGCTTCCCTCGCTCGCAGGCGTGAACACATCCGTGGTCGAGGTCGCGTCGACCTGCGCGAGTCGCGAGGCGATCGAGGTGCTGCCGTCGGGCTGCACCACGACCATCACGACCGAGAGCACGTAGCGGTCGTCACCGGTCATCGTCAGCCGGCCCGGGTAGTCGGAGTCGCCGAGGCTCGGCACCGGGAGATCGACCGTCGTGGTCGTTCCATCGGTGAGGTCGATCATCGATCCCCGATCGGGGTCGGCGACGACGAGTCGGCTCGTGCCGGGCACGAAGCCGCGCACCTCGCTGTGCACACCGAGCGGAGTGACCGGGGCACTGCCGAACGCGTCGACGAGGAAGACCGACTGTTCGAAGTCCTGCACGACGACGGCCGTCGTGCCGGGCACGAAACTCCAGCTCGCGACCTTGATCGGCTCGCCGTCGAGGCCGGCGACGGGTTTCGGCGGTCCGCCCGCCGCTCCCGTGAGGTCGGCGATGTACAGGGCGCTGTCTTGCGCTCGCGCACCGTCGACGGGGGGCGTGCTGACGAGGTATCCGATGAGCGGATTGGTGGTCGACGCCTCGAGATCGCGCACGACGGCGTCCATCGGCAGGGCGATCTCCTGCGGCTCGTCCTGCTCGACGCCGGCCACGAACAGCTCGTTGGCGCCGGCGTCGTCGATCGTCACGGCCGCGAGCACGTCGCCGGCGTGGGCGAACTCCTGGATGCGCGGCGCCGTGAACACGATCTCGCCGCCCGGCTCGGTGAACGACTTGCGCTGGATGAGGTCGGGCTCGCCGTCGAGACTGCGGCGCACGAGGCTGTAGACCTGCTCGTCGGGCGTCTCGAACGTGTACTCGAGGGTCGCGGGAACGCCCTGGAAGGCGCCGACCACGCCCGGCACGCGCACCGTGTACTCGCTCGCGTAGTCGAGCGGCTCGTCGAAGGTGACGGTGATCAGGCGGTCGTCGGCGACAGCCGACACGGATGCCTCGGGCTCGACCGAGATCTCGTCGGCGTCGAACGACGCGACGGGCTGGTTGACCTCGATGACGAGCTGCTGCCCCGCGAGCCGGGTCGATCGCTGCGCGTCGATCTTCGCCGCGCTCAGGCGCGGACCCTGCACGACGCTCGCGAACGCGAACCCGCCCGCGATGACGGCGAGCACCACGATCGTGCCGAGCAGGCGCCGCGCGAACGCGTCGCGCACGCGAACCCGCGGCGACTGCGGCGACCGCGGCGACTGTGGCGACTCAGAAGACATACGGCTGTTCCGGCTGCTCGGTGACCTCGAGCGTCTCGGTCACGAGCACGAGCGGCTCGTCGCCGGTCGAGCCCGGGTTCTGCTCGATTGCACCCGTCGCCGCGAGCCACTGGTCTTCCTCGAACTGCTCCTGCCATCCGGGCAGGTACACGGGCACGCCGATCGGCTGCGCATCGACGGCGCAGCACGTGACGCTGAACCGCGCGAGGTAGAAGACGTTCTCGGGGTCGTCGGGCGACGCCGTGACGAAGCCGACGACGTCGACGTCCTTGTCGGCGTAGTAGCCGACGTCGGGGTTCTGGCGCAGCAGGAGCGCCCAGTCCTTCACCGTGAAGTTCGCGGTGTCGCCGCCGACGAGGGTCGGGGAGCTCGCATCGAGCGAAGAGGTCGCGCTGTTGATGCTGCGCTGGGTGGCCGTGGCCGACGTGAGCGTCGTCGGCGGGAGCACGAGCAGCGCGCCCGTGGCGACCACGATGGTCACCGCGGCGAGCGCGGCGCGAATGGTGCCGGCGCGGTTCGCGCGCGGAGGCTCGGGGGTGTCGTGGTGCGAGTGCTCGTGGTGTTCCGGTGCGGCTGCGGCATCCGTCGCCTCATCGGGCTCTTCGGGCAGCGGGGTGAACGCGAACGCCGCGACGACGAACACGGCGCCGATGAGGGCCATCGCGATCGAGAACCAGAAATAGCGCGGGTGGATGTAGAGCCCGAGCTGGCCGGTGGCACCGAGCCACACCGTCGCGACGATGCCGACGAGCGTGAGCAGGATGCCCTGCCACCGGGCGATCAGGCGCTTAAGCAAGAGCGTTCACCGCCAATCCGAGGGCTGCGCTCGCGAGCCCGACGATCACCGTCAACTGCACGAGCGTTCTCGCCGTGAAGGTCGTGCGCATGAGGGCGAGCATCTTCACGTCGATCATCGGCCCGAAGACGAGGAAGGCGACGATCGCGCCCGGCATGAACGTGGAGCCGAAGGCGAGGATGAAGAACGCGTCGACGTTCGAGCAGATCGAGACGACGAACGCGAGCGCCATGAGCGCGAAGACCGAGAGCACGGGGTTCTGGCCGAGCGTCACGAGCAGGTCGCGTGAGACGCCCACCTGGATGAGTCCGGCGATCGCCGAGCCCACGAAGAGCGCGGGCAGCATCGCGCTCGTCTCCTTCGTGAACATGTCGACGCTGCGACGCGTGCGAGTGGCCGGCACCTCGTCGTGGGCGTGCGCGCAGCTCGCCTGGAACTTCGGCGTGAGCAGGCTCATCGGGCTCGAGTGGCGGCTGTAGATCCAGCCGATGAGGTTCGCTATCACGAAGCCGCCGAGGATGCGCGAGACGAGGATGCCGTCGTCCCACCCGAAGGCCTGGTAGGTCGTGATGATCGTGACGGGATTCAGGATGGGCGCCGCGAGCAGGAAGGTCATCGACTCCCCCACGGACAGTCCGCGAAGGATCAGGCCGCGGGCGAGCGGCACGTTGCCGCACTCGCACACGGGCAGCAGCACGCCGAGCATCGAGATGACGATGCGACGCGCAACCGCGTTGCGCGGCAGGTGCCGCAACAGGAACCCCTCGGGCAGCCACACCTGCACGCCGATGGAGAGCAGGATGCCGAGGATCACGAACGGGAGGCTCTCGATGACGACGCTGATCGAGAGGGTGAAGAAGTCTTGAACCGAGTTCGAGAGGAGGTTGCCCACCTCTTCCGGCGCGAGCAATCGGATCGCGACGAAGAGGAGCACGAGCGCGACGCCGAGCCCCAGGCCCACGGCGCCGCGCGATCGAGGGGTGCGCGAGCCGTGCGCCGCGTGGTGCGGCGGCACCGGCTTCGTCAGGCTCATGGCGTCTAGGGTACGCAACGATTCCTGTGCCCCGCGTCCATGCCGGTGCCCGCGGGTGACATCCGAACATTTCGCGGCTCGTCGGCCCGCTCGGCTCCTCAGCCCGCGGAGGCGCGCAGCGCCTCGGCCTTCGCCGCAAGGTAGCGCTGCTCGGGTCCGTTGAGCGTGCGGCGGGCGGCCTCGACGAAGGCGAGGGATGCGGCATCCGTCGATCCGGCTCGCTCGAGCAAGTGGGCGCGCACCGCCCACGTGCGGTGATGCTCGGCGAGCGCGGCGCCGCCGTGGCCCGAGCCCGAGCCCGAGCCCGACTCGTCGCCGGATGCCCCCTCCGCCCGGTCGAGCGCGGCGAGTCCGGCGGCGGGGCCCTCGACCATCGCGAGCGCCACGATGCGGCCGAGCGTCACCATGGGCCCGGGGGCCAGGCGGGCGAGCAGGTCGTAGAGGCCGAGGATCTCGATCCAGTCGGTCGCCTCGGTCGAGGCGGCCTCGTCGTGCACGGCGGCGATCGCGGCCTGCAGCTGGTACGGCCCGATCGGGGCGCGATCGAGCACCTCGGTGACGAGCGCGACGCCCTCGTCGATCATTGCGCGGTCCCAGCGCGAGCGGTCCTGCTCGTCGAGCGGCACGAGCGCGCCCGTCGCGTCGGTGCGTGCCGCCCGCCGCGCATCGGTGAGCAGCATGAGCGCCAGCAGGCCGGCGGTCTCGCCCGAGGCATCCGTCACGTCCTCGTGCAGGCGCCGGGTGAGGCGGATCGCCTCGGCCGAGAGATCGACTCGTGCGAGCTCGTCGCCCGAGCTCGCCGTGTGACCCTCGGTGA
The DNA here is from genome assembly GCF_004134825.1 of Agromyces albus. Lineage (GTDB taxonomy): Bacteria > Actinomycetota > Actinomycetes > Actinomycetales > Microbacteriaceae > Agromyces > Agromyces albus. Next base: position 97,589 of record NZ_SDPN01000008.1, read on the forward strand.
ACATGAGGTAGAGCACGTTGCGCACGGCGCCGATACGGGCCGCGAGCTCGTCGGGCGCCGGCAACCGGAATCCCTCGCTCGACCGGATGCGCGCCTTCGCGCGGGAGATGCGCTGCGCGATCGTCGCCTCGGGCACGAGTAGGCCGCGGGCGATCTCGGCCGTCGTGAGCCCGCCGACGGCGCGCAGGGTGAGCGCGAGTTGCGCCGGGCGGCCGAGCTCCGGATGGCAGCAGAGCAGGAAGAGCGTGAGCGTGTCGTCGACGGCGGGCACGGCTGCGGGCGGCGGCTCGAGCTCGGCGGCGAGCGATTCGCGGCGGCGGCGGGCGATGTCGGAGCGCACCTGGTCGATGTAGCGCCGCGAGGCGACCCGCACGAGCCAGGCTCGCGGGCTGTCGGGCACGCCCTCGGCCGGCCATTGGGCGGATGCCGCGATGAGCGCCTCCTGCATCGCGTCTTCGCACCCCTCGAAGTCGCCGTAACGCCGCACGAGCACCGCGAGGGCCGACGGTGCGGCGTCTCGCAGTGCCCGAACGGCGTCGCTCACGACCGGCGCTCTCTCAGAGGTCGCCGCCGCGATCGGCCATGTCGAGCGTCGGGCGAACCTCGATGAGCCCGTACTCGGCCTCAGGGAATCGCGCGGCGATCTCGAGTGCGCGCGCCTCGCTGTCGCAGTCGACGAGGTAGAAGCCGGCGAGCAGCTCCTTCGTCTCGGCGAAGGGACCGTCGCTCGCGACCGCGCCTTCGTCGGTCTTCGTCACGCGCTTGGCGAGCGAGATGTCGGCGAGCGGTTCGCTCGCGAGCAGTTCGCCGCTCGAGACGAGCTCCTCGCTGATGGCGCGGTAGTAGGCGTAGCCCTCGGCCCGCTCGTCGGCGCTGAAGCTCTCCCACGCCGCGCGCGACTCGGGGTTGCTGTAGATCTGGATCAGGTACTTCATCGGAATGGCTCCTTCGATCGTTGACCGTTCACCGTTCGTTCGGGAGGCAGAACCGCGCTCCCATCAGTATGTCGAGGCTGCGTCGCGATTCTCGACCGATGCCGTGACATCGGCGACATCCGCTGCATTCGTGGGGTTCGCTGTCGTCGATCAGCCGAGCGGCGAGGCGACGGCAACCACTTGACACAGCACGTGCAAGGCCGCGAGAGTGCGTGCAGGGCGCACGGTTGCCGTGGATCGGGGGATGCATGACGACGTTCGGCATCGAAGAGGAATTCATGTTCCTCGACCGTGAGAGCCTGCGGCCCGCGGACGTCGCCGCCGATGTCTTCGAGCGTCTTTCCGCCTCACCCGAGTGGCATGACGTCACGCACCGAGAGTTCCTCGCGTCGCAGGTCGAGCACGCGTCGGCCGTCTTCGAGAGCCTCGACGATGCACGGCGGGCCCTGCTCGCCTTCCGGCGGGAGATGGCCGCGGATGCCGCGCGGTTCGACGTGGTCGCAGCGAGCGTGGGCACCCCGCCCGACACGACGCCGTTCCCGTCGATCACCGAGCAGCAGCGATACAACCGCATCGTGCGCGACCTGAGCGGCCTGATCGCCGACCACCAGATGAGCGGCCTGCACGTGCACGTCGGCATTCCCGATCGGGAGGGCGGCGTCATCGCGCTCAACGCGGCGCGGCCATGGATGCCGCTCCTCACCGCCATCTCGGGGAACTCGCCGCTCTGGCGCGGGTATGACACCGGCTACGAGAGCTGGCGCAACGTGCAACTGCGCCGGTGGAGCACGGCGGGATGCCCCCCGTCGTTCATCGACGCGGACGACTACGACCGCCGCATCGCACGCCTCATCGGCATCGGCGGCATCAGCGACCGCGCCCTCATCGCGTGGGACGTGCGCCTCTCGGAACACCTGCCCACGATCGAGTTCCGCATGGCCGACGCGCAGCTCGACGCCGAGACGACCATCCTCATCGCCGCGCTCTGCCGCGGCCTCGTCACCCATTCCCTCCAGAAGCCTTCGGCGCCGGATGCCGCGGCCGACGCCTCGGCCGAGGTCCCGCCCGAGCTGCTGAGCGCCGCCGTGCTGCACTCGGCGCACGTGGGCCTGCAGGCCGAGGTGTTCGACCCCCTGAGCGGCGGGCTCGCTCCCGCGGGCGAGGCGGTGCGCGGATTCGTGCGCATGCTCGAGCCCGAGCTCTCGGCCGCGGGCGACCTCGACGCGGTGAACGAGTCGGTGAGCCGGCTCCTGCACGACGGCACGGGCGCCGCCCGTCAGCGTGCCGCGCTGGAGCGCGACGGGCGGCGCGCACTTCGCGCGCTGTTCGACGAGACGATCACCGCGGAGTAGTGGCGCTGGCGGTTGTCGCGGTTCTCGTGGGCGCCGCGACGACCGGCTCGCCTGGGCGCGCGAGTTCGCGAGCCGGAGGGGCGGCGACGCGTTGGGGGCCGCGTCGCCGCCCGGCTCATCCGGTCAGTATGCGACCGAGAACTGTGCGCGACGGTGGGTCGGCTTCTCGATCTCGTCGACGATCGCGGCAGCGAAGTCGGCGCCCGAGATCGCGGACGCGCCGTTCTCATCGGCCAGCGGGATGTCGCCACCGATGCGGTACGTGCCGCGCGCCTCGCCGGGCGCATACGACCCGTAGACCGCGGTGGGGCTGACGAAGAACCAGTCGAGTTCTTCTGGTGCGTCGTCGACCAGCTCGTCGGCGATCGTCGCCATCACGCGCGCTTCCTTCGCGTACTGCGGCGGGATCTCCTCAGTGAAGGCGATCCGGGGCGCACCCTTCTCGGGGCGGAGCGAGCTGTAGCCTCCGACGACCCCGTAGCGGGCGCCGAATGCGGCGGCGAGTTCGCCGAGCCCGGCGTAGACCGAGCTCAGCTCGTCTTCCAACTCGCCTCGCGGGGCGAGAGCTGCCACGACGACATCGGCGCCGGCCACGGCACGTTCGCGATGGGCCTCGTCGAGCATCGAGCCGGTCTCATAACGCACACCGGGAACCGGCTCACCGGGTTCGTTCCGGCTGAAGGACGTCACGTCGTGACCCCGTGCAGCGGCCTCGCGTGCGATGTTTCCTCCGGTGTAGCCGGTGCCGCCGAGCACAGTGATGCGCGCCATAGTCTCCCTCTCGCAATGTGAATCCGTGTTCCGGTCACTGTACGAGAGCTGGATTCTCTTGGTAAGTAGGCACTTTTCGGTAAGTAGGGCGAGCACCGCACCCCGAGCGGATGAGACGTCGGGGGTTATTTGCGCCCTGGCCTAGGAGTTCGGATTCGTGAAGTTCACCTTGAGCTCGGATGTGGCGAGCACATGACCAGCGACGACTCGGGGAAGCTCGTTCGCCGTGGTCTTCGCCGAGAGCTCGGGCGCCGACGGGTCGAGTGCGTAGAGCGTGAAGACGTACTCGTGCGTTCCGGATGGCGGGAATGGACCCGCATAGGCGGTGAGCTCGCGCCCCACGGGCACCGCGCCCCCGTCACCGCTGTGGAATTCTCTGTCGACCGGTGGGATACCGTCGACGAACCAGTGGACGTAGCCACGCGCGACTGGATCGGTGTCGATCATGGTCAGTGCGAGCGATCCGGTTCCGCTCGGCAGGTCGGTCCACGCGAGTTGTGGCGACACGTTGTCGAACTTCTTCCCGTGTCGCGTGTCGAGCTGCCCGCCGTCTTCGAAGTCGGTTGAGCTGAGTTTCATGTCGTGCCTCTCCTTCGAGAGCTCGTCATTTCCGTCGACGCCATTCTCCATCCACAGGCGCGGGATGGGGAGTGCGCCTCCAGAATCGTCCGCCCCTCGCGGGAGTGACCGGATCGCGCAGGAGTGACCGAATTCGGTCACTCCGGCAGAACGGGCTCCTCCACCGCGTGCACCGCGTCGCAGCAGCGATTCAACAGCCCGGACCCGACGGATACGCGTTGCAGTCGCCCTGCGTGAGCACCGTGTCGAACTGGCCCACGAGCACTCGCTGCGGCTCGCCGGCGATGCTCAGCGTGCCGGCAATGGCTCGCCATCCCGACCCGGCGAACCGATACTCGGCGCGCAACACGACGGAGAGTTCGACGACGTACTCGCCCGACTCGGCGTAGCTGTGGCTCGTGGGGGTCGCGGAGAACTCACGGAGGCCGAGCGTCGCCCAGTTCGCGCCCGGTTGCCCACTCTCGACTGTCGCGCCGTCGCTGTGCGTCCATCGATAGCCGACCGGCGTGAAACGAACGTCGGCGGGCTGGCCGAGCAACGTGCCGGAGACCACCTCGACGGATGCCGCTGCCACGAAGTTCGCCGGAAGATCCTCGATCGCCCACCCGCCCGGCTCCATCCCGTTGCCCGGCTTTGCCGGCCGGAACGACGCGATGTCGCGGAGGGTGACGACGATGGCCGGTGCGGGATCCTCTGGGTCTGGCTGGGGGTCGCCTGCGCAGATGGCGACGTTGATCGGGCTGCAGTTCTCGGGTGGTGGTGGCGGCGGGTCGGTCGGGGCCACTGCTTGAATGTCGTCGCGGTCACCCGATTGAGGTGCATCCGATTCCTGGCTGCCCCGAGATTGATCTCCACCACCACCAGCCGAGCCCGTAAGATCCACGCCGCCAGCAGCTTGATTCACAAGGCCCGCCGTCTGGCACGTACCCGTGTCAATTTCAATCTCGTCGCATGGTGGCTCTGCGCTCCACGCAATGACCGTTGGCGAGGTTGCGAGCACACTCGTTGCGATGACGGCGCCGAGGAAGAATGCTTGCACCTTCATCCGCAGAAGTTCTCGCGTTCCCAGAGATCCTTGGCGCTGATCTCCAAGTCGTTAGCCGCCCGCCCTTCGGCGACAACCAAATATGGAACGTCGAGGACACGATCGGGTGACACGACCGACGCCCCGTTTATGTCGACCACGTCAAGGCCCCTGAGGTCGTCACAAACATAGAACGCGACCACTGCGCCCCTGCTCGGATCTTCGTCGTGTGACTGGAGCTCATAGGTCACGAATGTGCGTCGACCGATCGACCGAAGTCCGTCCTCGACATACGAAGCAGCAGTTTCGATCTGCGCATCATTAGCATCGCCGATCGCGACGCCGGCGAGGGGGCCAAGGTCAGTGCCGCCGCTCCCGGTGACTTCTGCAGTGGCCACCAAGAAGCGCTCATACGCCTCCTCCGCCGCCGCGAGCGCCTCCTCGTCTGACGCGAAGATCGGCTCGGCGGCATCCGTCGGAGTGCTCGGGGTCGGCGTCGGCTCGGGCGCTCCCACGCAGCCGCTCAGCACCAGCGCGATCGCACCCGCTGCGGCCAGCGAAAACACGCCCGGGTGACGGGCGGACCGGGCCGGGCGAGAACGGGGCATGGCGAATACCCTAGGCGAGCGGAAGGGCGATTTCGCCCGTTATCCACAGGCCGGGAGCACCCACGCAGGCGGTCAGCGTGGCCGTCGGCCCGCGGTTCAGGGGCGTCAGCATTCGCATCGGGAGAGGCGGAGGCACCGACTGCGGACGCCGGCATCCGACGCCGGTCAGCGCATGAGGTCGGCGACGAGCTCGCCCCACTCGAAGCCGCAATCGCGGCAGTCGAAGAGCGGGCTTTCGCCGGCGAAGGGGTCGGCCGCGGCATCGGGTGCTGGGATATCGGCGAGCATTCCGTAGACGCCGACGCGAACGGCAACCGACCCGCAGCGCGGGCACGGCTCGTCGAGCACGTCGCGCTCGAGGTTCTGTTGCATCTGGTTCGTCATGTGCGCCACGGTACGCCGGGGGTCCGACATCGGGTCGTTGCAACGCCGAGACCGGGCGGGCCCGCGTGGCACCCTGAGCCCACCTCAGCCCACGCTCGACCGCCGTTGCACCTCGTCGCGCAGGCGGCCGGTGCGGAGATCCGCGACGCCGGCTGCGCCTGCCGGAATCAGGGCTGCGACGGGCCCGGTCTGACGGAACGAGTGCGTCACGCGGGTCGTGCCGTCGCCAGAGGGTTCGAGCTCCCACTCGCCGAGCTCCTCGAAGCCCCGGAAGGCGAGCCGGTGCACCACGCGCAGCGGTTCGATGAGTTCGTACGTGAACGTCGCCGGAATGACACCTCGCACGGTTGCGGGGTACGCAGCACCCACGTCGGCAACGGGGTCGGGGCAGTCGACGGAGGTGAGGGCGGGGTTCCACGATGCGAAGCGGCGTGCGTCGATGAGCACCGCGAGCACCGCGGCATCCGTCGCGGGCAATTGGACGGTGCTGGAGTGAAGAGTGGACATCTCGAGAGCTCCTTAGATGACACATCATGGATTACGTGTAAATCAGTGATACATCATCGATATACTCGACACAAGTGCAGCGTGACAATTGAGCGTGGAGGCGGCGATGAACTTCGAGCGGTTGCGGCTGACGATCCTGGCCGTGCAGCGCGAGGGCAACCGGATGCTCGCCGAGCGGCTGCGGCCGCTGGGCGTGACCCCGGCGCAAGCCGAGATCCTCACTGTGCTCGGCGAGCGCGGCCCGATCAGCCTGCGCACGCTCGGCGAGCTCATCGTGTGCGAGGTCGGCAGTCCGAGCCGCGCCGTAGACCTGCTCGTCACGCGTGGGTGGGTCGAACGGATGCCGAGCTCCCGCGACCGCCGGTCGATCGAGCTCAGTCTGAGCGATTCGGGCCAGTCGCTGCTCCCCCGTGTGCGCGAGGCCACCGTGCAGATCGACGCGATGCTCGAGGAGAGCATCGGCTCTCGCGAGGCCGCCCGCCTGCTCGAGGCGCTGCAGCGCGTGCTCGGCGAGTCGCCCTCGGCGGCGAGCCTCGAGCGTCGGTTGGGCGACTGACGCATGAGCCAGCTGGTGCAACGAGTCTCCGAACCCGGACCCTGGGTGCTCGGCATCGACCTCGGCGGCACAGGTGCTACCGGCAGCCGCATCGCACTCGAGCCGGCCGGCGCTGCGCTCGGTTCCTCGCGCCGTTTGCTGCCGGAGGTTCGCACCGGCATCAGCGAGGGGGCCACGAACCCACTCGACGTGGCCGAAACGCTCATCTCCGCGGTACGAGTGCAGTGGCCGGATGCCCCGCTCGCCGCGGTCGGCATCGGCGCGCCGGGCGTCGCCTCGCTCGCCGGCGACCCTGCCGCAGAGCTTCCGCGTCTCGTTGCGGCGGCCGGAGGTGCTTCCGTGGCACTCGCGATCGACGCCGTCACCGCGCACCTCGGCGCACTCGCCGGTTCGGGCGGCTCTGTGGTGGCGGTTGGAACGGGCACGATCGCAATCGGCACCGACCTGCGCTCGATCTGGCGGCGCGTCGGCGGCTGGGGCCACCTCTACGACGATCGCGGCTCGGGCGCGTGGGTCGGCATCGAAGGACTCAAGGCCGCGATCCTCACCCACGACGGCGTGACGACGGATGCCGCCGCACTCCTCGCCGCGGCCGTCGCCCGCTTCGGCCCGGCACCCGAGTGGCCCGCGCAGCTCTCCACGCGCGACGACCGCGGCGCGATCCTCGCAGACTTCGCGGCGGATGTCGCGGCGCTCGCCGGCATCGGCGACCCCGTCGCGACGCGCATCATGTCGACCGCTGGAACGCTCGTGGCGGGCACGCTCGCCGCGGCGCTCGACCCTCGGCTGCCCTGGCGCGCGTCGGGTGTCGGCGGCGTGTTCGAGGCCGGGGGCGCGTTCATCGCCGGGTTCGAGGCGGAGTTCGTGCGCCTCGCGCCCGACGCTTCACTCATCGATCCGGCGGGCACACCGCTCGACGGCGCGGTGCGGCTCGCGCGACTCGTCGCGTCGGGTGACGCGCCGGTGGGGCATCCGCCGTTCCTCTGGCTCTCGTAGTCTGCAGACTCCCGTCACGCTCGCGCGAGCAGCGCCGCCGTGTCGACGCCGGGAGGCAGCGCGCCGTAGAGCATCCCGCCGGCTCCCTCGAGCCGTGTGCGCACGAAGGCGTCCGCCACTTCGCCCGGCGAGTACTGGATGAGCAATGAGGCCTGCAGCACGAGGGCGAGCCGCTCGGTGAGTTCCCTCGCCCGAGCGGCCGAGCCCGCGACATCCGCCGAGATCTCCCGAACCACCGACTGCGCCTCGGCGAGTTCGAGGTCGAAGCCGGCGTGCTCCCCCGAGGCCGCTCCGACCTCGTCGAAGAAGGCCTCGAACGCCTCGGGCTCGCGAGCGAGCACGCGCAGCACGTCGAGCGCGATGACATTGCCCGACCCCTCCCAGATCGCGAGCAGCGGTTGCTCGCGATAGCGCCGCGCGAGCGGGAACGTCTCGGTATACCCGTTGCCGCCGAGGCACTCGAGCGCCTCGTACGCGTGGCCCGGTCCCCGCTTGCAGACCCAGTACTTCGAGACGGCGGTCGCGAGACGACGGAACGCCTGCTCGGCAGCATCCGCGTCGTCGTCGTAGGCACGCGCGAGCCGCATCGACGTGAGCGTGGCCGCCTCGGACTCGAGTGCGAGCTCGGCGACGACGGCCGCCATCGCCGGCTGGTCGACGAGGAGCGATCCGAACGCGCTGCGATGTCGCACGTGCCACGCGGCCTCGGCGACCGACTGCCGCATACCCGCCGCCGTGCCGATGACGCAATCGAGACGCGTGCGCGTGACCATCGGCACGATCGCGGCGACGCCGCGGCCCTCCTCGCCGACGAGCCACGCACTGGTTCCGGCGAGTTCGATCTCGCTCGAGGCGTTCGAGCGGTTGCCGAGCTTGTCCTTGAGGCGCTGGATGCGGAAGGCGTTCCGCGATCCGTCGGGCAGCACGCGCGGCACGAAGAAGCAGCTGAGCCCGCCGGGCGCTTGCGCGAGCACGAGGAACGCGTCGCTCATCGGCGCGCTGCAGAACCACTTGTGCCCGGTGAGCGCGAATTCGCGGCCCCACCCGTCGTCGGCGCCGGTCGCCTCGGCGCGCGTCGTGTTCGCGCGCACGTCGGAGCCGCCCTGCTTCTCGGTCATCGCCATGCCGACGAGCGCCGATGCCTTCGCTCCACCCCCGCCCAGCCCCGCGTCGTACGCCCGGCTCAGCAGCCGCGGCATCCATTCATTCCGGAGCCCGGATGCCGCGAGCGCGAGCGTCGGCACCGCTGCATGCGTCATCGACACAGGGCACGCATGCCCGGGCTCCACTTGCGCGAAGAGGGAGAACGCCGCAGCGCGCTCGACGTTCGCGCCGCCACCGGGATCGGCCCACGCCGACGTGTGCGCGCCCGCGCTCACGGCCGCGCCGAGGATGCGGTGGTAGGCGTCGTCGTACTCGACCTCGTCGACGCGGCGCCCCCAGCGGTCGTGCGTCTGCAGGGTCGGCGAGTGCGTGTTCGCCCGTTCGGCGTCGTGCTGGAACGCCGCGGTGCCCACGAGCTGCCCGGTCTCACGGAGTGCAGCGGCGGCCTCGGGCCTTCCCCATCGCTCGACCGCTTCGACGAGCGGCGCATTCGACGAGTACTCGTCGACGCCTTCGCGCGGCGGCACCTGGTTCTCGACCTCGTGCGTGTTGATCATCATCGACCTCCGGGGCCATTCTCGTCCGTCGCGTCGCCGAGCGACACGTGAGATTGCCGCCGTCCGGCGCGCTCGACACGGTCGGCACGCCCACCGGGATGCCGGCGTCGCTTGCGGCATCGGCCGCCGCAGCGTTGACTGTGGCGATGCGAGTCGTCATAGCCGGGGGCCACGGGAAGATCGCGCTCATCCTCGAGCGCCTGCTCGCCGACGGCGGGCACGAACCGCTGGCGATCATCCGCAAACCCGAGCATCGCGCCGACGTCGAAGCGGCCGGCGCGACGGCCGTGGTGCTCGACCTGGAGCACACGTCGGTTCGCGAGCTCGCCGAGGTGCTCGCGGGCGCCGACGCCGCCGTGTTCGCCGCGGGCGCCGGCCCTGGCAGCTCGGCCGAGCGCAAGTTCACCGTCGACCGCGATGCCGCGATCCTGCTCGCCGACGCGGCCGACGCCGCCGGAGTGCGCCGCCTCGTCATCGTGTCGGCGATCAACGTCGACCGCTTCGACGCGGCATCCGACGACATCTTCCAGATCTACCTGAAGGCCAAGAGCCAAGCGGATGCCGCGGTGCGCAACGGCGACCGCGACCTCGACTGGACCATCGTGCGCCCCGGCTCCCTCACGAACGACCCGCCGACCGGCAAGGTGCGCGTCGGCACGCCCCTGGGAAAAGGACGGATCCCCCGAGCGGATGTCGCGGCCGTCATCGCCGCGGTGCTCGAGAACGGCCTCGCGGTGCGCGTGCAGTTCGAGCTCGTGAGCGGCGACGCGCCGATCGTCGAGGCGCTCACCGCACTCGGCTGACAATCGCGATAGACATGTGACGACGCGATGCAGGTCGCGGTCGGGGACGCGATGCAGCCGGGGGGATGCCATGACGGTGACGAGCGAGACGGAGATCGGCGCGGCGCGCGGCTCCCGAGGGGTGCTGTTCGCCTCGCTGCGGCTGCTGGTGGTGCTCGTGATCGCCACCGCGATCGTCGCGACCTTCTTCGACACCGCCTCGCGGGCGACGATCAACCCGTTCAACTTCTTCGGCTATTTCACGATGCAGAGCAACATCATCACCGCGGTGATCCTGCTGCTGGCTGCCGTGGCGACGTTCCGCGGACGCCCGCAGACCCCGTTGCTCGTCCTCCTGCGAGCCTGCGCCACGACGTACATCGTCATCGTCGGCATCGTCTACAACACGCTCCTCACCGGCCTCGAGGGTGGCATCTCGCTCGACTGGGCGAACTGGGTGCTGCACGTGGCGTTCCCGGTCTATGCCGCCCTCGACTGGATCCTCTTCGGCGATCGCAGCGCCGTGCCGTGGCGGAATCTCTGGGTGGTGCTCATCTTCCCGGCGGTCTGGATCGTCGTCGTGCTCATCCGGGGCGCAACCGACGGCTGGGTGCCCTACCCGTTCCTCGATCCGGCGCAAGGCTACGGAATCGTGGCGATGTACTGCATCGTCATCTTCATCGCGACGGTCGTCGTCGGTGCTCTCGTCTTCGCGATCAGCAGAGTGCGGGTCATCGCGCCGTAGGCGGGTAAAGGTGGAACGCCGCCATCGCATCGTCGAGCATCGGCCCGAACGATCCCGCCTGATCGGACTCGTGCCACGTGACCTGAGCGGCGAGAAGGCAGGCGAACGCGGCGCCGACGATCGCTCCGGGGCGAGGATCCGTGCGCTGGTCGATCCCGAGCCGCGCAGCGACACCCTCTTCGAGCAGCTTCTGCATGCGGGACATCTTCTCGAGGTAGGCCGCGTTGAGGGCAGGCGTGCTCTGAACGATGCGCTCCATCGCGGCCCGTCGCTCTCGCAGCTTCGGATCGTCGACGTACTCGACGAAGAAGTCGAAGACCCTCCGGAGTGCTTCCCATACGGATTCCTCAGCAGGCCTCACGGCGAGCGACTCGGCGAGCTTGTCGCCGAAGAGGTCGTACTTTCCGATGACCAGGTCTTCCTTCGACGAGAAGTAGCGGAAGAACGTGCGCTTCGACATGCCGGCGGCGGCGGCGATCTGCTCCACCGTGACCGCCTCGTAACCCGACTCGACGAACAGGTCTTGCGCGACGACGGTGAGTTCCGATTGCACGATTCTGCGAGTGCGCTCGCGCATCGCGATCGGTGGATCCGCCGTCATCTGCCTCGCCTCATCCGCCCAGCGTACCACCGGAGTCATATTTGACACTCGGTGTCATACGCGGCGTAAGGTGAACGAAACGACCCCCGGCGTAGAAGGAGAGACACACACAATGACCAAGGTTTGGTTCGTCACAGGCTCGTCCAAGGGATTCGGACGAGCCTTCGTAGAAGCCGCGCTCAGCCGCGGTGATCAGGTCGCCGCGACTGCCCGCGACACCGACTCGCTGGCCGACCTGACGGAGGAGTACGGTGACGCGGTGCTGCCGCTCGCCCTCGACGTCACCGATACCGACCAGGTGAACGCCGCCATCGGCGCAGCACACGAGAAGTTCGGTCGTCTCGATGTCGTCATCAACAATGCCGGCTACGGCCTGTTCGGCGCAGCCGAGGAGGTCTCGCTCCAGCAGGTGCGCGACCAGATGGAGACCAACTTCTTCGGCGCCATCGCCGTCACGAACGCGGTGCTCCCGATCCTGCGCGAGCAGGGCTCGGGCCACATCATCCAGATCTCGAGCGTCGGCGGCGTCACCACCTTCCCCACCCTCAGCGCCTACAACGCGTCGAAGTGGGCACTCGAGGGCTACTCCGAGAGCCTCGCCCAGGAACTCGCAGGATTCGGGGTCAACGTGACGATCGTCGAGCCCGGAGGCTTCGACACCGACTGGGGCGGCGCCTCCGCCACCCGCGCCACGCCCATGCCTCAGTACCAGCCGATCCACGACGCCCTGGCCAAGGCCTTCGCCGGCGGAGTTCCGAAGCCGCTGGGCTTCGGCAACGCGATCCTGAAGATCGTCGACTCCGAGCAGCCGCCGCTGCGCGTCTTCTTCGGGGAAATGCCCCTGCAGATGCTGCCGGGCGTCTACCAGCAGCGTCTTGACACCTGGAACGAGTGGGCCGCGGTTTCGCGCGAAGCCGAAGGCAGGTAACCGGTCAGGCAGGAGCGACGAGCCGCACCACGCCGGACGTCGCTTCTGCCTGCACCCGAGCCCGTCAGGGCCCGAGCAGCCCGCGGATGTCGTCGGCCGTGAGCGTGTCGCTGAAGAGCGCGTCGTCGTCGACGATCGACGCGACGAGCTCGCCCTTGCGCGCCTTCAGCTCCATGACCTTCTCCTCGATCGTGTCGGCGGCGACGATGCGGTAGACCATCACGGTCTTCGCCTGCCCGATGCGATGCGCGCGGTCGACGGCTTGCGCCTCGCTCGCGGGGTTCCACCACGGGTCGAGCAGGAACACGTAGTCGGCCTCGGTGAGGTTCAGTCCGAAGCCGCCGGCCTTCAGGCTGATGAGGAAGACGGATGCCTCGCCGCTGCGGAACCGCTCGATCACCTCGTCGCGCTTCGTGGTCGAGCCGTCGAGGTAGGCGTAGCTGACGCCGGCCGCGTCGAGGCGGACGGCCGCACGGCCGAGGAATGAGGTGAACTGGCTGAACACGAGCGCGCGATGCCCCTCGGCGAGCACGTCGTCGAGCTGTTCGAAGAGCGCGTCGAGCTTGGCCGACGGAATGCTCGCGTAGCGCTCGGGATCGATGAGCGACGCGTCGAGGCTCAGCATGCGCAAGAGCGTGAGCGAGCGGAACACGATGAACCGGTTGCGGTCGAGGTCGTCGATGAGGCCGAAGAGCTTGCGCCGTTCGCGCTGCAGGAAGGTGTCGTAGAGGCGGCGGTGCCGGGCGCCGAGCTCGACGTGCAGCACCTGCTCCTGCTTCGGCGGCAGCTCGGGGGCGACGAGCTCTTTCGTGCGGCGCAGCATGAGGGGCCGGATGCGTCGGCGCAGCGTCGCGAGCCGATCGGCGTTGCGCTCGTGCTCGATGGGCCGGCGGTAGCGCTCGGTGAACGCCCGCCCCGACGGGAACAGGCCCGGCGCGACGATGTTGAACAGCGCCCACAGCTCGCCGAGGTTGTTCTCCATGGGGGTGCCCGTGACCGCGAGACGGAACGGCGCACGGATGCCGCGGGCCGCCTCGTGCACCTTCGTCGCCGGGTTCTTCACGAACTGGGCTTCGTCGAGCACGAGCGCGCCCCACTCGAGGGCGGCGAACGCGGCGGCCTCGAGGCGCAGCACGGCGTAGGTGGTGACGACGAGGTCGGCGTTCGCGGCGGCATCCGCGATGCTCGTCGTGCCCTTCGCCTCGGTCGTGGTGACGGTCGCGACGCGGAGGCCCGGGGTGAAACGCGCGGCCTCGCTCGCCCAGTTCGAGGCGACGGAGGTTGGGGCGACGACGAGGAACGGGCGGCGCGCGGCATCCGTTGCGCTCGCCTCCTCGACGGCGAAGGCGATGAGCGCGAGCGTCTGCGCGGTCTTGCCGAGGCCCATGTCGTCGGCGAGGATGCCGCCGAGCCGGTGCCGGTAGAGGAACGCGAGCCAGCGGAATCCCTCGAGCTGGTACGGACGCAACGGCAGCGCGAGCCCCGCGGGTGGCGGCAACTGCTCGACGGTGCCGCCGTTCAGCCCCGCGACGGTCTCGCGCCAGGCGAGCGCGGGCTCGCTCACGTCGGCGAGGTCTTCGAACTCCGACCAGAGGCTCGCGCGGCTGCGGTCGATCTGCAGGCCCGCCTCCCACTCGGCGAGCGTGCCGGCCTCTTCGATGAGCTCGCGCAGCGGCTCGAACACCGGCTGGGTGAGTGAGAGGTAGCTGCGGTCGACGAGCAGCAGCTTCTTCGCGCCCTTCGAGAGCGCCTTGAACAGCGGACCGAACGGCACCTTCCTGCCGTCGACCGTGACGATCACGCCGAGGTCGAACCAATCGGTGCGCAGCGACTCGACCGTCGTCACGGTGAGCTTCGGCGGCGCGGTCGCCTCGCAATAGTCGGGCCGCTCGCCCAAGACGTCGACGCGCACGCGATCGACACCCTCGAGCAGCGGCAGCACCTCGGCGGCGAACTCAGCCGCGTCGATGCCCCGGAACACGACGGGCGCCGCGGGCCCGCCGAGCACGTCGGCGACCACGTCGGCGACGGCGCGCTCGGCCACGGGGTCGATGAAGTCGTCGTCGGATGCCGCGAGCGGGCTCTGCCGCCCGTCTCCGTGCTCCCAGTGCCAATCGAGCCTGAGCACGTCGCCGGGCTCGAATCCCGCCGTGAGCACGAGGGTCGCCGGAGGCGGCGCCGGCGGGTCGAAACTGCCGTCGCGACTCGTGACGGGCAGCGCCCGGGCGAGCGACGGGTAGTGCGCGCGCAGGAACTCGGGGAGCTCGGCGGCCGGCACGCGCACGGTGCGCGCCTGCTCGACCGCGGTGCGCTGGGCCGTGCCGAGCGGGCTGAGCGAGCCGGCCGAGCGGCCTCGGCCGTTGGCGGCAGCGATCGGGGCGAGCTCGATCGTGCCGCTCGCGAAGTCGAAGCGGTAGAGGCCGTGGCTCGAGATGAGTCGCGCAACGGCGGCGCCGGTGGGCGTGCCGTCGACGGTGACGGTGGGCGTGAGCGTGAGGTCGCCGGCCGCGGTATCGGGTCGCTCGGGTCGCGCGGCCGCTTCGGTGAACGCAGCGCCGGCCGCGGCATCCGCTCGCTCCACCCTCGCGTCGAGTGCGATCGACGCGCGCTCGCCGACGACCACGGTGGGCGTCGCCTCGGAGCCGACGAGCGCGATGCCGAGCCGGCCCGCCTCGGCGAGCAGTGCCCAGAGCAGCGGGCTCTCGAACTCGTCGAGCGTGATCCACTCGGAGCCGTACAGGTTGTACACGCCCGGCGTGCCGCCCTTCAGCAGCGCGAACTGGCCGAACCAGCGCGATTGCGCGGGGTCGAACCCGCCGGCGCTCGCCTGGTAGCCGACGTTCTGCCACGTGATGCCCGACTTGATCCAGCCACGGGTGCCCGACGTGACCGGACGCACCGCCAATCGGTCGACGGATGCCGCATCGCGAGCGGGCTCGTCGCGCGGGCCCTGCCAGCTGCCGGGCCGGCGCACGACGCGGTGCCGCAACTCGAACTGCAGCGCGAGCGGGCGACGGGGAGCAGCGGATGCCCCGGAATCGTCGTTCATGCCCTCGGCGGCATCTGCCGCAGCCCGCGGCGACAACGCCGCCACGGCGTCGCGCCATCCGCCGCTCGACCGGCCGAGCTCGGCTGCCGCAGGGAGCAGTCGGTCGGCGGTCACCTCCCCATGTTTGCACGCGCCACCGACACTGCTGGACGGGGCATCCGCCGCAAGAATCGAACGTTTCACGCTCTCAGCGAAATCGCGCCCGATCAGGTGATCGGACGGCCGAATCAACTTGACGACCCTTGGTGGTCGTGACAGGCTCAATCGGCTGCGACGCATGGGGGTGCGTCGCCGCTCACCGGCGTGGACGCCGCACGCTTTTCGAGTGTCGGCCACGCCATCCGTGGACCTCGTACCACCCCCAGTTCCGGAGAACTGATGCTCGGAAAACTCCTCGTCCGCTACTTGAAGCCCTCCCGCTGGCTGTTGCTCGGCGTGCTGGCCTTCCAGTTCATCTCGGCTCTCGCGAGCCTCTACCTGCCCAGCCTCAACGCCGACATCATCGACGAAGGCGTCTCGAAGGGCGACACCGACTACATCTGGTCGACAGGCCTGTTCATGCTCGCGATCTCCCTCGGCCAGATCGTCGCGGCGATCGTCGCCACTTACTTCGCCGCGAAGGCCGCGATGCGCGCCGGTCGCGACATCCGCAATGACGTGTTCGACAAGGTCAGTGCGTTCTCCGAGCGTGAGGTCTCGCAGTTCGGGCCCGGATCGCTCATCACCCGCAACACCAATGACGTGCAGCAGGTGCAGATGCTCGCGATGATGGGCGCGACGATGCTCGTCAGCGCGCCGCTCCTCGCGATCGGCGGCATCGTGCTGGCACTCTCGCAGGACGTCGGCCTCAGCTGGCTCATCGGCGCGTCGGTGCTGACGATCCTCCTCGTCGCGATCATCGTGCTCGGCCGGATGGTGCCGCTGTTCCGGAGCCTTCAGGTGAAGCTCGACGCGGTGAACCGGATCATGCGCGAGCAGCTCACGGGCATCCGCGTCGTGCGCGCGTTCGTGCGCGAGCCCATCGAAGAGGAGCGCTTCCGCGGCGCGAACACCGACATCATGGACGTCGGGCGCCACGTGGGCACCCTGTTCGTCACGCTGTTCCCGTTGTTCATGCTGGTGATCAACGTGACGATCATCGGCGTGATCTGGTTCGGCGCGATCGAGGTCGACGCCGGTGGCGTGCAGATCGGCACCCTGTTCGCCTTCATGCAGTACGTCGGGCTCATTCTCGGTGGCGTGCTCATGGCCGCGTTCATGACGATGATGATCCCGCGCGCGGCCGTGTCGGCCGAGCGCATCAGCGAGGTGCTCGCGAGCGAGTCGACGCTCACGCGGCCGGCGAACCCCGTGACGACGTTCCCCGAGGTGGGGTCCGTAGAGTTCCGCGACGTCGCGTTCGCCTACCCCGGCGCCGAGCACTCGGTGCTCGAGGGCATCTCGTTCCGCGCCGACGCGGGCGAGACCGTCGCGATCGTCGGCTCGACCGGCGCGGGCAAGACCACGCTCGTCTCGCTCATTCCACGCTTGTTCGATGCCACCGGCGGCTCGGTGCGGGTCAACGGCGTCGACGTGCGCGAGGCCGAGCTCGAGCATCTGTGGAAGACCATCGGTCTCGTGCCCCAGCGTCCGTTCCTCTTCGCCGGCACCGTGGCATCCAACCTGCGGTTCGGGCGCGAGGAGGCCACCGACGCCGAGCTCTGGCACGCACTCGAGATCGCACAGGGCCGCGACTTCGTCGCCGAGATGGAGGGCGGGCTCAACGCCCGCATCGCCCAGGGCGGCACGAACGTCTCAGGCGGGCAGCGCCAGCGACTCGCGATCGCCCGCGCGATCGTGCACAACCCCGACATCCTCGTGTTCGACGACTCGTTCTCGGCGCTCGACCTCACCACCGATGCGCGGCTGAGACAGGCATTGTGGCGGGAGTTGCCGCAGGTGACGAAGATCGTCGTCGCGCAGCGCGTCTCGACCATCACCGACGCCGACCGCATCGTCGTGCTCGACGACGGCGGCATGGTCGGCATCGGCACGCACGACGAGCTCCTCGCGACGAGCGAGACCTACCGCCAGATCGTCGAATCCCAGCTCGGAGTGGAGGCCACGGCATGAGCACCGACACCAAGAAGAACGGCCGCGGCCGTGGCCGCCAGGCAGAACCCAAGCCGATGACCGAAGAGGAGCGCATCGAGCACGAGCTCGCCGAGGAGGCGCGCATCAACTCGGGCTCGTGGGACAGCGTGGCACCCGGGAAGGCGCAGGATTTCGGCGCGAGCTTCCGCCGCATGCTGGGGCTCCTCGTCCCGTGGAAGTGGTCGTTCGCGTTCGTCTCCCTGCTCGGCGCCATCGGCGTCGTGCTCACCGTCATCGCGCCGAAGGTGCTCGCCGAAGCGACGAACCTCATCTTCGAGGGCTGGATCTCGCTCCAGCTGCCGGCGGGGGTCACGCAGGAGCAGATCGTCGAGCAGCTCCGGGCGTCGGGGCAGGAGGACTTCGCGAACATCGTGGCAGCCGCGAACCTCACGCCGGGCGAGGGCATCGACTTCGTCGCGCTGAGCCAGATCGTGATCGCGGTGCTGATGCTCTACATCGTCGCCTCCCTGCTGTCGTGGGTTCAGGGGTACGTGATCAACGTCATCATGGTGCGGGCGGTGTGGCGCTTGCGTGAAGACGTCGAGGCGAAGGTGCACCGGCTGCCGCTCAGCTATTTCGACCGCGTGCAGCGCGGCGAGCTCATCTCGCGAGTCACGAACGACATCGACAACATCACGCAGACGCTGCAGCAGTCGCTCTCGGGCGCGCTCACGAGTGTGCTCACCGTCGTCGGCGTGATGGTCATGATGTTCTCGATCTCGTGGCAGCTCACGCTCGTCACCCTCATCTCGCTCCCGCTCATGGGCGTGATCTTCGGCATCATCGGTCCGAAGTCGCAAGCCGCATTCGGCGTGCAGTGGAAGAAGGTCGGCCGGCTGAACGCCCGCGTCGAGGAGTCGTTCTCGGGCCACGCGCTCGTGAAGGTCTTCGGTCGCGAGCGCGACGCGAGCGAGAAGTTCCGTGCCGAGAACGAGGAGCTGTACGAGTCGGCGTTCAAGGCGCAGTTCCTGTCGGGCATCATCATGCCGGGCATGATGTTCATCGGAAACCTCACGTACGTCGGCATCGCCGTGCTCGGCGGTCTCATGGTCGCGAGCGGCCAGTTGCGCCTCGGCGACGTGCAGGCGTTCATCCAGTACTCGCAGCAGTTCACGCAGCCGCTCTCGCAGCTCGGTGGCATGGCCGCCGTGGTGCAGTCGGGCACGGCTTCGGCAGAGCGGGTGTTCGAGCTGCTCGACGCCGAAGAGCAGGAGCCCGAGGTCGCGGATGCCCCGGCACCGGTCGAGGGCGACGGCACGATCGAGTTCGAGAACGTGTCGTTCTCGTACACGCCCGAGCGTCCGCTGATCCGCGACCTGTCGTTCCGGGTGGAGCCGGGCCAGACGGTCGCGATCGTCGGCCCGACGGGTGCCGGCAAGACGACACTCGTGAACCTCATCATGCGGTTCTACGAGCTCGACGGCGGTCGCATCCTGCTCGACGGACAGGACATCGCGTCGCTGACGCGGCACGATGTGCGCTACCGCACGGGCATGGTGCTGCAGGATCCGTGGCTGTTCGCAGGCTCGATCCGCGAGAACATCCGCTATGGGCGCCAGTCGGCGACCGACGACGAGATTCTCGAAGCCGCTCGGGCCACGTACGTCGACCGCTTCGTGCACTCGCTGCCCGACGGCTACGACACCGTGCTCGACGAAGAGGCGTCGAACGTCTCGGCGGGTGAGAAGCAGCTCATCACGATCGCCCGCGCGTTCGTGGCGCAGCCGTCGGTGCTGATCCTCGACGAGGCGACGTCGTCGGTCGACACCCGCACCGAGCTGCTCCTGCAGCACGCGATGGCGGCGCTCCGCGAGGGTCGCACGTCGTTCGTGATCGCGCACCGGCTCTCGACGATCCGCGACGCCGACCTCATCCTCGTGATGGAGCACGGCGACATCGTCGAGAAGGGCACGCACGAGGAGCTCATCGCCGCGAAGGGCGCCTACTACCGCCTCTACAACTCGCAGTTCGAGCAGGCGGCGACCGACCTCGACGCCGAGCTCGCGGCCGAGCAGGGCGAGGTGGTGACCTCCGACGGCCCGACCCCGCTCGAGGCCGTCGCCGAGGCTGCGGCCGAGAGCGCCGAGCTGTAGGGCGACCGGGCGGGTCGTTCGCGCACCCGCTCTAGGCAATCATCGAGCGAGCGGATGTCCCTTCTGGGGCATCCGCTCGTTCTGGTTCGAGCCCGCTCCCCAACCGTGACGCCATGGTGCTCTCGGTACGCTTGACAGAGGCGGTCGCCACGTGCCGCCGTCCACCGATCCCTTGCGAAGGTCCCGTGACGACTGCACTCCCGCCCGCGCGCCCCTGGCGCCTGTGGCTGGTGTGGAGCGTCGGCGTCGCCGCCTACGTGCTGTCGGTCACCAACCGCACGTCACTCTCAGCGGTCGGCGTCGACGCCGCGGTGCGGTTCGATGCGGATGCCTCGACGCTCTCGCTCTTCGCGGTCATCCAGCTGTTCGTGTACGGCGCGATGCAGATTCCGGTGGGGCTCCTGCTCGACCGGTTCGGTGCGCGGCCGATGATCACCATGGGGATGTTCCTGATGGCGGTTGGCCAGCTCGTCATGGCGTTCGCGCCCGACGTGGGGACCGCGATCCTCGCGAGGATGCTCGTGGGCGCGGGCGATGCTGCGATCTTCCCGAGCGTGCTGCGCGTCGTCGCCGTGTGGTTCCCCGAGCGGCAGGCGCCGTTCCTCGTGCAGCTCACCGGCATCGTCGGCCAGGGCGGCCAACTCCTCGCGATCCTGCCGATGGCGGCGCTCCTGCACGCGACGACCTGGAGCGTCGCATTCGGCGGCCTCGCCGGGCTCGGCGTGCTCTTCACGGTGCTCACCTTCGCGGTCATCCGCAACCGCCCTCCTGATCGAGACGCGGATGTCTCGGTCGACACCGAGACGGGGGCGATCCGCGTCGTGACGTCTGCGGCGGACCTCCGCGAGGGGATCCGCGAGTCGTGGGCGCACCCCGCCACGCGACTCGCCTTCTGGTCGCACTTCACGACGCCGTTCTCGGGCACCGCATTCATCCTGTTGTGGGGCTTCCCGTTCCTCACGGTCGGCGAGGGCCTCTCCGCCGCGATGGCGTCGCTCCTCTTCAGCGTCTACGTCGTGTCGGGCATGGTCGTCGGTCCGGCGATCGGCGTGCTCTCGAGCCGTCATCCGATGCGTCGCTCCCGGATGCTCGTGCTGCCGGTCATCGGGATCCAGGCGGTCGCGTGGCTCGCGGTGATCCTCTGGCCCGGACAGGCGCCACTCTGGCTGCTCTTCGTGCTCGCCTTCGCGCTCAGCACCGGCGGCCCCGCGTCGATGATCGGGTTCGACCACGCGCGCACCTTCAACCCGAGCCACCGGCTCAGCACGGCGACCGGCATCGTGAACGTGGGCGGGTTCCTCGCGGCGCTCCTCGCGATCCTCTTCATCGGCATCGCGATGGACGCGCAGGGCGCGGGAACGCCCGACACCTACAGCCTCGATGCGTTCCGGATGGCGTTCCTCACCCAGGTGCCGCTGTGGGCGCTCGGCGCCGCGTTCATCACCTGGGAGCGCAGGCGAACCCGGGTGCACATCGGACTCGACGAGCCGCGGTCGCGCCGTCGCGATCGGCGCTTGCGTTAGATCCCGGTCGCGGGGGCGGGGACGTGGGTGGTTTCGAGCCGCGCGGCGATCGCGAACACGACGATCGCGACGAGGAGCACGACCGCGGTCATGAGCATCGCAGGCACCGGGCCTGCGGCATCCGCGACCCAGAATATGACGAGCGGGCCGACCGCGGCACCGACGTCTCCCGCGGTGCGAGTGACCCCGACGACCCCGCCGGTGCGGCGCCCCGGGAAGGCCTCGGCGGTCACCACGCCGGGAACCACGTTCGCGAGGCTCGTCGCGATGCCGTAGACCACGATGAGCAGCGCGAACGGCCACGGCGAGTTCGCGACGCTGAGCAGCACGAGTGCCAGGCCGGCGACGATCGCCGACGGCACGAGCACCGAGGTTCGGGCGCCACGGTCGACGGCTCGCCCGACGAGCGGCAGCGCGATCATGCTCGCGACGGTGCCCCCGGCGAGCGCGACGCCCAGCCCGATCGGATCGAGCCCGCCCGGACCATATGCGAGAACGGGAATGAGCCCCTGCTCGCCCGCGAATCGGGCGAAGAACAACGCGAACGACACGCCCGTGAGCGACAGGAGCAGCGGCATCCGGGCACCTGATGATGACGGCTCCGGCGAGCCGGCCGGCGCCGCCGCCGTGGCCGACCAGTACCCCGAGGCCGGGCGCAGCAGGTCCCAGCCGAGCACGAGCAGCACAGGAACGGATGCCGCGACGAACGCGCCCGAGACGCCGGCCAGGGTGACCGCGACCCCGCCGAGCAGCGCGCCCGCCGCCGCCGCTCCCATCTGCACG
>NZ_SDPN01000080.1 GCF_004134825.1 Agromyces albus
CGCGGCGGTGGCGGCGCGCCGCGCCCGCGCTGCGGTGAAGGCCGACGTCGCGAGCGCGGCGCGGAGCCCGCTCGACGTGCTGCGCGAGGCGTACGCATCGCCCGAGGGTGTCGAGGGGCGCTTGCGCGTGAGCGAGTTCCTCACGTCGATCCCGGCGATCGGCGCGACGAAGAGCTCGCGCATCATGCACGAGCTGCAGATCTCGACGTCGAAGCGGCTCGGCGGCCTCGGCCGCCTGCAGCGCAGGCGGCTTCGCGAGTTCGTCGCCGACTGGGTCGCCGCGCACGGCGGCACCGGCGACCGGCTCGTCGTGCTCGCCGGCCCGACAGCGGTGGGCAAGGGCACCGTCGCCTCCTACATCCGGCGCCACTATCCCGATGTGCAGCTCTCGGTCTCGGCGACGACGCGTGCGCCACGGCCCGGCGAGGTCGAAGGGGAGAGCTACT
This sequence comes from Agromyces albus, assembly GCF_004134825.1. Classification (GTDB taxonomy): domain Bacteria; phylum Actinomycetota; class Actinomycetes; order Actinomycetales; family Microbacteriaceae; genus Agromyces; species Agromyces albus. Next base: position 447 of record NZ_SDPN01000080.1, read on the forward strand.
TCTTCGTCGACGACGCCGAGTTCGATCGCATGATCGCAGCCGGCGAGCTGCTCGAGTGGGCGACGGTGCACAACGCATTCCGATACGGCACGCCCCGGGCGGCCGTCGAGCGGGCGATCGCCGCGGGCAACAGCGTGCTGCTCGAGATCGACATCCAGGGTGCGCGTTCCGTGCGCCGGGCCATGCCCGACGCCACGCTCGTGTTCCTGCTCCCACCGAGCTGGGAGGAGCTCGTGCGCCGCCTCGTCGGCCGGGGCACCGAGAGTCCAGGCGAACAGCAGCGCCGGCTCGAGACCGCGAAGATCGAATTGGCGGCCGTCGACGAGTTCGATCACCAGGTGGTCAACCACGACGTCGCCGACGCCGCTCAGAAGGTCGTAGACTTGATGAGACCTCGCAAGGGTCGGCGTTGAGCTGCCCTCGCCACGACTTTTCGCGCACTGAGGGTGCGCACCCCACGATCAAGGAGTCTTTCCATGGCTGAGAAGCTGTCCGGAATCATCGACCCGCCCATCGACGACCTGCTCTCGAAGGTCGATTCGAAGTACCAGCTCGTGATCTTCGCGTCGAAGCGCGCACGCCAGATCAACGACTACTACGCAGACCTGCACGAAGGCAGCCTGTTCGACAACGTCGGCCCGCTCGTCGACTCCTCGATCGACGACAAGCCCCTCTCGGTCGCACTGCACGAGATCAACGAAGACAAGCTCCGGCTCCGCCCGATCGCCGACTGAGCCGGAGGCCCGATGTCGCCGCTCAACATCGTCGTCGGCATCACCGGGGGCATTGCGGCGTACAAGGCCGTGGGCGTGGTGCGCGCGCTCGTGCTCGCCGGTCACGACGTCCACGTCGTCCCGACCGAGGGTGCTCTGCGCTTCGTCGGGCGCCCAACGCTCGAGGCGATCTCGCGCAACCCCGTGCACACCGACCTCTACGAGGGGGTCGCCGAAGTGCGGCACGTCGCCATCGGCCAGGCCGCCGACCTCATCGTCATCGCGCCGGCGACCGCGAACTCGATCGCCAAGCTCGCGACAGGCCTCGCCGACGACCTGCTCGGCAACACGGTGCTCGCGAGCGAGGCGCCCGTCGTCATCGCACCGGCCATGCACACCGAGATGTGGCGGCATCCGGCCACGAGGGCGAACATCGCGACGCTCCGGTCCAGGGGCGTCACCGTCGTCGGTCCGGCCGTGGGGCAGCTCACGGGCAGCGACAGCGGGCCCGGCCGCATGGCGGAGCCCGACGTCATCGTCGCGGCCGCACTCGAGCGGGTCGCGGCATCCGCTTCCGCTGCGGCGCAGCACCGCACGGGCGATCTCTCGGGGCGGCGCATCGTCGTCTCCGCCGGCGGAACGCGCGAGCCGCTCGACCCCGTGCGCTTCCTCGGCAACCGGTCGAGTGGCAAGCAGGGCATCGCGATCGCCGAGGCGGCGCGATCGCGAGGAGCCGAGGTCACCCTCATCGCCGCGAACCTCGAGGTGGCCGATCCCGAGGGCTGCGACGTCCGCCGGGTCTCGACGGCGCTCGAGCTCCGCGACGCGGTCGTCGCCGCCGCACAGGGCGCCGATGTCGTCGTGATGGCCGCGGCCGTCGCCGACTACCGGCCGGTGACCGTGAGCGACGCGAAGATCAAGAAGGACGCGGGCGACGGGGGCCTCACGCTCGAGCTCGTGCGCAATCCCGACATCCTCGCCGGCCTCGGCAGCGAGCCGCATTCCGGAACCCTCCTCGTCGGCTTCGCCGCCGAGACCGAGTCCGACGACGAGCACCTCGTCGAGCTCGGGCGCGCCAAGCGCGAGGCGAAGGGCGCCGACCTGCTCGTCGTGAACCGTGTCGGATGGAACGAGGGGTTCGCGAGCGACGAGAACGCGGTCGTCGTGATCGGCGCCGGCGGCGACGTCGTCACACGAGCACACGGAACGAAACTGTCGGTGGCGCACGACATCCTCGACGTGGTTGTCTCAGAGCTGACGACCACGGCGCGAGCCGCGACGACACCGAAGGAATCCAAGCCCATATGAGCGCACTCCGCCTCTTCACGTCCGAGTCCGTCACCGAGGGCCATCCCGACAAGATCTGCGACCAGATCTCCGACTCGATCCTCGACGCGCTGCTCACGGTCGATCCGCACAGCCGGGTCGCCGTCGAGACGCTCGTCACGACGGGGCTCGTGCACGTGGCCGGCGAAGTGACGACGTCGGGCTACGTCGAGATCCCGGCGATCGTGCGTGAACGCGTGACCTCGATCGGCTACAACTCCTCCGACGTGTGGTTCGACGGCCGCTCCTGCGGCGTCTCGGTGTCGATCGGCGGGCAGTCGCCCGACATCGCGCAAGGCGTCGACCATGCCTTCGAGGCGCGCGAGCGAGCGAGCATCGACGCGCTCGACCTGCAGGGCGCCGGCGACCAGGGCATCATGTTCGGCTACGCCACGCGCGAGACGCCCGAGCTCATGCCCGTGCCGATCTGGCTCGCGCACCGGCTCGCTGAGCGGCTCGCCACCGTTCGCAAGGCCGGTGAGCTCGACTACCTCCGTCCCGACGGCAAGACCCAGGTCACCGTTGGCTACGAGGGTCAGGTGCCTCGCACGATCGAGACGGTCGTGCTGTCGACGCAGCACTCGCCGATCGTGTCCACCGAGCAGCTCCGCGCCGAGGTTGAGGAGCTCGTGATCCGGCCGGTGCTCGACCTCGTCGAGCTCTCCCGGCCCGAGCTCGCGGTGCTCATCAACCCCACCGGCCGGTTCGAGATCGGCGGCCCGCAAGGCGACGCCGGCCTCACGGGCCGCAAGATCATCATCGACACCTACGGCGGCGCGAGCCGGCACGGCGGCGGCGCATTCAGCGGCAAGGACCCATCGAAGGTCGACCGCTCCGGGGCGTACGCCATGCGCTGGGTCGCGAAGAACGCCGTCGCCGCGGGCCTCGCCGATCGCCTCGAGGTGCAGGTCGCGTACGCCATCGGCAAGGCCACGCCGGTCGGGCTCTACGTCGAGACGTTCGGCACCGCGCACGTTCCCGAGGAGCGCATCATCGCCGCGATCCGCGAGGTATTCGACCTGCGCCCTGCCGCGATCATCCGCGACCTCGACCTGCTTCGCCCCATCTACGCGCAGACCGCGACCTACGGGCACTTCGGCCGCGAGCTTCCCGACTTCACCTGGGAGCAGCTCGACCGCGTCGACGACCTGCGCACCGTCGCCGGGCTCTGACGGTGCCGGGCGGCCCGATCGCCAGGGTGCTCGTCGACTCGCCGCTGCCGCAGCTCGACCAGCTCTTCGACTATCACGTTCCCGATCGACTCCGCGAGGCGGCCCAAGCGGGTGTGCGCGTGCGCGTACCGATCCGATCGGGGGGCCGCATCGCCAACGGCTGGCTCGTCGAGCTCGTCGAGTCGAGTGAGTACGCCGGCACGCTGAGCGAGCTCGACGACGTCGTCTCCGAGGTGCCGCTCCTCACGCCCGAGGTCTGGGCGCTCGTGCGCGCTGCGGCCGATCGTGCCGCGGGCAATGCCAGCGACATCCTCCGGATCGCCGTGCCGAACCGCTACGTGCGCGTCGAGCGCACGTGGCGGGCTGCCGAGTCCGATCCCGGCGAGCTGCCGCCGGCGCCGGCGCCGATCACGGGATACGAGGCGGGTCGTGTCGAGAAGGGCATCGACGACGGCGAACGGATGGCGCTTGCGGCCGACCCGCGACCCGTGCGCCTGCCCTCGGGCGAATGGGTCGGCGCGTGGGCCGTGACACTCGCGCACGCCGCGGCGTACACGCTCGCCGCCGATCGGTCGAGCCTGCTCATCGTTCCCGACTACCGCGACCAGGCGCAGCTGCAGGCGGCCCTCGCCGCGTTCGTCGACTCGCGGCGGGTGCTGCGCACCGACGCACGGCAGACGGGCGGCGAGCGGTTCCGCTCCTTCCTCGAGTCGACCGGCGAGCACGCCCGCGTCATCATCGGCAACCGCTCGACGGTCTACGCCCCTGCCGCCCGGCTCGGCCTCATCGCCTTCTGGGACGACGGCGACAGCCTCCAGAACGAACCGCTCGCTCCGGGCGTGCATCCGCGCGACGCCGCGCTCATCCGGCAGGGGCAGTCGGGTGCCGCGCTGTGCTTCCTCGGCCACTCCCGCAGCGTCGAGGTCGAGCGGCTCGTCGAGATCGGCTGGGTGCACGCGATTCCCGCGGTGAAGCCAGTGCGGCCACGGGTCATCCCGACCGAACAGCAGGCCAATCCCGAGCCGGGGTCGGCGCGCATCCCGTCTGCGGCCTGGCGGCAGGCGCAGGAGGCCGTGCGCGAGGGTCCGGTGCTCGTCCAGGTGGCTCGCCCCGGTAATGCGCCGCTCCTCGTCTGCGACCGCTGCCGCGAGCCCGCGCGCTGCAACGCGTGCGGGGGTGCGATCACGGTGCCCCGCACTGGCGGCGACGCCCGGTGCGTGCTGTGCGGCACGAGTGCGAGCAACTGGCGCTGCACGGTGTGCGAGGCGACGAAGCTCCGCGCCGCCACCGTCGGGGCGAGTCGCACCGCTGAGGAGCTCGGCCGTGCCTTCCCACGAGCGCGCGTGTTCCTCTCCGACGGCGAACACCCGCTCCTGCGCGTCGGCGCCGAGTCCGCACTCGTCGTCGCCACGCGCGGCGCAGAGCCCATCGCCGACGGCGGCTACCGTGCCGTGCTCCTCCTCGACGGCGAGCGGATGCTGCTGCGCGAGTCGCTCCGCGTCGCCGAAGACTGCTTGCGCTGGTGGTCGAACGCGACCGCCCTCGCTGCGCCGGGCGCCCCGGTGTTCCTCGTCGGCGTCGCGGGCGCGCTCGCGACCGCGCTCTCGACGTGGCGGCAGGCGGAGTGGGCGGCCACCGAACTCGAGGCGCGCCGGGCCCTGCGCTTCCCGCCCTCGGTGCGCGTCGCGAGCGTGACGGCACCGCCCGCTGCCGTTGCCCGCGCCCTCGACCAGGCTCGCACCGCGGCCGACGACGTCGACGCACTCGGCCCGACGGCGTTCGGCGAGGGGCTCGAACGGGCGATCGTGCGCTTCGACTACTCCGCCGGCGCTGCGGTCGCCAAGGCGCTCCGCGCCGAGATGATCCGAGCGGCCACCGAGCGCCGGCGCCCGGTCGGCGGGCGACCGCCGAAGCGTCCTCCCGTGCTGCGGGTGCGGTTCGACGATCCCGAGGTGCCGTAGCCGCCCGGTGGTATGCAGCGGGCGCGCAGGGAGCGTGCGGCGAGCTGCCGCATCCGAGTCGGCGACAATGGAGTGTGCAGAACCTTCGCCTCGTCTTCGCCGGCACTCCGGCTGCCGCCGTCCCGGCTCTGGAACGCCTCGCTGCGAGCGACCACGAGCTCGTCGGCGTCGTGACGAGGCCGGCGGCGCTGCTCGGACGCAAGCGCGTGCTCACGCCGTCGCCGGTCGCGCAGGCGGCCGAACGGCTCGGGCTGCCCGTCATCGAGGCCGCCCGGCTCGGAGACGGGCCGACCACCGCGATCGAGGCGCTGCGTCCCGATCTCGGGGTCATCGTCGCCTACGGCGGACTCGTGCGCGAACCGCTGCTCTCCGCGCCGACCCACGGCTGGGTGAACCTGCACTTCTCCCTGCTGCCCGCATGGCGCGGCGCGGCGCCCGTGCAGCACGCACTGATCGCGGGCGACGCCGTGACCGGGGCATCCGTGTTCCGGCTCGTGCCCGAGCTCGATGCGGGCGACGTGTTCGCGATGCGTCCGCGCGAGATCGACGGCAGTGAGACCTCAGGAGAGCTCCTCGACGATCTGGCGGTGTCGGGTGCCGAGCTGCTCACCGAGGTGGTCGACGCGATCGCCGCCCGAACCGCGGTCGCGACGGCGCAATCAGGAGAGCCGAGCTTCGCTCCCAAGCTCACGATCGACGACGCGCGCCTCGACTGGCGCCGCCCGGCTGCAGAGGTGCTCGCCCGGTTCCGCGGTGTGACCCCCGAGCCCGGCGCCTGGACGACGATCGATGAGCAACGACTGAAGGTGCTCGAGCTCGCGACCACCGCGGATGCCACAGACGCTCTGGTGATGCCGCCCGGCCTGATCGCCATGCACGATCGCCGCGTGCTGATCGGCACCGGCACTGTGCCGCTCGAGCTCCGGCGCGTGCAGCCGTCGGGCCGCACCGCGATGGCCGCCGCCGACTGGTGGCGCGGCGCCGCACGCGAACAGGCGGTCGCGCGATGAGCGGCGGCGCGCGATCGAAC
>NZ_SDPN01000081.1 GCF_004134825.1 Agromyces albus
CCCCGACCCCGCGAGACCCGGCCGACCCCGCCGGCGCGATCGTCGCCGCGCTCGCCGGCCTCGCTCGCAAGCACCTCGCCGAAGCACCCGGTGCGCGAGTCGCAGCGGCCGGCGTGAGCGTGCCCGGCCTCGTCGACGAGCGCACCGGCATGGGCATCTTCGCGAGCAACCTCGGCTGGCGCGACGCCCCGATCCGCTCGCTCGCCGAGGAGGCGATCAGGCTTCCCATCGCGTTCGGACACGATGTTCGAGCGGCGGGCGACGCCGAGCACCGCCTCGGCGCTGCACGCGGCTACGGCGACGTCGTCGTGCTCGCGATCGGCACGGGCATCGCGGGCTCGATCGTGCTCGGCGGCCGCCCGTATTCCGGCGGCGGCTTCGCGGGCGAGCTCGGACACGCGCTGAGCGACCCGCGCGGCGAGCGCTGCGCGTGCGGTGCGGTCGGATGCCTCGAGACGATCGCCTCGGCGGGCGCAATCGCCCGCCGGTACACCGCGGCATCCGGCACCGCCGTCACCGGCGCCCGCGACGTGCTCGCTGCAGCGAAGGCGGGCGACACTGTGGCGGAGCGGGTGTGGGACGACGCCGTCGAGGCGCTCGCCGAGCAGCTCGCGCGTCTCGTCGCGATGATCGCCCCCGAGGCCGTCGTGATCGGCGGCGGGCTCGCGCAGGCCGGTCCCGCTCTCTTCACGCCGCTCGGCGAGCGACTCGACGGGTTGCTCAGCTTCCACCGCCGGCCGGCGCTCGTGCAAGCGCAGCTCGGCGACGACGCCGGCCTGCTCGGCACCGCTCTCGCCGCTCGCGACCTCGCCTCGGCGCTCGAGACGGGCGGCACGCCGTGATCCTCACCGTCACGCCGAACCCGGCGCTCGATCTCACGTGGCACGTCGACCGGCTCACGCCCGGGGCGACGCACCGAGTGCCCGCCGGAACCGCGCGAGCGGGAGGCAAGGGCGTGAACGTGGCACGGGTGCTGCACGGGAGGCGCATCGAAGTGCTCGCGCTCGCCACGAGCGGCGGTGCCACGGGCGCCGAGTTCACGAGGGAGCTCGACTCGAGCGGCATCCCGCATCACCTCGTGCCGGTCGGCGGCGCAACCCGCCGCAGTGTCGCGATCGTCGATGACGAGCGCGGCGAGACGGCGGTCCTCAACGAGCACGGCGCACCGCTCGACGCCGCCGAGTCGAGCGCCCTGCTCGACGCGGCAGCGCGCCTCGGCCGAGCGAGCCGCGTCGCGGCGATCTGCGGGAGCCTGCCGCCCGGCGTCTCCCCCGACGCCCTCTGCGCGCTCGTCGAGGACCTCGTGGCCGCGGGCACTCGCGTCGTCGTCGACACGAGCGGTCCCGGCATCCTCGCCGCCGCGCGGGCCGGCGCACACGCCCTCAAGCCGAACCGCGACGAGCTCGAAGCTGCCACGGGGCACGCCGATCCGGTCAGCGGAGCGCGAGCGCTCCTCGACCTCGGGGCGCGCCTCGTCGTCGTCTCGCTCGGCGCCGAGGGCCTCGTCTGCGTCAGCCGAGCGGATGCCGCGGGCGGCCTCAGGGCGCGGCTGCCCCGGGTGCTCCACGGCAACGCGACGGGTGCCGGCGATGCGCTCGTCGCCGCGATCGCGGCGGCACTCGCCGACACCCCCGACCTGCACGCCGACACGGATGTCGCCGCCACCGCACGCTCGCGCCTGGCTCGCCGGGCTGCGGCCTGGTCGGCGTCGGCGGTGCTCATGCCGCTCGCAGGCGAGCTCTCCCCCGAGCACGACGCCCTCGAGGCCGAGGTCGTCGTCGAATCCATCGCCGAGGAGCACGCATGACGCTCACCCCCACCCGCGAGCTCCTCGACGTGGCCGTCGCCGCAGGGCGAGGCATCGGCGCCTTCAACGTGCTGCATCTCGAGACGGCCGAGGCGCTCGCGTCGGCCGCCGAGGCCGCCGGCCGTCCCGTCATCCTCCAGCTCTCGCAGAACTGCGTCCGCTACCACGGCGGGCTCGAGCCGATCGCCCTCGCGACGCTCGCGGTGGCCGATGCGTCGAGCGCCGACATCGCGGTGCACCTCGACCATGCGGAGGATCCCACCCTCGCTCTCCGGGCGATCGAGCTCGGCTTCGGCTCGGTCATGTACGACGGGTCGAAGCTCGACTTCGACGAGAACGTCGCGGCGACCCGTCTCGTCGTGGAGCGCGCCTCCGCCGCGGGAGTGCTCGTGGAGGCCGAGCTCGGGGAGATCGGCGGCAAGGACGGCGCGCACGCGCCGGGAGTTCGAACCGATCCCGACGAGGCGGCGCGCTTCGTCGCGGCGACGGGCGTCGAGGCGCTCGCGGTCGCGGTCGGCTCGCAGCACGCGATGACGGAGCGGGTCGCCGCGATCGACCTCGACCTCATCGGGCGCCTGCGGGCGGCGGTGCCGGTGCCGCTCGTGCTGCACGGGTCATCCGGCGTGCCAGACGCCACGATCGTGGCGGGCATCCGCGCCGGCCTCACGAAGATCAACGTGTCGACCCACCTGAGCACTCGGTTCACGGGCGCGATCCGCCGATATCTCGACGAGCATCCGACGGTCGTAGACTCGCGGACGTATCTCGCCGAGGGCCGAACCGCTGTCGAGCACGAAGCGGCCAGGCTGCTCCTGCTCCTCGCCGGGGCCGGGAAGGAGCAGCACGCATGAACCGCGCAGAGCGACTGAGCGCCGTGCTCGACCTGCTCGCCGAAGACGGGCAGCTCGAGGTCGACGCGATCGTCGAGCGCCTCGGGGTCTCGCCCGCCACCGCACGTCGTGACCTCGACGCCCTCGCGCAACAGCAGCTGCTCACCCGAACGCGCGGCGGCGCCGTCGCCCATTCAGTGGCGTACGACCTGCCGATCCGCTACAAGAACCAGCAGAACCCCGAGGCCAAGGCGGCGATCGCCCGCGCAGCGAGCGCCCTCGTGCCGCGCGGCGCCGTGATCGGGCTCTGCGGCGGCACGACGGCCACGGCCATCGCCGACGCGCTCATGTCGCGTGCCGACATCATGGAGCCGGCGCCCGACCCGAGCCTCACGGTCGTGACGAACGCGATCAACATCGCGATGCAGCTCGCGATGCGCCCCCAGATCAAGACGGTCGTCACGGGCGGGGTCGTGCACGCCCGCTCCTACGAGCTCGTCGGCTCGTACACCGACGCGGTGCTCGCGAGCGTGACCCTCGATTTCGCCTTCATCGGGGTCAATGGCATCGATCCGAACCTCGGCCCGACCTCGCACGATGAGCGCGAGGCCGCCGTGAACGCGCTCATGGCCGCGCGCGCGACCCACGCGGTACTCGTCGCGGACTCGAGCAAGATCGACAAGCGCGCGTTCGCGGCGATCGGCCCGCCGCGGCTGTTCACGACGCTCATCACCGACGCGGGCGCCACCGAGGAGCAGCGCGAACGCCTCGCCGATCGCGGCTACGACGTTATCGTTGCCGAGTGAGCACTTCCCGGGCCGTCATCCACTCCGCACGCCTCGTGAGCGGTGCCGACACCGTCGCCGATGCGTGGGTGCGGTTCGAGGGCGACCGCATCGCCGAGCGCGGCATCGGAGATTCGTGGCGTGACGACCTCCCCGCTGCGGTCGACGTGACGGATGCCGCGGGCCGCTTCCTCGTTCCCGGATTCATCGACCTGCACTGCCATGGCGCCGGCGGTGCATCCGCCGACGAGGGCGAGGCGGCCATCGAGACCGTGCTCGCCGTGCACAACGCCCACGGCACCACTCGTTCGGTGCTCTCGCTCGTGACGGCGCCGATCGATCGGCTCGCGACCCAGCTCGAGGCGATCGCGCGGGTCGCCGCGGTCGATCCGCGGGTGCTCGGCGCGCACCTCGAGGGGCCGTTCCTCGATGCCGAGTTCCGCGGGGCGCACGACGCGGACATGCTGCGCACGGCGGATGCGGCATCCGTCGACCTGCTCCTCGACGCGGCGCGCGGCACGCTTCGGCAGGTCACCCTCGCCCCCGAGCGCCCCGGAGCGGCCGAGGCGATCGCCGGGTTCACCGGCGCAGGGGTCGTCGTCGCGGTCGGACACACCGGCGCCGACTTCGAGACGGCCCTCGCGGCGTTCGAGGCCGGGGCGAGCCTGCTCACGCATGCCTTCAATGGCATGCGCGGCATCCACCATCGTGCTCCGGGCCCGGTCGTGGCGGCGATGCGCGCCGATCACGTGACGCTCGAGATCATCAACGACGGCGTGCACGTGCACCCCGACGTCGTGCGCCTCGCGTTCGCCGGTGCGCCGGGGCGGGTGGCGCTCGTGAGCGACGCGATGGCGGCGACCGGATCGGCCGACGGCGACTACATCCTCGGCTCCCTCGACGTCGTGGTGGCGGGCGGCGTCGCCCGCCTGCGCGACGGCGGGTCGATCGCGGGCTCGACGCTCACGCAAGACGAGGCGCTGCGGCGCGCCGTCGTCGACAGCGGGATCCCACTCGAGGAGGCCGTCGGCGCGCTGACGATCGCCCCGGCCGCGGCCATCGGCCGGGCACTCGACCTCGGCCGACTCGAGGCGGGGTACGCTGCCGATGCGGTGCTGCTCGGCGATGAGCTCGGCGTCGAGGCCGTGTGGTGCGCCGGGAACCGACTCGTCTGAACGCCTCGCGCGGGTCGATTCACCTGTGGCGGGGCTCGGAGACGTGTTCCCCATCGCCTCCGAACCCCCGCCCGGTCGATCGGTCGCGTCGACCCCCGACGCGACCGATCAGGCGCCGGCTCCGCCGGCATCCGTCTCGGAGTTCGGGTCTCCGGAGACGGTGGTGTTCGAGGGCGTGATTGCCGCCCTCACCTTGAGAGATGTCGCGCTCAGCGATCTATGACGCGATTCACAAATAAATCTGGTGAAATGAGTCCACCCCGCGGCGACCGCGTCATGAATCGCCGATCGAAGCGTCTCTCCTGTGAGACGCCTTTTGTTCGCCCGAACCCCAAGGAGGCGGCGTGCCCCCCGTGCGCACCGACCAGGCTGCCGACGAAGCGCTCATCGAGCGCACGCGCCGCGGCGACCGCTCGGCGTACGCGGAACTCTGGCGGCGCCACGCTGCATCGGGCCGCACGGTCGCGCGCTCGTTCAGCTCACTCGACGCCGACGATCTCGTCGCGGAGTCCTTCACCAAGATCTACGACGCGATCCTCGCGGGCGGCGGGCCGCGAGGCGCATTCCGCCCCTACCTCTTCACGACGATCCGCAACACCGCGGCCGGGTGGGGTCGTGCAAGGCATGAGACGAACCTCGAGACGCTCGAGTCGTTCGAAGACCCCACCTCGAGCGAATCGGCCTCGCTCGACGCCCTCGACCGCTCGACGACCGCCCAGGCCTTCCGCTCGCTGCCCACGCGCTGGCAGGAGGTGCTCTGGTACTCAGAGGTCGAGAACATGACCCCGCAGCAGATCGCGCCGATCGTCGGCATGAGCGCCAACAGCACGGCCGCGCTCGCCTACCGGGCCCGCGAGGGACTGCGACAGGCGTGGATCCAGGCGCACCTGCGCAACGCGGCAGCGGAGCCCGAGTGCCAGTGGAGCATCGATCGGCTCGGCGGCTACACGCGCGGCAAGCTCCGCGCGCGCGACACGGCGCGGCTCGAGGCCCACCTCGACGACTGCGCACGCTGCACGATCGTCGCCGCAGAGGCGAGAGAGGTCGGGTCGCGTCTCGCGCTCGTGCTGCTGCCGCTCGCCGCCGGCATCGGCGGCGCGACGGCGTACTCGGCCTGGTTGTCCCAGGGCACGCCCGTGGCCATCGTGGCACTCGGTGCCACGGGAATGCCCGCCGCCGTCACGGCCGGCGGCGGCGCTTCCGGTGGCGGAACCGGTGCCGGGAGCGGTGCTGCGGGTGCCGGGAGCGGTGCAGGCGCCTCCGCGTCGAGTGCCACGGTGGCGGGCGCCGTCGGCGGAAGCGGCCTCGCGATCGGC
>NZ_SDPN01000082.1 GCF_004134825.1 Agromyces albus
CGGTATTAGCTCCGATTTCTCGGGGTTATCCCAGAGTCCAGGGCAGGTTACTCACGTGTTACTCACCCGTTCGCCACTAATCCAAGGAGCAAGCTCCTCTTCATCGTTCGACTTGCATGTGTTAAGCACGCCGCCAGCGTTCGTCCTGAGCCAGGATCAAACTCTCCAAAGAAAACTGTTTGACCTGACCAAAGAACTGTCAACAACTGACAATCCATCAATCTCAAAGAAATCCCAAACACCAACCAAAAGGTCGATGCCCGAGGATATTTGGCATTGAACATAGTGCACGCTGTTGAGTTCTCAAGAAACGGACGCACCCGAGTTTCAGTCTTTCGACCTGCCCTCAGGGCAACCTCTCTACTATATCACTTCCGCAACCTGTTCCCAAACCGATCGGCCGGAGCTTCAGGTTGTGTTCGCAGCTGGAATACGTGCAGGAAAGCCTGCATTCACAGTGGAAGTAAGTAGTCATCCTAGGCGTTCAGACAGCGTCCTACAAGGTTCTGATCTGAGCGATTGGAAGGTCCCACGTGAGGCCGGCGAGCTCTTCCGCTCTGCCGCACCTTTGGGGTGACGAGTGATTACTTTACGCACGCCTCGGGTGCTCTGCCAAAACGGGCTTGCAGTCCGGGCGTGTCGCCCGGATTCCCGCCGATCCTGCGCGAACGACCACCCGCGGGGGGGCGTGGCCCGGCCGCGGGAGGCCTCCTGGAACACCACGCAACCAGGCTCCCCGCGCCCGGCGCGCGCTCAGTTCACGTGCTCAGGATGCGAGCTCACCCGGCCCTCGCGCTCGAGGGCCGTGATGGCCTCCATCTCGGCGTCGTCGAGCGTGAAGTCGAACACGTCGAAGTTCTCCGCCATGCGCTCACGCCGGTTCGACTTCGGGAAGACGATGAAGCCGCGCTGGAGGTGCCAGCGGATCACGACCTGGGCTGGCGATCGTCCGTGGGCCGCAGCGGCATCCGTCACCTCCTGGTGCTCGAGCAACGGGTACTTGCCCTGGCCGAGCGGTCCCCAGGCCTCGATCGCGATGCCGTTCTCCTCGGCGAACTCGACGGTGTCCGGCTGCTGATGCGCCGGATGCAGCTCGATCTGGTCGACCGCAGGCACGGTGCCGGTCTCGGCGAGCAGTCGTTCGAGGTGTGGAACGAGGAAGTTCGAGACGCCGATCGAGCGCACCCGGCCCGATGCCCTGAGCTCCTCGAACGCGCGCCACGTCTCGACGTAGCGGTCGCGCGCCGGCGTCGGCCAGTGGATCAGGTACAGGTCGACGTACTCGAGGCCGAGTCGCTCGAGGCTCGCGTCGAACGCATCGAAGACCGATCGCGTGCCCTGATCGTCGTTCCACAGCTTCGTCGTGATGAAGAGCTGCTCGCGCGGGATCCCCGATTCGGCGATCGCCTTGCCGACCCCCTCCTCGTTGCCGTAGATGCGTGCGGTGTCGATGTGGCGGTAGCCGATCTCGAATGCATCGGTCACGATGCGCGCGGTCTCGTCGGGATCGACCTTGAACACTCCGAAACCGAGCTGCGGGATCGAGTTGCCGTCGTTGAGCTGGATGCGAGGTACCGAGGAATGGGTCATGGAGTCATCCCATCACGGGAGCCTGCGCCACCGACAGGTCGGTTCGCTCCTCGCGAATCGCGGCGCGGTGCCCGTTCGACCCAGTCGCGTGCCCGCCGATGTCAGCGGACGAACGCCTCCTCGGGCAGGAACGTGAGGACGAGGGCGGGTGCGCTCGTCATGAGGTTCACGAGGAAGTGGGCGACGATGATCGGCATCAGTCGGCGTTGCCACAACACGATGAGGCCGGAGCCGATGCCCCACACGAGATAGGCGACGAGGTACACGGGCACAGCGCTGGGAGTCGCGGCGTAGAAGACGTGCTGCACGGCGAAGACGATCGCCGGCACGAGCACCGCCACAGCGGCCGGCCAGCGACGCACCAGTCCGCCTTGCGAGTACCCCCGATACACGAGCTCCTCGGCGGGCGCATTGAGCGGCGCGAACGTGACGACGGAGACGATCGCGAGCGCCGCCAGCAGCGCTCGGTCGAGCGTGGGCGTCGCCGCCTCGTCGTAGAAGACCGTGTCGAACCGCTCGAAGGCCGCTCCGCCGTGGAGGGCGAACATCATGCCCATGATCGCGAGGGCGAACGGCAGCGAGAGCGCCGAGAGCCACAGGAGTCCCCACGCGATGTCGGCGCCGAGCCGGCGCCACGAGAAGCCGATGAGGTCGCGTGCCCGGAGCCCCTCCCGGTGCAGCGCACGACGGACGAGCACGAGCGACACCACATTGACCGGAAGCATGATCGCCGCCCCGAAGAGCAGCGACGGCGGGAAGGTCGAGCGCTCCCCCGCCGCGAGGAGGAGCAGCCACGTGATGACGGCGGCGAGCGCGACGAGGGCGACGCGGAGCAGCGGCAGGCCGAGGAGGACCGTGACCGCCGGGGTGCGAGGCGCCGTCGCCTCGGCGGGTGCTGCGACATCCGTCGACATGAACGAGTTCTACCACGGCGGGTCGCGGCGGCGCACTCACCGCATACGATGGAGGGCTGTGCTTCCCACGATCACCTATCCCCCAGAGCTGCCGGTCTCCGGCCAGCGAGAGGAGATCGCGCGCGCCCTGCGCGACCACCAGGTCGTGATCGTCGCCGGCGCGACCGGCTCGGGAAAGACGACGCAGCTGCCGAAGATCTGCCTCGAGCTCGGCCGCGAGTCGATCGCGCACACCCAGCCGCGCCGCATCGCCGCACGCACGATCGCCGAGCGCATCACCGAAGAGCTCGGCACCGAGCTCGGTGGCCTCGTCGGCTACCAGGTGCGGTTCACCGATCGCGTGAGCGAGTCGACGCGCATCAAGGTGATGACCGACGGGATCCTGCTCAACGAGATCCACCGCGACCGCGAGCTCCGCCGCTACGACACGATCATCATCGACGAGGCCCACGAGCGCAGCCTCAACATCGACTTCCTCCTCGGCTACCTGAAGCGCCTGCTGCCCCGCCGGCCCGACCTCAAGGTCATCGTCACGAGCGCGACGATCGACCCCGAGAGCTTCGCCAAGCACTTCGCGGATGCCGCGGGCAACCCGGCTCCCGTGATCGAGGTGTCGGGTCGCACCTATCCGGTCGAGATCCGCTACCGTCCGCTCGTCGCCGAGACGGGTGCAGGCGATGCCGACGACGACGAGGGCGCCGCCGCTGAAGACAAGGACGTGCAGCGCGGCATCCTCGAAGCCCTCGACGAACTCGAGCGCGAGTCATCCGGCGACGTGCTCGTCTTCCTCTCGGGTGAGAGCGAGATCCGCGACGCCGAGGCCGCCGTGCGGGCGCACTACAACCGCGCGGGCGGCCGCTCGGGCGAGACCGAGGTGCTGCCGCTCTACGGGCGACTCTCCTCCGCCGACCAGCACCGGGTGTTCGAGCCGTCGAAGATCGCCGGGCTGCGGCGGCGCGTGGTGCTCGCGACGAACGTTGCCGAGACGAGCCTCACCGTGCCCGGCATCCGCTACGTCGTCGATGCCGGAACGGCTCGCATCAGCCGGTACTCGGTGCGCTCGAAGGTGCAGCGCCTGCCGATCGAGGCCATCTCGCAGGCCTCGGCGAGCCAGCGCTCGGGCCGGTCGGGTCGCACGAGCGACGGCATCGCGATCCGCCTGTACTCCGAAGAGGACTTCGAGCGGCGGCCCGAGTTCACCGATCCCGAGGTGCTGCGCACGAACCTCGCCGCGGTCATCCTGCAGATGGCCTCGCTCGGGCTCGGCGCGATCGAGGACTTCCCGTTCCTCACGCCGCCCGACTCGCGCGGCATCCGCGACGGGCTCGACCTCCTGAAGGAGCTCGGAGCACTCGACGAGACGGCGACGGGCGACGGCCCGCAGCTCACCCGCATCGGCCGGCAACTCGCTCGCCTGCCGATCGAACCGCGGTTCGCGCGCATGGTGCTCGAGTCGAAGGCGCAGGGCGTCAGCCGCGAAGTACTCGCGATCGTCGCGGGGCTCACGATCCAGGACCCCCGTGAGCGTCCGCTCGACAAGCGCGAGCAGGCCGACGGCTTCCACGCCCGGTTCGTCGACCCGACGAGCGACTTCCTGACACTGCTGAATCTCTGGAACCACCTCGAGGAGCAGCAGCGCGAGCTCTCGGGCAGCGCGTTCCGGCGCATGTGCAAGTCCGAGTTCCTGAACTACCTGCGCGTGCGCGAGTGGCAGGACCTCTATCGCCAGCTCGTGCGGCTCGCGAAGCCGCTCGGCTTGCACCTCGGCGACCCGAAGGTGAATCCCGACGGCATCCATCGCGCGCTCCTCGCCGGCCTGCTCTCGCACATCGGGCTTCGCGATGACTCGCGCACGGGCAGCGGCCGCGGCGGCGCGGGCTCGACGCGAGAACAGCAGCAGCGCGGCCGGCGCCCGGCTGCCGAGTTCCTCGGCGCCCGGAACGCGCGCTTCATGTTGTTTCCCGGGTCCGCCCTGGCGAAGAAGCCACCGGCCGCGGTGATGAGCGCCGAGCTCGTCGAGACGAGCCGGCTGTTCGCCCGCACGAACGCGGCGATCGACCCGGCATGGGCGGAGCAGCTCGCCGGGCCCCTCGCCAAGCGCAGCTTCAGCGAGCCGCGCTGGGAGCGACGGCAGGGCGCAGCCGTCGCCGATGAGAAGGTCACGCTCTTCGGCGTGCCGATCGTCGCGAAGCGGCGCATCCAGCTCTCCCGCGTCGACCCCGAGCTCGCCCGCGAGCTCTTCATCCGTCACGCGCTCGTCGAGGAGGACTGGGACACGAGCAGTCTCGACAAACGGCTCTTCGCGTTCCTCCGCAAGAACCGCGAGCTCCGCCGTGAGCTCGGCGAGGTCGAGGAGCGCACCCGTCGACGCGACATCCTCGCCGGCGACGAAGCCGTCGTCTCGTTCTACGAGTCGAGGGTGCCGGCGGATGTCTCCGACACGCGCTCGTTCGAACGCTGGTGGCGCGGCGAGCATCGCGACCGGCCCGACCTGCTCACGATGTCGGCGGCCGACGTGCTCGGCGAGGACGCTCCCACCGACGACCGCGCCGGATTCCCCGACCGCTGGCGGCAGGGCGACCAGACGCTCTCGCTGCGCTACCGCTTCGAACCCGGTGCCGATGACGACGGCGTCACCGTGCTCGTGCCCCTCGTGCTGCTCGCGCGCCTCGAGCCGACGGGGTTCGACTGGCAGGTGCCGGGCCTGCGCGACGAGCTCATCACGGCGATGCTCCGCACGCTGCCGAAGGTGCTGCGCCGACAGGTCGTGCCGGCGGCGGAGTGGGCGAACAGGATCTCGGCCGAGCTGCCCGACGGCCCCGAATCGGGCACCGCCCGGGAGCCGTTCGCCGCGGTGATCGGACAGGCGATCCGCCGGCTCACCTTCGCCCCGGTCGATCCGTCGGACTTCGACCTCGATCGGGTGCCGACGCACCTGCGCATCTCGTTCCGCGCCGTCGACGAGCGCGGCCGCGCCCTCGGCAGCTCGAAAGACCTCCGCGAGCTGCAGGAGCGACTTGCCGGGCAGACTCGTGCCGCCGTCGCGAAGGCGGTCGGCGCCGCGGCCCCGGCTCCCAAGGGCAAGCCCGTCGCTGCGGCCAGGCGAGCGCCCGGGGCACGTGCGGTCGGCGCCGGCGATGCC
>NZ_SDPN01000083.1 GCF_004134825.1 Agromyces albus
CGCTCGGCGCGGATCACCCGGCCGGCGGCGAGCAGCGCCCCTTCGCTCGTGACCAGCAGCGCACCGAGGCGCCAGACTCGCCCGACCCGCGTCATGCGTGCCCGACGCGGAATGCCGAAGACCCGGCGCTCGGGCACGAATTCGGCGAGCGCCTCGTCGCGCGCGTGTGCCGCGCCGAGCTCGGCGGCGGCGCGTGCGACGAGTTCACGGGCGCGTGCGGCGGCGACGTCGTCGAGGTCGCGGTCCGGCATGCTCAGAGCCTACGTCGGGTCGACGAACGCCCACCGCGCGCGCAGCTGGTCAGCGCGAGCGCGACACGAGCTCGAGGAGCGCGAGTCCGTAGGCCTCCGCGACATCCGGATGCTCGAACCGCTTGTGCTCGTCGCCGAGCTCGATCTCGACCTCGAAGGAGTCCTCGAGGCGCGTGAGCGACCGGAACGTCGAGCGGAGGAGCTCCCGCAACTGGTCTTCGCGCGGCAGCCACACGGCGTCGCCGAGGGAGACGGAGTCGAGCGCCCATTCGGTCGTGCCGTTGAACCCGAGGATCGTGCCGGTGGGGTAGCGGTGCGCCTCGATCGTCATGTCGCTCACCGTGAAGACGTCGGCCTCGACCTCGTGCTCGACGTCGCCCGGCAGGTCGAGCTGGAACCGATCGCCCGACTCCGGACGCCATACGAGCCCGGCATCCCGCAGCGCGATCGCGAGCTCGCGACTGATCACGAAGTGCGGGCCTCTTCGAGCGGCTGCATCTGGTCGCTGTAGCTCGCGCTCACGAGGATCGGCATGTGGTCGGACGACCCGCGCTTGAGCGTCTCGATGCCGCTGATGTCGAAGCCGACGGAAGTCGCGAGGTCGAAGTGCCCGCGGAAGAACTTGTAGCGCGTGTAGGTGCGCTTGTCGCTGAGGGTGAGCTCGTAGCCGGAGTCGCGCACCTTCTCGCCGAGGTTGTCCTTGAAGATCGGGTAGTTGTAGTCGCCGACCATGAGCGTCGGCAGGCCTGGGCCGAGCAGCTGCAGCTCCCCGAGCGCCGACTTGATCTGATGGCGGCGCAGCGAGTTGAGCGCCGTGAGCGGTGCCGCGTGGAACGAGGCGACGATGAGTTCACGCTCGGCCTGGATGTCGAACAGCCGCACCCCGACGAGCCGCTCGTGGGCGGGCCGGAGCACGTGGTCGTGCAGCGACTTCTTCAGCACGAACGCCTGCACCTTCTCGGCGCGGAAGAGGTCGGCGCGATAGTAGACGGCAAGCCCCAGGCGGTTTCTCATCGTCGCGTTCGCGAGCTGCAGCGAGTGGATGTGCTGCGGCAGCTCACGGGTGTCAGCCTCTTGGAGGCACAGGATGTCGGGCGCATAGCGCTCGGCAAGCCCGACGAGTTCGCCGCTGGCCCGGTGCTTTCGAAGGTTGTAGCTGATCACTCTCATGTCGGCACCAGCCTATGTTGCTCGCCCCCTGCCGTGCGCGGACTCACAGCGATTTGCGACCCGGCGCGACGCCGACGCGCACGTGCCGCCCGGTGGCGGCCTCGAGGAGGGCGGCATCGAGTTCGGCGAGCGGATGCGTCGCACCGACGAGCTCCTCGAACGGCAGGGTGCGCCACGAGCGCTCGAGGAACCTCACGGCGCGCGCCAGCTGCTCCCCGGTGGCACCGTGCACCGACGTGATGGTCACGAGGCGGCGTACGAGCGACCCGGGGTCGAGGCACAGCTCCGAGCCCGGCGCCGAGCTGCCGGCGAGCACCACGATTCCGCCGACGCCGATGTTCGAGATGGCGGTCGACGCCGCCGCCGGGGTGCCTGACGTCTCGATCGCGACGAGCGGCTCGGCGATTCCCCGTGCGGCGAAGCGCGCGAGGGTCGCGTCGAGGCGATCGGGCGACCCTGCACGGGCACTGGGGTCGACTGCCACGGCGCCGAGTCGTCGCGCGAACGACCGGCGGGCGGCATCCGGATCCGACACGATCACCTCGGCGTCGGCGTCGAGGGCCATCGCGGCCACGGTGAGCCCGGTCATGCCGCCGTCGGTGACGAGCACGAGTGCGCCGTCGAGGTCGACCCGAGCGGATGCCGCGTCGAGGGCGGCCACCGCCGTCGCCGTGGCACAGGGAGCTGGGGCCGCGACCGTGGCGGGCATCTGCTCGCTCACGCGTACGATCGCGGTGCCCGACCGCAGTTGCACGTGCGTGGCGAAGCTCCCCGAGAGCTCCCAGCCGCGGTGCACGCGCTCGTGGCCGTACTTCGAGAGCGAGCGGCAGGTCTGGGTGAGCCCCCGGAGGCACCGGTCGCACTCGCCGCAGCTGACCGCGATCGACCATACGACGCGGTCGCCGAGCTCGAGCGGCGAGCCGTCGGCTCGCACGGCACCCTCGCCGACGGCGACGACGCGTCCGACCTGTTCGTGTCCGAGCACGAGGGGCGCGGCCGCGGGGCGATCGCCGCGCACCGTGCGCACGTCGGAGCCGCAGATCGTCGCGAGCTCGACCTCGACGAGGGCGTCACCGGGAGCGAGTCGCACGCCCGGAGCTGCGAGCGCCTCGTGCTGCCGGCCGGGCTCGCTCCACACGAGCGCGACGGGCGATGGCTTGACGATGATGTCGAGGTCGCCGACTCGCACGACGGTGTGCACGAATGCCCCCTATTGGATTGCCGTTTGTATGACCGCTCACGCTACTGAGCGGTCGCCAACGGTGCGCCAATGCGCGGTTGCCGGAGCGTGAACCGCGGGCGTCCGCCGGTGGCGCCGGGAGCCGGCACCGGGTCGGCAACGCCGATCAGCGGCGCCGGATGCGAGCGGGGCCGAGCGCCGCCCCGAGGCCGACCACGATGACGCCGACGACGAGGAACCCCAGGCGTCCGCTGACGATCGCCACGACGACGAGCACGATGCCCACCGCCACGACGACCCGGGCGAGGAGGAGCCGCATGCGCGCCGAGCGCGGCCGCGTCATCCGCCGACCGTGAAGACCGAGTCGGTCGCCTGCTCGGCGAAACTCCAGAACTGCGCGCCGATCTCGGGGTCGGTCGAGGTGCGCGTGGGCGTATGCAGCGCCGGGGCGCCCTTGGTCAGGTACCGCGGCCCCCAGAACTGGCCGCCCGTCGCCGCGGGCGACGTCATCGCGTGCAGCACGACCTCGGCGCCGCGGTGCTTGCCTTGCGCCCACGCCGCCTGCAGCGAGTCGGCGAACCGGGTTCCCGTCGTGGGCTCGTTCACACCGGGCACGCGGGGCGTCCGGCCGCTGATCGAATAGCCGGGGTGGGCGACGAGGCTCGACACCGGCACGCCGGCCTCCCGCAAGCGGCGATCGAGCTCGAACGCGAACACCTGGCCGGCGATCTTCGATTGCGCGTAGGCGCGCCAGAAGTCGTAGCCGAGCGTCAGCTGCAAGTCGTTCATACGGAACGTGCTGAGCATCGACGCGAGCGAGCCGAGCCCGACGATGCGCGCGCCGGGCGCGAGGTGCGGGAGCAACCGCGAGAGGAGGGCGAAGTTGCCGAGCACGTTGGTGGCGAGCACGAGCTCGTTGCCGTCGACCGACTCGAGTCGCTGCCTCGGCGCGTGCACGAGGCCGGCATTCGCCACGACGCCGTCGAGCGGCGGCCCGCCGATGAGCCGGTCGGCTCCCGCGCGCACCGAGTCGAGCGACGACTGGTCGATGACGATGGACTCGACGGATGCCGCGGGCACCATGCCGCGGATCGCGGACGTCGCCGCCTCGAGCCGCTCGGGGCTGCGTCCGCTCAGCACAACGTGCGCGCCCGATCCGGCGAGCCGCGCCGCCGTGAAGAACCCGATGCCCGCGTTCGCACCGGTGACGAGAAAGCGCCGCCCGGCCTGGGACGGCAGGACGAGCGGATACCAGCTCACAGTCCGGCCGCGTTGCCGTTCGCCTCGCCGGCGAGCTCCTCGTGGTGCTGGATCACCTCGGCGACGACGAAGTTGAACCACTTCTCGGCGAAGGCCGGGTCGAGGTGCGCGTCGACGGCGAGCGCACGGAGCCGCGCGATCTGCCGCCTCTCGCGATCGGGGTCGCTCGGCGGCAGTCCGTGCGCGGCCTTCAGCCGGCCCACCTGCTGCGTGAACTTGAACCGTTCGGCGAGCAGGTGGATGAGGGCCGCGTCGATGTTGTCGATGCTCGAGCGGATGCCGAGGAGTTCGCTCATCGCCGCGTCCCGTTCGTCGAAGGCCCGGTCAGTCATGCTTCGACCCTAACCCGCAGCGGCACGCTCCAGCACGGGTCGCGTCGCGGCGAGCCCGAGCCACACGATGCCGATCCCCGCCGCGAGCACCCCGGCGATCACGAGGAGCGAGACGGGAGCGACGATGAGCGCCATGCCCGTGAGCGGCAGCATCACGATCGCGGCGGTCACGGCCGACCCGATCGCGGTGATGCGCAGGGGCGACATCACGGCACGGCGGCGCGCGGCATCCATCGTCTTCGTCGGCATGCCGAGCATGTCGAGACTGCGGTAGAGCTCGCCCCGGTCGAGGATGCCGGCGGCCTGGTTGACGCCCACCGAGCACGCGACCATGAGGAACGAGCCGATCACGGTGATGAGGATGCCGGTGCGGATGTCGGTCACGAGCAATCGCATCTCGGCATCCGAGTCCGACTCGAACGCCCCGAGCACCGAGACGCCGGCGCCCGCGAAGACCGCCATGAAACTCGTCATCGCGACCCCGCCGACCTGCCGCCACGCGGCTTTCGGCGACTCGAGCACGGTGCGTGCCGCGAGGAGTCGCTGGGGCGTCTTCGCGCGCCCGGCCTGCCCTCGTGCGACCAGACGGATGACCCACGGGCCGATGAGGTTCAGCACCGCGAGCGTTCCGCCTAAGCCGAGCACGAGCATCGCGAGGATCGCCATCACCGTCGGCGCGACCTGGATCGCGCTCATCACGCCGAACGCGACGATGATGACGGCCACGCCGATGACGATGCGCAGCCAGTGCAGCTTCGGGGCATCCTGCTTCGTGCGCACGCCGAGCGGCGAGATCACCACTTGCCGAAGACCGAGCACCGCGCTCACGGCGGCGAGTATCGCGACGCCGAACGGCATGGCGACGAGCGACGGCCACGGCAGCAGCACGCCCGCGGCGCCGAGCGCCTCCCCGCGGAACTCGATGAGCGCGAGGGCCGGCACGAGCGCGAGGTACACGGCCACGCCGAGCACGGCGCCGACGAGCGCGAGCACGGCCGACTCGATGATCGCGAGCGTCGACACCGTCGCGGGCGTCGCGCCGAGCAGCCGCAGCGTGGCGAGGCGGTCGTCGCG
>NZ_SDPN01000084.1 GCF_004134825.1 Agromyces albus
GGATTAGTGGCGAACGGGTGAGTAACACGTGAGTAACCTGCCCTGGACTCTGGGATAACCCCGAGAAATCGGAGCTAATACCGGATAGGACCTGGAACCGCATGGTTTTGGGTGGAAAGTTTTTCGGTCTGGGATGGACTCGCGGCCTATCAGCTTGTTGGTGAGGTAATGGCTCACCAAGGCGTCGACGGGTAGCCGGCCTGAGAGGGTGACCGGCCACACTGGGACTGAGACACGGCCCAGACTCCTACGGGAGGCAGCAGTGGGGAATATTGCACAATGGGCGCAAGCCTGATGCAGCAACGCCGCGTGAGGGATGACGGCCTTCGGGTTGTAAACCTCTTTTAGTAGGGAAGAAGGGCTTCGGCTTGACGGTACCTGCAGAAAAAGCACCGGCTAACTACGTGCCAGCAGCCGCGGTAATACGTAGGGTGCGAGCGTTGTCCGGAATTATTGGGCGTAAAGAGCTCGTAGGCGGTTTGTCACGTCTGCTGTGAAATCCCGAGGCTCAACCTCGGGCCTGCAGTGGGTACGGGCAGACTGGAGTGCGGTAGGGGAGATTGGAATTCCTGGTGTAGCGGTGGAATGCGCAGATATCAGGAGGAACACCGATGGCGAAGGCAGATCTCTGGGCCGTAACTGACGCTGAGGAGCGAAAGCGTGGGGAGCGAACAGGATTAGATACCCTGGTAGTCCACGCCGTAAACGTTGGGCGCTAGATGTGGGGACCTTTCCACGGTTTCCGTGTCGTAGCTAACGCATTAAGCGCCCCGCCTGGGGAGTACGGCCGCAAGGCTAAAACTCAAAGGAATTGACGGGGGCCCGCACAAGCGGCGGAGCATGCGGATTAATTCGATGCAACGCGAAGAACCTTACCAAGGCTTGACATAACCGAGAACGCCGCAGAAATGTGGAACTCTTTGGACACTCGGTTACAGGTGGTGCATGGTTGTCGTCAGCTCGTGTCGTGAGATGTTGGGTTAAGTCCCGCAACGAGCGCAACCCTCGTCGTATGTTGCCAGCACGTAATGGTGGGAACTCATATGAGACTGCCGGGGTCAACTCGGAGGAAGGTGGGGATGACGTCAAATCATCATGCCCCTTATGTCTTGGGCTTCACGCATGCTACAATGGCCGGTACAAAGGGTTGCGATGTCGTAAGGCGGAGCGAATCCCAAAAAGCCGGTCTCAGTTCGGATTGAGGTCTGCAACTCGACCTCATGAAGTCGGAGTCGCTAGTAATCGCAGATCAGCAACGCTGCGGTGAATACGTTCCCGGGCCTTGTACACACCGCCCGTCAAGTCATGAAAGTCGGTAACACCCGAAGCCGGTGGCCTAACCCCTTGTGGGAGGGAGCTGTCGAAGGTGGGATCGGTGATTAGGACTAAGTCGTAACAAGGTAGCCGTACCGGAAGGTGCGGCTGGATCACCTCCTTTCTAAGGAGCATCTGGCAACCTTTGGTTGTCCAGGCATGCCAGATCAGGGGCGTTCGTTCCCTGCTGGCAGCTCATGGGTGGAACATTGACATAGGCATCGACGCGAATGGATTTCGTCTAGTACGCCGCTTCTTCGGGAGTGGTTGGAACGGTGGGGTTTTGGAGGGTTGGTGCGTGCACGCTGTTGGGTCCTGAGGGACCGGACGATCCTTGCCTTCGGGTGGGGGTGATGGTTTCTTACAGGCCTTCACCGAGACCGGCTTTGGCCGTGTGGGTGTGGGGGTTCTGGCCGTCTGTTGAGAACTACATAGTGGACGCGAGCATCTTAGAAACGGGACTTTTGGTCCTGTTTCACAAAAGGTGAATCGCCGAATGGGTGCCTTTCGGGGTGCTCTTTTTGGCGTTCACTGGTCAATTTCGCAGCATCGCCTTTCGGGGTGGTGTTGCACGATTCGATCTCATGTGATTTCAAGTTTTTAAGAGCAAACGGTGGATGCCTTGGCATCTGGAGCCGAAGAAGGACGTCGTAATCTGCGATAAGCCTCGGGGAGCTGATAAACGAGCTGTGATCCGAGGATTTCCGAATGGGGAAACCCCGCCAGGCCCTTTGGGTGACCTGGTGACTCCCGCCTGAATATATAGGGCGGGTAGAGGGAACGTGGGGAAGTGAAACATCTCAGTACCCACAGGAAGAGAAAACAACCGTGATTCCGTAAGTAGTGGCGAGCGAACGCGGATCAGGCTAAACCGAGCCATGTGTGATACCCGGCAGGGGTTGCATGGTCGGGGTTGTGGGACCTTTCGGAATGTGCTGCCGCGCATTCACGGTGACGCGTCAGGTATAGACGAATGGCATTGAAAGGCCAACCGGAGTGGGTGTGAGTCCCGTAGTCGAAATGCCTGGCCGGCCGGAGAGGTATCCCAAGTAGCACGGGGCCCGAGAAATCCCGTGTGAATCTGTCAGGACCACCTGATAAGCCTAAATACTCCCAGATGACCGATAGCGGACAAGTACCGTGAGGGAAAGGTGAAAAGTACCCCGGGAGGGGAGTGAAATAGTACCTGAAACCGTTTGCTTACAAACCGTTGGAGCCTCCTTGTTGGGGTGACAGCGTGCCTTTTGAAGAATGAGCCTGCGAGTTAGTGATATGTGGCGAGGTTAACCCGTGTGGGGCAGCCGTAGCGAAAGCGAGTCTGAATAGGGCGATTCAGTCGCATGTCCTAGACCCGAAGCGAAGTGATCTATCCATGGCCAGGTTGAAGCGACGGTAAGACGTCGTGGAGGACCGAACCCACTTCAGTTGAAAATGGAGGGGATGAGCTGTGGATAGGGGTGAAAGGCCAATCAAACTTCGTGATAGCTGGTTCTCTCCGAAATGCATTTAGGTGCAGCGTTGCGTGTTTCTTGCTGGAGGTAGAGCTACTGGATGGCCGATGGGCCCTAAAAGGTTACTGACGTCAGCCAAACTCCGAATGCCGGTAAGTGAGAGCGCAGCAGTGAGACGGTGGGGGATAAGCTTCATCGTCGAGAGGGAAACAACCCAGACCACCAACTAAGGTCCCTAAGCGCGTGCTAAGTGGGAAAGGATGTGGAGTTGCACAGACAACCAGGAGGTTGGCTTAGAAGCAGCCACCCTTGAAAGAGTGCGTAATAGCTCACTGGTCAAGTGATTCCGCGCCGACAATGTAACGGGGCTCAAGCACGCCACCGAAGTTGTGGCATTGACATTTGTGGTAGGCCTTCGTGGTCCAGCCGTGTTGATGGGTAGGAGAGCGTCGTGTGGCCAGCGAAGCGGCGGTGTGAACCAGCCGTGGAGGCCACACGAGTGAGAATGCAGGCATGAGTAGCGAAAGACGGGTGAGAAACCCGTCCTCCGGAAGACCAAGGGTTCCAGGGTCAAGCTAATCTGCCCTGGGTAAGTCGGGACCTAAGGCGAGGCCGACAGGCGTAGTCGATGGACAACGGGTTGATATTCCCGTACCGGCGAAGAACCGCCCACATGAAATCAGGAGTGCTAAGCATCCCAAGCCGCGTGGATCCCTTCGGGGACGATCGCGGGGCGGCATGCGACCCCATCTGGTGGAGTGAGCGTATTAACAGGTGTGACGCAGGAAGGTAGCCGATCCCGGGCGATGGTAGTCCCGGGGCAAGTGCGTAGGCCGAACCGTAGGCAAATCCGCGGTTCATCAAGGCTGAGACACGATGCGGATAAAAAGTTGGTGATCCTATGCTGCCGAGAAAAGCATCGACGCGAGGTTCTAGCCGCCCGTACCCCAAACCGACTCAGGTGGTCAGGTAGAGAATACCAAGGAGATCGAGAGAATCGTGGTTAAGGAACTCGGCAAAATGCCCCCGTAACTTCGGGAGAAGGGGGGCCTAAGGCGTGATCGGACTTGCTCCGGGAGCGCTGTAGGGCCGCAGAGACCAGTGGGAAGCGACTGTTTACTAAAAACACAGGTCCGTGCTAAGTCGCAAGACGATGTATACGGACTGACGCCTGCCCGGTGCTGGAAGGTTAAGAGGACCGGTTAGCCGCAAGGCGAAGCTGAGAATTTAAGCCCCAGTAAACGGCGGTGGTAACTATAACCATCCTAAGGTAGCGAAATTCCTTGTCGGGTAAGTTCCGACCTGCACGAATGGCGTAACGACTTCCCAGCTGTCTCAACCGCGAACTCGGCGAAATTGCATTACGAGTAAAGATGCTCGTTACGCGCAGCAGGACGGAAAGACCCCGTGACCTTTACTACAGCTTGGTATTGGTGTTCGGTGTGGCTTGTGTAGGATAGGTGGGAGACTGTGAAGCTGGCACGCTAGTGTCGGTGGAGTCATTGTTGAAATACCACTCTGGTCACTCTGGATATCTAACTTCGAACCGTGATCCGGTTCAGGGACAGTGCCTGGTGGGTAGTTTAACTGGGGCGGTTGCCTCCCAAAGAGTAACGGAGGCGCCCAAAGGTTCCCTCAACCTGGTTGGCAATCAGGTGGCGAGTGTAAGTGCACAAGGGAGCTTGACTGTGAGACTGACAGGTCGAGCAGGGACGAAAGTCGGGACTAGTGATCCGGCAGTGGCTTGTGGAAGCGCTGTCGCTCAACGGATAAAAGGTACCTCGGGGATAACAGGCTGATCTTGCCCAAGAGTCCATATCGACGGCATGGTTTGGCACCTCGATGTCGGCTCGTCGCATCCTGGGGCTGGAGTAGGTCCCAAGGGTTGGGCTGTTCGCCCATTAAAGCGGTACGCGAGCTGGGTTTAGAACGTCGTGAGACAGTTCGGTCCCTATCCGCTGCGCGCGTAGGAAATTTGAGAGGATCTGACCCTAGTACGAGAGGACCGGGTTGGACGAACCTCTGGTGTGCCAGTTGTTCCGCCAGGAGCACCGCTGGTTAGCTACGTTCGGGATGGATAACCGCTGAAAGCATCTAAGCGGGAAGCCGGCCTCGAGATGAGATTTCCATCCCTTCGGGGGAGAGGCTCCCAGCCAGACGACTGGGTTGATAGGCCGGATGTGGAAGACAGGACTAAAGACTGTCGGAGCTGACCGGTACTAATAAGCCGATAACTTGACAATCACTACACTCACAACGTTTGAACACATTTCATGTAAAGGCCGTGTGAGTGGCCC
>NZ_SDPN01000085.1 GCF_004134825.1 Agromyces albus
CAGGCCCGCCCGACCCCGGCCGCTCGGTGGCGGCGCCGAGCGGCGTCGCCGACCTCGCGGAGCGCGTGCCCGCGAGCGGCGACGCACAGATCCGCATCGAGCGCTACGGTTCGCCGGGCGATGCCCGCTGGATCGTCTACATCAGCGGCACGATCGAGGTCGGCCTCGTCGCCGGCGAGCAGCCGTTCGACATGACCTCGAATGTGCACGGCATCGCCGACGACTCAGCGCTCGACGATCTCCGGTTCGCCGGTGCCGACTCGGGCGCCGGCGAGCGGGCGGTGCGCCAGGCGATGGCCGATGCGGGCGTCGCGCCGGGTGAACCGCTGCTCGCGGTCGGCCATTCGGGTGGCGGCGTCATCGCGGCGAGCCTCGCCGGCGATCCCGAGCTCAACACGGTGGGTGTCCTGAGCCTCGGCAGTCCGGTCGCCTCGGCCGAGCTGCGCGAGGACGTGCGGATGCTCTCGATCGAGCACGAGGAGGATCTCGTTCCGGCGGTCGGCGGCGCGGGGCATCCGTCCGACCAGCGCACGATCGTCTCACGCAGCGTGCTCGAGGCGAACGTCGAGTACTCCTCGCTGCTGCCCGCGCACGAGCTCTCTCGCTATCGCGAGACCGCAGCACTCGTCGACGAGTCCGAAGAGGAGCGGCTCACCGCGTTCCGCGCGCTCCTCGCCGACATCACCGGTGGCGGCGAAGGCCGTTCGACCGAGTGGGTGGCCAGCCGCGACCTCAGTCGCTCGACGACGACGACGGCCGAACGATGAGGCCGATGAGCCAGCTGATGATGCCCATCACGAGCGCGCCGAGCACGCCCCACCAGAAGCCCTCGATGACGAGCCCGAAGCCCATGAGGTCGCTGATCCACGCGACGAGCAGGAGCAGCAGGCCGTTCACGATGAAGGAGATGAGGCCGAGCGTGAGCACGTAGAGCGGGAATGCGATGACCCTGATGAACGTGCCCACGATGGCATTGACGAGCCCGAAGATGAGCGCGATCAGCAGGTAGGTGAGCACCGTGGCGATGGTGGTGTCCTCATAGGGCACCACGTTCACGCCCGCGACGATGAACGTCGTGAGCCACAGGGCGAATGCGACGACGATGACCTTGACGATGAACCGCATGGCTCAACTCTGGCAGAACGCCGCGGCAGTGCGAAGGGGTACGGTGGAATCCGTGACCGCACCGGAGCCCACAGGGGCAGGCGTCCGCCTTCGCCCCGAGATCGCAGCCCTTCCGCCGTACCGCCAGGGCCGTCCCGCGCCCGCCGACGGGTTCAAGCTCTCGAGCAACGAGAACCCCTTCGATCCGCTGCCCTCCGTCGTCGAGGCGATCTCCACGTCGGCGAAGCAGGTCAATCGGTATCCGGATGCCTCGGCCCTCCCCCTGCGCGAGGCGCTCGCCGCGCGATTCGGCGTGAGCGCCGACGAAGTGCTCGTGGGCGCCGGATCCGTCTCCCTCCTCGCCCAGTTCATCGTGGCCGCCGCCGCGCCCGGTGACGAGGTGGTCTACTCCTGGCGCTCGTTCGAGGCCTACCCGGGGCTCGTCGCCGTCGCCGGCGCCACGAGCGTGACCGTGCCGAACCAGCCCGACCACCGCCACGACCTCGAGGCGATGGCCGCGGCGATCACGGATCGCACTCGCGTCGCCATCGTCTGCTCGCCGAACAATCCCACGGGCACCATCGTCACGGCGGCGGAGTTCGACGCCTTCATGGCCGCCGTGCCCGCCGACCTGCTCGTGCTGCTCGACGAGGCGTACATCGAGTTCGTGCGCGACGAGGCATCGGTCGACGGGCGCTCGCTCATCGGCCGATACCCGAACCTCGTGGTGCTGCGCACCTTCTCGAAGGCCTACGGTCTCGCGGGCCTCCGTGTCGGCTACGCGATCGGTCCGGTCGGCATCCTCGACGCCGCGCGATCCACCGCGATCCCGCTCGGCGTCACGGCGGCGTCCACCGCCGGCGCCCTCGCATCGCTCGAGCCTGCCGCCGAAGCCGAGCTCCTCGAGCGCGTCGAGGCCATCACCGTGCGTCGGGGGCGCCTGTACGAGGCGCTCCTCGCGCAGGGCTGGCCGGTGCCCGAGCCCCACGGCAACTTCGTCTGGCTGCCCACGGGAGCCGCGACCGCCGAGGTCGCCGATCGGCTGTTCGAGGCCGGTCTCGTCACGCGCGCCTTCCCGCCCGAGGGAATCCGGATCTCGATCGGCGAGGAGGAATCTGGAGACATCCTCCTCAGGATTCTCGGCGAGCTTGTGCCGGCTTTACAAGAACAGCTCCCTTCATAGCTGTAGCGTGGAACGGTGTCTGCCCGAGAAAGAGACTTCACCGCACCGACGGTCCAGCTCCTGACCCCTGACGGCGAGCTGCGGCCGACGCCCGAGGCCGAGGCCTACCTCCCCCTCGTCGAGGCACTCGACGACACCATGCTCGAGCGGTTCTACCGCGACATGGCGATCTCCCGGCGCATCGACATCGCCGGCGCGAACCTGCAGCGGCAGGGCCAGCTCGCCCTCTGGGTGCCGAGCCACGGGCAGGAGGCCGCGCAGGTCGGATCGGCGCACGCGGCCCGCCCGCAAGACCACTTGTTCCCCTCGTACCGCGAGCACATCGTCGGCATCATCCGCGGGCTCGACCCCGTCAACATCCTGGCGCTGCTCAGGGGCGCGACGCTCGGCGGCTGGAACCCGGCCGAGAACGGCAACTTCCACCTCTACACGCTCGTGCTGGCCTCGCAGACCCTGCACGCGACGGGTTACGCGATGGGCCTGCAGTTCGACGGCGCCACGGCCACGGGCGACCCAGAGACGGATGCCGCCGTGCTCGTCTACTACGGCGACGGCGCCTCCTCGCAAGGCGACGCGAGCGAGGCGCTCGTGTTCGCGGCGAGCTATCAGACGCCGCAGGTCTTCTTCATCCAGAACAACCAGTGGGCGATCTCCGTGCCGGTCTCGCGGCAGTCGCGCAGTCCCCTCTCGCTCCGGGGCGGCGGCTTCGGCATGCCGGGCGTGCGCATCGACGGCAACGACGTGCTTGTGAGCTATGCCGTGACCCGCCAGTCCCTCGAGGAGGCGCGCGCGGGCGAGGGCCCGAGCCTCATCGAGGCCGAGACCTACCGCATGGGCGCGCACACCACCGCCGACGACCCCACGAAGTACCGCACCGACGACGAGGTCGAGTACTGGGCCCGGCGAGACCCGATCACGAGGTATCGCACGTGGCTCGAGGGCCGCGGGGCATCCGCCGCCTTCTTCGACGACGTCGACACCGAAGCCGCCGATGTCGCCGCCGACTTGCGCCGCCGGGCGCTCGACCTCGTCGCGCCGACCCGCGAGGTAATCTTCAAGCACGTGTACAGCGAGCCGCATCCGCTCATGACCGAGCAGTCCGCGTGGCTCGAAGCCTACGAGTCGAGCTTCGAGGGCGGGTCGTCGGCATGAACGCACGAACCGAAGAGGAGCTCCGGGTGACGGATGCCACACAGGGGTCCGCCGAGGGTCTCGAGACGCAGTACGCGGCGAGCGAGACCACGGCGACCGATGCTGCGTCGACCGACACCGCCGCAGTGGCATCCGCTGCACCCTCGACCGAACGGGGAGTGCCGGGCGTGCAGACGCTCTCGCTCGCGAAGGCGATCACCGCCGGCCTCCGCGAAGCGATGCGCGCCGACGACAAGGTGCTGCTCATGGGCGAGGACATCGGCCCGCTCGGTGGCGTGTTCCGCGTGACCGAGGGGCTCCAGGCGGAGTTCGGCGACAAGCGCGTGCTCGACACCCCGCTCGCGGAATCGGGCATCGTCGGCACCGCGATCGGCCTCGCGATGCGCGGCTATCGGCCCGTCATCGAGATCCAGTTCGACGGCTTCATCTTCCCCGCCTTCGACCAGATCACCACGCAGCTCGCACGCGTCACGGTGCGCCACAACGGCAGCGCGTCGATGCCCATCGTGATCCGGGTGCCCTACGGCGGCCACATCGGCTCGATCGAGCACCACCAGGAGAGCCCCGAGGCGTACTTCGCCCATACGCCGGGCCTGCGCGTGGTGAGCCCGTCGAATCCGCACGACGCGTACTGGATGATCCAGGAGGCGATCGCCTCGAACGACCCCGTGCTGTTCTTCGAGCCGAAGAGCCGGTACTGGCCGAAGGGCCCCGTCGACCAGGCGCACGCAGGCCTGCCGCTGCACGCGAGCCGCATCGTGCGCGAGGGCACGGATGTCACGGTCGTCGGACACGGCGCGATGGTCGCCACCCTGCTGCAGGCCGCCGACATCGCCGCCGAAGAGGGCCGGAGCCTCGAGGTCGTCGACCTTCGCTCACTCTCCCCCATCGACTACGGCCCGCTGCTCGACTCGGTGCATCGCACCGGGCGACTCATCGTCGCGCAAGAGGCCTACGGCAACGTGAGCATCGGCTCCGAGGTCGCCGCCACCGTCGCCGAGCGGGCGTTCTACTCCCTCGAGGCACCCGTGCTGCGCGTCTCGAGCTTCGACACCCCATTCCCCCCGGCCGCCCTCGAGAGCGAGTACCTGCCGAGCCCCGACCGGGTGCTCGAGGCCGTCGACCGCGCACTGGCATACTGACCCGCGGCTTCGGCCGCGACCTGAGAGAGGCGTGAGATGAGCGAGATCCGATTCCCGCTGCCCGACGTCGGTGAAGGACTCACCGAGGCCGAGATCGTGCAATGGCGCGTCGCCCCCGGCGACCGGATCGCGCTCGACCAGGTGTTCGTCGAGATCGAGACGGCGAAATCGCTCGTCGAGCTGCCGAGCGCATTCGAGGGCGTCGTCTCCGAGCTGCTCGTCGACGAGGGCAACACCGTCAACGTCGGCACGCCGATCCTGGTGATCCAGACGGATGCCGCGCAGTCGACGGATGTGTCGGCGTCGGCGCCTGCCGCGGCCGCAGTGCCTGCCGCGCCAGCGCCTGCCGCGCCCGCCGCGCCC
>NZ_SDPN01000086.1 GCF_004134825.1 Agromyces albus
AGGCTGCCGGAGAGGCCGGCACCGTGGGCGCCGGGGACGCCGGGGCCGCTGCGGCCCGGCACCACGACGCGACCGAGCAGGGCGGCCGGGCCGGCCACGAGCGTAGCGATCCCGCTCGACTCCCCGTCGAGCACCCGGCCGAAGGGAACGGGGTCGAGGAGGCCGGGCGCGGCTGGCTGCACGAACACGTCGATCTCGCCGCCGCAACTGAGCCCGACGGCGAAGGCGCTCTCGTCGTCGATGCCGAATCGGCCGTGCTCGACACCCGAGCCGTCGAGCACGCGTTCGCAGAGCTCGTACACCGCTCCTTCGACGCATCCGCCCGACACGCTCCCCGTGACCCGGCCGTCGGGGTCGACGATCATCGACGCACCCGGGTCGCGCGGTGCGGAGCCCGAGACGGCCGTCACGGTCGCGAGCGCGAACCGATCGCCGCGCGCGAGTCGCGCGATGATCTCCGCCGAAAGCTCGAGCACGATGCCTCCCAGTTTTTCCGTCGATCCTACGTCCGCGGGCCCCATGCGGGATGATGTGCGTGCAACGAGCTGGAAATGGGGCGCTGTTATGGTCCCTGCGGAGGAGACATGACGGCAATCGACGACCAGTACGACCTCATCGTGCACGCCGAGTCGGCGTTCATCGACGGCGCGTTCCGCGCCGCGACCATCGCGGTCCGCGACGGCGTGATCGCCGCGATCGAGCCTCCCGGGCCTGCCGGGGTCGAGGCGCGGTCGGAGGTGACGCTTGCCCCCGGTGAGCGACTGATCCCGGGTGTCGTCGACACGCACGTGCACGTCAACGAGCCCGGACGCACCGAATGGGAGGGCTTCGCGAGCGCGACGCGTGCCGCCGCTGCGGGCGGCGTCACGACGATCGTCGACATGCCGCTCAACAGCATCCCGCCGACGATCGATCCCGCCGCCCTCGCGGTCAAACGCGCCTCGGCCGCTCCGCAGGCCGTCGTCGACGTCGGCTTCTGGGGCGGCGCGGTGCCGGGCAACCTCGGTTCGCTGCGCGAGTTGCACGACGCCGGCGTGTTCGGCTTCAAGTGCTTCCTCGCTCCGTCGGGCGTCGACGAGTTCCCCCACCTCGATTCCGCCGGACTGCTCGCGGCGCTCCGCGAGCTCGCCGAGTTCGACGGACTGCTCATCGTGCATGCCGAAGACCCGTCGGTGCTCACGGCGCACGAGAACGACGGCGGGCCGAGCTATCCGCGGTTCGTCGAGTCGCGCCCGCCCGAGGCCGAGCTCGTCGCCATCCAGGGTGTCATCGACGGCATCCGCGAAACCGGCGGTCGAGCGCACATCCTGCACCTCTCCTCAGCGGCGGCACTCCCGCTCATCGCCGAGGCGAAGGCGGAGGGACTTCGCCTCACCGCCGAGACGTGCCCGCACTACCTCACGCTCGACGCCGAGCACATCCCCGACGGCGCCACCGAGTACAAGTGCTGCCCGCCGATCCGTGACGAGGGCAACCGCGACCGGCTCTGGCACGGCCTCCTCGACGGCGTGATCGACCTCATCGTCTCCGACCACTCCCCCGCGACGGCCGAGCTGAAGCTCGGCTTCGACGGCGACTTCGGCCGGGCCTGGGGCGGCATCGCCGGGCTGCAGCTCAGCCTCGCGAACGTGTGGACCGAGGCGGCTCGCCGCGGCATCGGCCTCGAACGAGTGCTCGGCTGGATGTCGCAAGCGCCGGCAGACTTCGCCGGGATCGCGGGCAAGGGTCGCATCGCGGTCGGTGCCGACGCCGATCTCGTCGCGTTCGCGCCCGACACCGAGTTCACCGTCGTGCCCTCGGCGCTCGCCCACAAGAACCCGGTCTCCGCGTTCGCGGGCGCGCGGCTGCGGGGCGTCGTCTCGACCACGTGGCTTCGCGGCATCGCCACCACGGGTGAACCGCGCGGGCGGCTGCTCGCGCGTGGTCCGGTGATCGAGTAGCGCCGGGAGTCAGCTGCCGCGATAGGTCGAGTAGGCGAACGGGCTGAGCAGCAACGGCACGTGGTAGTGCTCGGATGCCTCGGCGATCTCGAACACGATCGAGACCTCGGGGTAGAACGTCGGCTGGTCGCCGAAATACGCGCCCGTATCGAAGACGACGCGGTAGACGCCCTCGGGCAACTCCTCAGGGCCGAGGTCGGACACTCGGCCGTCGGCGTCGGTGACGGCGGCGGCGATCGGAGCCCAGGCGGCACCGACATCGACCCGGGCTTCGAGTCGTACGTCGACGCCCTCGGCCGGCCGGCCCGTCGCGGCGTCGAGCACGTGCGTCGTCACGTGGCTGCGGCCGCTCATGCCGCCACCCCGACCGGCCACGCGGCATCCGCGTACATGCGTTCGAGGCGGAGCAGCGTGATCTCGCGCAGCTGCTCGCCCACGACGGCGAGCTCCGCGGCGTCGTCGAGCTGCATCCGCCGCTCGAGCTCGGCGAGGATCTCGGCGCGGGAGCGCCCCGCGGCGCGGATCAGGAAGACCCGGCCGAAGCGCTCCTCGTAGGCGCGATTGCCGGCAGCGATCGCTGCGGCGAGCTCGGGATCCTCGGCGTCGGCCGACGATTGCTCGGAGCGGGAGAACCGCTCGGCCGTGCCGTTGCCGGTGGGCTTCTCGCCGATGCGCGGATGGCTCGCGAGGGCCTCGTCGATCTC
Source organism: Agromyces albus (assembly GCF_004134825.1). Taxonomy (GTDB): domain Bacteria; phylum Actinomycetota; class Actinomycetes; order Actinomycetales; family Microbacteriaceae; genus Agromyces; species Agromyces albus. The sequence goes on from NZ_SDPN01000086.1 coordinate 2,645, forward strand.
GGCGGGCGAGAGCGGGGAAGCGGCGTCGGATGCCGCGGCGAGCAGTGATTCGAGCGAGTCGAACGGTGCGGCATCCGCCACCTCGTCGACCCAGCGCGCGACGTGCAGGCACGCCCGAAGCTCTTCTCGGAACCGCTCTCGGGCATCGGTGGAAACGTTCATCGCGACTCCTCCCGCGCCGCACGCGCGGCTCGGGTTAACTGTAGCCATGACCGCCTCACTCCTCGGAGTGCTGCTCGCCGCTGGCGCGGGCACGCGCATGGGTCGCCCGAAGGCGCTCATCCGCGATGCGACGGGCGTGCCGTGGGTCGTCGAGGGCTTCCGGATGCTTCGTGCCGCCGGGTGCGATCGGGTCGTCATCGTGCTCGGCGCCGAGGCCGACGCCGCTCGCGCCCTCGTGCCCGCCGACGCCGACGTCGCCATCGCCGCGGACTGGGCGCTGGGACTTTCCGCGTCGCTCCGTGCCGGGCTCGAATTCGCCGCGGGCACCCACACCGACGCTGTGCTCGTGAGCCTCGTCGACCTCGCCGGGCTGCCCCCTGCAGTGGGCCGGCGGGTCGTCGACGCGGCCGGCTCCGCCCCCGGCGCGGAGCGCCACGCGTCGCTCGCCCGGGCCGTCTTCGACGGTCGACCGGGGCATCCCGTGCTCATCGGCCGCGACCACTGGTCGGCGGTGGCGACCGAGGTCTCGGGCGACGCCGGGGCGGGCGCGTACCTCGCCCGGCACGATGCAGTACGGGTCGAGTGCGGCGATCTCAGTGCCGGGCTCGACCGGGATCGTTGAGCGACCGATCGATCACATGCCCTCGATCTCGGCGAGGCCGCGGTAGGTGGCGTCGATGCCGGCGATGCGGGAACGACCGCGCCGGATGTCGGCGCCGAGGACGGCGCTCGCGACGAGGCTCACGAGGCTCATCGCGCTCGCGTAGCTGTCGAACGCCGCCGGGCTCTCGAGCGGGCACTCGACGGCAAGGTCGGCGCGCGCGGCGAGGGCCCGCCCGCTCGGATCGGTGATGAGGATGCACCGCGCCCCCGTCGCCACGACGGCGTCGAGGATCTCGGCGAATCGCGCCGGGCGGCGCCGGAATCCGACGAGCACGACGACATCGTCGGCACCGAGGTCGGCGAGGTCTTCACCGAGGGACTGCCCGGGTTGCGGGGCGATTCGCACGCGGCCGCGGCACTGCACGAGTTGTTCGCGCAGGTGCAGGGCGACGGGATAGCTGTTGCGGTAGCCGACGACGAGCACCTCACGAGCCTCGACGAGCGCGGTGACGATGGCGTGCAGGGTTCCGCCGGCGAGCGCGTCGAGCAGACGGGAGAGGTTCTCCCGCTCGGATGCGAGGAGCGCCGCGACGCCCTCGGGCGAGGCGGCGGGCGCGCCCGCGGCCCCGAGCGGCGTGCCGGC
>NZ_SDPN01000087.1 GCF_004134825.1 Agromyces albus
CGCCGTCGCGATCGCCGAGAGCCAGTTGCGCGTCGCACGCGAGGCGATCGAGCGCGGCAGGGGCGTCGTCGGTGCCGACGCCCGCACCCGGCTCGCCGAGGCCGAGCGCCAGCTCATCATCGCGCGTCAGGAGCCCGACCCCGTGGCGGCCCTCGATGCAGCCCGGCGCGCGTCGGCCCGCGCGAGCGACGCCGAGGCCCTCGCGATGTGGGACTCGGGCCACGGTGCGCGTTAGCCTGTCGCGGTGAGCGATTCCGCGGCCGCCCTCGGTCAGGCGAAGTACCAGGTCCGGTTCGACTGGGGTGCCGCCGGCGGCCGGCACATCCTGCCCGGCGCTCACGTCGTCGTGCTCGTCGACGCCCTGTCGTTCACCACCTCGGTCGTCGTGGCGGCCGAGCACGGCACCGAGACCGTCGTGTCGGATGCCGCTTCCGCCGGGGGAACGGGCGCGCTCGCGCTCGAGCTCGGTGCCGGTGGCGCGATCGTGTTCGCGGCCGCGATGCGCAACCGCACCGCCGTCGCCGAGCGGATCCTCGCGATGCAGGAGCACCGGGGTGAGCGCGTGATCGTCGCCGTCGTCGCGGCGGGCGAGCCCACGAGTGAGCCGACGGGCGAGCCGACCGGCGATCGTGCCGCGCCTGGCGGCGGCATCCGCTTCGCGATCGAGGATCACCTCGTCGCGGGCGCCGTCATCGACGCGCTCATCGGCATCGGCATCGACCACACCTCACCCGAGGCCGCCGTCGCGTGCGCGGCGTTCGAAGGGCTGCAGCGCGCGGCATCCCATCTCATGAGCGCGTCGGGCAGCGCCGTCGCGCTCGCCGCCGCAGGACGCAGCGACGAGGTGCGGCCCGCGACCGAGCGCGACGTCACGCGAGTCGTGCCCGAGCTGCGCGACGGGGCGTTCCGCGCCTAGCGTGGCGGCGGGGTCGCCCGGGGCATCCGCTTCATGCGGCCGGCTGTACCGCCTTGCGCGCGCGGTGCGCCCGCACCTTCGCCCGGTTGCCGCAACGCTGCATCGAACACCAGCGCCGACTCGCGGCGCGCGAGGTGTCGAGGTAGACGAACGCGCAGTCGCTGCCGCTGCACTCCCTGATGCGGCCGGCGTTCGAGGCGTCGAAGAGGTCGACGGCGTCGCGCGCGATCGTGGAGAGCGCCTGGCCGACGGCATGCACGGAACGGCCGGCCTGGCGTGAGCCGCCCGCGAGGGCCGGCGGGATGTCGGGAGTGGCGGCGTAGAGGTTCACGAGGTCGAGGTCGACGGCTCTCGGCTCGGCGCCGCGGCTTGCGGCGACGGCCATGCGGCCGATCGCGTCGCGCAGCGAGATCGCATCGAACAGGTCGCGCGATCGCGCGGGGCTCACCGCGACCGGGAAGCGTTCACCGAGCCACGCGGTGAGGTCGTCGGGCGCGTGCAGTTGCTCGAGCCCGGGTTCTTCGCCAACCCGGCCCGTGTAGGCGAAGTCGAGGGCGAAGGAGCCCGAGTCGAACCACCATCGGGTGCCTTCGGGTGAGACGAACCATTGCCCGACGGGAATGGAGACGGTGGAGACGGGCATGCAACCATCCTATGGGGTTACGGATGCCGCATCCGTGCGCCGGCGACCGTGATGTGCCCACCGGAGGCATGCCTTCGGCAGGCACGTCAGCCCGCGGCCGCGCTCGCAGCCTTGCGCCGCACCGACGCCGAGATCTCGCGCCGACGCCACACGATGAGGTTCGCCTGGTCGAATCGGCGCTGGCAGAGACCGCAACTGAGCGGCCGCTGCGGTTCACGGTACCGGAAGTGCTCGTGGCCCGATGGACAGTGGCCCACCCAGGGCGCGAGCTCGTCGGCGACCTCGCCGTCGTGGGTGCGCCGGCCGACGTAGCCGAGCTCGGCCGCGATCGTCGCCCACTTCGGTCCGTGCCCGGCGCGAGGGCCCGCCATCGCGTGCGCGACCTCGTGCAACAGGATCTGGTGGATCTCGTCGTCGTCGTAGCGGGCCGCGAGGTACCTCGAGACCGAGATGCGCCTGCCCGTGTAGTTGCAGAGGCCGGCGCGCTTCTTGGCGTTGTCGAAGCCGAAGCTCCAGACGGCGGGATCGAGGTGCAGCACGATGAGCGCCTCGGCCCACCGCCGAACCCGCTCGAGATCCGCCATGGGACGAGAATATCCCCGCGCACCGACGGTGTCGCGGATTTCAGCCGCTCGTCGGGGCGAGCGGCACCCGGTACAGGCGATCGTCGCCCTCTCGCGGCGACCCGCGCCCGTCGGTGTTGTTGCTGATGAACCAGAGGTCGCCGTCGGGGCCGGCGGTCATATCGCGGAGGCGTCCGAGCTCGCCGACGAACCATGGCGCGGTCGCGAGCGGCGCGCCCGAGGTGGCCGGCGCGATCGTCCACAGCCGCTCGCCGCGGAGCGCGGCGAGGAAGAGCGTGTCGCCGACGATCGCAAGTCCGCTCGGGCTCGCCTCGTCGGTGCCCCACTGCGCGACGGGGTCGGTGAATCGGGCGTCGCCCGCTTGGCCCTCCACGACAGGCCAGCCGTAGTTGCCGCCCGGCGTGATGCGGTTGAGCTCGTCCCACGCGTTCTGGCCGAACTCGGCCGCCCACAGGTCGCCGGCGGCATCCCAGGCGATGCCCTGCGGGTTGCGGTGGCCGAACGACCAGGTGAGATTGCCGAACGGATTGCCGGGCGCAGCCTGGCCGTCGGGCGTCATCCGCAGGATCTTGCCGGCGAGGGCACCGGGGTCCTGCGCGGCGTCGCGATCGCCGGCGTCGCCGGTGGTGGCGTAGAGGAATCCGTCGGGTCCGAACGCGATGCGGCCGCCGTTGTGGTTCCCCGCTTTGGGGATGCCCGTGAGGATCGGCTCAGCGCCGCCGAGCGCGAGTGAGCCGACGGCGCCCGTGAGCGGCATCCGCACGATCCGGTTGTCGGATGCCGCGGTGTGGTACGCGTAGACGAGGTCGGGCCGGTCGCCGTCGCCCGGCAGGAACGCGAGTCCGAGCAGCCCGCCCTCGCCGCCCGGAGCGACGCCGGGCACGGTGCCCGCGACCCGCAGGGAGCCGTCGCCGAGCACCTCGACGATGTTCGCGGTGTCGCGTTCGCTCACGAGCACCCCGCCGCTCGGCAGCCGGAGGATCGACCACGGCGCGTCGAGTCCCTCGGCGATCACCTCGGGCGCGCCGCTCGGCTGCAGCACCGGCGGGGGAGTGCGGGGCGGCTCGGTGCCCGGCGCGGGCGTCGAGGGCGAGGGCGAGGGCGAGGGGCTCGGTGCCGGGGGGCCCGTGCACGCGGCGACGGCGAGCAGGGTCGCGATGGCGATCGCAACGGATGCCGCGCGGCGAGAGCCGACGGATCGTGCCCCGCCGTGCGCCCCGCCGAATCCCTGCATCCGAATCCTCCCGCGCCAAGTCTGCCCGCGCGCGCGGCAGAATGGGAGCATGCAGCCGACGATCGACCTGAACAGCGACCTCGGCGAATCGTTCGGTGCGTGGCGCATCGGAGACGACGAGGCCATGTTCGCCCTCGTCTCGAGCGCCAACGTCGCGTGCGGCTTCCACGCCGGAGACCCGGTGACGATGCTCTCGAGCGCCCGCCTCGCAGCCCGCCACGACGTCGCCCTCGGGGCGCATCCAGGCTACCGCGACCTCGCCGGGTTCGGCCGGCGCGCGCTCGACACGAGCCCGGCCGAGCTCGCGGCCGAGCTCCTCGCACAACTCGGCGCGCTCGACGGCGTCGCCCGGGCCGCCGGCGTGCGCGTGCGCTACGTGAAGGCGCATGGTGCTCTCTACCACCGTCTCGGCGTCGACGAACGGGCGGCGCACGCCTTCGCCGAGGCGGTCGCCGCCTTCGAGCCGACCCTGCCGTTGCTCGGCTCCCCGTCGAGCGCACTCGAGCGGGCCGCTGATGCCGCGGGCCTCCGCTTCACCCGCGAGGCCTTCGCCGACCGCGGGTACGTGGCCGACGGTTCGCTCGTGCCGCGCGGCGAGCCCGGCGCGATCGTCGACGACCCGGCCGCCGCCGCCGACC
>NZ_SDPN01000088.1 GCF_004134825.1 Agromyces albus
GGCGGCGCCAAGCCTCGCACGGGCGGCAAGGCGGCGAACCGCGGAGGACGCGGAGCCGGCGGCGGCACCAAGAGCGGCCGGCCGGGCAAGGGCAGCAAGGGCGGCGCGCACGGCGGCGGCAAGGGCGGTCGAGGCCGAGGAGGCCGCGGCAGATGAGACCGTTCCTCTTCCTCTCGGCACGACCCGAGGTCCAGGCGGTCGGCCCCGAATACGAGTCGGTGCGCCGCGCGATGGGCGTCGATGCCGGCCGGCTCGAGCACGTGCGCCTCGACATCGATCCACTCGGCGACGTCCGTCTCGATGATTTCGCGGGCATCGTCGTCGGCGGCAGCCCGTACAACGTCACGACGCCCGAAGACGGCAAGCACCCCGTGCAGCGCCGCCTCGAGTCCGACCTCGCCCGCCTCGCCGAGCGGGCGCTCGAGGCCGACCACCCGGTGCTCTTCACGTGCTACGGCATCGGCGTGCTCACGCGAGTGCTCGGCGGCACCGTCGGCACGCTGCACGGCGAGGACGCCGCCGCCGTCGAGGTCACACTCACCGACGAGGGCACGGCCGATCCGCTCGTCGGCTCGCTGTCCGAGCGATTCGACGCGCTCGTCGGCCACAAGGAGGCGACCGAGCGGCTTCCCGCCGACGCCGTGCTGCTCGCCTCCTCGGCCGGTTGTCCCGTGCAGATCTACCGCGTCGGGCGCAACGTCTATGCCACGCAGTTCCACCCCGAGGTCAGCGCGCAGGACTTCGTCGCCCGCGCGCACGTGTACCGCCACCACGGCTACTTCCCGGCGAGCGAGTTGCGTGAGGTGAGCGAGCGGCTGGCTGCGGCATCCGTCACCGAACCGCAGCGCCTGCTGCACCGCTTCGTGCAGCTCGCCGACCACCGCTGAGCGCGGTGCCCCTCGAGGCCGGGAGCTAGAACTGGAATCCGACCGGAAACGGGTCGGCGGGGTCGAGGAGGTACTGGCCGATGCCGGTGACCCATGCGCGGCCGGTGATCGTGGGGATGACCGCGGGCCGGCCGTCGACGTCGGTCTCGGCGATGAGGCGCCCGACGAAGCGGCTGCCGATGAACGACTCGTTCACGAAGTCGGTGTCGAGGGCGAGCTCGCCGCGAGCCCACAGCTCGGCCATGCGAGCCGAGGTTCCCGTACCGCACGGCGAGCGATCGAACCACCCGGGGTGGATCGCCATGGCGTGGCGGGAGTGCTTCGCGTCGGAGCCCGGCGCGATGAACTCGACGTGATGGCAGTGGTCGACGCCCTCGATCGACGGATGCCGCGGCGGCGCGGTCTCGTTGATCGCCGCCATGATGGCGAGTCCTGCCGTGAGCATCTCCTGCTGGCTCGAGCGGTCGAACGGCAACCCGACGGCGTCGAGGTCGACCATCGCGTAGAAGTTGCCGCCGAACGCCATGGAGTACGGCACGCTGCCGTACCCGGGCACCTCGATCGAGGCGTCGAGCACATCGACGTAACTCGGCACGTTCTCGATCGTGACCGAGTCGGCATGGCCGTCGGAGACCGCCACTCGTGCGACGACGAGACCGGCGGGCGTGTCGAGCCGGATCTCGGTGACGGGCTCGACGACCTCGACCATGCCGGTCTCGACGAGCACGGTCGCGACGCCGATCGTGCCGTGGCCGCACATCGGCAGGCAGCCCGAGACCTCGATGAACACGACGCCCCAGTCGCAATCGGGGCGCGTGGCGGGCTGCAGGATGGCGCCGCTCATCGCCGCATGCCCGCGCGGCTCGTTCATGAGGAAGAGCCGCACATCGTCGAGGTGCTCCATGAAGTGGAGTCGCTTCTCGTTCATGGTCGCCCCCGGGATCACGCCCACGCCGCCCGTGACGACCCGCGTCGGCATGCCCTCGGTGTGCGAGTCGACGGCACTGATGATTCGCTTCGAACGCAAGGTATCCTCCAGCCCGGCCGCGACTAGCGGGTCGCGATGTAGTCGAGCGCCTTCTGAGTGTCGCGGCGCACTCGCGCCTCGTGCTCGGCTGACAGCGGCCCGCGCGGCGGCCGCGTCGGTCCACCGTAACTCCGCCCCGCGAGGTCGATCGAGAGCTTGATGGCCTGCACGAACTCGGTCTTCGAGTCCCACCGGAACACGGGGACGAGGTTCCGGTAGAGCTCGCGGGCCTCGTCGACGCGACCGTCGGTGACGAGCGTGTAGATCTCGACAGCCTCCTTCGGGAAGGCGTTCGGGTAGCCCGCGAACCACCCGGTCGCACCCACGACGAGCGATTCGAAGAGCAGGTCGTCGGCGCCCGCGATGACGTCGATGTCGCAGAGCTCCTGGATCTCGAGCACGCGGCGGATGTCGGCCGTGAACTCCTTGATCGCCACGACGTTCTCGAGCTGCGCGAGCTCGGCGACGAGATCGGGCGTGAGGTCGACCTTCGTGTCGATGGGGTTGTTGTAGAGCATGATCGGCAGCCCCACCTCGTTGATGCGCGTGTAGTGCTCGATGACCTCGGCACGGTTCGCGCGATAGATCGTGGGCGGCAGGGCGAGCACCCCGTCGGCGCCGTCCTCCTTCGCGTACTCGGCCCACTTCACGGCCTGGTGCCAGCCGACACCGTGCACACCCGCGACCACGAGGCCCCGCCCTCCGACCGCCTCGACCGCGACCTGGATGACCTTGCGACGCTCCTCGTCGGTGAGCGAGGAGTACTCGCCGAGCGATCCGTTGGGACCGACGCCGCGACATCCGTTCTCGATGAGGAAATCGCAGTGCGCGGCGAACCGGTCGTAGTCGACGGCGAGCCCCGCGGGTGCCGACGGGTCATCGGTGAAGGCGAGGGTCGTCGCGACGACGACACCGCCGAGGTCGAACTTCTGCGTGGTCATGCGTGTCCTTTCGTGGACGTCGGTGCGTGGGCGTTGGGCTCGGCTGCTCGATCGGGCTCGACTCCCGCGGCGAGTTCGCCGAGGCGCAGCGGTGCGGCGATGGGGCGGCGGTCGGTCGTGGCGCCGTCGATGAGGCCGAGACGGCCGGATGCGGCATCCGTCACCGCCTCCCCGAGGAGCGACTCGACGGTGCGACCGCACACGCGGCCCTGGCAGATGCCGAGGCCGGCGCGAGTGGTGAGCTTCAGGGACCGAAGGCCGCTCGAGCTCGTGGCGGCGGCCGTGGCCATCAGGCGCCCGTACGACACCTCTTCGCAGCGGCACACGACGGTGTCGTCGGTGAGCCAACCGGTCCAGCCGGGACGGATGCCGTGCGCGGCCTCGAGACGCGTCGCGAACGCAGCGGAAACGCGCCGGGCAGCGGATGCCGCGCGCACGGCGGGATCGTCGGTGCGCCCGCCCGCGGCGCAGTGGCCGGCGACGGCCCCCTCGGCGAGCGCGGCATCGGCGCCCCCGATGCCCGTGATCTCGCCCGCGGCGTACACGCCGAGGACGCTCGTGCGCTGGGCGTCGTCGACGATGACGAACCGGTCGGGCGAGATCTCGCAACCGGCCGCGATGGGCAGCTCGAGTCGCGGCGTGAACCCGTGGCTCACGCACACGGCATCGGCTTCGATTCGCACCTCGCTGCCGGGGATCGGATGCCACTGCGCGTCGAGTCGTGCAACGGTCACCGACTCGACGTGGTCGGTGCCGTGTGCGGCGACGACCGCGCGACCGAGGCGATACGGGATGCGGTGGCGCACGTGACCCGCGGCGTAGCCGGCGAGCTCGCCGCCCTTGCCCGCCACGCCCAGGAGCTCCCATGGCCGTGACAGCCAGCCGCGCGCGAGCGTCGTCGCGCGGGCGGCCTCGAACACGCCCGCGACCAGGGCGCCGGTGGCGACGAGCGACGCC
>NZ_SDPN01000089.1 GCF_004134825.1 Agromyces albus
CCTCGGGCGAGGCGGCGGGCGCGCCCGCGGCCCCGAGCGGCGTGCCGGCGCTCCGCCGGGCCAGCACGTGCTCGCGTACCTCGTGCGAGCTCGCGAACCCGAGCCGCCGGTACAGGCGGCTCACGGTCGCCTTCGAGACGCCGCTCATGCCGGCCAGTTCGCTTGAGTTGTACACGGCGAGTTCGCTCACGTGATCGAGGATGAACTCGGCGACGCGCTGCTCCTGCGGAGTGAGCCGGGGCACCGCCGCCTCGATCCGGTGCTCGATGTCGCCGACGGCTCCCGACACCGGAGCCGGAGCCGTCGTCATCGCGCGCCGCCGAGTCGTTCGGGCTCGGCCCGCACGCGATCGGCGACCGCGAGCACCGCCGCCTCGAACGCATCGAGGGCGAGCGCGACATCCTGCAGCGTCACCGCCTCGTCGGGGTGATGGCTGATGCCGCCGTTTCCGCAGCGCACGAAGAGCATCGCGATGTCGGTGACCGCGCTCACGGCCATGCCGTCGTGCCCTGCGCGGCTCCAGAGGGTCATCGGCTCCGCGTCGCCGGTGTGGCGGATGCCGCTCGCCACCGCATCGCGCAGCCACTCCGCGCACGGCGTGGAGTCGGCGCGGTAGATCTCACGCGACTCGAAGCGCAGCCCACGGCGCTCGGCGATCTCGCGGGCACGGCGGCGGATGTCGGCGAGCGCCCGGTCGCGATCCTCGTCGGACTCGGCGCGCAGGTCGAGGCTGAAGTCGACCCGGCCCGGAATCACGTTGACGCCGCCCGGGAAGGCCTGCAAGCGGCCGACGGTCGCGATCACCCCGGATCCGCGGCCGATCTCCTCGATGCCGACAACGAGTTCGCTCGCGCCGACGAGCGCGTCGCGGCGCCGGTCGTACGGCGTGCCGCCGGCATGGCCGGCCACGCCCGTCATCGTGAACTCGAATCGACGTGCGCCCGCGATCGAGGAGACCACGGCGAGCGCCCGGTCGGCGTCCTCAAGGTAGGGGCCCTGCTCGATGTGCACCTCGAGGTAGCCGACGAGCGACTCGGGGCGTCGCGCGGCGCCCGGGATGCGCGACGGGTCGAGGCCGAAGTCGATCAGCGCCTCGCGGAGGGTGAGGCCGTCGCGGTCGCGCGACTCCCACCACTCGGGATCGAACTCGCCGGCGAGCGCGCGGCTGCCGAGCAGGGCGTTGCCGAACCGGGTGCCCTCTTCATCCGTGAACCCCACGACCTCGAGCGCGAACGGCAGCCGCTCGCCGCGCCGGGCGAAGCGCGCAGCGACCTCGATGGCGAGGAGCACGCCGAGCATGCCGTCGTACCTGCCCGCGTCGCGCACGGTGTCGAGGTGAGAGCCGAGCAGCAGTGCCGGCAGGCCGGGATCGACGCCCTCGAGCCGGGCGCACTGGTTGCCGCCGGCATCCTGCCACGCGGTGAGCCCGGCCTCCTCCATCCATCCGGCCGCGAGGTCGTTCGCCTTGCGATGTTCTGGCGAGAGGTGCACGCGCTCGAGCAGCTCGGGACTCGACGAGATCGCCGCGAGCTCGTCGCAGCGGTCGAGCACCCGCTCCGCGACCGTGAGCGAATCGGGTGCGAGCCGCGAGGTCACGCCACCGCCTCCGCGTAGACGTCGCGTGCCGCGCCGACGCCGGCGCCCGCGGTGAGTCGGTGCCCTTCGGCGCGGAGCACCTGCTCGAGCGCGGCGAGCGTCGTGAGCACGGCATCCTTGCGAGCGTTGAAGCCCATGGTGCCGATGCGCCAGATCTTGCCGTGCAACGGTCCGAACGAGGTGCCGATCTCGATCGCGAAGTCCTCGAGCAACGCCGTGCGCACCCGGTCGCCGTCGACGCCGTCGGGGATGAAGACCCCGACGACGTTGTTCATGCGATGGGCGCGATCGCCGAAGATCCGAAGGCCGAGCGCGGCGACCCCCTGCGCCATCGCGGCACCGTGGAGCCGGTGACGCTCGATCGCGGCATCCATGCCCTCCTCGACGAGCAGGCGGGCGCACTCGCGCGCGCCGTAGAGCATCGACGTCGCCTCGGTGTGGTGGTTGAGCCGCTTCTCCCCCCAATAGTCGAGGATCATCGCGAGGTCGAAGTAGTTCGATCGGATCGGGTCGTCGCGCACGGCATCGCCCTCGGCGCGGATGCCGGCCTCGACGCTCTTTCGCGCCTCGATGCGTGCGACCGCCTTCGGGGAGAGGCTGATCGGCGAGCTTCCAGAAGGCCCGCCGAGGCACTTCTGCAGGCCGGCCGTCGCGGCATCGAGGCCCCAGGCGTCCATCTCGAAGGCGTTGCCGCCGAGCGAGGCGGTGACATCCGTGTAGAAGAGCACGCCGTGGCGCTCGCAGATCTCGCCGAGCTCGTCGAGCGGCTGCGCCACGGTGGTCGACGTGTCGCCGTGCACGACCGCGAGGAGCGCGGGCTTCACCTCGACGATCGCCTGCTCGATCGCCGCCGACGTGAAGACGCCGCCCCACTCGATCTCGCGCGTGTGCACCTCGGCTCCGGCGCGTCCGGCGATCTCGGCGAGGAGGTGGCCGAAGCGACCGAAGATCGGCACGAGCACCCGGTCGCCGGGGGCGACGAGGGAGACGATCGCCGCTTCGATGCCCGCTCGCGAGGTGCCGTCGACCAGGAGCGTCGCCGCGTTGCTCGTGCGGAACACCCCGCGATAGAGCTCCATCGTCTCGTTCATGTACGCGGTCATAGCCGGGTCGTACTGCCCGATGAGCTGGGCCGACATCGCGCGCAGCACACGCGGGTCGGCGTTGACCGGACCGGGGCCCATGAGCAGGCGAGGGGGCGGGTTGATCGGTGCGACGGCGATGATGACTCCCTGAATCTCGTGTTTCAGGGCACTAGTCTACGCAACACTCGTTTCAGGCGTGTTTCAGGTGCTCCGCCCAGCCGATCGCTGCGCCGACGAGCGCGAGATCGCTGCCGCGGGGCCCCACGAAGCACACGCCGATCGGCGCGCCGTCGGCCGTGAGTCCTGGCACCGACACCGCCGGCCGCCCGGTGGCGCCGGCGACGGCGGTCATCCTGAGGGTCGCAGCGCGTATCGCCTCGATCTCGGCGCCGGCGGCATCGACGGCGGGGGCGACGGATGCCGCCGACGGCAGCACCAGCACGGCGTCGCCGAGCGCGGCATCGAGTGCCCGTCGCGCTGCCTCGAGCCGGGCGCGGGCATCGGACGCCGCCTCGGACGTGATCGCTGCGGCCCATTCGAAGCGGGCCGCGACATCCGCCCCCAGGGCCCCCGGATGCGCTTGGATCCACGCACCGTGCGCCGCCCATGCCTCCGACGCCTGGACCGTGCGGAACGCGGCGTACAGCGCATCGAGGGCGTCGCCGCCGAACGCCGCATCGTCGAGCTCCGAGAGGTCGGAGCCGCCCCCGGCGAGCGCATCGACGGCCCTCGCGAACGCGCGCGCGACGTCGGGCGTCGCCGACTCGGCGAGCGCCGCCGCCGTCACGAGCCGGGCGCCGAC
>NZ_SDPN01000009.1 GCF_004134825.1 Agromyces albus
CTCCCGCAGCGCCTGCTGCACCGGCGGCCGAGGAGGGCGGCGGCGCCGTGCTCGTCGGACACGGCAGCTCGGGTCCTTCGGCGACCCGCCGGCGGCGTCATCCGTCTCCCGGTGGAGCGCACGAGAACTTCACGGCACCCACTCCCCCGCCGCCTGTGGCGGCTCCCGCGGCGCCGGCGCCGGTGCCGGCTCCGGCCCCGGCCGCACCCGCTCCTACCGCGGCATCCGCTCCCGGACCGCGTCTGCCGGTGATCGCGAAGCCGCCGATCCGCAAGCTCGCGAAAGACCTCGGCGTCGACCTCTCGCGGGTCGCCCCCACCGGACCCATCGGCGACATCACACGCGACGACGTGATTCGCGAGGCGAGCCAGGCGAGCGTGTTCCGCAACATCCAGACGCCCGAATGGCCCGAGGGCCGCGAAGACCGCATTCCGGTGAAGGGCGTTCGCAAGGCGATCGCCAGCGCCATGGTGCAGAGTGCATTCCAAGCGCCGCACGTGAGTGTGTTCGTCGACGTCGACGCGAGTCGCACGATGGAGTACCTGAAGCGACTCAAGGCCTCCCCCGACTACGCGGGAGTGAAGGTGTCGCCGCTGCTCATCATGGCGAAGGCGATGATCTGGGCGGTGCGCCGCAACCCGACGGTGAACGCGCAGTGGACCGACAGCGAGATCATCGTCAAGCATTACGTCAATCTCGGCGTCGCCGCGGCGACCCCCCGCGGTCTGCTCGTGCCGAACGTCAAGGAGGCGCAGGCGATGACGCTCGTCGAGCTCGCCGCCGCACTCGAGCAGCTCACGCTCACGGCTCGCGAGGGCAAGACGCAGCCCGCCGAGATGCAGGGAGGCACGATCACCATCACGAACATCGGCGTCTTCGGCATGGACACCGGCACGCCGATCCTGAATCCGGGCGAGGTCGCGATCGTGGCGCTCGGCACGATCAAGCAGAAGCCGTGGGTCGTCGACGGCGAGGTGCGCCCCCGATTCGTCACGACGATCGGCGCCTCGTTCGACCACCGGGTCGTCGACGGCGACGTCGCGAGCCGATTCCTCGCCGACGTCGCGTCGATCATCGAGGAGCCGGCGCTGCTGCTCGAGTGATCGGGGCTGGTGTTCCGCGCGCCTGGCTGGCGCGGTCGCCACTCCCCCGCCGGCGAGCCGAGCGGCGTGTCAGCGGCGCGTCTCGTAGGCGACGGATGCCGCATCGCGACGCACCTCGACCAGCCCGGCCTTCTCGAGCACCCGTTGCGAGGCGAGGTTCCCGGGCGTCGTGTCGGCGCGCGCTCCGAGTGCACCGTGTGCGGCCGCCGTGCTGAGTGCAGCGACGACCGCCTCGGTGGCGAGGCCGGACCCGCGAGCGGCTTCGACCAGCCCGTAGCCGAACTCCACGAAGCCGTCGTGGTCGGGAGGACCGAAGAAGCCGAACCCGCCGACGGCACGATCGTCGCCATCGAGGCGGATGACGTACGGCCCGAAGGGCGCGGGGTCGCCGTGCGGCCCGATGAGGCTCAGATACATCCGTGCGACATCGAGCTCGTCGTCGGTCGGATATCCGGCCGCCCACACGTCGCCGTGCGGGTCGCCCTCGAGGAGACGTCGAGCGTGCGCCGGCGTGTAGGGCACGAGCCAGAGCCGATCGGTCCGGATCACCGGCAGATCGCCGCGCGTGCTGCCCGATGCATCCGCTGGGAAGGACTCAGAGACGGATCTCATAGGTGACGGCGGTCTTCGAGCGCCTGGCCTCGACCAGGCCGGCGTGCTCGAGCACGCGGCGGGCAGGCAGGTTGGCGATCTCGGTCTCGGCACGAGCGATGGCTGCGCCAGCCGAGCGGGCGAGGGTGAGCGCGGCCTGCACGACGTGGAGCGCGAGGCCCTGACCGCGCACGGCGGGCACGAGGCCGAAGTCGAACTCGACGACGCCGTCGGCGCTCGTCGGGCCGAACAGGTTGACACCGCCGATGGCGGCGCCGTGCTCACCGCGGCGCACGAGATAGGGCCCGAACGGGGCGGGATCGCCGCTCTCGCGGACGGTCTGCACGAAGGCGCTGAGAAGCTCGGGCTCATCGGTGAAGGCGTAGCCGCCCTCCCACCCGTCGTGCGGGTCGACCTCGCCCGCGAGCACGCGCACCGCGTCGGCGAGGGTGAACGGATGCAACGTCAGCGGGGTTGTCGTCGTATCCACGGGCATCACTCTCGCACGTCGGTACGACACTTTCCAGACCCTTTCCACAGGATCGGGGGAATGCCGCCATCTACCTCGTGTTGCACTCTCACGAGATGAAGAGCCGGTTGCTATGGTGATTTTGACAACCATTATCAATAAGCGTAGCGTCGAAGACATGAGACGACGCCACGCTGATTTCCGCCGCCCGCTTGCGCCCATTGCGGGAGTCGCGATGCTGGCGGCCGGTGCGCTCGCGCTCACCGGATGCGCTGCGACGGCGGCATCCGGCAACGGTGCTGAAGGCGGTGCCAAGATCGTCGCGACGACCACACAGGTGGGTGACTTCACGCGAGAACTCGTGGGTGATGGCGCCGAGGTCACCCAGTTGCTCTCAGCCGGACAGAGCGCCCACGGCTTCGACCCGTCGGCAGCCCAACTGCTGGCCCTCACCGAGGCCGACGCGCTCGTCGTGAACGGTGCCGGCCTCGAGAGCTGGCTCGACGACGCGGTGCAGGCTTCGGGCTTCGACGGCGAGCTCATCGACGCGAGCTCCGGCATCGAGCTCTTCGGCACCGACGACCACGAGGCGCACGCCGACGAGGCGGCCGAGGAAGGCGCTGAGGACGCGCACGCCGACGAGGCGGAGGAGCACGCTGAGGACGAGCACGCTGAGGACGAGCACGCCGAGGGGAACCCGCACATCTGGACCGATCCCGAGCTCGCCGAGCACATGGTCGAGAACATCGCCCACGGCCTCGCCGCAGTGCCCGGAATCGACGCCGGCACGGTCGAGGCGAACGAGTCGGCCTACCTCGAGAAGCTCACCGCCCTCGACGACTGGATCGAGGAGAACGTCGCAACAGTGCCGGTCGAGCAGCGACTGCTCGTGACGAACCACGACGCGTTCACCTACTTCGTCGCCGCATACGATCTCACGTTTGTCGGAAGCGTCATCCCCGGATTCGACGACAACGCCGAGCCGAGCGCCGCCGAGATCGACGACCTCGTCGCCAAGATCCGCGAGACGGGCGTCAAGGCCGTGTTCTCCGAGGCATCGATCTCCCCCGAGGCCGCCGAGACCATCGCGACCGAGTCCGGAGTGAAGGTCTACTCCGGCGAGGACGCACTCTACGGGGACTCGCTCGGTGCCACTGGTACCGATGGCGAGACGTACCTGGGCAGTCAGGAGCACAACGCGCGACTCATTCTCGAGTCGTGGGGGGTCGAGCCTTCCGCGCTCCCCGCCGTGCTGCAAGGATGACTGGATGACTGACGCCACCGTGCTCCGCCTCGAAGGCGCCGCCTTCACCTACCCTGGCGGCGCCGGTGTGAGCGAGCTCGACCTCGCGGTCGAGGCAGGCGAAGCGGTGGCACTCATCGGGCCGAACGGCGCCGGCAAGTCGACGCTGCTGAAGGGTGTCCTCGGGCTCGTGCCGCTCACGGCGGGCAGCGTGCAGCTGGGCACCGCGGCGGCGTCGGTGAACGCGAGCACCTCGAACGACTCGACTGCATCGGCCGAGCCCGCGACGCATGCCCGGAACGGCATGGTGAGCTTCCTCCCCCAGTCGGCCGAGCTCGACCCCGACTTCCCGATCAGCCTCGAGCAAGTGGTCATGCAGGGCCGATACCGCGGGCTCGGGCTCCTGCGGTGGCCCGGCCGGGCCGATCGGCAGGCGGTCCGCGAGGCGATCCAGACCGTCGGCCTCGCCTCGCTCGCGAAGCATCGCTTCGGCGAGCTGTCGGGCGGGCAACGTCAGCGGGGCCTGCTCGCTCGCGCCCTGGCATCCGAGCCTCGACTCCTGCTGCTCGACGAGCCGTTCAACGGACTCGACCAGGCGAACCGCGACGCGCTCATCGACACCATCCGCACGCTCAAGCACCGTGGTGTTGCCGTGGTCGTGTCCACGCACGACCTCGAGCTCGCGAGGCTCGTGTGCGACACGGTGGTGCTCGTGAACGGCACCCAGCTGGCGAGCGGACCCGTCGACGAAGTGCTCACGCTCGGCAACGTGCAGGAGTGCTTCGACGGGGTCGGCGTCGAGATGGACGAGCACACGCTCGTGGTGCCCGGCCACGAGGGCCACTGAATGCCGCAGATCGCATACACGGCGGATGCCCGGGGGAGTGGCGCCCGATGAACCTGGTCGACGCGCTCTTCGGCTCCTTCGCGATCCCGTTCATGGGGCGGGCGCTCGTCGTCATGCTCGTACTGGCGGTGGTCGCCGGCCTCGTCGGAGTCCTCGTGAACCTGCGCGGCCTCGAGTTCATCAGCGACGGGCTCACCCACGCCGTCTTCCCGGGCCTCGCGATCGGGCTGGCCGTGGGCGGCACGGCCGGCCTCATCCCGGGCGCCGCGATCGCCGCACTCGCGGGCGCCCTCGCACTCACCTGGCTCGACCGCGCGGGCATCACTTCCGATGCCGCGATCGCCATCGTGCTCACGGCGACCTTCAGCGTCGGCGTCATCGTGGTCTCGCGCAGCTCCGACTATGCGGGCGAGCTCGAGGCGCTCCTGTTCGGACGGGTGCTCACCATCCCGCCGTCGGAGGTCGTGCCGCTCGTCGTGGTGAGCCTCGTCGCACTCGCGGCCGTCGCGCTCACGCTCAAGCAGCAGCTCTTCCGCGCGTTCGACGCGCGTGGCAGCCGCGCCGCCGGCGACTCGTCGCTCGTGCTCGACCTCGTGCTGAACGCCGCCGTCGCACTCGTGGTCGTAGCGGCGGCGAGCACGATCGGCACGCTCCTCGTGCTCGCGCTGCTGATCGTCCCGGGCGCCGTCGCCCGGCTGGCCACCGAGCGCATGTGGTGGCTGTTCCCCGCCGCCGCGGCCTTCGCCGCCATCGCCGCCTGGCTCGGGCTCGCGGCTGGCTATGCGATCTCGGTGGGCGGCGGCTTCGACCTCCCGGCCGGGAGCACCGTCGTCGGCGTGTTCGTGATCGGCTACGGGGTCGCGCTGCTCGTGCGCGTGCTCCTCGACCGGCGTCACGCGCGGACGGGGCGCCCGCGCCCGACGCTCGAAGACGCGCGCGAAGCGCGGCGCGGCGCGGAGATGGCCGGCCTCCTCAGCACGCCCCTGGTCTCCCCGCGAAAGACGAGCTGATGGGCTACTTCGAGCGTGCCCTCTTCGCGGCGGTGGTGATCGGTGCAGGGGCGGGTTTCGTGGGCGCCCTCGTGGTGCTGCGTCGCCGCACGTTCTTCGCACAGGCACTGACGCACGCGACCTACCCCGGCGCGGTCGGCGCGGCGGCGCTCGGCGTGAGCGTGCCGCTGGGCGCGGCCGTGGCATCCGTCGTGCTCGTCGCCGCGATGGCGGCCATCGCCCGCGTGCGCCGACAGGGCGCCCAGGTCGCGGCCGGCATCGTGCTGACCGGTGGGTTCGCCGCCGGAGCGCTGTTGCAAGCGGCGATTCCCGGACTCCCCGTTCGCGCCGAGTCGCTGCTCGTCGGGTCGATCCTCACCGTGAGCGACGGAGATATTCTGCTTGCGGCATCCGTCGCGCTCGTCGCGGTCGCGCTCGTGGCGGCGTTCGGCAAGGAGATCGCGTTCTCGACCTTCGACCAGGCCGGATTCCGGGCGGCCGGATTCAGGGAGTGGCCCATCGAGGTGCTCGTGCTCGGGCTCATCGCCGCGTCGGTGGTGAGCTCCCTGCCGGCGGTCGGCGCCATCCTCGCGATCGCCCTGCTCGCCGCCCCTGCCACGGCCGCGCGGCTGCTCGTGCCGAGCTTCCGAGGCATCCTGATCGCCGCTCCGGTCATCGGTGCGGCATCCGGCGTGCTCGGGGTGCTCGCCTCTCGCACGTTCGCGATCGCAGCCGGGCCCGCGATCGCCCTCGCCGCGACGGCGTTCTTCCTCCTGGCACTGGGAATCTCCAAGCTGCGCGGGCTACCGTTGAACCCAGTCGCCTCACCGGTGGCGACCGCAGAGGACGCACGAATCGCATGAAGAGAAACACCTGGCAACGCGAAGCCGTACGCGAAGCGCTCGACGACACCGAGGGCTTCATCAGCGCGCAGGCGCTCCACGGGGCGCTGCACCAGACGGGTTCGCCGATCGGCCTCGCCACCGTCTACCGCGCGCTCGGCGACCTCGCCGCCAACGGCGAAGCCGACTCGCTGCAGTCGCCCGACGGCGAGGCGCTCTACCGGGCGTGCAGCACGACCGGCCACCACCATCACCTGATCTGCCGAAACTGCGGACTCACCGTCGAGATCGCCGCCGACGAGGTCGAGGCCTGGGCCAAGAGGGTCGCCGCCGACCACGGCTTCACGGCCGCCGCGCACGTCGTCGACGTGTTCGGGCTGTGCGCCAACTGCACGAAACTGCTGGCCGCGGGGGAGCAGCCACTCGCGTAACCAGCTGGTGTGGTTGCCCGACGCACCCGTTCAGCGAAAGCCCTGATGGCATGGGGTTTCACCGGGCCGCATTTGGGCAGCGCGCGGATCGTCGATACGGTGGTCGACGGTCCACAAGACCCAACCGCCCAGTCCGCGCTCACGAATTCCGGTTTCGGAACACGTGATCGTATGGTTCGGCGGCGTGGCATACGGCCCCGATGGCCGTATGTGACGAGGCCTGGATTCGCCCGGCGACGATGAACTCGTCCCGCGCTTGAGTCCGGGCTTCCGACGCGTCGTCAACCCGGTCGTGAACCATGAGCTCGCCCCACCGAGCGATGATGGCGCACGTCCTCGTGCGTGTCATCCGGCGTGCCTCCCGGAGCACCGATATGACCGCACCACCCGCAATCGCGGCACGCAACCTCAGCAAATTCTTCGGCCGCAAGCCGGCCGAAGCGATCGAGCGCCTGCGCGCCGGCGCCAGTCGAGCCGAGCTCGCGTCGCTCGGCACGCCGGCCGTCGTCGATGCCGACTTCACCGTCGAGCGCGGCGAGATCTTCGTCGTCATGGGGCTCTCGGGCTCCGGCAAGTCGACGCTCATCCGCATGCTCAACGGGCTCATCGAGCCGACCGGCGGCACCGTGACGGTCATGGGGGAGGAGCTCACGGGCATCTCGCCCAAGCGGCTCCGGCAGCTGCGCCGTAGCCACGTCTCGATGGTGTTCCAGCACTTCGCGCTGCTTCCGCACCGCAGTGTGCTCGAGAACGCCGCCTATGGACTCGAGATCCAGGGCGTCGCCGAGGCAGAGCGGCGCGAACGCGCCGAGCACGTGCTCGATCGCGTCGGCCTGGCCGGCTGGGACGAGCGCATGCCCTCCGAGCTCTCGGGCGGAATGCAGCAGCGCGTCGGGCTCGCCCGCGCCCTCGCCTCCGACACCGACATCCTGCTCATGGACGAGGCGTTCTCGGCACTCGACCCCCTCATCCGCCGCGAAATGCAGGAGCAGCTCGTCGAACTCCAGCAGGAGTTCGGCAAGACCATCGTCTTCATCACGCATGACCTCAACGAGGCGATGTTCCTCGGCGATCGCATCGCCGTCATGCGCGACGGCAGTATCGTGCAGCTCGGCACCGCCGACGAGATCCTCACGGATCCCGCCGACGACTACGTCGCGCAGTTCGTGAACGACGTCGACCGGGCGCGAGTGCTCACCGCGGCATCCGTCATGGAGGCGCCTCGCGCGCTCGTCTCGTCATCGGCCGGGCCGCGCACCGCGCTGCGCACGATGCGGGACCTGCAGACCTCGTCGGTCTTCGTCGTCGGACAGGGACGTCGCCTGCTCGGCGCCGTGCAGGACCGCGATGTGATGCGGCTCGTGAAACGCGGCGACCGCTCGCTCGAGTCGGTGATCCGCGACGACGTGGCGTTCGTCGATCGACAGACCTATCTCTCCGACCTGTTCGAGAGCGCCGTCGAGAGCGTGCTCCCGCTCGCGGTCGTCGACGACCAGCATCGGCTCATCGGCGTCGTACCCCGCGTCACGCTGCTCGCCGCGCTCGGCAACGTGTCGTCGGCGACGGGCGAGCACGCCGTCATCGAGCCGCCGGCGACCATCGCCGTCGAGACGATCACCGCCACGCTGCACGAGACCGCCCTGCTGGGCGAGTCGGATGTCGCAGAGGAGAAGGCCTTCGCATGAACGACTTCCGTCTCCCCCTCGGCCAAGTGGTCGAAGACGCCATCGACTTCGTCACGGAGGTCTTCGGCGGGCTCTTCGATGTGATCCGCATCGTCTTCGCCGGTCTCTACGACGCCGTCGACCTCGCGCTCTCGACGCCCCCGTTCTGGATCGTCATCGTCGCCATCACCGCGCTCGGCTACTTCGCCCGTGGTTGGGTGCTCGCCGTGGGCAGCGCGGTCGGACTGGTCCTCGTCGTCGGCGTCGACCAGTGGGACAACGCGATGGACACCCTCGCCCTCGTGCTCGTCTCGAGCCTCATCGCGGTGGCCCTGAGCGTGCCGCTCGGCATTCTCGCGGCGCGATCCGAGCTCGCTTCTCGAATCATCCGCCCGATCCTCGACTTCATGCAGACGATGCCGGCCTTCGTCTACCTGATCCCCGCCCTCATCCTGTTCCGGGTCGGCATCGTGCCCGGCATCGTCGCGACGATCGTGTTCGCGATGGCGCCCGGTGTGCGCCTCACCGAACTCGGCATCCGCGGCGTCGACAAGGAAGTGGTCGAGGCCGGCCACGCCTTCGGGTCGTCACCGTCGCGCATCCTCCGCCAGATCCAGCTGCCCCTCGCGATGCCGAGCATCATGGCCGGCGTCAACCAGGTCATCATGCTCTCGCTCTCGATGGTCGTCATCGCCGGCATGGTCGGCGCGGGCGGACTCGGCGGCGAGGTCGTCGCCTCGCTCGGCCGCATCGACATCGCACTCGGCTTCGAGGCCGGCCTCTCGGTCGTCATCCTCGCGATCATCCTCGACCGGCTCACCGGAGCCCTCGGCTCGCAGCGGCGGAAGCCGAAGCGTCGTGCATCCGGCGACCCCACCACCCGGATCGGCACCCCTGATCCCCGTCGCGCGGAACCGCGCGACTCCGCATTGCCCGTGCCACAGCACGCGGGAGGAAAGGAACACTCATGAGAAGACGTCGAATGACCAGTCTCATCGCCCTCGGAGCAGCAGGAGCGCTCGCGTTCACGGGCTGCGCGAGCGGCACCGGCGCAGCGGGCGGCGACCTGCTCGAGAACGGTGACCGCAGCGAGCTCACGATCGCCGTGTTCAACGGATGGGACGAGGGCATCGCCGCGAGCGAGCTCTGGAAGGCCATCCTCACCGAGCGCGGCTACGACGTCACGCTCGAGTACGCCGACCCCGCGCCCGTCTACTCGGGTCTCAGCACCGACGACTACGACGTGACCCTCGACACGTGGCTGCCGATCACCCACCAGGACTACATCGACCAGTTCGGCGACGACCTCGTCGACCTCGGCGCCTGGAACGAGGACGCCAAGCTCACCATCGCGGTGAACGAGGATGCCCCGATCGACTCGCTCGAGGAGCTCGCGGCGAATGCCGACAAGTTCGACGACCGGCTCATCGGCATCGAGCCGGGCTCGGGCCTCAACCGGGTCACGACCGACGACGTCATCCCGACCTACGGCCTCGACGACCTGGAGTACATCACGTCGTCGACTCCGGCCATGCTCGCCGAGCTGACGGCGGCGACGGAGGCCGGCGAGAACGTCGCGGTCACGCTGTGGCGCCCGCACTGGGCCTACGACGCGTTCGCGCTCAAGGACCTCGAGGACCCCGAGGGCACGCTCGGCGACGCCGAGGGCATCCACTCGTTCGGCGGCAAGAGCTTCGAGGCGAACTTCCCGACGCTCTCCGAGTGGCTGACCGACTTCACGATGGATTCCGAGCTGCTCTATTCGCTTGAGAACGCCATGTTCAACCAGGCCGAGACGGATGACTACGGTCCCGCCGTCGAGAAGTGGATCTCCGAGAACCGCGAGTACGTCGACTCGTTGACGTTGTAACGCAGATCAACGGCGGGTGAACGGATGCAGCGGCATCCGCTCACCCGCCGTCGTCGTCCCTGGGCATGGGCGCCCGAGCCCTCCGCTCGTGGGTCCCTTGACCGCCGCCGACTTTTATGCTTAAAATCCTCCGCGGCATCAGACCCCGGAGCACCGAAGGGAGGCGGCGAATGAGCGGCGAATCGACCCGCACACCCCGCAAGGCGAGCATGTCCGACGTCGCCGAGCTCGCGGGCGTCTCGACGATGACGGTCTCGAACGTCATCAACCGGCCCGAGGTCGTCTCCGAGGCGACCCGCGAGAAGGTCCACGCCGCGATGCGCGCCCTGCGATACCGCAACAACCTGGTCGCCCGCAGCCTCAGGCTCGCGCAGCCGCGGCAGATCGCCTACGTGCTCCCCGCCCAGGACACCGGGGGCAACCAGTACATGGACACGTTCCTCCACGACCTCGCCGCCGCCTGCCAGGCGGTCGAGCGGAACCTCACCCTCGTCACCGAGCGCGACGCCGAGGCGCTCATGACGGCCTGCGAAGACCTGTACTACGGACAATCGGTGGCGGGCTTCGTCATCTCCAACGTGTGGTCGACCGACCCGCGCCCGGTCGGCCTGCGCGAGCGCGGCATTCCGTTCGCGGCCTACGGCAGGACCGCCGAGGCCTTCACTGCCCCGTGGAGCTGGGTCGAAGGCGACGCCGCACTCGGTATCGCGCTCGCCGTCGAGCATGTCGCCGAGCGCGGGCACCGCGAGCTGGCGTTCGTGGGCGCCGACTCCGGCAACGTCACCATGGCCCTGCGCGAGACCGGCTACCGCGAAGCGTGCGTGCGACTGGGGCTCACCGGATCACTCGACAACACACGGATCGTGCCATGCGACGGCGACCTCGCCTCCGGCGTCCGTGCCGCCGCCGACCTCCTCGATGCCCCCTCGCCCCCGACTGCGATCATCTGCGTCTCGGACCCCCTCGCGGCGGGTGTCCTCATCACGCTGCAGCGCCGCGGTCTCGCTCCGGGCCGGGAGGTGGCCGTCACCGGCTACGACGACACGACGCTGACATCCTTCGGCACGGTCGGCATCACCTCGGTCCGCCAGCAGTCGGCGGCCATCGCTTCGGCACTGGTGCGCCTCGTCATCGAACGGCCCGACGAACCCGAGCACCTCCTGCTGCCGCCCACGCTCGTCATCCGCTCCAGCACCGACCCGGCGGCGTGACCGATCTTCATGCCCCCAAGGCTTTCAAGCTCACTAGACACCAACACCCAGAAGAGGAGAAGGTCCACATGGCCGCACAACCGATCCGAGTCGTCGTA
Organism: Agromyces albus; assembly: GCF_004134825.1. Lineage (GTDB taxonomy): Bacteria > Actinomycetota > Actinomycetes > Actinomycetales > Microbacteriaceae > Agromyces > Agromyces albus. Next base: position 11,359 of record NZ_SDPN01000009.1, read on the forward strand.
TGGGGCGAGAACCGGCACGAGCAGGTCGAGCCGTCCGTGGCCGAGCGCTACCCCGACGGCATGCACGGCGCCATCGCCAATGGCGTCGGTGAATGGCTCGGCGACAACGCGAGCATCACCACGCACACCCTCGACGAGCCCGAGCACGGGCTGACCTCCGACGTGCTCGACGAGACCGACGTGCTCGTCTGGTGGGGCCACGCTGCACACGGCGAGGTCGCCGACGAGATCGTCGAGCGCGTCCACCGGCACGTCCTCGCCGGCATGGGCCTCGTCGTTCTCCACTCCGGGCACTGGTCCAAGATCTTCACGAAGCTCATGGGCACCACCTGCACGCTGCGCTGGCGCAGCGAGCACGACCGCGAACTGGTGTGGACCGTGAACCCGCAGCACCCCATCGCCCGCGGCATCCCGAACCCGATCGTCATCCCCGAGCAGGAGATGTACGGCGAGTACTTCGACGTGCCCACCCCCGACGAGCTCATCTTCATCAGCGGCTTCACGGGCGGCGAGGTCTTCCGCAGCGGCATGACCTACCGCCGCGGTTTCGGCCGCATCTTCTACTTCAGCCCCGGCGACCAGGACTTCCCGGTCTACCACCACCCCGACGTCAACCACGTGATCGCCAACGGCATCGAATGGGCCCGGCCCGACCGCGAGCGCGAGACGCCGACCCTGCTGCGCTACGAGACCGACGACTTCTTCAACGGCCAGGGCTACCGGGGAGCGTTCGAGCGATGAGCTTCCGAACCATCGAATCCGAGGGGCCCCTCCGCCTCGTCGTGGTCGGCGCGGGCGGCATGGGACGGGCCTGGGCCCACACCATCAAGGCCGACCCCGATGCCGAACTCGTCGGGATGGCCGATCTCTACGTCGAAGCGGCCGAATCCGCAGCCGCCGACACCGGCATCCCCGGCCTCGCGGTGGGCACCGACGCGGTCGAACTCGCGCGGCGCGTCGGCGCGGACGCCATCGTGAACGCCACCATTCCAGAAGCGCACCACCCGGTCACGATCGCGGCGCTGCACGCAGGCTTCCCCGTGCTCGGGGAGAAGCCGGTCGCCGCCACCGTGGCGGAAGGTCTCTCGCTCGCCGCGACGGCCGAGCATACCGGGCAGCTGTTCATGGTCAGCCAGTCCCGCCGCTACCACCCGGCGCTGCACCAGGCCAAGCGTCAGGTCGCCGGGCTCGGGACCGTAGGGATCGTCGCGGTCGACTTCTTCAAGTCCCCCCGCTTCGGCGGCTTCCGTGACGAGATGGCGAGCCCGCTCCTGCTCGACATGGCCATCCACCAATTCGACATGGCCCGGTTCCTGCTCGACGCCGACCCCGTCTCCGTCTCCTGCGAGGAGTACAACCCGGGCTGGAGCTGGTATGCCGGCGACGCGGCCGCGAACGCGGTCTTCGCGATGGAGGGCGGCGCCCGGTTCACCTACAACGGCTCCTGGTGCAGCCCCGGCCATGAGACCTCCTGGAACGGTTCCTGGCGGATCTCGGCCGAACGCGGCTCCGTCCTCTGGGACGGCGAGAACGACCCGAGCACCGACCCCGACGAGGAGACGGAGCCCGGCGACGACCCCGGCAGGGAGATCGCGGGGTCGCTCCGCGAGTTCATCGCCGCCGTCCGGCACGGCCGAGAACCGATGGGGCGCGTGCACGCCAACATCATGAGCCTCGCCATGGTCGAGGCAGCGACGCAGAGTGCGTCCCAAGGGCGGCGGGTCGCGATCGACGACGTGCTCGACCGCTCCTACGACGCCGCGCTCGCGACCGAGCGCGACGCCGAAACGCTCGGCGTCCTGAAATCGTGGCCGACCGTTCGCGAGGCCCTGAGCCCTCAGGAGGAGCGACACTGAGCGAAACCCTCAACGCCGGCATGATCGGCACGCTGTAGGGATCGTTTCGGCCGCACCGCCCGAACCTGATAAGATCGACCTTTGGCTGGGCACTTCCACTGCCCAGACCGCGACAATCCCCATCGAACTTCGCGAGAGATCGCGGGCATTCGTGCGGGATCGTCAGCAGACAAGAGACCTTGGGAGGGGCATCCGCCCCTCGGTATTGGAGGAAACCACTATGGCCGCAGTGTGCCAGGTGACCGGAGCCGTTCCCGGCTTCGGACACAACATCTCGCACTCGCACCGCCGGACGAAGCGCCGCTTCGACCCGAACGTGCAGAAGAAGACCTATTACGTGCCGTCGCTTCGACGTAACGTCACCCTCAAGGTGTCCGCCAAGGGCATCAAGGTGATCGACGCTCGTGGCATCGAGTCCGTCGTGAAAGACATCCTGGCCCGCGGGGAGAAGATCTGATGGCAAAGCAGCAGGACATCCGCCCCATCATCAAGCTCCGCTCCACGGCCGGCACCGGGTACACCTACGTGACCCGCAAGAACCGCCGCAACAACCCCGACCGTCTCGTGCTCAAGAAGTACGACCCCGTAGTGCGCAAGCACGTCGACTTCCGAGAGGAGCGCTAAGACATGGCCAAGAAGAGCAAGATCGCGCGCAATAACCAGCGCCAGGTGATCGTCGACCGTTACGCGGCCAAGCGCCTCGAGCTGAAGAAGGCGCTCGTCGACGAGAACGGCACCGACGAGTCCCGCGAAGCAGCCCGCAAGGGCCTGCAGAAGCTTCCCCGCGACGCGTCGCCGGTTCGCCTGCGCTCGCGCGACGCCATCGACGGCCGCCCCCGTGGCATGCTCACGAAGTTCGGCGTCTCGCGCGTCCGCTTCCGTGACATGGCGCACCGCGGCGAGCTGCCCGGCATCACCAAGTCGAGCTGGTAAGCCACAGCCTGTGCCGAGAGGGGCGTCCCGCAAGGGGCGCCCCTTTTGTCGTCCCTGTGGGTCGCGGATGCCGCGGTGCGGGCGCCCGGCATGTGCGACACGCCGGAGCCAGTCTGCGAGATGCATCCGGAAATCCGCGGGATTCCGCGGATCTCTGCTACATTCAAGGCGGCCCGATCGGCCACGGGGGCGGTTGAACGATCGTTCCCGAGAACTCACTATTGCTGTACCGAACAGCGAAGGTCCGAGGAGGACATTCAATGGCTGACAAGTCGCTCAACAAGACCGAGCTCGTCGCGAAGGTCGCTGCATCGACCGGGCAGAGCCAGGCCACCGTCGACGCCGTCCTCGGCGGCCTCTTCGAGGCGCTCGCCGAGTCCGTGGGCAACGACACCAAGGTCTCGATCCCGGGTTGGCTCGCCGTCGAGCGCACCTCGCGTGCCGCTCGCACCGGCCGCAACCCGCAGACGGGTGCCACGATCGAGATCCCGGCCGGACACTCGGTCAAGATCTCGGCGGGCTCGAAGCTCAAGGCTGCTGCCAAGTAGCATCTGAGACTCCCGAAGGGGCGCCGGCGCAAGCCGAGCGTCCCTTCGTCGTCTCCGGGGCCGATGGCCTCGGGGCCGCTCACGGCAGCGCCGTCTAGGCTGGTTCGGTGCCCCGCTCCGTACGCGTGCTCGGCCCTGCCGTGCTCCTCGCCGTCGCGCTTCTCGCGACGTTCGCCGGCCTCGCCTACGGCGGGGGAGCGGAGCCGTACCTCATCCAAGACCCCGGCCCGATCGCACGATTCGGGGTGCCGGTCGCGAAGCTGCTCGTGAACCTCGGTGCGGCCGGCATGCTCGGCGCGCTCGTGCTCGCGGTGTGGGCACTGACCCCCGAGCGCCGTGAGTTCGATCTCGCGCTCGATGTGGCCGCAGCATCCGCAGCCCTGCTCACCGTCGCGAGCGCCGCGACCGGGTTCTTCACCTTCATGGTCGTGACGGCGGTGCCGTTCGACCTCAGCGAGTCGTTCGGGCAGAAGCTCGGCCAGTTCGCGACCACCATCGAGCTCGGCCAGGCGTGGCTCACGACGACACTCGTCGCCGCCGCCGTGACGGTGCTGTGCTTCGCGGTGCGCAACCAGACGGCGCTCGTGTTCGTCACCGTGGTCGCCGTCGCGGCCCTCGTGCCGCTCGCCCAGCAGGGGCACGCCGCCGGGGCGGCCGGACACTCCGAGGCCATCACCGCACTCGGACTGCACCTCGTGTTCGCGGGCGTGTGGGTGGGCGGGCTCGTCACGATGGTGCTGTTGCGCCGCGAGCTCGGCAGCGACCGGCTCCCGGTGGTGCTCTCGCGCTACTCGACGGTCGCCCTCATCTGCTTCATCGTCGTGGCACTGTCGGGGTATGCGAGTGCCGCGCTGCGCATCGGCACGTGGGACGAGCTCGGCACCCCCTACGGCTCGCTCGTGCTCGTGAAGGTCACGGCGCTCATCGCGCTCGGCCTATTCGGCGCGGCGCAGCGGCGGTTCCTGATCGGGCGGATCGTCGGGGCGGGGGAGGGTGGCCTCGATACGCCTGCTTCGCGGGCTACTCGACCACCGGGTGCTCGGCAGCCGGCGTTCTGGCTGCTCGTCGTCGCCGAACTCGCCTTCATGGGGCTCGCGTCGGGCGTCGCCGCAGCCCTCGCCCGCACGCCCACCCCCGTGCCCGAGCAGACGGGTACGCTCGCCCGCACGCCCGCCGAGATCCTCACGGGCGAGCCGCTGCCGCCGTGGCCCGAGTGGCACCGGTTCTTCACCGAGTGGAGCCCCGACCTCATCTGGCTGCTCGCGAGCGGCTTCGGCATCTTCTTCTACCTCGCCGCCGTGCGCCGGCTCCGCAAGCGCGGCGACAGCTGGCCGATCTACCGCACGGTGCTCTGGGTCGCGGGCCTGCTGCTGCTCGCCTACATCACGAGCGGCGGCGTGAACGTGTATGAGCAGTACCTCTTCTCCGCGCACATGGGAGCGCACATGGTGCTCACCATGGCGGTGCCCGTGCTGCTCGTGCCGGGTGCGCCGGTCACTCTCGCGGCACGCGCCATCCGTCCCAGGAAAGACGGCAGCCGCGGCGGCCGCGAGTGGATCATGCTCGCCGTGCACTCGAGGTTCGCGGGCATCATCGCGAACCCGATCGTCGCGGCGCTGCTCTTCGCCGGCTCGCTCTGGGTGTTCTACTACTCGCCGCTCTTCCGCTGGACGATGCTCGACCACATCGGGCACGAGTGGATGATCGTGCACTTCCTCATCACGGGCTACCTCTTCGTGCAATCGCTCATCGGCATCGACCCGGTGCCCTATCGGCTGCCGCACGCGTTCCGGCTCGTGCTGCTGCTCGGCACCATGGCGTTCCACGCCTTCTTCGGCCTCGCCATCATGTCGGGCACCGGACTGCTGCTCGCCGACTGGTACGGCGCGATGGGCTGGGGCACCGACGCGCTCGTCGACCAGCAGCTCGGCGGCGGCATCGCGTGGTCGATCGGCGAGATCCCCACGGTGGCACTCGCGATCACCGTCGCGATGCAGTGGGCGCGAAGCGACGAGAAGGAGTCGCGGCGCCGAGACCGCCACGCCGACCGCACTGGCGACGCCGAACTCGAGGCGTACAACGCACGGCTCGCGGCGATCGCCGAGCACGATGAGAGCAGGTCATGAACGGGGCGACGGATGCCGCAGCCGGCACGAGATCCGCGCCCTCGCGGATCGTCGTGATGGGCGTGGCCGGCTCGGGCAAGTCGACCGTGGGCGAGGCCCTCGCTGCACGCCTGGGAGCGGACTTCACCGACAGCGACCAGCTGCATCCGCCCGCGAACATCGAGAAGATGTCGAACGGCATCCCGCTCGACGACGACGACCGCCGGCCCTGGCTCGACCTCGTGGGGGCGACCCTCGCCGCGGCATCCGGAGCCGGCATCGTCGTGGCCTGCTCAGCGTTGCGCCGCCACTACCGCGACCGGATCCGGCTCGCCGCGCCCGACACGGTCTTCGTGCACCTGCACGGCGATCGCGCAGTGCTCGCAACGCGGCTCGGAGCCCGGCGGGGACACTTCATGCCCGCGTCGCTGCTCGACTCGCAACTCCGTTCGCTCGAGCCGCTCGACGACGACGAGGCGGGCGTGGTCGTCGAGCTCGGAGCTCCGATCGATGAGGTCGTCGACTCCGCGCTTGCAGGGCTCAGCGGCTTGCGCCGCTGACGGCGCCTGCACGCGTCATCTCAGCTGGATCGCGATGTTTCCGTCGGGCTTGATCACGGCGGTGAGGGCCAGCGTGAACGGCCGATCTTCCTCGAGGGTGTAGAAGTCACCGTCGAAGAGGGACTGCGCCTCGACGGTCATGTGTGCGACCCCTTCGGTGGGCGGCATCTCGAACGACGACTCGCCCGGCGTGAGCACCACGAGGGGTATCGAGACCAGGCTCCACTGCGGTTCGCTCACGACACGATCGTCGATCTCGATGCCGAAGGGGCAATCGGTGGGCTGCAGTACCGGTTGCTCGGCGCACGCCTGGAGGAACTCGTCGACCTTGACCTGCACGCGATCGACGAACTCGGCGGTCGGCTGGGCGTCGACGACGACCGACGTGCGTGCCGACGCCTCGGCCTGCACCGAGACGTGCGGGGCGTCGAGCAAGGTCGAGTCGTAGTGGAACTCGTACGCCGCAGGTGCCATGGCGAGGTAAGGGGTGACCTGCGTGAACGCGGCGAGCTCCTCGCCGGACTTCGCCGCCCGCGTGTCGAGCGACAGTGAGCCGACGGTGAAGAGCGGGTTGTGGGCAGCGGTCACGTCGATGACGGCGAGCGGGCTGACCGCGAACTCCCACCGATTGAGGAACCCGTAGAGCGGGTCGATGGGTCGCACGTCGAAGGTCGACTCGATGATCGCGGCCTTGAGCCGGTAGCTCGCCGTGACCGAGTGGGAGCCATCTGGGAGCGTTTCGTCGTTCACGATGCGCACGTCTTCGGGGCCGGCCTCGATGACTCCCGAGCGCAGCATGGCAGTGGAGATGTTCGCCGGCAGGCCGAGCTCTTCGAGCTCGGCCTCGTCGAGCGCGACCCCGGGAGTGGTCGACGCGGTCGCGATGTCGTCGTCGGCGATCGCCTCGAGATAGCGTTCGACGAAGCTCGAGGCGCCGTAGATCGTCTGGTTCAGACCGCCGAGGGCCGCTAGGAAGGCGCCCGCGAGGAGCACCGCGAGCCCCGCCCATGCGGCGACGGCCAGCGGTGACACCCGTCCGCCACGCACGCGAGAGCTCCCCACCCGCACAGTCTATGCGGGGTCGCAGATCGAGCCCGCGATATCCCCAGGCCCGGAGATCGCATGCCGGAGCGGGGTTACAGTGGGATCGCGCCCGCGCAAGGGCGCACTCGCCGCGCGGCGCCGACTCGCGGCATCCGCCAGCTCTTCGGAAAGAACCGTCGTGCAGAACGTGACCCTCTCCCGCGAACAGGCCGCGGTGTTCCAGGCCATCGAGGGCACCCGTGAGCACGTGTTCGTCACCGGGCGTGCGGGCACCGGCAAGTCGACGCTGCTCAACCACTTGAACTGGAACACGAACAAGCAGATCGTCATCTGCGCGCCCACCGGGGTCGCCGCGCTCAATGTCGGCGGGCAGACGATCCACTCGCTGTTCCGGCTGCCGATCGGGGTCGTCGCCGATCACGCCATCGACCAGAACGACGCGGTGCGCAAGATCCTGAACGCGATGGACACGCTCGTCATCGACGAGGTGTCGATGGTGAACGCCGACCTGATGGACGCGATGGACCGCTCGCTGCGCCAGGCGAGGCAGCGCCCCCATGAGCCGTTCGGCGGAGTACAGGTCGTGCTCTTCGGCGACCCCTACCAACTCGCCCCCGTGCCGGGCGACGGCGATGAGCGCGCCTACTTCGCTGACACCTACGAGTCGATGTGGTTCTTCGACGCGAAGGTCTGGCGCGAGGCCGACCTGAGGATCTTCGAGCTAGGCGAGATCCATCGCCAGCACGACGACGAGTTCAAGCTCATGCTGAACGCGGTGCGGCACGGCATGGTGACCGCCGAGATCGCGGGCGTGCTGAACAGCATCGGCGCGCGGCGGCCGCTGCCCGAGCACGGCGCCATCACGCTGGCGACTCGCAACGACACGGTGAACCGCATCAATGCGACCCAGCTCCACCGGTTGCCCGGCACCTCGCAGGCGAACGAGGCCGACGTGAACGGCGACTTCGGCGGCAGGGCGTTCCCCGCCGACGAGCGGCTCGAGCTGAAGATCGGCGCGCAGGTGATGTTCCTCCGCAACGACAACGCCATCGGTCCCGACGGCCAGCGCTGGGTGAACGGAACCATCGGCACCGTGACGCACCTCAAGCGCGCCGTGCGTGTGGAGATCGACGGCGACGAGCACGAGGTCGAACAGGTCACATGGGAGAAGTTCAAGTACACGTGGGATCCCACGCGCAAGAAGCTCGAGCGGCAGGTCGTCGCCGAGTTCACGCAATTCCCGCTGCGCCTCGCCTGGGCGGTCACGATCCACAAGTCGCAGGGCGCCAGCTACGACACGGCGATCGTCGACCTCGGCCAGCGCGTCTTCAGCCCCGGCCAGACCTACGTCGCCCTCAGCCGGCTGACCTCGCTCGAGGGACTGTACCTGTCGCGGCCGCTGCGCCCGAGCGACATCATCGTCGACCGCAACGTCGAGCGGTTCATGGCCGGGGCGACGCGGGAGATCGACGCCGCGTTGCGCCCCAGCGCGGGCGCTTAGAGCGTCTCCCCTACTGCATCGGCCTCGGCCGACGAGTATCGCGGCGGTCCGGGGATGGAGTCGGGAGGCATCGCTGCGTATTGTCGTAGGATGCCGTGCCCCCCGAACGGGGTGGGGCAGCGACGACGAGGCGAGGTGAGCACGTGTCCGACTGGGAGCAGCGCCACGAGCCGATGCGTCGACCCCGCGGACGTCGTGCTGCGCCGCCGGCGGCTGAGACGGTGCTTGCAGGTGGTCGACGAGCGCGGCGCGCGGCAGCCGCGACCCCGGTCGCGGCATCCGTCGAATCGCGCATCCTGGCCGCAGCTGCGTGGCTGTTCGAACGCCGCGCGCGCGTGCTGATCTCCGCCGTCTCCGTTGCGGCCGTCGCGATGATCGGTGGCGCGCTGGCGTTCATCCCCTTCGCGGGCGAACCGCGGCCCGACAGTGAGGCGGCGACGATCGTCGACACGGGCCGCCCGACGCCGATCGACCCGACGACGCCGAGCGATTCTGCGCCGGTCGTCGCGAGTCCGGGGCCGCGGCCATCGCCCGGTCCGACGAGTCCGACCAGTCCGACGGGCCCGCCCAGTCCGACACCGCGGCCCGAAGCGCCGGCGGCTCCGGTGACCGAGGCGCCCGTCGCGCCGCCGGCCGACCCAGGAGCCGCCGAGCCGCCGCAGCCTGACACCGCACCCTCCCCGAGCCCAGCCGAGACTCCGAGCGCCCCGATCCGGCCGAGGAGTGCGACGAGCCGGACTCACTCCTGGGCGCGCTCTTCGGGCCGCCGTGTCCATGACGTCGCAATCGAAGCGAGGCGGCTGAGAGCAGCAGACGGCGAGTCAGCGCGCCCGGCGGCGCTCGCCGGCGCCGGTCTGGATTCCGACGATCCGCACGCGTGCGCGACGGTTCGAATCTCCCTTCGCGAGCTAGAATCGAATCGGACACGCAGCTAGGGGGCTAGGTGGCTGACCGCCTGGGGAAACGGCGGCGATGGAGCGCTTTCGTCGCCGTCTTTGCAGCGACGCTCGCGGTCTCCGGGTGCACCGGAGGAACCGGAGACCCCGAGGCGCGGTTCGACCAGGTCGATGCGGCGCTCAGCGACGAGGTGACCGGCACGCTTGCGGCGGTGCTCGACGAGGCCGTCGCCCTCAGCGGGTCGAGCGGCGCAATCGCGGGGGTCTGGGCACCCTGGGCGGGCGAATGGTCGAGTGCGTCGGGTACCGTCGATTTCACCGACGACGCGCCTGCTGCGACATCCGACACCCGGTTCCGCATCGGCACGCTCACGACGGAGATCACCTGCACCATCCTGCTGCGGCTCGTCGACATCGGCGAGGTGGCACTCGACGATGAGGTGAGCGACTACGTCAGGTGGATACCCGACCTCGACGGCATCACCCTCGAGCAGCTCTGCCGGCACACGTCGGGGCTCGCCGACTACTACCCCTTGCTCCGCAGCCATTTCGTGTCGAACCCCGAACGCGTGTGGCCGGCGAACGAGCTCGTGTCGAACGCGCTCGCGATGAGTCGCGTCGGCGAGCCGGGCGAGCAGTGGGCGCACTCGCGCTCCGGCATCGTGTTGCTCGGCATGGCGCTCGAACGAGCGACCAACCGCTCGTGGGCCGACCTCGCGGAGCAGTACGTCTTCGACCCGCTCGAACTCGAGAGCACCGGCATCCCCGCGCCGAACGACACCGAGCACGGCGACCTGCTCGGCTCGTACTCGGCGGCGATCCTGCCCGACGGCAACGTCGACTGCGCCGTGCTCCTCGACGATTCGTCGCAATCGAGCTCGATGGGCGGCGTCGCGGCCGGCGCCGTCTCGAACCTCGAAGACATGCGAAAGCTCAGCGAGGCGTTCGCGACGGGGGTCCTCCTCGACGAGGACACCGTCCGCCGGCAATGGAGCCCGACCCCGATGGGCGCCGAGTCGCCCGCGTGGCAGGCATGGGGCCTCGGCGGCGGCCAGTACGGCTCGTTGCGCGGCACCGCCGGCGAGACCGCCGGCGCATTGACGGCGGCGTTCACCGATCCCGAGACCGGCCTCACGGTCGTGGTCGCGCTCAACAACTCCTCGTCAGGGGCCGACTTCGTGCGCGAGGTCGCGTTCGCCCTGGCATCGATCGCGTCGAAGGCCGAGGCGCAGGCCGACCGCGAGCGCCCCCTTGTCGAGCTGCCGTGGTCGATCGAGCAGGCGACCGAGAACATGCGCGCGCTCGCGAAGTGCCCGCGCGCGCCGGAAGCGGTGCCAGCCGAAGGCTGATCCGCACCGCAATGAAGGAGGCGAGTCATGGGCAAGCTCATCTGCAGCGGCATCATGTCGCTCGACGGGTACATCGCCGACGATCAAGGGGACTTCAGCTGGGCTGCACCCGACGAGGAGGTGCACACGTTCATCAACGAGCTCGAGCGGCCGGTCGGCACCTACCTGTACGGACGCCGCATGTACGAGGTGATGCGCTACTGGGAGACCGCCGACGAAGCGCCCGAGCAGGCCGAGGTCGAGCGCGAGTACACGGCGCTGTGGAAAGCCGCCGACAAGATCGTGTACTCGTCGACGCTCGATCAGGTGACCACGCCCCGCACGCGTCTCGAGCGGCAGTTCGACGCCGAGGCGCTGCAGCGGATGAAGGCCGTCTCCGAGCGTGATCTCACGATCTCGGGCCCGAACCTCGCGGCGCACGCGATCCGGGCCGGACTCGTCGACGAGTTCCGCATGTTCCTGAGCCCGGTCTTCGTCGGTGGAGGCACCCGATTCCTGCCCGACGGAGTGCACGTGCGCCTCGATCGCATCGAGGAGCGACCATTCGACAACGGGTTCGTCTTCCTGCGCTATGGCATTCGCGAGGGCAACTTCGCCTGACTGGCGACTGGTGAGCGCCGCCTTGTGAGCGTCGACCGCTGACCGGCCCGCCGACCCACTCGTTCAGATCAGCTTGGCTCCACGATCACGGAGTCCGTCAGCGAGTCGTGGATCGAGCTCGGCAGCGGGATCGACGACGATGCCCGCGGTCTCCTCGAACTCGAGCACCGGGAACGCCGACGCGACCCCGAGCTTCTCGGCGCTCGCGAGAATGTAGGACTCGGATGCCTGGGCGGCGAGGGCGCGCTTCGTGGCGGCATCGTCGAGGTCGCCGGTGGTCAGCCCGGCGTCGGGATGCACGCCGGTCACGCCCAGGAAGCAGACATCGGCCCTGACTCGCCGGATCGCCTCGGCCGCGAGCGACCCGCTCGTCACCATCGAGTGCCGCGAGAGCCGGCCGCCGATGAGCACGATCTCGACGAGCGGATGCTCCGCCAGCGCGATCGCCACGGTGGGGCTCGGCGTGATGATGGTGGCCTCGAGGTCGGCGGGCAGCAGTCTCGCCATCGCGAGGGTCGTCGTGCCGGCATCGAGGATCGCGCTCGTGCCCGGACGGATGAGCGCCAGCGCCGCGCGCGCGACCCGCTCCTTGCTCTCGGTGGCGAGCGAGAGCCGATCGCCGTACGGCCTGATCGCCGCCGAGACCGGGAGCGCCCCGCCGTACACGCGCTGGCACAGCCCGGCTTCGGCGAGGGCGCGCAGGTCGCGTCGGATGCTGTCTTCCGAGATGCCGAGGTCGGTGGCCACGTCTTTCGCGACGACGCGCCCATCGGCCGCGAGGATTGCGAGCAGGTGGTCGCGACGTTGGGCACTCAGCATCCGTACTCCTTCTCGATGTTGCACGGTTGTGCACGGTTAACGCTACGCTACCCGACATGGAAACTCCACTGCTCATCCTCATCGCTGGCCCCTATCGTTCGGGAACGAACGGCGATCCCGATGCCATCGCCCGCAACCTGGCACGACTCGAGGACGCCGCCTGGCCGATCTTCCGCCGAGGGCACGTGCCGATGATCGGCGAGTGGGTCGCGCTGCCCGTGCTCCGCGGCGTCGAGAAGATCGCACAGGCCGACGGCGGCGGCGACGTCATGTACGAGACGGCCGCGCGGTTGCTCGAGCACTGCGACGCCGTGCTGCGGCTGCCGGGGGAGTCGAACGGCGCCGACACGGATGTCGCGATCGCCCGTCGGCGCGGCATCCCCGTGTACTTCGACCTCGAGGAGATCCAGCAGCGCGCCTGAGCCGGTGGGCGACCCGCCCGAACTCAGCGGAATCCCTCCGCTTGCAGCACGGTGGCCGTGAGGGGATGACCATCCATACCCGTGCATCTATCCGTACGCCTGCTCGCCGCAGGCCTGGTCGGCCAGCGCGATCGTCGCCCTCGTGCAGGCGTTGCTGATGTTGCGACCGGTTGTGACCTTGCGGACGGCGTACCCGCTTCGGCAGCCATATTCCGTCGTCGGCATAGGTCTTGGCGAGGCCGCGATCCTTGTGGATGATCGGATCGCGTGGAGGCTCGCTGTCCTATGCTCTCTGGTCATGGCTGAAATTGAGGGCGCCCTCCCCCGCTCAAACCTCCGCCGCATGCCCTCGTCCCGTTCGGTCCCCGGCAAAGGCATCAATGCCGACGCCTTCCCCGCGGTGCTCCTTGCGGCCCAGTCGGGTGCATCGTGGGCGTGCACGAATCTGTGGGTCGACCATGCCCCAGCGGTCACCGCCTTCCTCAGGGCTCGCGGGTCGTACGAGCCCGAGGACCTGACGAGCGAGGTCTTCCTCGCCGTCTTCGACCAGCTCGACCGCTTCCGCGGAGGCGAGGCGGAGTTCCGCACGTTCGTGTTCACGATCGCGTATCGGCGGCTCGTCGACGAACTGCGCAAGCGGTCGAAGCGCGGCCACGACGTCGAGTGGAGCGACGAGCTCGACGCGCGTCGAAGCCCCAGTGCAGAGCACGAGGCGATCGAGAATCTCACGGATGCCTCGGCGCGCGCGGTGCTCGACGGGCTCCCGCCCGACCAGCGCAACGTCATGGTGCTGCGCATCGTCGCCGACCTCACCGTCGAGCAGGTTGCCGAGATCCTCGGCAAGCGTCCCGGCGCCGTGAAGGCTCTGCAGCGACGCGCGCTTCAAACACTTCGAAAAAAGTTTTCCGCAGGGCGTACCCCTACAGCGGCATCCGGCGATAGCAGGGAGTGAGATGAGAGACCACCGGATCACAGACGAAGAGGCTTCGGCCGTGCTGCGCGGGGAGACCCCCGAGGCACGCCAAGACCTCGCCGCTGTGGCAGACGCCGTTTCGATGTTCCGGCAGGCCTCTTTCGGAGCGGCCCCTCAGCCATCGGCTGAGTTGGCGCTTCGCCTCGACCTCGAGAGGGCGGAGAGGATCTCGACTTCTGCAGACGGAATGACCACATCGACTTCGGTGCTGGCGCCGGTGGCGTCGATGCCGGGAACAAGGAGAAGAAGAGTGTCTTTGAGCGCATTTGTCGGCCTCGGCCTGGCAGCGAAGATCGCAATCGGCGCGAGCGCCGCGGCAGTAGTGGGCATCACCGGCACCGGCGTGGCCGGCGCGACCGGCGTGCTGCCCACCGCCGCCCAGGAGGTCTTCAACGAGGTCACCGGGCAGGTTCCGGCCGAGGTCGTGACCGACTCGGGTGTCGACACGAAGGTCGACGTCAAGACCTCGCAAGAGGTCAAGCTCGACGCCGAGGTGCAGGCCGAGCTCGACGAGGAAGCCGCGCTGAAGGCCGCTGAAGACGCCGTTCAGAGCGGACTCGGCACGGTTGAGGAGCAGCGCCAGGCTGCGCTCGACGCTGCCGAGGAGCTGAGCCAGACCGGCGTCGAGAAGGTCGAAGAGCTGGGCCAGACCGGCCTCGAGACCGTCGAGGGAGTCGGCGGAGCCGTCGACCTCGAGGGCGACGCCGGCGTCGACGTCGGCGCTGGAGTGCAGGGCCACTGACCCGCACCTGACGCGTTTGAGAACGGACCCTCGCCGATCGGCGCGGGTCCGTTCTCGTGTGCGATCCTCGATGCCCGACGACCTCACCAACCCCGCGGAGAGTCCTCATCCATGCGGCGCAGCGATCTCGGCCGCCGATCGAGGTGGACGCCGGCGATCATGCAGCGGACGGAACCGCCGGCGAGCTCGATCGTCTCGACGTCGACGGCGAGGATGCGGCAGCTCCGCTCGATGACCTCGCGCTGTGCGGTGGTGAAGCTCGACTCCGCTCGGCGGGACATCGCGAGGATCCGCCCGCGCGACCCGCGAAGCTCTATCGCATTGCCGGCGAACTCGTGCACTTGGCCCGCGCTGAGCACGACGACCTCCCGGCCCGAGTCGGCAAGGCGCGTCGCAACCTCCTCCCGGCGCTCTGCCGGAGTGATCAGGTCGAGTCCGACGAGGGCGAAGTCGGTCGCGACGGCCATCATCACGTTCGTGTGATAGATCGGCACGCCGTGCTCGTCGACCGCGTCGAACAGCATCGGCTCGTACGCGAAGTCTGCGCAGAACCGCTCGAACGCGACCGGGTCGGCCCGGTGAGACCGCGCCACGTAGGCGACTCTGTTGACGTGGTCGAGCACCATGGCGCCGGTGCCCTCGAGGAAGATGCCATCACGCTCGAGCCTGGAGTAGTCCACCACCTCGCTGACGACGTACTCGTGCTCGAGGAACTCGATGACGTCCCACCGTCGCTCGGCTCGGCGATTCGGGGTGAACATCGGATACGTCGCGACGCGACCGTCGGGATGCGTCGAGAACCAGTTGTTCGGGAACACGCTGTCGGGGCGACTGCCGTCAGGGTCCTCGAAGAGGTGCACGCCGACGCCGGCGGTCTCGAGCGCCGCAGCCACGGCCGTCACCTCGTCATAGGCGGCGAGGGCGATCTCCTCATCGCTGCGGCCGGGGTCGAGCGACTGGAAGGCGTTGTCGACGGCCGTCTCGGGGTTCGGCCTGAACCGGTGCGGGCGGATGAGCACGACCGCGCTCGGCGCCTGAACGCTCACCGACGTGCCTCCTCTGCTCGCTGCTCTCACGGTACGAGTGCGCGATATGCAGCGGCAATGCGCTGAGTGCGTCATTTCGTCCAGTCAGATGAGCAGAAGTAAACGAGCCGCTATACAGTCTGATCATGGCTATCCCGCTCGATGATCTTGACCGGCGTCTCCTGGCGGCCTTACGTGCCGATGCCCGGGAGCCGGTCGCCAGTCTCGCCCGCAAACTCGACGTGACGAGAGCAACCGTCAACAGCCGGATCGATCGGCTCATCTCCTCTGGTGTCATCGTGGGGTTCTCCGCGGTGATCCGTGAGCAGGACGACCTCGACTCGGTGCGGGCGATCGCACTCATCGAGGTCGAGGGCCGCACCACGACCGACGTCATCCGGCACCTTCGGGGCATCCCCGAGATTCGTTCGCTGCACACGACGAACGGCAGCTGGGATCTCGTGGCGGAGATCCAGACCGACAGTCTCGGGAATTTCGACCGGGTCCTGGGCGCGATCCGGTCGATCCACGGCGTGCAGAACAGCGAGACGAGCCTGTTGCTCAGCTCCGTGATGTTGTGACGACACGCCGCTGACGCAGGCAGAGCACGAGCGTGACCGCGCACGAGAGCCGAATGAAGGGTCGCCGCAAGGGCGGAGCATCCGTCTATTGCGGTACTGGTGGCGCCGAGGCCGTGTCCAGCATCTCCTCGACTTCCAGCACCCGGCCGTCATCGTCGAAATGGAAGACGCACCAGATGTTGACCTCTGCGCCCGCGGGCACCGTCATCACGAGTCGGAGACGCGCGAGCACACGATGCGGATCGGCGAACGCTTCGACGCGGGTATGGATCTCGTAGGGCGGGCGCACCTCGAACTTGCGGGCGGTGACCCGGCGCAGGTCGTTGATGCCACGCACCTCCGATTCCTTCGAGAACGGGAACGTCTGCCGGCCGGCTGGATGCCAGAGTGACGCCCATGTCTCGAGGTCGCGGCGACGTTCGCTCTCGTAGAAGCGCTCGACGATGGCGGCGTTGCGCTCGGCCACAGCAGCGGTGCTCACTTGACCGCTCCCGCCGCGAGTCCCTGCACCAAGTGGCGTTGCACCAGTAGGAAGGCGATGAGTACCGGCAGGGAGATGACGATCGAGGCGGCCATCATCTCGTTCCAGCGCACATCGACCTGCGAGGAGAATGCCTGGAGGCCGACTGCCAGTGTTCTCGTGTCGCTCGTGGTGAGCACCGAGGCGAACAGCACCTCGCCCCAGCCGTTGAGGAACGTGAACACGCCGACCGCGACGATGCCCGGGCGGACGACCGGCAGCACGACGCGGAGGAAAGCGCCGAGTCGCGTTGTGCCGTCGATCATGGCTGCCTCCTCGAGCTCGTCGGGGATCGAGGCGAAGAATCCCATGAGCATCCAGGTGGCGAACGGCACCGAGAATGTCATGTACGTGATGATCAGCCCGGCGTAGTTGCCGTTGAGCTGGATGCCGATCGTCCGCTGGATCTGCGTGAAGATCAGATACAGCGGCAGCAGGAACAGGATGCCGGGGAACATCTGCGTCGACAGCACCAGCAGGCTGAACGAGCGCTGCCCGCGCCAGCGGAGCCGAGCGAGCGCGAACGCGGCGAGGACAGCGATGACGAGCGCGAGCGCTGTCGACAGGGTGGTGACGATGAGGCTGTTGAAGAGGTACTTGGCCAGTGGGATCGTCGACCACATCTGGATGTACGGCTCGATCGTGAACGTCTCGGGCAACCAGGTGAAGGGACCGGAGACGTCGCGGAGCGGCTTGAACGAACTCACCAGGACCACATAGAGCGGCAGCAGCACGATGCCCGTGATGACGGTGAGCACCACCGCCCGGACGGCTTTGAACGACAGCGTCTCACGCACGGCGGATCCTCTCCTTCGGCATGACGAGTCGGATGTAGATCAACGAGACCACGAACAACAGCACGAGAAGCATGGTGCTGACCGCGCCTCCGAGCCCGAAGTTCCAGGTTCCGAATGAGAACTGGTAGATCAGCGGTGAGATGAGCAGGCTCTCGCTGGGTGCGCTCGGTCCGAACAGCACGAAGGGCACCGTGAACTGGTTGAAGGTGGCGAGGAACATGAGCAGCAACATCACGACATTCGATGCGCGGATCATCGGCAGGGTCACGTCGAAGAACTGCCGGATCCTGCCCGCTCCGTCGAGGGAGGCGGCCTCGTAGACGTCCTCCGGCACAGTCTGGAGCGCAGCGAGCTGCAGCAAGAAGGCGAACGGCCACGTGGTCCAGATCGAGGCGATCACGAGCACGACGAAGGCGTTCGAGCCGATGAGCCAGAACGGGCGGTCGGCGAAGAGATGCAGGTCGTCGACGAGGATCTTGTTGATGATGCCGTCACGCTGGTTGAACATGAAGGCGAAGGCGATGGCGCTGACGAAGACCGGGAGCGCGTAAGGCAGCAGGTACAACGTGCGAAGCACTGCTCGCCCGCGAAAGCGTGCGTTGAGGAAGTACGCGGCTGCGGTGCCGAGAGCCCACGAGAACCCGAGCACGAGCACGGTGTACACGGCGGTACGGCCCAGTGTGCCGAAGAACTGGGAGCCGATCGCCGTGGTCGGGTTGAGGCCGTTCAGGAAGTTGGTGAAGCCGATGAAGTCGGCATTGATCCAATTCCGGATCGACAGCTGGTTCAGCGAGAGGAACGCGATCCAGATGCCGAGCCCCATGGGGATGATGTGGATGAACAGCTCAGCGATGAGCGCGGGAAGCACGAGGACGTAGGGCAGGACGTTCCGCCGCCGGCGGCGGCGTGTTGGCTGGTTCCCCTTGGCGGGCGGCCCAGCCGGGGTGGACGGGCGCGCCTCTTGGATGAGGGTTGACACGATTCCTCCAGGGTTGCGATGGATGGGGATGATGATGGTCGGGGCGTGCAGGCGGTCTCCGCACGCCCCGGCCAGGTTGCTCAACCCGCGGCGATGAGCTGCGTGTTCGCCTGTTCGAGGACCTCACGGATCGCGGCCTCGCTCAGGGGGCCTTCGAGAGCGGCCCGCGCGAACAGCTGCTTCATGGCGTCGCCGATGAGCGTCTCGGCCTGCCCGGTCTTCGAGTTCAGCGGGAACGTGTCGGCGTGGTTCGCCAGGATGTCGGAGTAGATCTCGAATGCCTCGGTCTTCTCCACTGCGCCGGAGTCGTAGGCCTCCGCGTTGGTCGGCAGCAGCTCGAGCTCGTTCCAGAAGTCGGCCTGGGTCTCGACATCGGTGAGGTAGCGCATGAGCTCCAGTGCAGCCTCTTCGTGCTTCGTCTCGGCGAAGACCCCGATGTTGACGCCTGCGATATGCGTCTGGATCGGGTCGCCGATCAGCGGCTCGATGACCGGGATGTAACCGGGGGCGTAGTCCTCGAAGCCGGCGTCACGGAAGGCGGGCACGGGGTTGGCGCCCCAGATCATCGCAACGCGACCGTCGATGAACTCCTGGTACATATCCTGCGACTGGGTGGATTCCACATCGGCGGTCGACACGATGCCCTCAGCCGCCATGAGGTCGGTCAGGGACTTTGCGGCCTCGACGATGCCGTCAGCGTCGAGTGTGGGCTCGCCGTCCTTGTCGAACATCTCTCCGCCGTACTGCCGCCCGAAGGCGAAGATCGTGTGGGAGAGCTCCTGTGCGGAGCCCGCGGGGTAGCCGAGTCCCCATTGGTCGATGCTGCCGTCGCCATCGGTGTCGATGGTGAGCTGCTTGGCGACCTCTACGAAGGAGTCCAAGTCGGCGGGCGGCTCGGTGAGACCCGCCTCGGCGAACATCGCCGGGTTGTACCAGAGGTTGGTGACGCCGTTGACCATGGGGAGGAAGGACGGACCGCCCTCGGCGTCGCCACCGGCTGCCGCGATCGAGGCGGGCACGAACTTGTCCGCGCCGCCGATCGCGTCCATGCGGGTGCCGTCGAGCTGCAGGAAGGCGCCAGTGTCGGCGAGCGTCTGGGTCCACGTGGTGCCGACGCTCATGACATCGGGCCCCTCGCCGCTCGAGACGGCGCCGAGGACCTTGTTGTAGTAGTCGGCCCAGGTGTTGACCTCGAACTCGACCTTGATACCGGTCTCCTCGGTGAACCGCTCGAGGATCGGGGTGAGGATCTCCTCGTCGCGCTGGATCGAGGATGCGAGGTTCGTCGCCCACCAGGTGATGGTGACGTCCTCGTCGTCCGACGGCGCGGCGGTGCACGACGTGAGGGCGGTGACGCCGAGTGCCGCGGTTGCGAGGAGGGCGATGGCCCTGCGGTGCTGCTTCATGATCTCTCCTTTGGGGGCATGCAGTGGTGGTGCGGGTGGGACAGGTGGCACGATCAGCGTTCCGACGGAACCGCCGTTGCCAGCAGACCGGCGTCCCAGCCGGCCGGCAGCGGCTCCGGCGAGTGGCAGCGGCTGTGGACCTCGACCGACCGACCCCTGCTCGCGGCCTGGTCGATGGCGAGCATCGTCTCGAGCACGTGGAACGCGAGGTCACTGCCGACGCGCAGCGGCTCGAGCCCGCGGAGGTGTCGGGCGAGATTGACGAGCCCGCCTGGGCGTCCGGCACCCGAACTCCCCAGTGGCACATCCCTCCACTCGGTGCTCCCTGCGGCCATGACCGCTGAGGGCCCTTCGTGGAGGTTGGGGTCGGGAGTTCTCAGGGTGCCCCGGGTCCCGAGGATCTCGAGGCCGCCGCCGCGATGGGAGGCGGAGTCGAAAGTGAGCAGTACGGTACCCGCGATGCCCGAGGCGAACTCGAGGATGGCGGTGGTGAGCGAGGGCACTTCGACCGGGAACTCGGTGCCGGCGAGAGGGCCGCTGCCGATCGTCCGCGTGGGCGACTTGGCGGTGCCGACCGCCCGCACACGGCTCACGGGCCCGAGGGCCACGATCATCGCGGTGAGGTAGTACGGACCGATGTCCAGCAGCGGGCCGCCGCCGTGCGCGTAGAGGAACTGCGGGCGCGGATGCCACGACTCGGGTCCGGCGAGCACCGCTTGGCATCGCGCGAAGACCGCCTCGCCTACGGCGCCATCACGCAAGAGACGCAGCGCGTCCTGGAACCCGTTCCAGAGATGCGCGTCCGGAGCGCAGCCGATGACGAGTCCGGCGCGCTCGGCGACCGCGAGCACGGCACGCGCTTCGTCGAGGTCGGTGCCGAGTGGCTTCTCGCTGAACACGTGCTTGCCGTGTTCGAGGGCGGCGCGGGTGATGGCCAGGTGCGAAGCGGGCGAGGTGAGGTTCAGCACGAGGTCGACATCCCGAGCCTCCAGCACCGAGGCGACGTCGCCGTGCCGCAGGATGCCATAGCGATCGGCGCACTCCTCGGCGCGGTCCGGGTTCCGGTCGCCGACCGCGACCACCTCGAGGTCCTCGTGCCCGCCGAGATCCGGGAGGTACAGGCGGGTCACGTCGCCGGCGCCGATCACGCCGATCCGGATGCGCTGGTTGCTCATCGATCAAGTCCCTTCGATTCGAGCCAGGTTCGGCTGGCAACGACGGCCTCCATGGCGTCGCCCTGATACATGTCGAGCGAGAGCACCGCCACAGCATCCGCAGGGGCGGCGGCGAGGAACCCTTCGACGTCGAGCTCACCGCGGCCGAGCGCCGTCTGCTCGGTGTTGAGCCCGCGGCGCGGTCCGTCCTTGATGTGCACGGCGGGCACACGGTCGCCGAGGTCTCGAACCAGGGCGATCGGATCGGCACCGGCGACGGCCGCCCAATTGATGTCGACCTGGACCCCGATCGACGGATCGAGGCGCTGGAGCAGTGCGTGCACGGCAGGTTGATCGCCGATCCGGGTGCGCAGCTCGTCATCATGGTGGTGAACGGCGACTCGCAGTCCCAAGGGCTCGAGTTGTCGGGCTGCCCGCTGCAGGATCGCGGCGGTTGCGTCGAGCGCGGAGTCGTCGGCCCACCGGTGCGCCGGGAACATGTGTTGGATCACCGTCTGGGCGCCGAGGCGGAGTGCTGCATCCGCGACGACGCCGAGGTCTTCGGTGTCGAGCTCGGCGTGCACGGTCGGCACGGTGAGGCCGGTGCCGACCAGTGCGTCGGCGACGGCGTCGACGGTGTGCACGAGGCCGAACGCCTCCACGCTCGGATAGCCGGCGTCGGCGATCCTCGCGATGACCGGTCCGAATCCGTCGCGAGCGATGTCGTCGCGGAGGCTCCAGAGCTGGATCGATGTGTGCATTCCGCCCGCCTTCCCCGCGACATTGGTGTCGCGGCTGGGTCGAGAGTATGAACGTCGAGCATGCGCCTTCAACGCCCCACTTCCGCCCGCATCCGGCGCAATTCGTGCCGATGCGGGGCGTTCCGGCCGTGACAGACTTGCGACGTGGATGCGCAGGAGAGTGTCAGGCACCCTACGATGCGCGACGTCGCGGAGCACGTGGGTGTCTCTCGCCAGCTCGTGTCGTTGGTCATGCGCGACGTCCCTGGCCCGAGCGCCGAGACGCGGGAGCGGATCCTTGCCGCCGCGGCCGAGCTCGGGTACCGGGCGAATGCATCGGCGAGACTGCTGCGGCAGAAGCGCACCCGGCTCATCGGTGCCCTCTACTCGATGCGCAACCCCTTCGAGTCGCAGGTCGTCGAGCAACTGTTCGCTCGTGCGGCGGGCCGGGAGTTCGGCGTGGTTCTGGGGCCGATGACTTCCGAGCGCACGCCCGGCAAGGTCCTCGACGAGTTGGTCGAGCAGCGGGTGGAAGCGCTCGTGGGCTTCGTTCCGGATGACTGGACGGCTTCCTTCGAGAGCATCGGCAAGATCATCCCGACCGTGTGGTTGGGTGGACCGGTGCCCGCCCCGCACGACAATGTCCACATCGACAATGTCACCGGGATGCGGCTTGCGATCGAACACCTGGTCGGCTTCGGGCATCGCCGCATCGCCCACGTTCGCGGCACAGAGGAGCCTGCGGGTCAGGAGCGTGCTCGTGGCTACCGGCTCGGCATGGACCTCGTGGGCCTGCACGATGAGATCGACGTGCTCGGCGCGGGGTGGGGCGAAGAGGATGGAGCGAACGCGGCTCGCGAGCTGCTCGATCGCTCGGTCCTGCCGACCGCGGTGATCTGCTGCAGCGACCAGGCTGCGGCCGGACTGCTTGCCGTCTTCACCCGAGCCGGTGTGCGGGTACCTGAGGACGTCTCGATCGTCGGGTGGGATGACAGTTACGTGGCGGCGCTCTCGTACCACCGGTTCACGTCGGTGCGGCAGGACGTGGACGCCACAGCTGAGGCTTCGCTCGATGCCGTGTTGCAGCGCCTCGCCGATCGCGATCGGCCGCGCGCTCTGATTCTCACTCCCGCTACGCTCGTCGTGCGAGACTCGACTGGGCCGGCTCGCGTCGACTGACATGGTCGGATCCGCTCTACCGGCTCGCGACGAGGCCCAGTCGTTGCGGGGCAGGGAGCTCGCGGATGCCGCTGAACTCCCGTCCGCGGTGCAGAGCGGCGGCCCGCAGCGCGCGGGCCCGGCGTTCGAGGAGTTCCTCCAGCCGGTCGGCGTCGAACGCGCTCTCGACGCCGAGCACGATTCCACCCGCCATGCCCGCCTCACCACCGAGGGTGGCGTGCGCGATGGTGAGATTGCGGGTTGCGAGGGGCAGTGCGCGACCGTAGACGACGCGACGGATGCCCGCCAGCAGGTCATCGCTCGCAGCATCGAGTGACCCGCCGATGACGATGCGCGACGGATTCACGACGTGCACGAGCATCGAGACGACCTCGCCGATCGCGGCGGCGCCGTCGACGACCAGTTCGACGCACTGCGGGTCGCGCTCGTGCAGGAGGGTGAGGAAGCGGTCCGCTGCGTCGGCACCATCGCCGACGAGCGATGCGGCGCGTGTGGCGAGCGCCGTGACCGAGGCGGTGGCCTCGAGGCATCCGTCGGCGCCGCAGCCGCAACGGGTCGTGGAACCGGGCGAGCGAACGTGCCCGACGTCACCCGCAGCGCCGTCGGCGCCGTCGACGAGTCGGCCGTCGGCGTCGACGATGCCCGCGCCGATGCCCGTGCCGACCTTGAGGTAGATCAGCGATCCGGCGGAATCGATCGCGCGGGCTTCGCCGAGTGCCCGAAGATTGACGTCATTGACGAGGAGGACTCGGCCGCCGAGCGATTCGCGCACCCGCTCCACGATCGGGAAGCCGTCCCACCCCGGCATGATGGGCGGTCGCACAACGCTGCCCTCCCTGGCATTCACCGGACCGGGAACCCCGACGACGGTCACTCGGTGCCGCTCTGCCAGGCCGGCAGCATTCACCAGCTCGTGTGCGCGAGCAAGCACAGACGAGAGCACGGATTCCGGACCTGCGGCGAGCAGCACCGGAAGTTCGTCGTGTGCGAGGACGTTCTGGCCGAGGTCGGCGATCGAGAGGCGAACACTGTGCCCGCCGAAGTCCAGCACGATCGTCGCTCCGAAGCTCGGCTCGATCTCGATCACCTCGGCTGGTCGCCCACGACCGACGGCCGCGCGGAAGCCCTGCATCCGGATGGCCCCGAGCTCGAAGAGTGCGCGGAGCCCCGTGTCTACGGTGGTCCGTGCCAGCCCGGTGGTGCGGACGAGGTCGGCCTTGGTTGCGGCTGTGCCGCTCGCGATCAGCCGGGCGAGGGTGGAGGCGATCATCGCGGCACTCACGCGCGCCGACAGCGGGGGAACCTCCAAATGAAGGTGCGGCAGCATCGGAACTCCATTGTTCAGGCAATTAGCACGACCTATATTGCACCTATTAGCACGAGCTAAATGATGCTCCCACGAACTCGGCTCGCTGGCAAGAGTGTGTATTTCCGGCGCGCCGCGACCGAATTCCGCCCTTGAAGCCATTGCGCGCATCTCGATAGCGTCTCGACGTCGAGGAGCTGTCATCGGAGAGGACTGCACGGAATGGGCGAAGAATGGAAGTCCCTGTTCGACGGGGAGACGCTCGACGGCTGGTGTGCGACCCCGCGCACCTACGGCACAGTCTGGCCGGGCGGACCCCGCGTGGTGGACGTCATCGATGCGATCCCGGACGACTACAACGACCGCGCCGTCGAGTACCCCGCGGTGTGGACCGTCGAGGGCGGCGCCATCGTCGGGCGGCAGGATGCGGAGAATCCCGGCTGGGGCGGCTACCTCGTCTCTGAAGAGGACTTCGGCGACTTCGAGCTCGAGTTGGAGTTCCGCGCCGACTGGCCCGCCGACACCGGGGTGATGATCCGCCGCCTCCCCGAGAGCTGGGAGGGCCTGCAAGTGCTCGTCGACCACCGCAAGTCCGGTTCGATCGGCGGCTTCTTCGGCAACGGCATCGGCAGCTTCCACGGCGTGCCGTTCGTGATCGACGTGGACCGCGATATCGACGGCACGCCCGTGGGACTGATCGAGGAGGACCCGGCGACGACCCTCGAGGAACTGTTGCCCGAGAAGCGGGCGATGCTCCATCGCGCCGGTTCAGCCGAGGAGTTCCTGGCGGCATGGCGATGGGACGACTGGAACCACTTGCGCATCCGATGCGTCGGTGCCCGACCCCTCGTGACGACCTGGGTCAACGACGTGTTCGTCGCCGAGGCGGACGCGGCGACATTCGAGTACCCGAACTACGACCCGGATACGGTGTGGAAGCTGCTCGGCGAGCGCGGCCGGATTGCGCTCGAAGTGCACGACAACGATGCGGTCTTCGGTGATTCCCGCTGGGCGCCTGGTGCTGCGTGCCGATGGCGGAACATCCGAATCCGCGAACTCGACACCCCGTGACCGTGAACATCCAGATCGACGAGTACCGTGCGCAGCTCGCGCGTGGCGTGATTGGAGCAGAACGACATGACTGACCCCGAGATCCTGGATGTGCCGGGATTCCCGCGCACGCTCGCACCGAAGCAGCGGTGCCTGGTGCAGATCGCCCGAGTGGACGGCAGCGTCGAGACCGTCATCGATACCGATGGGGTGCTGCTCGAAGCTCCCAACTGGACCCTCGACGGCACGCGACTCGTGCTGAACGGCGACGGCGCACTCTGGACGTACACGCTGGCGAGCCGCCGCCTGGAACCGGTATCGATCGAAGCGCTGCCCCCGATCAACAACGACCACGTGCTCGACACCGACGGCGAACACATCTTCCTCTCGGCGATGGATGGCCACATCTACCGAGCCCCGATCCATGGCGGACGCGCAGAACGCGTGACCTCTGATTCCCGCCTCCTGCACTTCCTCCACGGCATATCGCCCGATGGCGTCGAGCTCGCCTTCATCGGAATCGAACGCCCCGAAGGCGATTCGTGGGGTCCGGGCGTCGTCTACCTCACCGGCAGGGACGGCAGCGGCATCCGGCCCATCACTGATTCCCGCGCACACACCGACGGCAGCGAATACTCCCCTGATGGGCAGTGGATCTACCTCAACACGGAGCTCTTCGACGGGCACGCCCAGATCGGTCGCGTCCGTCGCGACGGCACGGCCCTCGAGCAACTGACGACGGATGCACGCGTCAACTGGTTCCCTCACCTCGCGCCGGCCGGTGATCATGCCGTCTACATCGCGTTCCCGGAGGGCACCGAGGGGCACCCCGCCGACCTCGATGTCGAGCTCAGGCTCGTACGAGACGGCGACTGGGCCGGTGCGAAGACGCTGGTCACGCTGTTCGGCGGCCAAGGGACGGTGAACGTGAACTCGTGGTCTCCAGAGGGCGACCGCTTCGCGTTCGTGAGCTACCCGATCGGCTGACACCGTCGCACCCACCCGCCACAACGGGCACGCGTTCATCTACGCGAGTAGCGTACGTATTGGAGACGATCTGTGCTGCCCACCCAGACCGGGGATAGTGGGTAGTTGTCACGAGTAGACAAGAGTGTCAGAATGTCCAAGTCCGCCGTCACAACGCACCCATGAGCAGCGCTCCTCGAAAGGCTTCACATGATCTCCATCGGAGTGGTGGGAGCTGGGCAGTTCGCCGCCCAGTTCGCCACGCTGTTCAAGATCCACCCCGATGTGAGCGCTGTCTTGGTAACGGATCTGCTGCCCGAGAGGGCAACGGAGCTGGTGGACCGCGAAGGGCTCGACGGCACCGTGGCCGACTTCGAAGCACTTCTCGCCTCCGACGTCGACGCGATCGCACTGTTCACCCAGCGCTGGACCCATGGGCCGCTCGTCGTCCAGGCGCTTCGTGCCGGCAAGCACGTGTACTCGGCTGTCCCGATGGCCATCTCCCAAGAGGAGATCTCGGCGATCATCGACGCGGTGCGCGAGACCGGTCTGACCTACATGATGGGCGAGACCAGCCACTACAACCCGGCCACCGTCTTCGCGCGGAAGAAGGTCGCCGAGGGAGCATTCGGCCGCATCTTCTATGCCGAGGGTGACTACGTCCACGATATGGACCTCGGGTTCTACTCCGCCTACCAATACAGCGGCGGCGCCGAATGGAAGAAGACGGCGAGCTACCCGCCGATGCTCTACCCCACTCACTCGGTCGGTGGGGTGCTGGGTGCGATCCCGGGCCATGCGGTGAGTGTCAGCTGCATCGGAGTCCGAGACGACCGCAACGACGGAGTCTTCGACAAGGAGATCAGCCAGTTCGACAACGACTTCTCGAACGCCAGCGCCCTGTTCGAGCTCGACAACGGCGGCGTGATGCGCATCAACGAGATGCGGCGCGTGGGCTACCCCTCGCAGATCAGGGAGTCGCGGTTCCGCTACTTCGGCACCGAGGCCAGCTTCGAGCAGCTCGCCACGGTCAGCGTGTGGCAGGACAAGCACGAGGTCTTCGACATCAGCGACCAGATCGAGACCAAGCCGACGATGTCACTCGACGACCCCTCGCTTGCCAACGTCGCTCCCGAATTGCGGGAGGCGTTCGTGTCGGGATACGCCGAGGTTCACGACGTCGATCGACTCCCCGAGGTCTACCACGGCGTTCCGAGTGGACACGAAGGCAGCCACCACTTCCTCGTCGACGACTTCGTGCGCGCCGTCGTCGATCGAACCCTTCCTCCCGTGAACGCGTGGGTGGCTGCCCGTTACACGCTGCCCGGCATCATCGCCCACCAGTCCGCTCTCCAGGGCGGCGCTCGCCTCGAGATCCCCGATTTCGGGGATGCCCCCGCCTCGGCCGACGCGTCGAATACACTCGACCGAAAAGCAAGCTGAGAGGTCTGTGAAGCCGTGACCAACCGTGCATCGTCGCACGAGCGAGTCACGCGTTCCGACGTTGCCCGCTATGCCGGAGTGAGCACCGCTGTCGTCAGCTATGTGGTCAACGAAGGGCCGCGACCGGTCGCCGCCGCCACAGCAGAACGCGTCCGCAATGCGATCCGCGTGCTCGGCTACCGTCCCAATGTCAGCGCGCGAGCCCTCCGAACCGGAAGCACACGGCTTCTCGGATTCATCTTTCCCGAGATCGACAACCCCCTCTGGGCGGAATTCGCGCTCGCCGTGGGGGATGCAGCGGCCAAACGCGGCTTCGATCTGATCCTCGCCAACAGTGAAGGCGATGCGACCGTCGAGCGGCAGCACCTCCTCAACCTGGCGGCTCGACAAGTCGACGGCATCATCATCACGAGCGTCTTGGGGCGCCCGGATGCCGCCGCTCTTCCCGATACCGGGATACCCACGATCCTGCTGAACACCCTCCGCGAGGTAACCCCGTTCGACAGCGTCACCGTCGACGCATTCCAAGGAGCCTACGAGGGTGTGCAGCACCTGATCGGGCACGGTCACACCACGATCGGCCTCATCATCGGTGGCAGCGGCGGCGCCGATCTCGAGCTCCGAGAGGCAGCCTGGCTCCAGGCCATTCGAGATGCAGGCCTGCCTGACGGGCCGATCGCTCGCGACGCGTTCTCTCGCGAGGGAGGCTACCGGGCCGGACTTCGACTCTTCGCCGGTCCCAACCGGCCGAGCGCCGTCTTCGTCAGCTCCGATCTGCAGGCCGTAGGCCTCTACCGCGCGCTCTACGAGTCGGGACTCTCCGTTCCGGGCGACGTCGCGGTGGTCGCCTTCGACGGCACGAAGGAATCCGAGTTCACCAACCCCCAACTCACCGTCGTGCAACAGCCGGTGCAGGAGCTGGCCGCCACCGCCGTCGAGCAGGTCCTCGATGCGGAGCCGGTCGATGCCCCCCGGCGCTTCGTGCAGCCGGCGACCCTGGTGATTCGTCAGTCCTGCGGGTGCACATAGCCGCCACGCGGCATCCGTTGCTTCAGCGACTCGACGACGTTCTCGGAAACACTCGGACTCGACCGACCTCATGCACCGCTGGTCGACTCGCGTTCGATGATGCGGAACGGCGACTGAAGTTCGCGCGGTGCAACGTCGTCGGTGGTGGCGCCGCCGATGCGCTCGAGCAGCAGCTCGATCGCCATCCTGGCGATCTCAGGGCGACCCGGATCGACGGTCGAGAGGCTCGGTCGCGAGAAGCGTCCGTCGTCGACGTTGTCGAATCCGATGAGCGCGACGTCGGTCGGCACGTCGATGCCGTCCTCCTGCAGCACTCGCAAGGCGCCGAGGGCGAGCTCGTCGTTCATGGCGAACAGCGCGTCGAAGGGCTCGCCGCGCGCGAGGAGCTCCCGCATCGCCTTGGCGCCGTTGCTGCGGTGCCAGAGGTCGACCTCCACGACGAGCTCGTCGCGCAGCTCGATGCCGTGCTCCCGGAGCGCCTGCACGTAGCCTTCGTAGCGAAGCACGGCGGAACCGAGGCGTGCGTCGAGGTGCGCGCCGATGACGGCAACCCGCTCACGTCCGAGCTTCAAGAGGCTCGCGGTTGCTGCGGCGCCGGCCTCGACGTTGCGCATGGTGACGCGGTCGACGCTCGCGCCGGGCAGTCGCTCGCCGAGCAGTACAAGCGGCGAGCCGATGTCGAGGAACTCGGTATCCTCCTCGATCATGCCGAACGGGCTGAAGATGAGCCCGTCGGTGAGCTGCCGCTGTGGGCCGCGCAGGAGTTCGAGTTCACGGTTGCGTGCGCCGCCACGAGTCTGCTCGATGAGGACGACGAGGCCCCGTTGCTCGGCCTCCTCGATGACCGCGTCGGCGAGCTGGGCGAAGTAGGCGAGTGACAGCTCGGGAATCGCGAGGCCGATGACGCCCGTGCGACCGGATCGCAAGCTGCGGGCCGAGAGGTTGGGTCGGTAGTCGAGCTGGGCCACCGAGGCGAGCACTCGTTCGCGCGTTGCCGCACTGACCCTGCCGAGCCCGTTCACCACGTTCGAGACCGTCTTGATGGAAACGCCCGCGTGGCGTGCGACGTCGTGCAGCGTCGTGCTCATGCGGCCTCCGATCTCGTGCAACCCACGCCAAGAATACAACGTTGTACCAAGCCCTTGACAACCCACACGGTTGGGCTTAGATTCTGGTACAACGTTTACGCTACAACGTTTACCCTCGCCGGCAGAGGCAGGGCGCCCCCACTCCGACGACGTCGAGCGGGATGACGACGACGTCACCACAGAAAGGCAACTTCGATGAGGAAGACGGCAACGGCAGTACTTGCCGCAGTGTCGGCCGGGGCCCTTGCCCTGACCGGATGCTCCCCTACCCAACCCGCAGCAGAGGGTCCGACCACGATCACCTTCTGGCACGGGTACACGGAAGCCGATGGCGACGTGCTCGAGCAGATCGTCGACGACTTCAACGCCTCGCAGGACGCGGTGGTCGTCGAGACCGAGGTGAAGACCTGGGATGTGATCGACGACACGCTCCTTCCGGCACTCTCAGCGGAGGAAGGCCCCGAGATCGTGGCGATGCCCGCCGAGCGTATGCCCGTCTACGCCGACAAGGGCGCGTTCGTCGACCTCGGCGAGCTCTACGCCGACGACGAGAACGTCGCGGAGGTCGTTCCAGCGGCGGTCGACATGGTGACAGCCGACGGCAGCCAGTTCGGCGTGCCGACCGGGTTCGTGCCGCTCTCGGTGTTCTACAACCGGGCCCTGTTCGACGCGGCAGGAATCACCGACTTCCCGACCACCTGGGACGAATGGGTCGACGTCGCGACGAAGCTCACCTTCGACCAGAACGGCGACGGCACCCCCGAGCAGTACGGACTCGCGCTTCCCGATCACGCCACCGTGGCGAACGGCCTCTGGCCGAGCCTCTTCTACGGCGGCGGCGGAGACGTCGTGGCCGGCGGCGAGGCGGTCATCGACTCGCCCGAGAACGTGGCCACCCTCGAGTACTGGTCATCGGCCGTCGCGACGAACAAGATCTCTCCGACCGGGCTCGATGGCATCAGTGCCGACGAACTGTTCAGCTCGGGCAAGGCGGCGATGCACGTCGGCGGACCGTGGATGGCGTCGATCTCCGAGGCGAGCGGCATCGACTACGGCATCGCCGCGATCCCGGCCGGTCCCGAGGCGCAGGCGTCGAGCGCGATCGGCGTCGCCATGGGCATCACGGCGCAGGCCGACGACGCCCAGGTCGACGGTGCCGAGGCGTTCTTCTCGTACTTCTTCAGCGAGGATGTCGCGACGGAATGGTCGCTCGGCTCGGGATGGCCGCCGCTGCGTGGAGACATCCCCGCCTCCGCGGTCGAGTCGAACCCGGTCGTCGCGTCGCTCACCGAGATCGCCGAGACCAGCCGCCCGCTGCTGCCGGGCGTGACCGCAAGCGTCGACGTGCTGTCCGCCGTGGACACGGCGACGCAGAAGGCGCTCGCAGGCGGCGATCCCGCCGCGCTGCTGTCGGAAGCGCAAGCCGAGATCGAGGCCGCACTCGCCGACTGAGCGTTCGGCACCCCGGGTGGGGGCGCGAGCCCCCACCCGACCGGAACGGAGAACCATGTCCATCACCCTGCCCAAGCCGGCGGCGCGATACCGGCCCCCCGCGCCGCTCGGCGGCCGCCGCGCCGGCCCACGGCGTTCTCGGCGCAGCATCCTCGCCCTGCTGTTCCTCGCTCCGGCGCTCGTGCTGCTCGGGGCCTTCGTCGCCTGGCCGATGCTCTCGGCGTTCCGCCTCTCGTTCACCGATTCGAGCGGGTTCGGCCGTGAGAGCTGGATCGGCCTCGACAACTACACGAGAGTCTTCACCGACCCGGCGGTGCTCCGGGCGCTCGGCAACACCGCGCTCTACGCCGGCCTCTTCACGCCGACCGCGGTGATCGTCGCGCTCGTGCTCGCGCTTGCCCTGAATCATCCCCGCCTCCCCTTGCGCGGCGCATTCCGCACGGCGCTGTTCCTGCCGTTCGTCGTGTCGCTCGCGGTCGCCGCGTTCGCCTGGTCGTACCTGCTCGACCCGCAGATCGGGCTGCTCAACTACTGGCTGCGCGGTGCCGGGATCCAGCTCGGCAACGTGCTGCAGGACCCCGCCCTCGCCATGCCGACCGTCGCGCTCGTGGCGGTCTGGAAGAACTTCGGCTTCTACATGGTCATCTTCATCGCGGGCCTGCAGGAGATCCCGGGAAGCATCCGAGAGGCAGCCGTCGTCGACGGCGCGAACGCCTGGCAGCGACTCGTGCACATCACCCTGCCGATGTTGAGCAACACCTTCGCCTTCGTGCTCATCGTCGCCCTCATCGCCGCGTTGCAGGCGTTCGACCAGATCTACGTCATGACCGGCGGTGGTCCGTTCGGTTCCACGCAGACGATCGTCATGGAGATCTACGAGTCGGGCTTCCGCGAACTCGAACTCGGCTTCGCCTCCGCGTTGTCGTACGTGCTGCTGGCGATCACGCTGCTGCTCAGCCTCGTGCAGTTCGTCTTCTTCGGCCGACGAGAGCGGGATGCACAATGACCGCGACCGGCTTTCTCCGTCGCCCGCGTCGCGTGCACGCGGCATCCGTGATGCTCGTGATCGGCATGCTGCTCGCGGCTGCCGCGGCTCTCCTTCCGATCGCCATCATCGTGTTCACCGCCTTCAAGCCGATCGCCGAGGTGAATGCCTACCCGCCGACTCTCGTGCCGGGCCAGTGGACACTCGAGAACTTCTCGCGCATCTTCGACGAACTGCCCTTCGCACGGCTGATCCTGAACAGCATCGTCTTCGCCGGCGGAGTGACCCTGTTCGCGCTGGCGTTCGACTCGCTCGCCGCCTACGCGCTCGCGCGAATCGACTTCCGCGGCAGCCGGGTGCTGCTGATCGCGATCATCGCGAGCCTCATGATCCCGTTCCAGGCGACGCTGATTCCCATCTACCAACTCGTCGCCGACCTCGGCTGGGTCAACACCTTCGCCGGGCTCATCGCGCCTCGAGCCGCCGACGCCTTCGGCATCTTCTTCCTGCGCCAGTTCTTCCTCTCACTGCCGCGCGACCTCGACAACGCCGCGCGCATCGACGGTGCGAGCGAGTTCCGGATCTTCCGCAGCGTCATCCTGCCGAACGCGGTGCCTGCACTGCTCACGCTCGGCATCTTCACGTTCGTCAACAACTGGAACGACCTGCTCTGGCCGCTCGTGTTCACGACCGACGCCGAGATGGGCACGATCACCTCGGGCCTCACACTCCTCACCGGGCCCGGCGGGATCATCCCGCAGGGCGTGATGATGGCGGGCTCGCTCATCGCGGTGCTGCCGCTCGCGGTGATGTTCTTGATGATCCAGCGACGCTTCATCGAGAGCGTCGCGACGACGGGAATGAAGTAAGTGACGACGAAGGCTCAGTGGTGGAATGACGGCCGGCTGCACTTCGGCGCGGGCATCGAGAACACGTTCGTGCCG
Organism: Agromyces albus; assembly: GCF_004134825.1. Taxonomy (GTDB): domain Bacteria; phylum Actinomycetota; class Actinomycetes; order Actinomycetales; family Microbacteriaceae; genus Agromyces; species Agromyces albus. The sequence goes on from NZ_SDPN01000009.1 coordinate 44,351, forward strand.
CAGGCAGGGCCGGGGGAGCGGCCGATCGACGAGTACGAGCTCACCGAGCACTACGAGCGCTGGCACGACGATCTCGCGCTCACGCAGTCGGTCGGCGCGGAGTTCCTCCGTTGGGGCATCCCGTGGCATCGGGTAAGCCCGGGGCCGGGTGTTTGGGACTGGGATTGGACCGACCGGGTGATGGCGCGCTTCGGCGAGCTCGGCGTGCGCCCGATCGTCGACCTCCTGCACTACGGCACGCCACTCTGGCTCGACGACCAGTTCCTGCATCCCGACTATCCGAAACACGTCGCCGAGTTCGCGACGCGAGCCGCCGAGCGGTACTCGGATGTCGCCACCGACTGGACCCCCGTCAACGAGCCGATGATCCACGCGCTGTTCTGCGGCGAGTACGGGTACTGGCCTCCGTACGGCCGCGGCCCGGCCGGACTCGTGGCGGTGTCGGCGGCGCTCGCCCGCGGCTTCGTCGAGACCCAGCGTGGCATCGCCGACGTGCAAGCCGATGCGACGTTCGTCCACGTGGATGCCTCGCTGCGATATGTCGGCGACATCGATGCGCCGGAGCACCGCGCGGAGGCACGGCGACTCAGTGAACAGGCGTTCCTCGTGGAGGATCTCGTGACGGGCCGGGTCGGCGAGGGTCATCCGCTCGCACCGATGCTCACCGGGCACGGTGTCGGCGATGACGAGCTCGCGTGGTTCGCCGACCACGCGGTCGCGCCAGATGTCATGGGCGTGAACTACTACCCGCGGCATTCCACCGAGGTCTTCGAGGCGGGCGTCCACCACAGCGGCGGGTTCGCCGATCCGCGGCCGACGCGAGACGACGGCACTGCGGGGCTGACCGAGATGCTCCGCCTGTATGCCGACCGGTACGGTGCGCCCGTCATGGTCACCGAGACCTGCGTGACCGGAAGCCCGGCCGAGCGAATCGAATGGCTGGAGACATCCGTCGCCGCGGTCGAGCGCATTCGCGCGAGCGGCGTCGACGTCGTCGGCTACACGTGGTGGCCCCTCTTCGACATGATCGAGTGGACCTACCGCCACTCGACCGAGCCACCCATGGCGCATCGACTGACGATGGGCCTCTTCGACCTCGTCGAGACGCCGACCGGGCTCGAACGACGCCGCAATCCCGTCGCCGCCCGATTCGAAGCGCATGCGCGGGTGGCGCGCCGCGCCTACGCGCGGCTCGAGTAGCGTGCGGACATCGCGAAACGCGCCTGCCTCCCCGCGCGGGGAGACAGGCGCGCTTCAGTAGCAGCCGAACGCTATCCGCGAGTCCACTGCTGGGTCGTGGCGGTCGCATCGCATGCCGCGAGCGCCAGGCCCCACTCGTTCTCGGGGGTCGCGAGGCACAGGCCGGCATCCGCGACGCTGCTGATCGTGAGGTCGGCGTTGAGCTCCCACTGCTGCTCGGGCGTGCCGGTGCAGTCGGCGATCATCAGCCGACTGCCGGCGACGACTCCATCGACGGGCGCGACGCACAGGTTGCCGTAGACGGTGAGCTCGCGCTCGGCCGTCCAGTTGAACGACTGGTTCCCGCCGCCGTTGCAGTACCAGAGCCCGAGGGTGGTACCGGTCGTGGTCGAGAATCCCGGGACGTCGACGCACACGCCGTGCTTCACGCTCACGAGCGGCTCGCCGGGAGGAGCGGGGGGCAGGTCGTTGAGCTGCTCCTCCTTCAGGAGTCCCCAGCCCCACTGGATCTGCGCGAGGCCCGACTCGTTGGTCACCTCGAGACCGCCATCCGCGGTCAAGGTCGTCAGCGTGTAGGCGTCGTTCGTGCGCAGACCCGGCCAGTACACGAGGCCGATGCCTTGGTCGCGGGCCACCTCGGTGAGCGCGCCGAGGTACGACGTGTAGACGTCGCCCTCATGGTTGCCGTAGTTGAGGCCCGTGGTCATGGGTGAACCCGCCTCGGAGACGACGGTGCGCCATCCGTATTCGCCGATCCGGGGCAGCAGGTTCTGCTTCCACTCGTCTTCGGTGGTGTGGTCGTCCCAGAACCCGTAGAAGTGCAGTGACAGCAGCGTGCCCTCGAGCTCTTCGGCGGCGCCGACGCCGGTGACGTCATCGTTGTAGCCGGTGCCCGAGATGATCACGCGCTTGCGCCGGACGTCGCTGTGGTCGTCGAGCCACCCAGAGGTGAGGGAGACCCATTCGTCGAGGGTGTAGCCGAACGGTTCGTTCATCGGCTCGAAGTACACCTGGGGGTTCTGGCCGTACGCCGCGACCACGGTGTCCCACATGGCGTCGAATGCAGCCGGGTCGTCGGCCCGGCCGTCCTTGGCGTTGTCGGCCTCCCAGTAGCTCAGGATGACCTTGAAGCCGTGCCGGGTGGCGGCGTCGATGGCACCCTGGTAGGACTCCCACCAGTCGGTGCCGACGCTCGAGGGATTGATAGGGAGCCGCACGGTGTTGGCGCTGACTTCCTTGCGGAACTCCAGGAGGATGTCCGACGCCTTGGCGTAGGTGGTTCGGTAGTCGTCGCCGGTGTCGAGCCCGGAGGGCACGACCTCGTCGTCGGCGTAGTTGTCGCGAGGGTCGGCCCAGTTGACTCCGCGGAACTCACTCGTGCCGGCGGGGCCGGTCGAGGGGGCGGCGACTGCGGGGAGGGGAGCGGCCACCGCCGTGAGCAGGGCCGCCGCGAGGACGATGCCCGTTGGGTTTCTCATCGGTCTCCAATCTTCGCGGGGCGTCGATGCGCCGCGATGTCAGGATGTTGACGTCAACATCAGAGTCCCGAAGGTCTCACACCTTGGCCCCTCAGCGCAAGAGGTCTCGTCCGACCGTCCCGGATTGCGTCGGCAGCGATCGCTCACTCGGGCGTGAAGATGTCTTCGATCGAGCAGCCGAATGTCTGTGCAATGAGAAAGGCCAGGGGCAGCGACGGGTCGAATCGTCCTCGCTCGATCGAGATCACCGTCTGGCGTGAGACGCCGAGCGCTTTGGCCAGGTCGGCCTGCGTCCACTCGCGTTCCAGCCGGCGGGTCGCCAGGTCGTTGTTCATCGCAGCGAGCGGCGACGGATCACGAAATAGCGCAGGCCGGCGTCGACCACGCTGAGACCGATGAGGGCCAGTAGAGCCGGCAGAGCGGGCACCTCGAACCCGCCGAGCATGAGCACGATGGATCCGATGATCGTCGCCACCAGCACATCGAGGAATGCGCCGGCACTCGCCTGCTTCAGCCAGAGCGACTCCACGCTCTCTGCGCCGCGGGCATCGCGAGTGACCGTGTGGTTCGAGACGAAGATCTTCACGCCGAGTGAGAGCGCAGGGTAGGCGTGCACATCGCGCCGATGCCCGCGGCGAGCCAGAAGTCGTCGGGGTTCGTGGCACCCACGAGCAACGAGACGGCGATGGTCGCGACGGACGCGAACGCGCCGGCCAGCAGGTAGTGGGCGACCGGTGCGCGCCCCTTGCCCGGAGTGGGGCTCGGCACGTCGATCATCGTTCGCAGCCGTTCGATGTCAAGCTCACTTTACTCATGCAAGAAGTAAAGCACGCTTGACTCGAGAATGCGAGAGCGGATGCCGCGCGGCCGGTGAGTGCGCGTGCCGCACCAACCGGCCGCGCCGCCGGCGATCAGAACACGATCACGGGCTTGACGGTGATGCCGTGGTGCATGTCGTCCGCCGCGCGACCGATCTCGTCGAGCGGGTAGCGCTTCTCGAGCCTCTCGAGCGGCAGCTTCCCCTCGGCGTGCAGTGCGATCAGGAGCGGGATGAGCGTCGCCGGGTCCGTGTCGCCCATCGTGACCCCGCGCAGCACCTTCCCCGACAGGATTCCCTGGATGTCGACGGGGATCTCGGTCCCGGGAGGCGGGGCGCCGCACACGAGCACCGTGCCGCGCACCGCGGCGGCATCGAGGGCTCCACGCGCGACCCTCGGGTTGCCCGTGGTGTCGAAGCTCAGGCTGACGCCGCGACCGCCGGTCAGCTCGGCGAGCCGCGCGCCGACGTCCTCGGTGCCGGCGTTGATCGTCGCCGTCGCGCCGAACTCCTCCGCGAGCCGCAGCCGCTCATCGACGAGATCGATCGCGATCAGCTGCGACGGATTCCGCTGCGCCGCCGCGATGACCGCCGACAGGCCGACGGCGCCGGCCCCGTAGACCGCGACGATGTCGCCCTCACCGGGATCGAGCACGTTCCACATCGATCCGAAACCGGTGAGCACCCCGCAGCCGAGCGGGGCGAGCACGGTGAGATCTGCTCCCGCGTCGACTTTCACGGCCGAGCGCTCGTCGGCGATCGCGTACTGGCCGAACGACGACTGGCCGAAGAAGTGGCTCGCGACGGGCGTGCCGTTGCGCGTGACATCCGCAGAGCCCTCTGGACGGAGCATTCCCAGGAGGTTCCGCGGCAGCCAGGTCTCGCAGTAGGCCGGGTGCGCCGAGTCGCACGCCTCGCACGAGCCGCATGACGTGAAGCTCAGCAGCACCTTGTCGCCGACGGCGAGGCCCGTCACGCCCTCGCCGACCCGGTCGACGATGCCGGCGCCCTCGTGGCCGATGATCCCGGGCGAGGGGAAGGGGATCCCACCGGCGATCACGCCGAGGTCGGTGTGGCACAGGCCGGAGGCCACGAGCCTGACGAGCACCTCCCCGGGCCCGGGGTCGGCGAACTCGACGTCAGTGACCAGAAGTTCGCCCGGCGCCTCGAGGACGGCGGCGCGTCCCGCCGTCACTGGGCGGCCCCCTGCTCGAGGTTGAACACGATCGAGTGCGAGCGCTGGTAGGAGGCCATCGCCTCTGGTCCCCCCTCGCGACCCCAGCCCGAGGCCTTGACCCCGCCGAACGGAGTGGCGGGGTCGAGCAGGGCCCAGCCGTTCACCCAGGTGATCCCCGCGTCGAGCCGCGCGGCGACGCGGTGGGCCTTTGCGAGATCCGAGGTCTGGATGCCGCTCGCGAGCCCGTAGCGCGTGGAGTTGGCGAGTTGGATCGCCTCCTCTTCGGTGTCGAATGGCTGCACGGTGAGCACCGGTCCGAAGACCTCCTCCGCCACAGCCTCGGCGTCGGCGGCAAGGTCGGCGAGCACCGTCGGAAGGAAGTAGAAGCCGTCGAGCTCGGCCTCTTCGCCTCCCGTGATCACCCGGGCGCCGTCCGCCTTCGCGCGGTCGACCATCGCCGCGACCTTCTTGAGCTGGGTCGCGCTCGCGAGCGGACCGATCACCGTCTCGGGATTCGTGATGTCGCCGAAGGGCACCTGCGGCACCGCCTCGGCGAGGATGCCGAGCACGACCTCGTAGATGGGACGTTCGACGAGGAGCCGGGGTCCCGCCATGCAGAACTGCCCGGTGTTGAAGACGAATGCGGCGATGACGGTGTGCATCGCCGTGTTGAGGTCGGCATCTGCGAAGAGGATGTTGGCGGCGTTGCCGCCGAGCTCCGCGGTGAACGGCTTGAGGGTGCTGCCCGCGAGCTGGGCCGCGTGCGCGCCGACCTCAGTCGAGCCGGTGAAGGCGACCTTGTCGACGCCCGGATGCGCGACGAGGTGATCGCCGATCGCGGCGCCCGAGCCGGTCACGACGTTGAAGACGCCGTCGGGCACGCCGGCTTCCTGCAGGATCTGCGCCATCAGCAGCGCGGTCAGCGGGGTATCGCTTGCCGGCTTGTGCACGACGGTGTTGCCGGCGATGAGCGCGGGGGCGATCTTCGTGCTCGACAGGATGAGCGGGAAGTTGAACGGGGTGATCGCCGCGACGACGCCGATCGGCTCGTGCTTGACATAGACGTGCGTCTGGCCGGTGCTCTCCCGCACCGAGCCGTCGAGGTGGTGCCCGAGGCTCGCGTAGTACTCGTACAGCTCGGCGGCGTTGTTGACATCGACGACCCGGGCGAAGGTGATCGGCTTGCCGACGTTCGAGCTCTCCGCCTGGGCGAGCTCCTCGGAGCGCTCGCGCATGAGCGTGTAGGCGCGCTGCAGGATCCGCGCCCGTTCGCGACTGGACAACCCCGACCACACCCCCGAGTCGAACGCGGCGCGCGCGGCCGCGACCGCGGCATCCACATCGGCGGTCGTCGCCTTCGCGACCTCGGTGAGCTTCTTCCCGGTCGCGGGGGCGATCACGTCCATGCGGCCGCCGTCCGAGGCGTCCCGCCACTGCCCGCCGATGAACAGTCGTCCGGGCGGGGGAGCGGTGGTGGATGCGGGGGTCTGGGTTTCAGTGAGGGTCATCGTTCTGCTCTTCTCTGAGTGGTGGATGCGGTCGTGGGGGTGGTGGGTCTGGTGCCGGTTGTCCGACTGGGGCGGTCAGTTCGCGACGGACGAGAGCGCCGAGACGCGCTCGAGCAGGTCGGCGAAGCCGGCGGGGTCCTCTTGGAACGGCGCGTGACCGTTCGGGATTCGCACGATCTCGGCGCCGCTGCGCACGGCGAGCGACTCCTGGAACTCGGGCGCGACGACGCCGTCGTTCTCGGTGAGGATGTACGTCGCAGGCTTCACCCGCCACGCGACGCGTGAGACCTCGTCGCTGAATGAAGCCAGCGACTGCGGCCGGAACAGATCGGCGAGTTGCTCGGATGCCTCGCGCGGAACGCCGGGCGGCATGTCGGCGGCGATCAGGTCGACGCGCTCGTCTCGGCTGCGGCCCATGGTCACCTGACCGTCGGCGATGCCCCACGCCTCGGGCAGGGCGCCGCCCACCGAGGCGATGACGCTCTCACCGGCGTCGAGGGCGAACGCCGCGACGTACACGATGCGCTCGACCGCGGGGTGATCGCCCGCCTCCGTCACGGGCACGCCACCGTACGAGTGCGCGACGAGTACGACCGGTCCGTCGTTGCGATCGATCGCGGCGGTGATCGCCGCGGCATCCTGGAGCATGCTCTCGGTAGTGCCGGTCGAGGGAAGATCGAGCGCGTCGACCTCCCAGCCGCGCTCGCGGAGGATCTCGACGAGCGGGGCGAATTCCCACGGGCCCACCCAGGCGCCGTGGACGAGGATGATTCGAGGGCGGAGTTGCGCAGTCATCGGGATTCCATGCCTTTGCGGACGGGATGCGCACGGGTTCGCTCTCGCGATGCCCGACGTTGCGCATCTGCTGGGTCGACGTCGGTGTCGTTTCCCCAGCGTGCCTTCGCGCGTCGCGCGGCGGTATCCGTAGGACTACGTAATCGGCGACGTCGACGCGAACGTCGCCTCGTACCAGGCCGCGATCTGCGCGCGCGAGGAGAAGCCGAGCTTGCCGAGGATGCGCTGCACGTGAGTGTCGACGGTGCGCACCGAGAGCACGAGTTCCCCGGCGATCTCGCGATTGCTCATTCCGCGATGGATGCGCATCGCCACGTCGCGCTCCCGCGCGCTGAGCCCCCCGGCGACCGTGGTCTTCGACTCGAGCGCGAACGCGACGGCCTCGTCGGAGTCGAGGTGCGCGCCCGCGCCGACGAGCTTGTCGTACCGCTGGGGGCCGAGCCGCCGCCGGAGTTCGTCGACGCACCGATCGTGATGCGCCGCGAGCTGGGGCCCGTGCACCGTGATCGCCGACCCGATGAGCCGCCAGCGGGCGTCGGTCGCTCCCAGGAGGATCGCGGCCCGATCCGCCAGGCCGCGCTCTGCGTCGACCCAGCTGAGCACCTCGAGCATGAGGCACTCGCCGACGGGATCGTCGAAACCGCGATCGGTCACGATGGCCTGCCGCGCGAAGCGCTCCGCGGCATCCAGATCCCGCTCGACGAACGCGGCGAGGCCGAGCGACCACAGCGCGTGTGACCGCATCCACGTCTCGCCCGCGGACTCGGCGTAGGCGAGCGCGTCCCTCCCGGCACGGGCCGCTTCGGGCTCGCGGAGATGGCTCAGGGCCGTGGTGAGCTGGAACTGCGCGAGGAGGGCCTCCTCGGGGTGGCCGCACTCCTGGGCGGCCCGGATCGACGCTTCGAACTGGCCCACCGCATCCTGCGGCCGGCCGGAGAACATCGCATGCGTGCCGCGCCAGCGGTCGATCTCGACGCGGATGGTGGCCGCCCGGTCCGCTGAGAACGAGGCGCCCTTCCTCTGACTGTCGGCCTCGTCGAGTCGCGCCGCCGCTTCGTCGAGGTCGCCCTGCAGCAGGCACAGCCAGGCGGCGTTGATGAGAGCTGGAACCCGGTGGGTGGCGGACCCTCCCGGCAGGGCGAGCACGCGGGTAGCCCAGCCGCGACCCTCGGGGATGAAACCGCCGACCGCCCAGTGGTAGCAGAGATCGGAGAACAGGGCGAGGGCCGTGTCGGTGTCGACCGCGGTGGCCACGGTGAGAGCGGACTGCAGTTCGGCCCGGTCGGCGCGCAGTCGCGCGAGGACCCTGGTCTGCCCCGGGCCGTACCAATCCACGCGCGAACTCGCCGCGACGGCCGCGAAGTGATCGAGGTGGCGCCGGGTCAGCACCGGCGACCGCCCCTCCTCCTCGGCGCGCTCCCGTCCGTAGCCGCGGATCGTCTCGAGCATCCGGAATCGACCGGTCTCATGATCCGCCTCGACGACGGACTGCGCGACGAGTTCGTCGAGCGGGTCGACGACGTCCTTGATCGTGTAGCCTCCGACCGCCGCAGCGGCCCCGAGGTCGAACGGGCCGGAGAACACCGCGAGCGCGCACCAGAGTTCCCGCTGCTCGGGCGAGCACAGCTCGTAGCTCCAGTCGACCACCGCGCGCAGGGTGCGTTGGCGCCCGACGGCGCTGCGTGAGCCGGTGCGAAGGAGGGTGAACCGGGAGGAGAGACCGCTCGCGAGCTCCGCGATCGAGAGGGTGCGCAACCGCGTCGCGGCGAGTTCGATCGCGAGCGGCAGCCCATCGAGGGAGCGGCACAGCTCGGCGGCGGACGCCTCCTCCGTCGGACCGAGCTCGAAGGCGGCGTCGGCGGCACGTGCTCGGGCCACGAGGAGCGACACCGCATCGGATGTCCCCTCCGACGCGGCCTCCAACGACAGCGGCGGCACCGGATAGACGAGCTCGCCATCGAGCTCGAGCGGACGACGGCTCGTCGCGAGCACGGTGAGCTGCGGGAGCACGAGCAGAAGTTCGTCGGTGAACGAGGCGGCAGCATCGATGATCTGCTCGCAATTGTCGAGAACCAGGATCGCAGGCGTGTCGCGAAGCGCGGCGACGACGACCTCGAGCGGATCGCGCCCCGATTGGTCGGCGAGCGGAAGGGCGCGCACCACCGCGAGCGGCACGCGTTGCGGGTCCTGCACGGACTCGAGCGGGACGAACCAGCAGTCGACGCCCTCATGTTCCGCATACCGGTTCGCCGCGCGCATCGCGAGCCGGGTCTTGCCTGCACCGCCGACGCCCGTGAGGGTCACGAGCGAAGATGCATCGAGGAGCGACTGGAGAGCCTCCAGCTCGCGATGGCGACCGACGAACGCGCTTCGCGGCTCTCTGATCATCACGACTCCAGCGTCATCGCCCGAGGCGGGCGGTGAACTCGGGTGGGTCGATTATCGCAGCGCCTGGGAGCCGACGGGCACATCCGCCTCGGCGCGGACATCCGGAGCTTCACGCCTCGCGCCGACGAAGCGCGCCGTGTCCGACACGGCGGAGGTGAGCAGGGCGACGAGTCGATCGTCGGGATCCGCGACGCACGCCCGCGCGATGCCGTCGACGGCGCCGGTCACGATGTCGCGGCACTGCCGCGCCGTCATGCTCGGGCGGCCCGGACCGACTTCCTCCATGAACCGGATGGCCCAAGCGCTGGCGGCGGGCGCGGCGCGGAGGGCGGCCTGTGCCAGTTCGCGCGATTCCGCGGCGAGCTCATCGTCGCGTTCCGCGAGGACCGTGAGGGCGACGCGCAGTCCCACCGCCTGCGAACGCTGGCGCTCCTCAGCGGCGATCGGCAGGGCGGCGTGGGCGGCTCGCACGGCGAGCAGGACGTCGAGCAGCGGGTCGTCGCTCGTCAGGCCGATGACCGCCGGAATGAGCGGCGCGAGCCGCGCGCGGCCGGCATCGCTCGTCTGGTCGTTCACCATCCGCGCCAGATGCGCGAGGGTGCCGTGCGTACATGCCGGATGATCGCTCCAGCGCTCCCCCGCGACGTACGACGCGAACTCCATGAAGCACGCCCCGCGCCGCGGCGAGCGGTGCCGGCCCGGGGAGAGGATCGGCATGACATCCGGGTGAGCCATCCAGTCGCGCATGAGACCTCCATCGCTCCTTCCACTGTGCGCCTGCCGCAGCCGAGATTCAAGCGCCTCGGCCGGATGTCTCTGCTTCGGGTTCGGCGGGGGCGGCAGCGGAAGGAAGCCGGCCGATGACGAGCGGGCGCAGGATCACCGCCGCGGTCGCAAGGAACGCGACGCAAGTGATTGCGACGACAGGGTCCGGCAGTGGGTTCGCGGAGAGGACGCTCGTGAAGTCGACGGCGGCGTGCAGGAGCACGAGCGGAAGCACCCAGCGGAAGCGGTACTGGAACGCCGCCAACCCGATGCCGTAGCACGCGGAGACGAGGACGTTGAGGAGGACGTCTTCGGCCGTGCGTGAGGTGGTGGTGGCGAAAGCCGAGAGGTGCTGAAGGCCGAAGAGGGCGCCGGTGAGCGCGACGGCACCCGCGGGACCGAAGGAACGCCGCATCCGTTCCAGTACGACGACTCGGCTGATGAGCTCTTCGTTCACACCGACGAGGAGCAGAGTGAGTGCCCAGAGCCCGAAGCCGGGCGGGAGCTCGATGAGTCCGGTCGGCACCGCCCACAGCAGCGTCTCGATGACGAACGGAACGAGGAACAGGGCGGCGGTTCTTCCCCGCCACAACGAGAACAGGCCGGACACGCGCCACTGGCCGCGTACGGTCACGAGCACGACGGCGAGGAGCACACACGCGACGTTGGCGGCGAGCCCCAGGTACCAGCCCGAGATCCCCAGCAGTGGCGCGAACGCCAGGGCTCCCATGATCACCCCGAACCGAAGGACGTGCACGGCCGTGCCGAATCCGAGAGCCCGCCAACGATCACCTGTCACCCGCGCACCTTACCGGGCCGTAGTGGCCAGTCCGTGAATACGGCGAGACGAGTCATGCGAGGCCACCGGCCTTCTGTGGGGCGGACCTGCGGAGCTTCCGGACGAACACCACGGCGACGAGCGCGCCGACGCCAAGGATGAGCAGCAGCCATGGGATCGCCCAGCCGTTTCCCGTGTGCTCGGAGCCGGCGAGCGGACCGGTGGAGCCGGCCGGATCCGTATACAGGGGTACAACCGTGACGGTGGCGGCGAGGAGCCCGGACGGGACCACGCCGTCGATGGGCACGGAGACACGCCAGATTTCGCCCGGGAGCAGTCGGGGGATGTTCTCAATGGGTTCTGCCGTGACGCCGAATGAGTCGAAGGGGCCGGCGACAGTGACCGACTGTTCCGCCGAGAGCATGGTGTCGCCGGTGTTGCGGACCGTGTACGTCACCATGGCGAGCCCCGCGCCGAGCGGATCACCTGAGAAATTCACGCTCAGGTCTTCTACCGACAGCTTCGGCTGAAACGCGTCACCCACTCGAAGATGGACGCGGATGGCGGCCCGTCGCTCCGGCTCGGTGCCGTTCGAGGTCGACGCCGACGTGGTGACGATTCCGCCCATGTGGTCGCCCGGGGTGGCGTCATCCGGGACGGTGACGGTGAACGGGATCTCTCCGGACTCGCCCGGTTGGAGGCTGATCCGCTCCTGGGCCATCCGGAGCCAAGCGCCCACACCGGTCGACGCATGCTCTCGAGTGCGCAGGTCGAGCTGTGCGGTCTCGGTGGTGAACGCGTCCGCGGCATACAAGCGGAGGTCGATCGGAGCCGGGCCGTCGTTGACGACGACGAGAGCGTCCTCGATCCGGTCGCCCCGTTCAACCAGATAGTCGTAGTTCTGCCGACCGGAACCGTGCGAGCCATCAGCGGTGTCAACGACCCATGAGGGGCCATTCTCGGCCGCCTCGGCGGGAGCGGCGAGAAAAGCCCCCGCGAGCAGGAAGGCGGCGAGCGCGGCGACGACCACGCGCCAAAGGAACCGCCCGTTGAGGGTCTGACGGGGACTGAACGTCTGCATCGTGCTCATCTCGAGGTTCGGGGGATCGGCGTGATGTCGAGCGGATGGGTGGGCGCCAAGGCGCCCACCCATCCGTTGGAGTGAAACGATCAGTTCAGCGTGGTGATCGTCGTCGTGCCCTGCTCGGTCGTGACCGGCGCGGCAGCGTCCTTCCGGTGACCGCCGGCTTTGGCCTCCGACTTGTGGATCACGACCTGGTCGACGATCGACCCGACGGGCAGCGCCTCGGCCGCACCGTTGTCGGGTCCGCACCAGTCGACCCGGCCGACCTCGACCGCTGCGTTGGGCGCCTCGCAGGTGCCGCTGCGGATGTTCTCGACGGTGAGGTGCTCATCGCGCACCGAGACCTTGACATAGCTGCGGACGTGCTCCTGGTTCTCGACCGAGTTCGCCCAGTGGTTGTCGGGATTCAGCGGGTCGGGACCGTAGTTCGGGTCTGCCGCGACGTCTGGGTCGGTGAGGTCGTAGTACTTGGAGCCGGACGCGGAGTTCGCCGTGACGTAGGTGACGCCGCCCGGGCCTTGGAACACGCTCGAAGCGCCGGGCTGCTCGTCAGGGTTGGCCTTCGCGCCGTTCTTGATCTGGTAGCTGCGCGAGTACGCGTGGTCGTGGCCCTGGAGAACCAGGTCCACCCCGAGCTCTGAGAACGCCGTCGGGAAGTCCCGGCGCCGTTCCTTGGCGTCGCGGTCGTTCGCGTGGTCGGCCGGCGAGTAGATCGAGTGGTGGTAGACGAGCACGGTGTGCTTCGCCTCGGCGCCGTGCTCCTCGATGACGTCCGTGATGTAGTCGATGTGCGCCTCATCTGCGTCAACGCCAGGCGCGCCGCTCGTGGAGTAGGCGTTGCTGTTGATGTCGATGAACAGCGTGTCCTTGTACTCGAACCAGTAGTTGCCGCCCGACTGGGTCGTGAGGTTGCTCGACCGGTAGTACTGCGGTGAGCGGTCGGTGTTCGGGGTCCAGAGGTGCTGCTCATATGCCTTGCCGCCGACGTCGTGGTTTCCGATCGTCGCAACCCACGGCACCGCGCGCAGACCTTCAGGTGCGAGGAAGCCTTTCCACTCCGCCTCGACGTTCGCGGTGTCGACTTGGTCGCCGCCGGAGACGAGCAGTTCTGCCTCGGGGTTCGCGGCGAGGGAAACCTCGACAGTGTCCTCCCAGCCGGCCTGATCCAGGGGGATGTTGTCCGAGGATCCGATCTGCGGGTCGCCGAAGAACAGGAAGTCGAAGTTGCCCTCGAACTTCCGCGTCTTGAACGCGTAGGACTCCGACCAGTCGCCGTCGCCTCCCACGCGGTAGGAGTACTGGATGTTCTCGGCAAGGCCCGAGATGACGGCGTGGCCGTTGTAGCCGCCGTTGACGGTGTTGGGGCTCACGATGGCTGGGATGCTGATCGCGTCGGCCGGGAACTCGCCGTCGATGATCGTGTCGGTGGGGGCGACCTGCACGACCTGCGCCGTGGCCGCGGAGGCGTACCAGTTCACGACCCGCTGGGACTCGTCGGCCCCGACGAGCAGGATGATGTCGTCGATCGCGGCGGGATCTTCGGCCTGGGCGGCGGACACGATGCCGCCGAGCGCCATCGCGGTGCACACGGCTGCTGCGGCGACCCCGATGGCCGCGCGGCGCCGAAGTGGGGCGAACGACGCATTCGGCGTTCGCAGGTTGGTCTTCATCTCGGAGAACTCCTTCTCGATATGGATGAGGGCCGCCATCGACCCCACGACACCGTCGCGGGCGACCATGACGAGCCGGTGAACGTCGTCGGAATGTTGACCCGTCAGGTCCAGAACACTCGGCAGGAGGCGCGCGACGCCGTCTTCGTCGATCGGCGATGCGGTAGAAATGGGATGCTTTCCAGCCACAGGAGGACGATTCCTTGCGCGTTCGAACCCAACGCAGCTCCGCCGCCGTGTCCGTGGCATCCGCTCTCGCATTGCTGCTCAGCGGGTGCGGCTCCGCCGACGACTGGTCGGGCCCCCGATCCGAGTTGCAGCCGATCGGCACCCTTGCACCGGGATTCACGGATGCCCCGCCTGCGCCAGGTGCGACGATCGCGCCGCGCTCGGGTTCGTGGGACGCGGTGCATCCGCCGCAGGGATACCGGGTCGTGCTGCTCACCTTGGGCGACGATGCGGCAACGGCGACGCTCTCGACCGCAGTGGCGGAGTGGGCGGCCGCCGAAGACGTCAGCCTCAAGACGGTCACCGTCACGGAGCCCGAACGCGCCATCGACGGGATCGTCGAGGCCATGGAGCTCGGGCCCGACCTCATCGTCAGCGCCGGCGACGAACTCGTCGACCCACTGGCGGTGGTCACCGCGAGCCACCTCGACCGTCAGTTCCTCATCGTCGGCGCGCAGCTGCCCGAGCCCACCGGGAACGTGACGGCCGCGGTGTGGCACGGAGCCTCGTCCCGCGGGAGCGAGGTCGCCAACTCGTCGACATCGAGCGATCCGGATGCCGTCACCCCCGATCGGGCCGACGCCGCCGTGCGGGCCGGCGTCGCGAGCGTGGTGAACGGTATCACCGGCATCGTCGTCTGGCTCGGCTGACCGGCTCGCCAGTCGTCATCCAGCGCCGACAAGGCGCTGCACGAACCAGACCAGGCCCGTGACGGCCACCCCGGCAGCGACGGCGGCGCCGACCCCGAGCGCGAGCTTCGGCTCGCGTCGGCGGAGGAGCACGAGCAGCGGGAAGACGGCGGCGATGACGGCGATCTGCACCGCCTCGATGCCGACATTGAAGACGAGCAACGACCAGAGGAGTGGCCACGAGAACGGCTCGTCGATCCCGAGCGCCCCGGCGAACCCGAGCCCGTGCACGAGGCCGAAGCCGAACACGACCGCGAGCCGCGCCCAGTCGGCCCGGTCGAGGCCGAACCTGCCGGGGCTTTCCGGTGCGAGCGTGCGTGGCCCACGCCAGAGCCGCCACAGGTACCAGGCGGCGACCACGGCGATCGACAGGGCGATGATCGGCTCGACGACCACTCCCGGCGCCGACACGATGCCCAGCGCGGCCAAGATGAAGGTCACCGAGTGCGCCACCGTGAACGAGGTCGCCGCCAGCACGACGTCGCGCAATCGCCGCGAGCCCACGATCAGGGCGAGCAGGAACAGCACGTGGTCGATGCCGAACAGCAAGTGCTCGGCTCCGAGCACGAAGAAGTGGCCGAATCGCTCGAGCAAGGGCTGTTCGGTCGTGAAGACCGGCGCCTCGCGGTCGAGCGCCGCGCTCCCGCTCTGGCCATCGAGGTCGTATTCGAGGACCGTCACGGTGCCCGTGACGTACTCCTCGGCATCCGGAAACAACTCGCTCCGGATCTCGTGAACAGAACCGTGCCCGCAGGCGTGATCGAGCGTGAGCATCGCATAGGGAACGCCCTCCCGCTGTGTCACGCCGATCTCGCCGACTCGGTCCGGCTCGCACGGCTGCCCGTCGGCGCTGACCTCGAAGCGCTCTGTGACGTACCGCATGATCGCGCCTGCATGTGCGTTGAGAGCGGATGCCTCGTCGCCCGTCTGGAACACGTCCATCCCGTCTTCGAAGAACTGCGGGGCGTTCTCGAAGTCTGCGACGGAGACGACGAGCAGGTCGTACTCCAGGCCGAGCTCGGTGCGTACCGTGTCATCCGCCTGGGCGCTCGCATCCACGTGGACGACGGTCGAGAACCCGTGCGCGGCGGCGGGGAGTGAGACGATCACCGAAGCAGTCGCCGTAAGTGCGAGGGCGGCTGCCGCGATGAGGTGGCGTACGCCGGGGCGACTGGACATCTGACTCCTTCTGGGGGCGCGCTGATGCTCGCCGAGCCGGGTGAACGAGACCAAGCCATCTGGGAAACGGGGTGAGAACCGTGCTCCCCGCCCGCAGCGACACGCCCTCGCTGAAGTCCAACCTCGATCCGGCGGTGAGCGGCGGAGTGGAGGTCTGATGCCTACGCGAGACGGACGAAGCCGGCGATGTACTCCGCGTGTGCCGTTAGCGGGACGCCAGCCGACTCCGCCTGCCGCCGCATCGTCGTCTGCGCCTGATCACTGGCTGGGCCGTAAATCTCCCACGCCTCTCTTTCCATGACCTGCCCCGCTTGCTCCCCGCGTGTCTCCGCCCCCTCAAGGTGGCGGTCCAGCGCATCAGCATCGGCGAACAGGTGGATGATCGTCAACCGGGATTCCTCGCGGTCGAGGTAGTGGAGGAACGCCGCCGTCTGCGGCTTCTCAGCTTGGAGGCGGCGGACAGCCTCAGGCGCCATCCGCTCGTACGCGGCCAAGTCTTTCACTCTGAAATGGCTGATGAACACGATAGGTGCAGACATACTTGTCTCCCGGTGAGCCTCGCACCAACTATAGGAGAGGACGCCCCAAGCGATGATGAGTCGGCGATGATAGACAGCCGGCGTCAGGACAGGGTGGGCAGGACATCCGTGGCCACGGTGTCGAGGACCGCCTCGTCACCCGCGAACGGGCCCTCGTGCCGCGGCCAGGGCGCCAGGACGTCGGTGAAGCCCAGTTCTGCGGCACGGCCAAGGAAGTCGCGGTAGACCTCGACGCTCGAGAGGCTGAAGACCGGCGCGGCGTCGGTCTGGAGGAAGCGGCGGACCGTGGCCGGGTCGCGGGACTCGGCAGCCAAGGCTTCGTCGAACCGGGCCGACAGCTCCGCCAGCGACTTCCACCACCCCTCGAGAGTGTCGTGCACGGTGCCGATGGTGACCCAGCCCTGGCCGTGTCGGGCGGTCAGCGCCAACGCCTTCGGACCGTTCGCGGCCATCACGAACGGGGTGCGCGGACGCTGGACGCAGCCGGGGGCGTTGCGGGCGTCCACGGCCGTGTAGTACTCGCCGGAGTAGTCGACGCCGTCTGTGGTCAGCAGCGCGTCCAGCAACTCCACGAACTCCTTGTACCGCCTCGACGGGCTCGCGGCCTTCGTGGTGCCGCCGAAGACGTCCACGTCGTAGCCATTCACTCCGCCGGCACCCACGCCCACCGTCAACCTTCCGTCCGACAGGTCGTCCAATGCCGTGACGTCCCTCGCGAACGGCACCGGGTGCCGGAAGTTCGGCGACGCCACCATGAAGCCCAACCCGATCCGCGACGTCGCTTGCGCCGCTGCGCTCAACGTCGGCACCGAGCCGAACCACGGGCTGCCGACCAGCGGCCCCCAGCCCAGGTGGTCGAACGTCCACGCGTGGTCGAAGCCGTACGCCTCCGCCGCCTGCCACCTCGGCTTCGCCTCGGCCCAGCGGTACTCCGGAAGGATCGTGATCCCCGCCCTCATCGATCTTCTCCTCGGTGTAGATCCCACACAGCTGTACAGGTGCCGTGCTCATTCGAACAGAATGCCCATTCATGGTCAAACGGCCGACGACCACCCGCCTTCGACATGCAGATCTACGAGCGGATGACCCATCAGCCCCGCACAGGACTCGCAATGGCTCCTCGCTCGACCTCGGTCCGCGCGATCGAGGGCGGCCTCGGTGGGTACACCCAGGTCACGAGCACGACGGAGATGATCATCAACAGCAACCAGGAGACGAGTTTCGACGGCGACACGAGCTGCCATCCGTCGACCTGGTCGGGATAGAACCACGCGCCCGCCCACGTCGCGATGTTCTCGGCGAGCCAGATGAAGAGCGCGACGAGGCCGAAGGCAGCGAGGAGCGGCATCCGTAACGTGCGCCGCCACACCCGGAAGTGCATGACTGTCGGCCACCAGAGCAGCACGACGGCCGCCAAGAGCACCCAGCGCAGGTCGAACACATAGTGGTGCGTGAAGAAGTTCGCGTAGATCGCGACGGCCACGATCGCCGTGAGCCATTGCCTCGGGTAGCGCGTGAACCCGAGGTCGAAGAGCCGGTGAACGCGCACCATGTACGAGCCGACGGCCGCGTACATGAAGCCCGAGAAGAGCGGCACACCCGCGATGCGGAGCACGCCGTCGCCGTCGTACGACCACGACCCGACGTCGGTCTTGAAGAGTTCCATGACCGTGCCGGTCACGTGGAAGAGCACGATCACCCAGAGTTCGCGGCCGGTCTCGAGCCGGGTAGCGACCATGACGACCTGGATCAGCACGGCCGCAATCGTGAGGGCGTCGTTCCGCGCGAGGGCGGCATCGTCGGGATACCAGAGGCGTGCCGCGACGATCACGACGAGCAGCGCGGCGCCGAAGATGCACGCCCATGCCTGCTTCGCCCCGAACACGAGGAATTCGATGAGGCCCGCACGGATGCCTCGCTCCGATGCGTCGGCGAGCAGGCGGTGCGCCGCGCGGTCGATCGCGCGCTCGACGGCGGTGAGCTCCTGCTGGTGCGCGGTCTCCCGCACGGCCTGGGCGGGAGTGTGCACGGTCGGGTGCCGGGCTTCGGACTTCACTCCGGCCGCCGCGATGCCGTGTCGACCGCAGGTAGCGGGGGAGCGGGCAGCGGCTCCCAGCTGTGCGTCTCGGCGTCGGTCGGCGGCATGTGAATGATCACGGCTCCCATGCAGTGGAGAGTAGCGGCGGCAGTCGACCGGAAGCCTGAGTTTCACACCGCGGGATGTGAGCTCGTCGTCCCCGCATCAGGCGGTGCTGAAGATATCCAGTAGTGATTCGACGTGATGCCGAAATTGTGACTATTAAGTGACTACGAGCGGGCTCACGCCTCAATTATTCGGATGAACGCGAGACTCGCCATGACGCCTCACGCAAGGCGGTAGGAGATAGCCCGCTTGCCTCCTTGATCCTCCTCGCAAAGTGAAAACTCGTCTTGAACCCCGATCTGACGGCAACGACCGAGACCGGCATTCCCGAGCTGGTTAGGAGTTCCATCCCCAATGTGATTCTTCTCTCCCAGAGGTACCTGGTTGGTGTTGTCCCAACATGCTCCCGAAATAGTCGGATCAGGTGTGCTGGGGTCACATGTGCGGCCTTCGCGATGTCGTCTAGCGTGATCTCCTCTTCGAGGTGCTGATGGATGAAGAGGCGAGCCTCTTCAATACGTTCTGGCAGGGCGGCCGGGTAGTTCTCGAACTCGGCGATGAATCGCCAGAGCAATGCGGTACTGAGAGCATCTACAAGCGCTCCTTGTGCCGTGAGCCGGGTCTGGACTGTTGCTACCGCTTCCCTGGCCAAGTACGTCAGTGCCGCCGAGAGATTGCGCGTTGGGCGAAGATCTTCCAACCAAGCCCGCATCGCCTCGGTGAGCCTATCTGGATCGCCTCGGATGATGGTTTGCGCTGTGACGCCGCTTGTTGAGAACCGAATCGTCTCGATGTGACCGGGGAGGAGGATGCACATCTGGCCGGCTGCGACTTCGTAGGTCCTCCCGCCCTGAATGGACACCATCATGAGTCCCGAATGCACAAGGACCATCTGTATCTGGCGCTGCATGCGGGGCCCGATCTGGCTGCCAGGGTCTTGATTTAGCGGCTGCACAACACAGTGCACAAGGCTCAGGTGGCGAGACGCGATATCAATTTCAGACACATTAATGCGCGGACCAGCCATGTACTGACGCTAGCCCTGAGGGCAGCATTGTGCACGTGCAGAGTTACCGAACCACAGTCCTGGTTGTTGGTGGAGGGATCGGCGGAGTCGCCGCAGCCCTCACGGCAGCGCGTAACGGACTCACCGTCGTCCTCACTGAGCCCACTCGCTGGTTAGGAGGGGTCCTGACATCGCAAGCGGTCCCCCCGGACGAGCATCTGTGGATCGAGCAGTTCGGTTCAACGGCGACATATCGTCATCTACGCAACGAGATCCGGCGCTATTACCGCGACCACTATCCGCTCACCGAGGAAGCCCGCACACAGCGGGCATTCAACCCGGGTGCGGCGAAGGTGTCCGACTTATGTCACGAACCAATGGTTACGGTTGCCGTGATCGACGCGCTTCTGGCGCCGCATCGGGCCGATGGGCGGCTCCGTGTGCTTATGGAGCACGCCCCTGTGAGCGTTGACGTCGATGGAGACGCCATTCGGGCAGTTACTTTGCGCGACCTTCGAACCGGCGACACCGTCACCGTCGAGGCGGCTTGGGTCGTCGATGCGACAGAGCTTGGTGATCTACTTCCTCTCGCCGGAGTTGAGTACGTGACGGGCGCAGAATCACGGACCGTGACGGGCGAACCTCACGCACCGGACCAAGCGGATCCCCTCAACATGCAGCCTGTCAGCGTGTGCTTCGCGATCGACCACGTCGACGGCGACCACACCATCGACAAGCCAGCGGAGTACGAGCACTTTCTGGATGCGCGCGCTCCGTACTGGCCCGAGGGACAGCTTTCATTCACGGCGCCACACCCAAAGACACTCGCACCCCAGCATCACAAATTCATCCCCAACCCGGACGGTGACTTTCGGTCCATCCGCCCCGATTACGCCGATCATCGAGTCGGTGAGATGGATCGCAACCTGTGGACCTTCAGGCGGATCGCGGCACGACAGAACTTCATCCCGGGCGCCTACCGTTCCGACATCACCCTCGTGAACTGGCCCCAGATCGATTACTGGGAGTCGCCGATCTTCGATGTGGCCGATGCGGAGCTTCACATTCAACGAGCCCGGTCGCTCTCGCTCTCTTTCCTGTACTGGTTGCAGACGGAGGCTCCTCGACCAGATGGAGGCACGGGCTGGCCCGGGTTGCGACTGCGTGGAGACCTCCTTGGCGACGCGAGCGACGGCCTCGCGCTGGCGCCCTATGTGCGAGAGGCACGTCGGATCGTCGCTGAGCACACCGTCGTCGAACAAGAGATCTCGCTCGAGGTCCGCGGCGAACACGGGGCCGTGCAGCATCGGGACTCCATCGGCGTCGGCATCTACCGGATCGACCTACACCCTTCAACCGGCGGTGATTCATACGTCGACATCGGCTGCAGCCCGTTTGAGATTCCGCTTGGCAGCCTTCTCCCTGTGCGAATCACGAATCTCCTCCCAGCCGCAAAGAACATCGGCACCACCCACATCACCAACGGCGCCTATCGAATGCCACTAGTCGAGTGGAATGTCGCAGAGGTCGGGGCCCACCTCATCGCATTCTGTGAAGCCAACTCGACGTCGCCGAAGGCAGTCCGCAACTCCGACAACCTCCTTCAGGCGTTTCAGAAGAGGTTGGACGGCGCGGGGATTGAACGGCATTGGCCTCGGATCGTCGGTTACTAGAAATCACGCTTCGATCTGAAATCACGGACCTGAATTACCCATACCCACAACCCATCGAAGGAGATGGAACCGCATGACACACAGCAAATTCCCCACAGGAGTCGTTATCGCAGCGGTTGCTGCCGGAGCCTTGACGCTTGCCGCCTGCAGCGGCGGAGGGCAGGAGGCGGCGAATGATGAGCTCGTCATCACGTGCGCCACCTGCCAGGAGTCCCCCACCGACCCGTTCCTGCAGTACAACTTCGAGGCGGCTCAACGGTTCAACGAGGAGTTCGATGGCACATACCGCATCGAGACGCTCAGCAACGCCAATGCCGGCTCGGGCGATGAACGTCTGCAGTACTACCAGCGGCTGGCTCTCGCTGACGACCTCCCCGACCTGTTCCAGCTCAATTCTGCTGAGATCTCCGCCCTGTCCGAGACCGGGTCTCTCCACGACTTCACCGGCGAGCTCGCGTCGGATACGGCATGGGCGGACACGTTCCAACCCGGCACCTTCGACGCGCTGACTGGCATCGGCGGGGAGGTCTGGGCGATCCCACAGCAGCGCGACCCGATCGGGATCTACTACAACAAGGATCTCTGGTCCAAGGCCGGCTACGACGAACTGCCGGCAACATGGAACGAGTTCGAGGAAGGTGCCCGAGCCCTTGCGGAGACCGGCGCAATCCCTCTTGCCCTGGACGGTGATTGGGCGACCATGCTCATGTGGACCAACCTGATCGGTACCGCGCCAGGAGGACAGGAGTTCCTCAACGAGGGGATCGCCGGCAAAGACTTCGTCGACGACGAGGCCGCATATGAGGCCACTGAACGGCTTCGAGACTGGCACGTCGAGGGCCTGGTCAACTCTGATGCCTTCTCTGGCGAATTCCAAAACGCTGCAGCCGCCTACCTATCCGGTTCGGCCGCCACGGTGCCGAACGGCCCATGGTTCGTGAAGACCAATCTGCAAGGTGATGCCGCCATCGACGGCATCTACGAGTCGACCGGATACTCGGTCTCACCGGGATGGGACGATGGCCAGGGCCTCATCGTGGTCTCGGGTGCCGGATGGGTCTCAGGCGCAGAAGACGAGACCAAGCTCGAAGCGGTGCTTGCCTTCCTGAAGTTCGTCTCCTCGGAAGAGGAAGTGATCATCCAGGCCGAGCAGACCGGAGCAAACCCTGCGGTAATCGTCGACCAGACGGCCCTCGAAGCCGCGGATCTGGAACCCTTGTCATCCGCTCTCGTCTCTGCGTCAAATGACGTAGCCCTTACCTACCCCCACGTTCGCGTTCACGGGCCGGCTGGCTTTGGCAATGCCTGGAAGAACCTGTGGCCTGCTTACGTGAAGGGCGACATCGACACGGAAACGTTCCTCACGCGTCTGGCCGATGATGCGAATGCGAGCGGAGACTAGGGTGAGCGCGCCCACCTTCCGGCTACGCCGTCAACACGGCGGCGTAGCCGGATCCCCCATACCTCGAGGAATGCGCTTCTCGGCGTTCGTCTCGATCGTCCCCGCCGCGGTCCTCTTCGGAACCTTTTTCGCGATACCCCTTGTAGTCCTGATTGCGACGTCCTTCACATCTTGGAGCGGGCGGTCCCTTGAGATCGTGGGCGTCGAGAACTATCAGCGGATGATCACGGATCCCGTGTTCATGAAAGCTCTCGGCAATACGCTCTTCTACCTAGCCATCGGTGTCTTTGTCCAAGTACCACTAGGCGTGGGCGTAGGGATGGTCCTAGCCCTGAAACCGCGCGGCTGGAAGGCGTTCCGGACGCTGCTGTTCATCCCGTTCGTGATATCCGGCGCCGCGTATGCGCTCATCTTCTCGATGTTCTACAACTCGCGATCCGGACTACTGAACAGTCTCCTCGCCCCGCTCGGCATCAGCGGCCGCGACTGGCTGTTTGACAGCGAGACCGCCCGCTGGGCCGTCGCCGGGACCTTTGCGTTCATTCTCGGCTTTGTGATGATCGTGATCATGGCCGAGATCGCTTCAATTCCGCGGGAGTTGTACGAAGCGGCGCGTGTCGATGGTGCTAGCGAGCTGCAGCAGCAGCTCCTCATAACGTTGCCCCTTCTCCGTAACGCGATCGGCACATGCGTGCTCATCCGCGTACTCGCAGACATTGGAATGTTCGACCTCGTATTCATCCTTACCTCCGGCGGCCCAGACGACTCCACCGTCTCCCTCGCGCTTTACGCTTACCGTGCGTATTTGCAAGGCGACTGGGGTTACGCAAACGCCATAGGGACCGTAATCATCGGTTTGGGCGCAATCCTGATCGTTCTGGTCCGCCGGCTTTTCCGAATCGGAGATCGCTGACCATGACTTCCACGAGCACAACGACTTCCACGAGCGCAACGCGGCAGGGAGGGCTCTCTAATGGGCAAGGTGCGCGGGCCGCCGCCAGCGCAACGCCCCGCCGGGCACGGCTCTTCGATGGGCGAGGTGCGCTGGCCTCCGCCGTCCTCTACGCGGCCCTCATCCTGGCGACCGTGCTCTCTCTCCTCCCTGCCTTCTGGGTGATGGTCTCGAGCTTCAAGACCGCAGCTCAGATCAATACGGGCGAGGGCTTCTGGCCCGCACCCGTTACATTCCAGGGCTACATCGACGCGTTCACCCAGATCCATCTGCAGGAGTACATCGTCAACTCCCTCCTGTACGCGATCGGCGGAACCATGGGAGCACTGGTCGTCGCGTTTCTCGCCGCATACCCCCTCGCGCGATTCGACTTCCTCGGGAAGGGGTTCCTCAATGTCACATTCGCGCTTGCCCTCGCTGTCCCGCTCGTCGGCCTGGCTACCCCGGTGTTCTTCATCGTCCGCGAACTCGGCCTGTTCGACTCGAAGATCGGGCTCGTAGTCCTCTACGCAGCGTTGCAGTTCCCGTTCACCTTCGTGGTGCTCAGATCGTTCCTGCAGTCGATTCCCCCGGAGCTCGAGGAAGCGGCCATCATGGACGGCGCCGGATACTTCACGATACTTAGCCGGGTTGTCCTCCCGCTGTCGCGACCAGCTATTGCGACCGTCTCCGTGGTCGCGTTCGTGCAAATCTGGAACGAGTTCTTCTTCGCCAACCTGCTCACCGTCTCCTCCGAGAACCACAACGTCCAGCTCGCCCTCGCCGCCTTCAAATCACAGTTCGGGTTCAACATCACCGGTGCTTTGGCGGGAGCAACGATTGTCATGCTCGTGCCGATCATCCTGTTTCTGGTACTTCAACGACAAGTCATCGAGGGCCTTACCGCCGGAGCCGTGAAGTCGTGACCCCCCAAACCGTGATTCCAAGAGCATTTCGACCTCCCTCCACCCGCTGCGCCGAGTCCGGCAGAATCAGGTATCTCCGTGCAGCGTTAGCCGAGCGCGGCGGAGCCGAACGCCGGGAAATCTGGCGCGACGTAGTTCCGCACCGTGAGCGTCCGGATTGCCGGCATGGTCCAGGCGCCGGGCACCTCGATCTCTTGTATCGGTGCAGACGGGTCAATCGACGCGATCTCGTAGCCATCCTCGGCGGAGCCCCAGTGGCCGGCCGCGTCCTGAACCAATGGGTCTGTCTTGAGGTACAAACGAAGGTCCGACGCGTCTCCCGTTCGGAAGTCCTCTAGGGTCACCCAGACCGAGCCATCGGCACGGCGTTCGATCCGAGCGGTCCCGGTTGTGGCCGAGGCCTGGGAGACGAACGATCCGGTGAGAGGCAGCTGCTGTTCGAACTCGCTGAGAGCCGGCGGTTCAGAAGCGGTGGATGTGGACGGGGTGGGCGCAATCGTGCGGGACGTCACTGATGGCACCGGGACCGTTGCGACCACGCATCCGCACATCGCTAGGGCAAGCCCGACAGCACCGATCCACCGAATTGTCTGCATGCGACTCATATCGCTCACCGTAGTGTCAGCGCAACAAAGATGTGATCCGTGATGCGGCCTAGAACCTCACCCCTGCTGGTCGTTGGAAGATGCCCGGAGCGAAAGGTGTTCGCAAACGATCGTTTGGTGACCTAGGCGGCTACTGTGTCCCGCCTCTTAGGCTGGTATCCGTGAACGCGACCCCGTACCGACTTCGACCTGAAGGCGACGAACTCGTCATTCGACTTCGTTCGGCCTGGTCCGATGCTCAACTCGATATCACGAAAGCGCTCGCGGCCCTGGCGGAACTAGATGAAGCCATCCAAACGGCTACCCAAGCAGGAATAGAGCCTATGGGCATCGCAATCGAAAGTAGATCGCGTCCAGGCCCGGGTATCGAGCTCAAGCTCATCGAATACGTGGTCGCAGGTGGTTCCAGTCTCGACTACTTGGTGGCGAAGGCACCCAAACGTCCAGCCGACTGATCTCGCCGACCACAGAAACGATCGATTGAATGCGCTCTCCAACCATCGATCTTGACCGAGTACACGTGGGACGAGTTGGGTGGCCCGGTAGTCTGCGTACGAAGTCGTAGGGAGGCGCATGACGATCGGATCTATGCCGAGAACAGTGACGCTCTGGGGAGTTGCGATCGTCGTGACGGGCGGGCTCCTTGTGGCGACCGCGCCGGCGGCCGTCGGCGCATGGTGGGCGCCCAATACTGATGAATGGTATTCCGCGGTCGGGATCTTCGAGATCATCATCGGCCTCGCACGAACTGTGCTCGCGCCCCTTGGAGCGGCGCTTATTGCCGCGGGAGTCGTCATGCGTTACGTCGACCGGCGCTTGACGGGTGACAACATCTCCGATCGACCCCGCCGATGGCGTTGGCCCGACGAAGCGCAGAACCGAAACCAGTAGCGATCGTTTCTGATCTCGATTCTTGCGGCGATTGAGCCAAATCTACAAAGTCCACTCCCAAGAGCCCGTTGAGGGTCGCCTCTGCTGAGTCAACTAACGGGCGGGCGGTTCCCATCTGTCTGCCACTCCCTCCGAAGCGAGGAGGAAGCGCTCGAGTGTTTGCGCCCAATCCGGCTCGTGACCCCAGCCGCCGTCGAAGGCGTCATAGTCATCGTCGAGCTCGACGAGTTCCTGAGCCCACTCCGGGCCCTCGTGCCCGATGCTCGAGTGCGCCCAGCCGGCGAACTCGCGCGCTGACATCTGGCCTCGGAGCACGCACCTGACGTAGTGGCGCGCCGAGAGCTGCAGGGCCTGGTCTTCGGTCATCTCGCTGGCATCGATCCTGGGTCCGTGACGGGAGTGCAGTGCGATGCGCTCCCGTCCTGTCGGCCTGCTGCGTGAATCAGAACGGCCAGATCACCGGCACGAGCAGGACCGCTACCGTAAGGAAGAGCAGCGTGAACGGCCAGCCGAAACGGACGTAGTCGCCGAACCGGTAGCCGCCTGGGCCCATGACCATCAGGTTCACCGGGGTGGCGATCGGGGTGAGGAACGCTGCCGCCGCGACGACGGTCAGCGCCATCAGGAACGGGCGAGCCGAGACGCCCATCTCGACGGCGGCCGAAATCGCGATCGGTGCGACGATCAGCGCCGTTGCCATGTTGCTGATCAGCTGGCCCAGCACGACGACGAGCACGCAGACAGCGAGCAGTACGAGGAGCGGGCCGCCAGGGCCCGCTGCGTCGACGAGGGCGCGACCCACCACCTCGGCGGCGCCGGTGGTGCTGAACGCCGTCGACATCGGGATCATGCCGGCGACGAGGATCACCGTGGTCCACGAGATGGCGCGATACGCCCGGCCGATCGAGACGACCCGGAGGAGGATCATCGCGCCGGCAGCAAGCAAGCCCGCGACGGCCGCGGGCACGAGGCCGGTCGCGAGGAGTACGATCATCGCGCCGAGCACGACCATCGCCGCGATGCCTCGCGCACCGATGGGCGCGGCCTGCCCGCGTACGGCAGCCGGCGCGTCGACGACGCGCACATTGTCGCCTCCGGTCTTCGCCTCGAGGTCGTCCCAAGTGCCCTGGAGCAGAAGCACGTCACCGACCTGCACGTCTGCGTCGGGAGCGGTGAGCTCCCGTCCGTTCCGTGCGAGTGCGAGCAACACGAGCTTGCCGCTCGGCGTCGACATTCCTGGGAACACCCGCATGCCCACGAGGTCGGAGCGTGGCGGCACCATGACCTCGGCCACGCCGTTCTCCGCATCGATGACCGCCGCCCGACCGCCGCCATCAGCCGCGGTGAGGCCCGAGTAGTCGGCGAGCAGGGTCTTGGCGTGGTCGGTGAGGTCGCGGGGCACGGTGGCGGCGCTGCGCGCCGGGAGCATCCGTTTGCCCAAGAGCATGCAGAGCAGCAGCGTACCGATCACGAGGGGGACGCCGACGAGTGCGAACTCGAAGAACCCGAATGGGCCTCCGGCGGAATCGGCCGCGAACTCCGACACGATGACGTTCACCGGCGTTCCGGTCAGGGCGAGCATTGATCCGGCATGCGCGGCGAACGCGAGCGGCAGCAGCAGCTGCGACGGCGGAAGGCCGATGCGCACCGCGACGACGACCGCCATCGGCAACAGGGCTGCGACCGCGCCGTTCACGCTGATGAGCGCCGTGAGCAGCGCGACGAGCACCATGACGAGGAGAAGCACGCGCCCGCGGCTCGCGCCGCCCTTCGCGACGACGAGCCGCCCGAGCCGAGCCGTGACGCCCGTCGCGTCGAGCCCTTCGCTCACGACGAACAGCGAAGCGATGAATAGCACCGTGGGATCGCCGAAGCCCGCGAGCGCCTGTTCGAGCGAGAGGATGCCGGTGGCCCACAGTGCGAGTGCCACGCCGACCGCGACGACCGCGAGCGGGATGCGTCCCGAGATGAACGCGACCACCGCGACACCGAGGATCACGAAGGTCACCACGACTGGGTCCATGCGCTCAGGTTATCCGCGACCGAACACGCGGCGCGAAGGAACCCTCGACACCGACGATTATCCCTACCGCACGACACTGCGCAGTCATATTGTGATACGGAACGGACGCGCAGAGTGTCTTCACATCAGCCGGGGGGCGTTGATGACTGCAACGAATGTCGAGACGACGCGTGTCGTGCGCACCTCATGGTTGCCGCTCATCGTCGTGGTCCTCACCCAGATCCAGGCGTCGTTCGCGGTGAACGCGCTCACCGTCTCGATGGCCGGCATCACGACCGATCTCGACACGCCAGCCACATCGGTCGGCACCGCGATCACCGCCGGCACGTTCGGGATGGCGGCGTTCATCCTCCTCGGGGCGAAGATAGGCTCGCGTTTCGGCACGCGCGGCGTGTTCCAGATCGCGGTCGTGATCCATGGGCTCGCGATGCTCGGCGTCGCCCTGAGTGTGAGCCCGACGATGCTGTTCATCGCACAGGCCTCATCGGGCGCCGTGATCGCCCTCATCGCCCCCGCCCTCACCGTCTTCATCGCCACGAACTACCACGGCGAGCAGCAGGGCAAGGCGATCGGGCTCCTCGCAGCGGCGATCCCCGCCGCGGGTGTGCTCGCACTCCTGCTCGCGGGCTGGTTTGCGAACACGATCGGCTGGCGCTGGTCGTTCGTCCTGATGGTCGGGCTCGCCCTCATCAACCTGCTGCTCAGCTTCCGCCTGAAGCGGGTGCCCGCTCAGCCGGGGCTCTCCATCGACTGGGCCGGCGCGATCCTTGCCGCCATCGCGGTCATCCTGTTGAGTTTCGGCTTCAGCGGCCTCGCCACGTGGGGCGTGGTGCTCGCGACACCGCAGGCACCGTTCGAGGTGCTCGGCATCTCGCCCGCCCCGATCCTCATCATCGCCGGCCTCATCGTAGGGCAGGCCTTCTTCATGTGGCTGCGCCGTCGCGCACACGAGGGGTTGCCGCGCATCTTCGACCTGCGCGTGCTCGCCACGGGCTCCGAGCGCGCCGTCACCGCCTGCATGGCGACCATGCTCTTCGTCGGCACCGCGGCGAACTTCCTGATTCCTCTCTACATCCAGGTCGTGCAGGGCCGGTCGAGCATCGAGACCTCGTTCGCGATCATCCCCTATACGCTGTCGATCTTCCTCTCGTCGACGTTCGTGGCCTACCTCTACGGCCGGTTCGCGCCGCGAGTGCTCGCAACCGCGGGCTTCGTCGTCGTGGCGTCCGCTCTCACCCTGCTCGCCTTCACAGTGCGCGGTGAGTGGAGCCAGGCCTTCGTGGTGGCGGGGCTCATCCTGCTCGGCCTCGGACAGGGCGCGATCGTCGCCCTCGTCTTCAATACACTGCTCTCCGCTGCGCCGAAGCAGCTCGCCGGCGACGTCGGCGCCTGGCGCGGGCTCGTGCACAACCTGTCCGGCAGCGTCGGCATCGCCGTCGCGAGCGCTTTCGCCGTCGGCATCCTCGCATCGTCGATCGCGACGAGCGCGGCCGAGCACCCCGAGATCTCCGATGAGCTCATCGCGCAGGTGAACCTCGATGAGGTGAACTTCATCACCAACGAGGCACTGGCCGAACTGCTCGCCACCCGCGCCAGCGGACCCGAGCTCGACGCGGCGATCGCGGTGAACGCCGAGGCACGCCTGCACGCGCTCAAGATCTCGCTGCTGAGCCTCGCCGCGATCTCGCTGCTCGCGATCGTGCCGGCGACTCGGATGCCCCGACAGCGTGCCGGCGACCTGCCCGAGAAGCTCGAACCTGATGACGATGACCTGATCGACCCCGTCGACGAGCAGGAGGCCCTCGGATGATCCGCAGCCCGAACAAGCTGATCCGCGACGATTTCACGGCGACGCCGTCGCTGCACACGTCGGCGCAGGTCGCCGTCGTGCGCGAGCTCGACGAGGCCACGCTCGACGCGATCGGCGTGCTCGTCACAAGCGACGGCGCGCTGCCGGCCGACGTCGACCTCGACCGGGCGGCACTCGAGCGCGTCGGGTTCGAGGCGAAGCCAGGCTCGACGCTCGTGCTGCCCACCGCGACGGGTCCGCTGCTCGTGCTCGTGGGACTGGGTGCCGCCACCGAAGTCGATGTGGCGGCGCTGCGCAACGCCGCCGCGGCCTTCACGCGTGCCACAGCGCGATCCGCACGGATCGGGCTCAGGGCCTCCTCGCTCGGCGACACCGATGCCGCGACCGCCGCACAGGCGCTCACGGAAGGCGCCCTGCTCGCCCGCTACCGCTTCGACGCGCTGCGCCGCACGCCGAGAGACGTTCCCCTCAGCAGGGTCGAGCTCGTGCTCGACGACGCCGACGTCGAGCAGGCGGCCGCCGGCGCCGACACCGGCCTCGTCACCGCGCGCGCCGCGAGCATCGCCCGCGACCTCGCGAACAGCCCGCCCGGGCACCTCACCGCCACCGAGATGGCCGACGTCGCCGTCGATCTCGGTGCCCGCTTCGGCTTCGACGTGGAGGTGTACGACAAGCAGCAGCTCATCGAACTCGGCTGCGGCGGCCTGCTCGGTGTGAATCAGGGTTCCACCGAGGAGCCCCGCATGGTGCGGCTCCGGTACACGCCGCCCGGCGAGCCCACCGGGCATCTCGGGCTCGTCGGCAAAGGCATCATGTACGACTCGGGGGGTATCAGCCTGAAGCCCTCCGACCCGATGCACCTGCTCATGAAGATGGACATGGGCGGTGCGGCATCCGTGCTCGCGACCTTCACAGCCCTGCGCGCACTCGGCGCGAGCGCGACGGTGAGCGGGTGGCTCATGTGCACCGACAACATGCCGTCGGGTTCGGCGTACAAGCTCGGCGACGTGCTCACCGCGTTCGGTGGCACGACCGTCGAGGTGCGCAACACCGACGCGGAGGGCCGGCTCGTCATGATGGACGCCATCGTGCTCGCCAACGAGGCCGGCGTCGACGCGATCGTCGACATCGCAACGCTCACTGGAGCCTCGCTCATGGCGCTCGGCCAGCTGACGGCAGCGCTGTTCGGAAACGACGACACCCTCATCGCCACGGTGGAACGCGCGGCGGCCGTAACCGACGAACAGGTGTGGCGACTGCCGCTCGAGCGAAAGTACCGCAAGCAGCTCGACTCGGAGATCGCCGACATCGCGAACCTCGGCGGGCCCTATGCCGGTGCCACGACGGCCGCGCTCTTCCTCCATCACTTCGTGGGCGAGACCCCGTGGGCGCACCTCGACATCGCCGGCACCATGCAGGCCGATTCCGACGACCTCTGGCGCTCGAAGGGCGCGACGGGCTTCGGCACGCGCATCCTCATCGAGGTCGCACGGCAGTTCCAGCTGGCGCGGTGAAATGTCAGCTGCGACGCTGCCTGCGCCCCAGACGAGAATCTGCGCATTGCATGGCAGTCGCTAGCGCAGTACCGAGGTGCAGCTCAACTCCGAAAGAACGCGTTTGCCCGACGCGTCCAAAGTAGGGCGATGACAATGAGCGCAACGGCAATGCTGAAGTACTCGCCGATCGCCCCCGCAGGATAAGCGATCGCCAAGAAGACCGAGCCGATCACTGAGATCGCCTCGAGCACCGTAACGGTCACGCGGGCGGTGTTACTGCCCCGCAGCAAGCCGACGGCGACGACGATTACGACCACCCCGATGAGGATCGTGAACAGTCCCGAACCGATCAATGGAGCGGCGCCACCGAGTTTGTCCACTATTGCGTCGACTCCCGATTGGAGGAGCAATACAACGCCGCTGATGATATCGAGAAGACCAGAGATCCACGTGAAGACGGCAATGATCGTCACACTTGTGGGCCGCGAGATCGAACTAGCCATGACCACCCCCAAATCGGCGTCGCCCGACGCGGCGCGCCTTTGGGAATGCTAGGCCCGGGCACCGCGCGTGTCCAGCGTCTCAGCGGCGCTGACGGCGACCGATGCCGCTGCCGCATTGCACGGTGACATCTGAGCACGGCGACGGAAAATCTCGGGCGGCAGGTCGCGGGTCATCAAGTCCCGTTCGAGTACCCGCAGGTGAAACGGTGGACGCCGTGCCCGCCATTAAGTGACTACGAGCGCACAGAGCTCCCTGAGTTCCTCACAGCAAACAGAAGGTTCAGGCGCGCGGGAGCACACCCAAGAGCGACGAGGTGAAGGCGACTCGTAGAGCGTCACGCAGCTCCATGTGGAGCACGCCGAGGGCGGGCTCGTCCGCATACGCGGCGAGGAGGCTGGGCGGCGGCGGGACGTAGGACGACAAGGCGCCCGCCGAGACGAGGCTCGGGTTCGCAACGAGTCACCACCTTATCGATGGCAAGCGTCGCGGTCCGCCACCGCACCAGCCGGAAGAGGCCGGGCAAGAGGAAAGCCCTGCTTCCCGGCGGGTCCGGTTCTTTAGGGCGGAATCCCCAGCCCGGCATGGGCGAACGGGCCGGGGATTCCGCATGCACTGAACGGCCGCGGCGAATGAACACCGGCCCGGACCCGGACAGCGGTTCCAGGCCTTCGTGGCGTTATGCACCGGCCGGCTGCCGGCCGGGCCGGAGCAGCAGCACGCCGCTCGTGGCCAGGACCCAGACCAAGAAGAGCAGGAAGCCGCTGAAAGCGGCGATGCCGACGACTCCCTCGATGGCGGTCTGGAATACTCCCGCGAGAGAAATGAGCTGCAGCACGACCGTGGCGGCGGCCAGCCAGCCCAGCCACCGCGGTAGCGCCCGGGTGGTCAGGATGGCCACCGCCGCCCCGAGGAACATCGCGAGACTGGCGGGCAGAATGGCCGCACCCACCCACTCGTTGAGGACGGTGAGGGCGGGAAGCGCCGCCGGGTCGGGCTGGCCACCGGAGGCGTACTGGAGGAGCGCCAGGTTCAGGCCCCCCGAAACCAGCATGAGCGTCACCACGGCAGCGCCGGCGGTGAGGAACAGCGCGGCGAACATCCCGGACGGGCCCTCCCATCGGCGACGCGGGCTCAGGGCGGCGACGTCGGCCGACACTGTGGACGAGATCCGTGCCTTCAAGCAGGCGTGCAACTCTAGAATTCGGCGATGCGGGCGGACTGAGGAGCAGATGGCAAGCGATCAACAGAAGACCCACCGGCGAGTGGGAGTTCCCTCCGGGATGCTCCTTGGCATCCCCTTGGGCATCGGCTCGATGGCAATGGTGTTCGTCCGTGCGTTCGGCCCTCTCGGCAATGGCTGGGATGACGTTCTCGGATTCCTGCCATTTCTGGCGGGGCCAGTTGCTGCTGCGCTTCTCGTGGGCGTCGCGTACGGCGAATTCGCCCTGGCCAGGCGTCGACGGCTGACGCGCGATCACGCCGACGCCGTGGTCTTCACCGCAGAGATGACCCCAGCACTGAAGAAGTATCTGCAACTGGACCCGAGCAGGTTTCCCAGCGCAGAACGTGTCGGGAAGACGCCGCACTTCTTCACAGCAGTCGCTTCGTCCGACGGGATCAGCCTCTGGTATGGGCCAGCATCTCGACCGATCGAGTTCTGGCAGATCGACTGGGCGTCCATCTTGGACGTTCGGCCCGAGGTGGTACGGCTGCAGTACAAGACTGTTCATTGCCTCCAGCTGCATACCGGCGCGGCCGACGGTGCGTTGCAACTCTCGCCGTTCCCGGAGCGAGGTATCGCTGTGTCGTGGAATCGGGCCAGTGTCGAGCAACTCGCAGACTCGCTCAACGAACTGAGAAGGGCCGCGCTCAGGCGCTGACCTGTCGCCGAAACTTCATCACCGTGCAGGGTCAGCCGGGTCGTCGTCAACAGCACGCCGAACTGCGCACCATGCGCCTCACCTATCGAGTCATGGACAGCAAGGGCATCCAGTGCACCATCGTTGACCTGAGCACGAATAAGGGCGCCATCGCGTACGTCACCGAAGATCTCGGCTACTCCCAATCCCGGCAGCGACTTCTCGCCACACATTGCACGCGCATGCTCACGGGCTCTGGACACTGCTTGGCACGAGCTGGTGCGCCGCTCAAGTCACCACTTCCGCAGAGTTTCGGCCGACTCCGTCGGCCGCATCGAATGCGGCACTTATCGCCTCAGCTCAAACGCCCGTGCACTTCGTCACCGGCCGTGCCTACATCGAACGAAAGAGTTTCGGAATGCGCACGCACGCCTGAGGTCGAATGTCATTCTGATGCGCACCGCTCAAAGAGGAGTCGGAGAGGCATCGTCGCCACCACGCCATGCAGTTCCGCCTCACGCATCTATCTACCCCGCACCCACCGGCCACACCGCCCGTGTCGCGCGCCACGCGATTGGAACTGACATGAGAACCCTGAAAAGTACAGCGATACTCGCGGCCGTCACCCTCGGGCTGACGTTTGCCGCAGCCCCGGCGTCGGCTTCAACCGGCGACGACGACACAGAACCCACACTTCGTCAACTGGCCGAACAGGCTGGTCTTCTCATCGGATCCGGTGCAGTCAAAGCCGGCTACTTCGACGATGGGCGGGGGCCGAACTACCTGGATGACCCACGATTCCGTGACGTGCTGTCCGAGCAGTTCAACAGTGCCTCGCCGGAGAACGACCTCAAGTGGATGTTCATCCAGCCCGAAGAAGGAGAATTCGACTGGGACAGTCTGGACCGTCTAGTCGAATTCGCTGAAGAACACGACATGGCCGTAAAGGGCCATGGTCTGATCTCCAACTGCTGTAACCCGGACTACGTCCGCGCGATCACCGACCCCGGCGAACTGCGTGCCGCGCTCGCCTCGCACTTCGAGGCAATCATGGGCCGGTACGACGGGAAGATCGATCGTTGGGATGTGGTCTCCGAACCCCTCGAGGTGTTCGGAACTACGCTGCAGCAGAACGACTGGTACCGCGTCCTCGGCCCCGAGTACATTGCTGAGGCATTCCGAATCGCGCGCGCCGCCGATCCCGACGCGCGACTGTTCCTCAACGAGAACATGGTTGAAGTCAACGCGCCGAAGCGACAGGCCTTGTACGACCTTGTGGTCGGTCTCCTTGCCGATGGGGTCCCTCTCGACGGCATCGCGTTGCAGATGCATCAGACCATCAACGGCCCCCAACCGGGCGTCATCACTGAGATGGTGGAGTCGTATCACGACCTCGGGCTCGAGGTGTCCATCGCAGAGCTTGACGTACACACGTACGACCCGGTCGCGCAGGCCGACATCTACGGTGACGTCGTCGCGGAGGCCCTTGCTGCCGGCGTGACCGAAATCAGCACATGGGGCTTCACCGACGCCCACCTCTACACCTGGCTTCCCGGTTCCAAGCCCCTGATGTTTGACGAGGACTACAATCCGAAGCCGGCGTACTTCGCCGTACGAGACGCGCTGCAGGAGTTTGTCCAGAGCGACTCCGCCCCCGGCAAGGCGGCGCTCTCGAACACCAGCGGATGGGTCAACGGGCTTCACGACGGAAACTACGACGTCAACATGAACCTCTGGCACGGCACACCCGGAAGCTACTACCGGCTCTACGAGAACGACGTCCTCGTAGCAGCTCAGCGCCTGGATCCCGCTAGCAACTCGCCGCAATCTGCGACGTCGTCCTTCACCGGCAAGCAGAACGGAACGTACGTTTATCGTGCGGAGCTGATCAACTCCGAGGGTGTCACTGCGACACGGTCGACCACTGTGGTCGTGAAGGATGCTGCACCGGGCAAGCCCCTGGTGAGCACTGACAACTGGGACCAGGACGGTTCCTTCGTGGCGACCGCGAACCTGTGGTGGGGCACGAACGCGACCTCGTACACGTTCAAGCTCGACGGTCAGGTGGTCGGAGAGGGGACGTTGACCGCCGCTACCCCGAACGCGCAGAGCGCGCAGGTGACGCTCGAAGGCGTGGGTCCGGGAACGCACACGCTCACGGTCGTCTTCACCAACGTAAACGGATCGGCTGAATCGAAGCCGATCGATGTGAAGGTCCGCTGACCGGCAACATCGGGACCCCAGAAGTACCGCCCGGCGGCAGCACGCCTGCCGGGCGGTACTCATCGTGGCGCTGCGGCTACCGATCCGCGCATGACAAGTTCCGTCGCCAGTTCGAGCCGTCGACTGGTCGGATGCCCACTTCGGAGGTCCAGCAAGGTGCGCAGTGCAGTTGCTCCGATCTCGGCGATGGGCTGTCGGATCGTCGTCAAAGGCGGCGAAGCGAGTCTGGCTTCCACCAGGTCGTCGAACCCGATGACGCTGAGGTCGTCAGGGATGCGCAGGTCAAGCGAGCGAGCAGCGGCGTACACGCCCAACGCCATATTGTCGTTGCACGCGAATACGGCGGTGGGTCGAGCCGTCGAAGTCAGCAGATTCCGAGCCGCCCGGGCGCTTGTCTCCATCAACCATCCGCCATAGACCACGGGCACGCTGAGATTCGGATGACGCTCGCGTACACCCGAGAGAAACCCGCCTGCGCGTTCACGACTGTTGAGTGACCGCGGGTCGCCAGCGATCACGGCGAGTGACGTGTGACCACGATCCAGCAGTAGGTTGGCGGCGTCATGGCCGCCGGCCCAGTTCGACGCTCCCACGCTCGGCGCCGATCGGTCAGGAGTGCCAGCAGGATCGATGAGGACGAAAGGAACGCGCGCCCGATCGAGAAGCCGTCGTTCTACGGCGGAGGGCTGCTCAACGGCAACGAGCGCGCCGCGTGACCGATGGTCGACAAGCCGTTCCACCCACGAACGCCGCTGAGTGTCATCCTTTCGAACCATGATGATGACCAAGTCGAGGGCGCTTTCAGCCGCAACCCGTTCGACGCCGCCGATCAGCGCACTTGCCCAGGAGTCGCCAACGGCGGGGAGTACTAGATCGACCAGTTGTTCCGCGATCATTGCATCCACTGCCGCGGAAGGCACACGTCTGTAACCGATCTGAGCGGTCGCTTCTTGGACGCGCTCTCGGGTCGCAGGCGAGACATCGCCGCGCCCATTGAGCACTTTGGAGACGGTCGGAACGGACACGCCGGCAGCGCGTGCGATGTCGCGAAGCGTTGGGGTGCGCGCTGGGTCCGGTCCCATATCGACAGGGTAGTGGTTAGCGAAAGTTGCGCAACCTCGGGGTGGCAACTGCTCGAGCCTCAGCGTGATGGGGCAGTTCCAACGCCGAAAGTGTTTCGGGTTCCTCTTCGACCCGCCACTCAATCCCGTACGGTGGCGTGGCGCACGCCAAAACGCATAGATCAAGCGGCAGCGCATGACTAAGCGACGAACCGCGGACAAACGACGACACGACTGGGGAGGGAATGCCCATGAACTACGACGCGATTAAGGCAGGCGAACTCTCGTTTCCGCCGGGCTTCATGTTGGGGGCGGCTACTGCCGCGTACCAGATTGAAGGTGCCGCCGCAGAAGACGGCCGAGGCCCCTCGATCTGGGATACCTTCAGCCACACACCGGGCGCCACTGCCGCTGGTGCGACTGGCGATGTCGCTGCCGGTCACTATCACCAGGTGGCGACCGACCTCGACATCATGGCATCGCTCAGCCTCGAAGCGTACCGGTTCTCCATCTCGTGGTCACGGGTAATGCCGTCTGGGGAAGGTGTTGTCAACCACGCCGGGCTGGGGTTCTATTCCGATCTGATCGACGGGCTGCTCGAGCGAGGAATCAGCCCGATCGTCACCTTGAACCATTGGGATCTTCCGCAGGCGCTTGAAGATCGTTATGGCGGCTGGCGAGGACGCCAAACCGCCTATGCATTTGAACGCTACGCAGAGATCGTGGGTGCGGCCTTTGGGGACCGAGTGGCGATCTGGTCCACCCACAATGAGCCCTGGAACAACTCGTTCGCCGGCTACGGCCACGGTGTGTTTGCGCCCGGGATCAAGAACCACGAAGCCGCGCTCAAGGCCGCGCATCACCTCAACCTCGCCCACGGGCTCGCTGTCTCAGCGCTGCGCCGCACGATCACCAAACCCGACGCCAAGATCTCCATCGTCCTGAACATCTTCCGCGTCGAACCTGAAACCGCTGCAGACGTGGAGGCGGCACGTCGATTCGATGCCGTCGCAAACCGCATCTTCACAGGGCCGGTTCTCGATGGCGCGTACCCTGCAGACCTGCTCGAGGACACCAAGACTTTCACTGACTGGGAATTCCTGCGCCCCGGGGATGAAGCAATCTGCCACCAGCCGATCGATCTCCTCGGCGTCAATTACTACGAGATCATGCACATCCGAGACCGCGCCGACTTCGATCCTGCCCAGGAGCAGATGGGGGGTACCGCGTTCCCCGGCTCGGAACGCGTCGAGCTGTTCCGGCCCACCGGGCTCGGTCGCACCGCGATGGACTGGACGGTCGAACCGTGGGGACTCGAGAATCACCTCGTGGCGCTTTCCGAACAACGCCCCGATCTTCCAATCATGGTGATGGAGAACGGCGCAGCGTTCGACGACGTTGTCACCGAAGTCGACGGCAAGCTCGCCGTCATCGACCGAGACCGCACGCGGTTCCTCATCGATCACGTCAAGGCGACGCTTCAAGCCCGCGAGCGAGGCGCGAATGTCGTCGGCTACCTGGTCTGGTCACTGCTGGACAACTTCGAGTGGGCCGCCGGCTATGGCCCGCGGTTCGGCATCGTGCGGGTCGACTACGATACCCTCCGCCGTACTCCAAAACTGAGCGCGCACTGGTTTGCTGAACTGTGTCGGACGCGCACAATCCCGGTGCTTTCAGACGCAGGAATTCCCGCGTAGGGTCCGCCGACGCCCGGCGTACCAGCCGCCAGCGCGGGCGCCCCGACCGCCGCTGCCGCAGGAACGCGCCTTGCAGCGCCGGTCAGGCGGAGCCTGCGCGGTCCGCGTCACCGCTGAGGGCGTCCTGCAAAGTCGGAGGCTGTGGGTGCGGCGCGTCTAGACCCACCTCGGAGTCTGAGTCCTGGTTCGAATGAGGTGCTTCACCCGTCCCTGTTGGGCTCAGAGCCGGATTCTTCGCCACCAGATTCCACCACGATCGGGCGGCCGCGACGAGCTCCCAATAGGCATCGACAGCGGCCACTCCGTCCAAATCGGGTCGGTATCGCCGCTGAGTCTGGAGACCGTCCATGACGGCGATCCCGAGCGTTGCCACCATGTCTTTGCTCACTCCGACCGGCGGCCCGTCTTGGTCGGAGTCCGGTTCTCGCGTCTGCACCTGTGCCGATCGATAGTGATCGACGAAGTACCCATGGGCCGGATGATCCGGGTCGATGGCCTCTGCGGACAAAGCGATGTAGAGCGAGGTGAGTCCCTCGTGCTCGGCGGAATGACGGGCAACCTCTCGAGACCGGGTGGCGACGTCGCTCTCGGCGATGTCGGAGAGGTACTCGGCGACAGACGCGTCACGAAGATTCAGCACCTCGACAAGCAGGTCTTCCTTGTCGGAGAAGTAGTGCAGAAGCAGCGCCTGGGACAGTCCCACGCGTTTAGCGAGTTCCCTCATCGAGGAGTGGGTATATCCCGACTCCGCGAACAGCTTCGCCGCGGCCGCGACGATCTCGCGGCGACGCTCCACTCCTTTGCGGTACGGTCCGCGAGCTCTGTTGCTGTCGGTCATGGCCCCACGATATTCGCTCTCGCGACGAGTTTCAAACGAAAACTTGTCAACTGACCAAGTTATGGCGCATACTCATCCTGTCACCACCGAATCCACGGACACGACAGGACCCGTGACCGAGCTCGACTCGAAGGCGTCTCACGGACCAGCAGACACGTGAACACGACCACGAGCACCGGCACAGCTACTGAGAACGGTGTGGCCCTCGCACAAACAAAGGAGTAAGAATGCGATCAATTCCCAGAGCCGCCGTGCTGCTTGCCGCGGCTCCGCTTGTTCTACTTGCCGGATGCACTGGCGCAGACACCGACGACGCCAACGGGGAGGTCAACCTCACCATCTCCACGTTCAGCGAGTGGGGGTACGAGGACCTGCTCGAGGAATATCAGGAGCTCAACCCGAACATCACCATCGAGCACAACCGGTTCGCCACGAGCGACGAGGCGAAGGAACAGTTCCAGACCTCGCTGGGTGCCGGATCGGGACTTGCGGACGTGGTCGGCGTCGACAACAGCTGGCTCCCGCAGGTGCTCGAGAACCCGGACAACTTCGTCGACCTCACCTCCGAGGACGTCGAGGGACGGTGGAACCAGTGGAACGTCGACCTCGCGACGGCAGAGGACGGCAAACTGCTCGGCTACGCCACTGACATCGGTCCTTCCTCGGTCACCTATCGCGCCGACCTCTTCGAGGCCGCGGGCCTTCCGACCGACCGCGAAGCGGTCGCCGAGCTGTTCGGCGGCGACGACGCGACCTGGGAGGACTTCTTCGCCGTCGGCGAGCAGTTCCAGGCTGCGAACACGGGCGTGCCGTTCTACGACGCATCGGCCTCGATCGCAACCAGCTGGGGCGACCAGTACGAGGTGCTGTGGGAGGACCCCGAAACCGGAGAGATCATCGCCGGCACCAACCCCGACCTGAAGAACATCTATGACACCACGATGGAGCACGACGACCTGTCGGCTCACCTCGCTCGGTGGACCGAGGACTGGAACAACGCGTTCCAGAACAACGGCTTCGCCGTGATGCTGTCGCCTTCGTGGATGCTCGGCGTCATCGAGGGCAACGCCGCGGGCGTGACCGGCTGGGACGTCGCCGACGTCTTCCCCGGCGGCGGCGGCAACAGCGGGGGCTCGTACCTGACCGTTCCGACGCAATCCGAGCACCAAGAGGAGGCACAGGCCCTCGCGAACTGGCTGACCGCGCCGGAGCAGCAAATGAAGGCGTTCGCATCCACCGGCAACTTCCCGAGTCAGATTGAGGCGCAGAAGAGCGAGGAACTCCAGCAGGTCACGGACGAGTTCTTCAACAACGCGCCCGTCGGCCAGATCCTCACGGATCGTGCAGCCGCGATCAAGGAAATCCCCTTCAAGGGAGACAACTACTTCGCGATCACGGACGCGTTCAACAAGGCAATCAACCGCGTATCGGTCGACAAGACTCACACCGCGCAGGAGTCCTGGGACATGTTCCTGGATGAGCTGGGCAATCTCGAGTAGGCCCTGACCTTCCCGCGGGCGAGGGGCGCGCGCCAACGTACGCGCGCCCCTCGTCACAACAGAAAGTGCACCTCATGTCCGAACCCGCTGCGCACGCGACCCGGCGTTCCACTACCGCTCCACGACCGATCTCCCCATGGAAAGAACGGCTTGGTCGCTGGGACATCAAGGCCTCCCCGTACGCCTACATTGCCCCGTTCTTCATCGTGTTCGGGATCGTCGGCCTCTTCCCCCTGCTCTACACGGCCTACGTTTCGCTCCACGACTGGGACCTCATCGGCGGTCAAGGCGACTTCGTCGGACTGGAGAACTTCACGTTCGTCCTCAGCCGCCCGGTCTTCTGGACATCGCTCGGCAACACCCTCAGCATCTTCCTGCTCTCGACCGTCCCGCAGATCGCCATCGCCCTCGTGCTCGCGAGCCTCCTCGACGCCAACATCCGCGCGAAGACCTTCTGGCGCATGGGAGTGCTGTTGCCATATGTGATCGCGCCCGTAGCCGTAACCCTCATCTTCTCCCGCATGTTCGCCGACCAGTCGGGTCTCGTCAACGCCGTCCTGGAGCTTCTGGGCGCTGAGCCCATCGGATGGCACCGTGACAGCCTCCCCTCGCACATCGCCATCGCCACGATGGTGAACTTCCGCTGGACCGGATTCAACACACTCGTGTTGCTCGCCGCGATGCAGGCAATCCCGCGAGACCTGTATGAGGCAGCCATCATCGACGGAGCCGGCCGGGTGCGGCAGTTCTTCTCCGTTACCGTGCCGTCAGTGCGACCGACGATCATCTTCGTCGCGATCACCTCAACGATCGGCGGGCTCCAGATCTTCGACGAGCCGCGACTCTACGACGCTCAAGGGCTCGGCGGAAACTCCGGACAGTGGAAAACCATCACCCTGTACCTCTATGAGCTCGGCTGGAGTCAACAGCGACTCGGACGCGCAGCGGCTGTTGCCTGGCTGCTGTTCGTCTTGATCGTGGTCTTCGCGCTCGTGAGCAACTGGCTCTCTCGCCGCATCGCCTCCGGCGAAGCACCAATCGCCCAACGCCCAGCCCGCCGCGCCAAGCAGAAGAACCAAGCTGCCCATGCCCGCAGCTCCGACAGCACCGGACTCGCTGTCACGTCCGAAAAGGTCCTCGAGAAGACGCCATGACTGCCCCATCCGTTCCATACATTCGACAGACCGCCGGCCCAGGCGCCGCGAAAGCGGCCCGACGGCGCACCAGCGCAGCGGGCAACCGGCCCGGGTGGGTGACCTACACGCTCATCGCAGCGGTCATCCTCGTCGCGGTGCTCCCGCTCTACTACACCTTCCTTCTGGCTTCTTCCACGTCAAGCGAAGTGGCACAGAACCCGATCCCATCGCCGATTCCCGGCGGGCAGCTCGTAGACAACCTGATCCGGATCTTCGAATCCGACATCGACCTCATGAAGGCCGCGTGGAACTCACTGGCGGTCTCCGCCGCGACGGCGGTGGCTGTCGTCTTCTTCTCGACGCTCGCAGGATTCGCGTTCGCGAAGCTTCGATTCCGCGGACGAGCGGCCCTGCTCGCGTTCGTAGTGGCCACACTCGCCGTACCGACGCAGTTGGGCGTCGTCCCGCTGTACATCGTCATGCGCGAGCTGGGGCTGGTCGGCAACTTGTGGGCCGTGATCCTTCCCGGGATCGTCACCGCGTTCGGCGTGTTCTGGATGACACAGTATCTAACGGCCGCTCTTCCGTATGAGCTCATCGAAGCTGCACGGATCGACGGAGCGTCCACGTTCCGAACCTTTTGGTCGATCGCGCTTCCCGCGGTTCGCCCGGCAGCCGCAATGCTGGGGCTCTTCACGTTCATCGGAGCGTGGACGAACTACTTCTGGCCGGCGATCGTTCTTGGCCCCCAGAACCCGACGCTGCCAGTCGCTTTGCAACTGCTACAGACCGGATTCTTCAAAGACATTCCACTCATCATGACCGGGGTTCTCATCTCCATCGTTCCGCTGCTGGTGCTCTTCTTCATCCTCGGCAAGCAGCTTGTCGCGGGCGTCATGCAGGGCGCGGTCAAGGGCTAACCGCCGAGTGACGAACCGCACGGCCGGCCCGGCACCCCCACGCTCAACGCGCCGTCCTGCACCGCCCCAGTTGAAACGGACTTCCCTATGACCACGATCACCGCACGCCCCGAGACGTCCTACCGCGATCTGAACGGAAATGGTCGCATGGACCCTTTCGAGAATCCGCAGCTGAGCGCCGAAGAGCGCACCGCCGACCTTCTCTCGAGGCTGAGCCTGGAAGAGAAGGTCGGGCTTCTCTTCCACACCGTCATCGAGATCGGGCCCGACGGCGACCTGCTGGAGCAGCCCGGCGCGGTCAGCAAGTCGCCGACGACGGAGGTGGTCCTCGGACGCCTCATCAATCATTTCAACGTGCACCGCATCAAGAGCGCGCGCGAGGCCGCACGGTGGAACAACGCGTTGCAGCGGCTCGCCGCACAAACACCTCACGGCATCCCCGTGACCGTCTCTACAGACCCTCGTCATGCGTTCGTCGAGAACGTGGGCGCCTCGTTCACCGCCGGCCCCTTCTCCCAGTGGCCCGACGCGCTCGGCATGGCCGCACTGCGAAACAGCGAGGCAGTGCGAGAGTTCGCGGAACGAGCACGCGACGAGTATCGCGCCGTGGGCATCACCATGGCACTGCACCCCCAGGTCGATCTCGCCAGCGAACCGAGGTGGGCGCGCCAGATTCAAACCTTTGGTGCCGATCCAGACCTCGTCGTCGAGTACACCACTGCCTACCTCGACGGGTTTCAGGGGCGGTCGCTCAACGCGTCAAGCGTGGCCTGTGTGACCAAGCACTTCCCCGGTGCCGGTCCCCAGCTTGATGGGGAGGACGCGCACTTCCCTTACGGGCGCGAACAGGTGTATCCGGGCGGCACGTTCGACGTGCACCTGCGTCCGTTCGCGGCGGCTATCCGCAACGGGACAGCGGCCATCATGCCGTACTACGGGATGCCAGTCGGACTCGAGATCGATGGTGAGCCCATCGAAGAGGTCGGCTTCGGCTACAACAAGCAGATCCTCACAGGTCTGCTGCGAGAGAAGCTCGGGTTTGACGGAGTGATCCTCACCGACTGGGAACTGGTCAACGACAACATCGTCGGTGACCAGGTGCTGCCCGCCCGCGCGTGGGGCGTCGAGGAGCTCGACGCACGACAGCGCATGGTAAAGATCCTCGAAGCTGGTGCCGATCAGTTCGGCGGCGAGCAGTGCACCGACCTTCTCCTTGACCTCGTACACGACGGCATCATCTCGGAAACCAGAATCGACGAATCCGCCCGGCGAGTGCTCCTCGTGAAGTTCCAGCTGGGACTCTTCGACGATCCTTTCGTCGACGAGGAGGCCGCGGCGGCACTGGTCGGCAACGCCGAGTCGCGTCG
This sequence comes from Agromyces albus, assembly GCF_004134825.1. GTDB lineage: Bacteria > Actinomycetota > Actinomycetes > Actinomycetales > Microbacteriaceae > Agromyces > Agromyces albus. The sequence goes on from NZ_SDPN01000009.1 coordinate 88,656, forward strand.
CGCGGGCCTCGAAGCCCAGTCGCGATCGGTGACTGTACTGAAAAATGGGCTGGTCAATGGCACGCCCGCCTTGCCGCTCGCATCCGGAATCAAGGTGTATGCCGAAGGTATGGACCTGAGCGTTCTGTCTCGTGCAGCCACCCCGGTGGCCGACCCTGCAAAAGCCGACGTCGCGATTATCCGCATCGAAGCGCCCTTCGAGGCACGCGACGATCTCTTCCTCGAGAGCTACTTCCACCAAGGATCCCTTGAGCTGCGCCCCGGCTTGGTCCACAGGCTTCGGACAATCGCAGCCACCACACCGCTCATCGTCGACATCACCCTCGACCGGCCCGCATTGCTTGCTCCGATCGTCGATGCTCTCTCCGGACTTACTGCCACGTTCGGCGTGTCAGACGATGCGCTTCTCGCGGCCCTCACCGGAACGAGGACCCCCACAGGGCGCCTTCCGGTTGAACTTCCGCGATCCATGGAAGCCATTCAGCATTCCGCCCCAGACGCGCCCTCAAGCACCCGCGACCCGTTGTTCCCCATCGGGTTCGGACTCGACATCAGCTGACCGGATTGTGCTGATCATCACGCCTAGGCCTCGACCAGGGGCCCGTTTCCGAGGAACAAGTGACGATGATCCGCTCGATGACGATGTCGCAGTTTGTCCACATCTCCAGCCTGCCGATTCGGCCGACGACCCTTGAATCCCTCATGGCGATGACTCGATGACGCCGATGCACGCCACCGCTCAGACAACAGAGAGAACCAGCAATGAAGATCGCAGACAAGGTGTTCGTCGTCACCGGCGGAGGCAACGGCATGGGCCGGGAGATCGTCCTGGGGCTTGCGGCTCGCGGCGCTCGTGTTGCGGCGCTGGACTTGAACGGTGCGGGACTGGCAGAGACGTTGCGCCTAGCAGGCCAGGTCGACGGCCGAGTCACTGCCCACGAGGTCAACGTCACCGACCGCGACGCGGTTCGGGGGCTTCCGGCGCTGGTGGAGAAGACTCACGGGTCAGTCGACGGCATCGTGAACATCGCGGGCGTCATCCATCGATTCGTACATTTCAGTGAACTGACGGAGGACGAAGAGCAGCGGGTCATGAACGTCAATTTCTGGGGCACGGTGAATATGTGCCGCACCTTCCTCCCCATCCTTCGCGAGCGGCCCGAAGCGATCATCGTCAACATGTCGAGCCTCGCCGCCCTGTTGCCGTTCGCGGGGCAGAGCTTCTATGGAGCGAGCAAGGGTGCGGTCAAGCAGTTCAGTGAGGGCCTATACGCCGAGCTGCTCGACACCAGCGTGGCCGTGTCGACGATCTTCCCCGGCAACATCAGCACGAACTTGACGGGCAACTCCGGCGTCAAGATGATCGACGCAGGCGGGCGCAAGGTGCGCGTTACCACCCCGGCGGATGCCGGCCGACAGATCGTCGACGGCATCGCGAAGAGAAAGTTCCGCATCCTCGTCGGAGGGGATGCCCGCGTACTCGACAAGCTCGCGAGGATCTCGCCGCGCCGTGCAACCCGCTTCATCGCCGACCAAATGAAGTCAGTGCTCTGAGCACGCCGACCCGGACGCACGACCCACCACGATCACAAGGGAACAGATCACCATGACTCGCCATTTTCCGTCTCCCTTTCTCTGGGGTGCCGCGACGGCCGCGCACCAAGTCGAGGGCGCACCCGAGACATTCGAAATCGCAACGGACGCACAATCACCTCCCGGCGGCCCGCCCCCAGCTCTTGAGGCGGCAGGGTGGCCTCCGCTACGAAAGGACCACGATGACAACCCCGGCTGACACGACCGCCATTCGCCCGCCCCAGGATGCGCCGTATCGGGACGCTTCTCGCCGGGTCGACGAACGCGTAGCCGATCTGCTCAGTCGGATGACCTCTGGGGAGAAGGCCGCGCAGCTCGTCGCGCCGTTCGGGTCGATGGTCGACACCCACACACCACCCGAGGCTGGGTGGGGCGTGGTCGCGGCCGGCCTGTGCTCACTGCGGATGCCCCCGCGTGAGACAGCGCGACTTGCCAACGACTTGCAACGCAAGCATGTCGAGGACACTCGACTGGGCATTCCCGTCCTCTTCGCAGAGGAGGCGTTGGTGGGTTTCAAAGTCCGCGACGCGACAATGTTTCCGGAAGCCATCGCCCAAGCCACCACGTGGGATCCGCAGCTGATTGAGCGTATGGGTGCCGAAATCGGAACGCAGATGGCGGCCGTTGGTGCGCGTCAAGCACTGTCGCCCCTCGCCGATGTCGCCCAAGACCCGCGGTGGGGCCGGGTGAGCGAAACGTACGGCGAGGAGCCGTATCTCGTCGGTCAAATCGCATCGGCCTTTGTCCGGGGCATCCAGGGAGCAGTGCCCGACAAACCCATCGTCGCCACGCTCAAGCACTTCGTCGGCTATGGCGCCAGCGACGGCGGCCGCAACACCGAAACAGCGAACATCGGCGAGCGGGCACTCCGCGAGGTGTACGGACGTCCCTTCGAGATGGCCATCCGTGAGGGTGGTGCTCGCGCCGTGATGCCCGCATACAACGACGTCGATGGGATCCCCGCGACGGGATCACGCGACCTGCTCACCGGGATGCTTCGAGAGGAGTATGGCTTCACCGGATTGGTCATCTCCGACCTGGAAGCAGTGCCCCAGCTGCACACGAAGCACGGCACCGCTGAGACTCTTCCCGCGGCCTACGCACAGGCGCTGAATGCGGGCGTCGATGTCGACCTTGCCAACAGCGACTCCTCAGACAAGATCCTTCAAGCTCTCCAAAACGGTCTACTGCCTGAGGAAAGTCTCGATCGTGCCGTCGCAAACGTGCTCAGGACCAAGTTCGAACTCGGCCTCTTCGAAAGCCCGTACGTCGACGTCGATTCGGTTCCGCAGACCCTCGACTCAGAGCAGGCGCGCACCCTGGCGCAGGCCATCGCATCCGAATCGACTGTCCTCCTACAGAATCGGCCTGTCGGCGGCAAGCCGCTGCTGCCACTGTCATCGAATCTCGCCTCGATCGCCGTCATCGGTCCGAACGCCGACCGCCCACTCGGGCAGCTCGGTCACTACAGCTACCACGTGCTCGACAGCATGACCCTCCAATTCGCTGCAGCCAATGACCCGCAATCGCGGGCCGCGGACTCCGAAGGTCTCGCAGGCGCGGGCCCAGACGATGCGAAGCTGCTCGTGGAGTCGGTCCCGATCGTGACGTTCCTCGAGGGCATCCGTGCCCGAGCAGGCGCCGGCGTGGATGTGCTTTACGCACCGGGCAGCCTCATCGCCAGTGACGACCGGTCGGGCTTCGAGGAGGCGGTGCGCGCAGCTCAGGCGGCTGAAGTCGCGATCGTCGTGGTCGGCGACCAGTCAGGTATCAACAGTCTTGGAACCGTCGGCGAGGGTCTAGACAGTGCCGACCTCACCCTGCCGGGAGTTCAGCGAGAGCTCGTCGAGGCAGTCGTTGCGACGGGAACGCCAACCATCGTCGTGCTCAGCCACGGCCGGCCTTACGCACTGCACTGGATGGCGGAGGCCGTCCCCGGGATCTTGACCACCTGGTTCGGTGGAGAGGAAGCGGGAAGTGCGGTGGCCTCGACGTTGTTCGGGGATACCAATCCTTCTGGCCGGCTTCCGATAGCGATGCTGGAGACAGCCGGCGCTGCTCCCGTGACGTATGGGCGGAGCCTCGAAGGGCCGGCATACGTCGACGGTTCCGTTCGTGCGCTCTATCCATTCGGTCACGGCCTCAGCTACACAACGTTCGCCTACACTGCCTTCGCCCTCGAGTCCGCCCAAGTACCGACAGACGGGGTGATTCGTCTCGCGTTCACCATCAAGAACACGGGCCGCCGTGCCGGCGATGAGGTCGTCCAGGTCTACGGGCGCGATGTCCACGGACGAACCGTCCGCCCGGCGCGCACGCTGCTAGCCTTCGCTCGCGTCTCCTTGGCAGCGGGCGAGGAGCGACGAGTCGCCGTGGAGGTTCCCACGAGTCTCTTTGCCTTGTGGGACAAGGGTGAAGGGTGGCTGGTCGAACCCGGCCTCGTGAAGCTGTTCATCGGTGCTTCATCGGCGGACACCCGTTTCCAGGCAGACGTGACCCTCACCGGGGAACCCCACGGCGGCGAATCTGCCCGCCGCGCACTTTCGAGTCGTGTGACGTTCGAGGACAGCCTCCCCGAGTTGTGAGATCAAACGCACAGCCCAGGGCTCCATGACCGTGACCTGCGGCCGCCGCGAAGAATGGTCGACGCCGGAATTTGTGACTATCAAGTGACTACGAAAGCGGTTTTGCAATTGAAAGCCGCGGCTCCGTGGGAGGCGAAGGCCCTGATCAGGGCTGTGAATGTGTTCGCAGCAGCGATTGTGGACTGGTTCCTCATCACAGTGCCTCGCACGCAAGGGGCTGGCGCATTCGCGGTAGTACCGAAAAGCAGCCCTGATCAGGTGAATTTGCAGAGAGCGGATGACGGGAATCGAACCCGCGCTATCAGCTTGGGAAGCTGAAGTTGTCAAGTGGTGCTTCACAGCACTTCACAGCGCCTCACTTTCGCTGGAGTTCGCCGCTCCGTGAGTTCCCGTGAAGCCCAGGTGAGCTCCAATTTATGGCGATTAAGCGGAGACCTCGGACCGCGCTCGGAGCTGCGGTTGTCTCCCAAAGCGAACCGTCAACATCACGCCTCGTCGCGGACCCCATCCTCCGCCACATCGCCGCCTGACGACCACGACCGACCACTGAAGGATGCGCTAACGCTCGCGTAGCTCGGGGCTCTCGTCGGCGACCCGACGCTCCAAGCCCTCCAGCAGCAGCTCCAACCCGTAGTCGAACTCGTCCGCGAACGCGTAACCGCTATCGCCCAGCAGCTCGGCGCGCGAGCGCGCAATGTGCGGATACAGCTCCGCCGGCGCCGCCACCTTGACGGCGAATGCCTCCTCGGCGCCGTCCCCCGGTTCGAACGGCAGGCTCGTCTCGGTCAGCGCGAACCCGTACACGTAGGCGTCGATCGCCGAGAACGCGTGTGTTGCGAGCGCGACGCTGAAGCCCTCGGTCATCAGCACGCCAAGCAGCCGGTCGTGGTGCTGCAGCAGCGCTGGGCCGGGGTTGGCGCGCACCATCATCCCGAGCGCCCACGGATGAGCGGTGAGCACCGACCGTGCCGATCGTGCCCGGCTGGTCAGCGCCTCCCGCCAGGTATCGCCGACCTCGGGCAGCTCGATCCTCTCGAATACCCAGTCGACGAGGTCGTCGAGCAGCGCCTCCTTGCTTGGGACGTGATGGTAGAGCGACATCGCCTCAACGCCGAGCACCTTCGCGACACTGCGCATGCTCACGGCGGCGACACCTGCGCGGTCGGCGACGGCGGCGGCCGCGGCAATGATCCTCTCCCTGCTCAGTGGTGTGCGCCGCGTCATTTTCCCATCCTTGCGCACTTACGCCCGTAAGGCTACGCTTGGGACCGGTCCTTACAACCGTAAGGCCAGAATCTAACGAATCAAGCCAAGGAGCATTGTGATGAGAACGCCTCAATCCCACACCGCACTACAGAATCCGCCGTCTCAGAGCACGCCGGAAGATCTGCGCATGCCCGTGCAGGCCAAGCTTGCGGCAGCCTGGACGAGCTTCATGTTCCTCGTCATCTACATCGACTACTTCCACCTCTACCAGCCTGGCGAAATCGACGAAATCCGGGGTGGCGACATCTTTGTGTTCGAAATCAGCGGGACATTGTTGACCATTTTCTTCGCGCTCATAGCGATCCCGACCCTGATGGTGCTGCTCTCCATGACGCTGCCCGCCCGTGTGAACCGCGCCACGAACCTCGTAGTTGCATTGCTTTTCATCCCCATTTGCGTGTTCAACGCGGCAGGGGCGTCCTGGGACTGGGCCTTCTACTACGGCCTCACTATCGCAGTCGAGGTGCTGATCCTGGCCTTCATCCTGCGCTCCGCCTGGACCTGGCCACGCGGCACCGCATCACCGGCGACCCTGGCAGCCAGCCTCGACAGCGAGCCACTCCGCACGCCGCAGCAGGCGTGACTGCCCGCCCAGCGCCCGAGCATCCTTCGCTCGCGCCATTCCTCGAATCTGGCCTGCGCGTTCTCGGCGTTCCAGGGCCGGGTGGCTGAGTCATTCAATAGCTGCGCCCCGTAGTGAACGATCTCGTCACGGTAGGCGGGATCGATCGCTAATGCGTGGCTCACGTGCCCCACGTGTCGCGGTATCCGGCGCTCGCTCGAGGCAGGCGCCCCGCGATCGCAACAGAAACCTGCGGGGCACGATTTGGGGAAAAAAAGACCCGCCCTCACGTGGAGGAGCGGGTTGGTAATACCTACTCTAACACTCTCTTTACGTTTACCTCTAACACTCTCTTTACGTTTACCTCTAACACTTTCCTTGCGTTTGCCTCTAACACTTTCCTTGCATTTGGCTCTAACACTTTCCTTGCGTTTGCCGCGTCACCAGGTTGAAGGCTTTGCGATTCCGGCCACGGGATCTGGGAGCTGGCATTGCTTCAGGTCGACTGGGTTCAGTCTCCGCCACCAGTGCCGGCCGACTCCATCGGTGGGCAGGCCCTTCAGCGCTCCGGCTAGTTGTTTTGTCTGCGGGTTGATAAGTCCGACTGGCACGTGCTCTCGGGCGATGCGGATCGGTAGGGCCAGGTCTGAGTCGTTTGAAATCACGATCGCCGCATCGACGCGCCCCTGGAGAACGTCGGCGAGCAGGTGGGTTGCGACGTTCACGTCGGACCCTTTCTCCTCCCGCTTGCGGACTGTGGCGAACACATTGCCGGCAGCGTTGCGACGGATCCTGAGCCCTGCCGACCATGACAACAGAGCCTGTGGATCGCGAAGCGCCGAAGGCGCCTTCGTGCCTGCAGGCTCTACGGTCATCACGGATTCCTTGGCCCAAGACGTGTAATAGCCCTCTTCGATGACGTCTACAGAACCGTGCAGCTTGAGCGCTTTGAGGTAGAAGTCCTGTCGTTGAGTTTGCAACGGGTCGGCAGCGTCATTGACGCGGGCCGTGCAGTACACGACTCGATCAACCTGCGCCCCCTGCCACGAGGCATAGCGAGACGCGAGCGCGCGGAGGTCGATCCACTTCCAACCGGGCGAGCTGCCCAGGTGGCCCAGACCGCCGTAGTAGAGGTTGAACCCGTCGATGTAAACGCCAACACGCATGACGGCCACGGTAGCGCAGCGTTCGGTGGTGGGCGCCCGGATCGGGCGCGTCCGTTTGAGGATCCCTGTGGCGAGAAGCCCGAACTGGGTTCTCCCGCGGTGACGGCCCGAGGCGCACACTGTGGAGATGCCACAGTTGCCAGAGGTCTGGTACCCGGACCCGCACGATGACTCTCGCGAGCTCCACTTCGACGGTGTGCGATGATCGGGGCAAAGCCGCCCAGTTCAGACGGTTTCTGCTGAGGAGGCGTCGTCGTCGGATACTGCCCCACCACCTTCCACGACCGCTGAGACTCCGACCGCCACCGACGTCCCGGCTCCGGTCGCCGCTCCGACGGGCAGCTGGTGGGACGCGGCGATCGCATGGCTCAAGACGGACAAGAAGCCGACCTGGCTGAATCGTAGGAACGCCATCATCGCGGGAGCTGCGGTGCTCGTGGTGATTGCCGCCGCTGTCGGTGTTGGCCTGGTCCAGACGAGCATCGCTGAGCAGCAGGCCGCGGATGCAGCTGCGCAGGAGAGGGCCGACAGGCGCCAGGCAGAGCACGATGAGGCGGTGCGGAAGGGCGAAACTGCTCTCGCCGCTGGCGAACGGCGCCTCGAGGAGTCGGAGGACTACGCCGCCCCGGCCGATTACAAGGCCCTCGAGAAGGAGGTCGAGCTCCTGAAGCAGGCGCTGGCCGATGATGACCGCACGTCGATTACCGCCAAAGCGAAACAGGTGACCATGCGGGTTCGGGAGATCGGTCAGCGTCCGATCCCCTATGCGTTCTCCTACACCTGCCGCGACGGCGCCGGCAACAGCTACAGGTACGAGTCTTGGGAAGCATCGTGGGGCAGCACTGTCATCACTGTCTGCGATGCCAAACTAGGCCGCGGTGACACCTGGCCGGACGAGGCGATTGCCGCGGCACAAGCCGGCGGGATCGAACTGGACCGGCTCTACATCTACTACGGCATGTGCGCTGAGCCCGACTTTGGCTACTACGGCAACGGGCAGCTGCCGAATCTTTCCGAATCCCAGGCGGTCGAAGCGGCCGCGGTGCTCCTGCTCTGCCCGAACCATCCGGCGGCGGCGTCGGTGCAGGAAGCAATCTCCCGCGCAGGCGAGGCTGCGCAACGCCTGGCGGAGCTCGAGCAACGAAAGAAGGACGGCACCGCCTTCGGGCCCGGTCTTCACGTGATCGGCCAGCCAGTCCAACCCGGAACCTATGTCAGCGAGGGCAACTTCGAGGGCTGCTACTGGGAGCGAACAGATGCCGCCGGGGAGATCATCGACAACAACTTTGCGACGAACGCAGCCCGCATCGAGGTAACGATCGAGCCGGGCGACTACTCATTCACCAGCCAGCGGTGCGGGACCTTCTTGAAGGTCGGTTAAGTCGGTGTTCTCATGGGAGATGGCCGAGGAGCTAGCAGTTGTGCACATGCGTGAGATCGGGTTCCTGGACGCCAGGAGGACGCCCGGAGGCGCGGATCGCGGGATTGACGTCATAGCGACCGGCGCGGCCGCGCAAGTGAAGCACATGAGTTCTCCGGTCGGCGGGCCGGACATTCAACGTGTCCGCGGGGCGGCATTCACGACGAGCCAGGTCTTGTTCTACTCGAGCTCCGGGTACACCGCCGCAGCACTCCGTGCCGCAGAGATTACCGACGTAGCGTTGTTCGCCTTCACCGTCGCCAATCACGTGACAGAAATGAACGATCTGGCACGACGCACACGGGGCCACACGCTGGCCACCCAAGCGCTCGCCACAATCTACGGCGCCTGGCGTGCACTCTCGCTCCGTCAACGTTCATGGGTATGGGCGGTCCGCCGACGAGACGACGGGACGCTGCGACGAGGTAGCGGATCGGCGGTAGAACCCCAACGACTGAGGGCCGTACAACTTGCCCGGAACGTGCCGGCGAATCAGGCAGCGGAGGTGGTCGAGCAGGCGCGTCTCGCACTCATGGATATCGGCATGAAACTCGGCACCATCCGTCGAGGGATTAGGGATAAGTCTCCCGAGGAGCTTCGAGAGCTATTAACCGATGCCGAGGGGCACCTTGTGGCCTTTCAGCAGCAGCTCCTTGATCGGCTCGGCGATTCGCCCGAGCTTCGGAGGCTAGTCAACGAGGAGACGCGCAATTGGATAATCGAGGATCCTGAGGACTACGGCGGCCTGCCCGGCGACATCTGCTTTGCTCGAACCGGTCCGACGGCAGCGACGGGGAGCGTGGGCTAACGCTAGGGGAACTCGGCAAGCCCATCTGTCCGTAAGACGATCGTTCTCTGAGACAGCCGGCCCGGCCGTCGCCACCGCGGCGAGCCGGGCCTGTTGTTGTCTCAGATGAGCTGTACGCTCCGAATCTCAGAGACGGTGCCGTAACTGAGACGCCGACACTGACGTGTGACAAAGGATGCATGATGGTCTTATCGGATTCCCCTGCTGAGTTGGGTCATGCACGACTGAGCGTTTCCAAGATCGCCGTGTCGTTGGTATTCGGTGTCCTCACGGGCGTCGTTGTCTACTACGTCATCGCGGTAGTCGCGACGGCGCAAGTCGCTGGGCCCTTCACGGTCAATCCTTTGACCCTGTCGTTGATCGCTATCGTCGGCGCCCTCGTGGTCGCCATTGCGTGGCGCTGGCCCGTAGCAGGCCTGACGGCCGGCGTGGTCATCGTCCTCGTGGTCGCCGCCGTTGTGGCAGCGCGAATCGGATGGTCGGGGTCGGGTTCGGATTGGCTGGATCCGTTCAATGCGGTGGCCTTCGGCGCAGCGAGCGGCTACCCGGTGCTCGTCGGCGCCGTGATGGCCAGCGTGTCCGGGTTGAGACTGCGCTCACGGCCCGCGTAACACCGAGCCCCGGATCCGCAACATGGCCCCCGGTCGTCTTGGGCGATCGCGGGTTGCTTGCCCGTTGATGGTCGCTTCTGCTGAGTCAACTAGCGGGCGGGCGGTTCCCACCCGTCTGCCACTCCCTCCGAAGCGAGGAGGAAGCGTTCAAGTGTCTGCGCCCAATCCGGCTCGTGACCCCAGCCGCCGTCGAAGGCGTCATAGTCGTCGTCGAGCTCGACGAGTTCCTGAGCCCAGTCCGGGCCCTCGTGCCCGATGCTCGAGTGCGCCCAGCCGGCGAACTCGCGCGCTGACATCTGGCCTCGGAGCACGCACCTGACATAGCGGCGCGCTGAGAGCTGCAGGGCCCGGTCTTCGGTCATCTCGCTGACATCGATCCCGGCGCTGCTCAAGGCGGCGTCGATCAGAGCGCCAAGCTCGAGCACGTTCATGTCGGTCGCTGCACCCGCGAGCGAAGCGGCCCGCTGTCAACGCCCTGAACCAGCGCACGCGTGGCAGCATCGACCGCGGTCGGCGCCACGTCGCCCCGCACCATCCAGAGTGCCCAAGCGACGAGAAGGCCCAGCACGCCGTCCGACTCCATCTCTGCATCGCCGCTCATCTGCGCCAGTCTGCCAGCACGGGCCTCCGTCGTTCACGGATCCGTGGGGGACATGTCCCGTGCTGCGGAAGCTGAGTTCGGAGCTCCGGGCGGACGCGCTCTGAAGCATCCGTGACTGCGACCTGCGGGCACCGCGAAGCAGGGTCTACGCCGGAAATTGTGACTATTAAGTGACTACGAAAGCGGTTTTGCAACTGAAAGCCGCCGCCCCGTGGGACGCGAAGGCCCTGATTAGGGCTGTGAATGTGTTCGCAGGAACCATTGTGGACTGGTTTCTCATCGCAGTGCCTCGCCCGCAACGAGCGGCGCGTTCGAGGTAGGACCAAAAACAGCGCTTGATCAGGCAATTCTCGAAGAGCGGATGACGGGAATCGAACCCGCGCTATCAGCTTGGGAAGCTGAAGATATCCAGTAGTAGTTCACTGCGTCTCACTCGAGCTCACGAGCCCCGGAATCGCGGGGAAGTGTGAACTCGAGTGAATTAACGTGATGCCGAAATTGTGACTATTAAGTGACTACGAACCGTTCACGACCGTGTGGCCTCGACCCCGCTGATCGATTCGTGGCGTGGCTGGCGGAGAGCTCGGATGGATCACGTTGAATCGACGTAGCTACCTGACGATGATCGCGGTCGTGCGAGCGGCGTTACATAGAGCGTCCCTTCACCGTGCAGGCACGGTCGGACGCCGCGGATTCGCGTCCGGCTCGCGAACTAGCAGACCGTCCCCGTGACGGACTGCCCAACGGGCAGGGTGGAGAGGTGTCTCATTGTGGGAGGCCAAGACCCGGGTTGGGCATCTCGTCTACGGTGGTGGCATGGGAACGGACTGCGCAACGTGTGACACTGCGCTGGTGCGAAATACCGGCACACCGCCCCATGATGTCGAAGTCGCGAAGACATCCGAGGCGCTCAAAGAACGCGTCGAGAGTGGGCGCATGCGGTACTTGCGGGGGGATGTCCCTCTCGAGGACATGCTTGCACTTGCAGAGTCCGACATGAAGTACACGATCGTGAGCTTCCTGGTTTGCGAAGAGTGTGGACGGACTCGGTTTTGGGGGCTCTGCATTCGTGGCGCGCCGTCCTACAAGGTTGTTGACGTGGATGCTCCTTCGAAGTGGCCCTGGGGCCCGGTTCCTGATCGACTGAACTGGGCCTAGGCGACGAGTTCGATTCGATCGCCGCGATATCGTTCGCGTGGCTCGCGACGCCGGGCCTTGAAGGGCTCGCGATTGACTGCGGCCTCAAGGCGAAGCGATATCCAAGATCGTCCGAATCCCCCGTTGACCGAACCGCGATGGGGGCGGCGGCGGGATCTGGTCGTCGGGTCGGCCGATACTTGTGACGTGGCGAGTGTCGAGGGATTGAACCAGCGGACGAATGTCGGACAGCGGGCGGCAGTTGCCGCCACGATCCGACTCTTGGGTGAGTGGGCGAAGGCTCGATTCGTGCCCACCGAGAGTGAGGACGAGATCTGGTTCGTGCTCCCCGAGTCGAAAGAAGAGACTGGACTTCGCGACGCCGAGCAGGTGCTCACTCAGGTACTGGGGCGAAAGGTCTGGATTACTCGAGATGGTGGCCGATACGCCGCTTCACCGGATTTCCCATAGAGGATCGAGTCGTGCGACTGTGCTGGGCTAGCTTTTGTCCATGGGGATCAGTGCAGCTCATGCAGACGCGTTCTACCGGGAAGCCGGTGTGGACGGATCTGTATGGACGGTTGAAGATGACAGTGGCGTCACCGCCGCTCGCGGATCCGACGGTCGACGGGCGATGCCGTTCTGGTCGCGTCGATCCCGCGTCGAGCGCGTGATAGCCACAGTTCCGGCGTTCGAGCACTTCCGTCCACGAAAGGTAAGCCGAGAGGCGTTCGTCGACCGCTGGTTTCCCGGGCTTGCAGGCGACGGGCTGCGCGTCGGCCTCAACTGGTCTGGCGAGCGTGCCACGGGCTTCGACTTCACTCCAGATGAAGTGCTCGCGCATCTGAACATGGCGCATTGATCGGTCATCGACCCCCGAACGCTTTAGCCGTGAGCGATCCCTCAATCGGAATGGCTGAGGCCGCGGGGAAAGGCTCACTGCGGGACGCTTACATCGGCGAGCTCCGGTGCCGCTACCCCTCGCCCTCAAGCGTGCGATAGCAGGCACTCGTCACCCTCAGGCTAAGGACGGAATGGGAAGCCTCATAGCGGAGCGAGATCTCCGGGTGCCCCTCCGTGTCGGTGGGGACGAGGGCTCGATTGTCGAGGGCGGCAGCGCTCGGGACGTAGTCTCCTTCTCCAGCCACATCCCAACCCGCTCGCTCGTAATCGTCGCCAATCCGCCTGAGAAGTGCCCTCGCCTCCTCAACTTGGATAGGAATGTCGGCGGTGAGTACGGTGGTGCCAACGCCCTCGTCGAGCTCTTCGTATCCGCACCAGCTCAATCTCTTCATCTGCGCTGGCAGTTCAGATAGCTCCGGATACGAAGCTTGTATCTGCTTGGCCTGGTCCGTCGCCCATCGCTCAGCGTCCGGTTGCGCCGCAAGAGGCAGCCTGCTGACGCACCCGCTCAGCACGGCGGTCACACAAGCAGCGATGACGGTGACCTTGGTTATCCCGCGGGGGAACGGCTTGCTCTGTCGCATCATGAAGCAATCTAGCTGCTGGAGAGACAGAGCGGTCCTCGGGGCTGGCCTGAACGATCGCCGCGATGATACCGATCGCTCACGCCCAATAGCCCGACGGTCTGTGGACCTCCGCAAGCGGATCCCTCTGCGACATCCTCCACGCCCACTCGGGCCTAAACGACGATGAGGCGATCTCCGTGACGAATTTGAAACGACTCGTATCGCTCGGAGCTGTCGATCAGGCGCACGATGTGGCCTTGGGCGAATCGCATGGAGAGGGAGCGAGGGTCGTTCACCTCGCTCGCAGTTACGGTGTCGGAGATCAAGCCGACGAGCACCGATGCGATGTCGAGCGCGTCGTCGACAACGGACTCTCCCGCGCCCGCCAGGGTGATACCGAGCGCACCTTCAACGGTGATTGAGAGTCCATCGTCGAAATTGAGAACCAGCTCATGCCGGCCGAAGCAGAGTTGCTCAAGGACGCGTCCCTCGATGAAAGCAAAGGTCTCGCCTACAGGTATCCCGTACACGGACCGAGCGTACCGGGAGAGGGATGGAGTCGATTCCGGATCTTCCTGCGGACGTGCTCGGGCCGGTTGACGTGCTCGATACGCTCGGCTCATGAGTAATCCACGGGACCAAGCCCTTGCCGATATGAAGGTCCTCGTCCACCGTCACGGCTGGGCGGTTCGGCATGTGCTTGCCGACGCCAAGTCGGCGCGAGCGGCATTCTCGTACACAGCCGGCCTCGCGGCTCGAGGGTGGCCAGAGACCTATCCCGCAGTTGTTCTTCCGCATGACTACGACGGCTGCTTCTAGATGGGACCGACGATGAGCCCGCGCAGTAGGCGAATCATGTTGCTGGTGGGCGGAGCCATCCACGGGGCCTTTGTGTGGCAGGCGGTGATTGGTGCTTTCACCGTCGGGATAGGGCTCACCCGGGGATCTTGGGAGATCGAACGGGAGCACGTGCCCTACGGCCTCTCGCAGGTCGCGCTGCTCGTCGTCGCTGTGCCCATCGGCTGGATTTGCATGAGGTTGGCAGGCCAAACGCGACCCTGGGTCGCGGAGCTAGCTGCAATCGCGGTCTCAATTCCGTTGATTGGCCTCATCGGAACAGCAGGCTCCATCGCGAGGTATTTTGTCAGGACTGACTTGACTGCAGCGTCCTTTTGGACTGTGGGCATCTGGGTGGGTGTCGTTCTGTGCGGCGCCATCAGCTTTTACCTGATTGGCCGACGCGACAAGAGCCCGACCCCGCCGCAATCGACGCGAAACGTGGTTGAGCCGCAATAGGAGTCTCCGCTGTTCGCCGATACTCGCGACGCTTCGCGGGGAGGTCCTAGTCGGGATCGAGTAATTTGAGCCCATCCTGGAGCCTTCGACGGTGCAGAATCGCACCATGACGAGCAGGCGGTTCACAAGGATAGCGGCCCGGAGATCCGGTCGACTCGCGATCGGGCTCCTGTGGTCAGCCGCATCCGTTGCTTTGATGGCTGGATGCTCGTCGTATTGGGGCGCGAGCGGCGACACCTTCGTCGAGTACAGCGGGATCGACCAGGGCAAGGTTCAAGCCTGCGCCAACTTCTCCGCCGATCCTGAGCACCGAAATGGCCCGGGAATGTCCCTGTACATCGTGGTCGCCGACATCGAGGTCGTGTCGCCGATCGACGGGGCGTGGGAGATCTCGGGCACAACGAAGATCGTGGACGAGGGCGGAGGAGACCCTGAGTATCTCGCTTGGTCGTGTCGGGTGACCATCGACGCGGATGCTCGAAGCATGCACGCGGAACTCGTCGACACCGGACCTGGACAAGAAGTCCCGCTCTGCGGGCCGTCGTGCTCGGCGCCGTCTCGCGATTCGATCGAGATCGAATCGGACAATACCTACGACCCCGATAGTTGGCTTCCCTGCATCGATATCGTCGCGGCGGTCGTCTCACCGCCCGAACAGACTGGGCCGCCGCGTGTAACGGTGAGAAGCGATCATGATGCGCCGTCGCGGCGGTTCCATGGAACGTTCGAGCCGCCATCGCAGGCGGCCTATCAGTGGACCTGTCAACTCCCCAAGGCCTATGATCCGTGGAGCCTCGACTACGAACTGACCGCGCTCGAACCGCAGTGAGTCTTGGCACGGGAAGAGCAGATGCGGCATGCAATTGGTAGTCGAGGAATCCCGAGGGGCACAGCGACGTTCCATCGCGCCCGTTACGTGCCTGCTGATCTTGGTGGGGTGGCTGCTCCCGCTTGCTGTCGCGGCGAGCTACGTCTACGTGCAGATGCCGTCTGCCACTGGCCTCGGCTTGTCCGAGGCGTATCACCGGTTCGGGAGCGATCGACCTTGGTTGGTGCTGTTGGGGATTGGATGGATTCTGGTTAGCGGCCTTGTTGCGACTGTCTGTGTTTGCGCGGCTGTCGTAAAGGGCTCGGAACGCCGCCCGCTTTCGTATCTAAATCTGATTCTCTGGCCACTCGTTGTCGTCGAATGCGGATCGTTCCTCGCATCAGCTCCGATGTCCTTCGCAGTGTCGCATCTCGGTTACGAAGGCTCGATTCCCAACGCGTGGATCGGCAGTGGGGGCTGGATTCTCGGGTTCGTGGCTCTCTTTGTGGCTGTGGTGCTGACGGTGAGCGACTTCGTTGAGCGGCGGCTAAAGTTTTCGTAGCTCCCGTCAATCCCGGGTAGCCGGACCGAAAGCCTGGGATGAGCGGACTCGAGCAACTGACACGGGTGGATGAAGAGTTCCGTCTGCTCCTGCTGGAAGGGAACCACCAAGAGGTAGCGACCGCGGTCATGAGCTGGACTGACGCTGGGCTGACCGCTCGGGTGGTCCGGGGGCGTGAGATGCGAACGCTTCAAGCGCTGTTCGATGAATTCGCCTCGGCGCTTCAGTTCCCTCTCTACTTCGGCGGGAACAAGGATGCGTTTGACGAGTGCTTAGCCGATCTGGAAGGTCTTCCGCCGGCATCCGGATTCGTGGTGGTGATCACCGAGATCGACCAAGTGCTTGCTCATGCAGGCGCCGAATCGCTTCGATGGCTCATCGGCAGCCTGGCCGGCGCGGCCGCAGGGTGGGCGCAGCCCGTGGAGCTCGGCGAGTGGTGGGATCGACGCGCGGTCCCTTTTCACGTCGTGCTGGCCGGAGAAACGGCGATGTTGGCAGATGGGGAACGTCGCTGGTCAGCCGCCGGAGTTCCGTTGGCCCAGCTTCATTAACCAGATGATGGGGACATGATTGAGCCTGCGTGCGGGTTCGCGGATTTGGTACAGCCACACGACGCGCTCGAGTGATGCGGACGCTTCGGCGAACCTGGAGTTCTGGAAGAGCGGTCTGCCAGCACGTGCCTCCGTCGTTCACAGATCCGTGTGCGAGACATTCATTCTCGGTCTGCATGCGATTATGGCAACCAGATCAAGTCGGTCGGATGGAGTCGGTGGATGAACACGTCGGGCGTTGACGATGTCCTTCGTTCGCTGCGTCCTGACTCCCATGAGATCTGGTCCGAGCTTGGCGTTCGTCGGGACGCTGCGTATCTCCGTCTCGCTCGCGCTGATACGCCGGAACGATGGGTCGTCGTGTCGAGCCCAGGCGACCGGTGGTTCGCACTTGATGTGAATGGCGGATTCTCCTTGAATCACTTTGAGGAAGAGACGTCTGACGGCGACGCGCGTCAGATACTCGAAAGGTACGTCGGGGTGGGGTTCGCATACCTTCGGAGCGATGCAACGGCAGTGTCAGCTGGCCGATTTAGACCACGGGTTCTCACTGTTCCCACGGAGCAAGGCGACGTCGAGCTGACGCTGAGCCTCGCTGCGAGCCTCAAAGAAGTCGTCCGACTCCGTCCGTGATACTCCTGACGGGAGCCCGGCGAGGGATCCCCTCGCGACCTGCGCCAGTCTGCCAGCACGTGCCTCCGTCGTTGACAGATCCGTGTGGGGCTATGTCCGCGTTGCGGAAGCTGAGTTCGGGGCTCCGAGTGGACGCGCTCTGATGCATCCGTCACCCCGACTTGCGGGCACCGCGAGGAAGGGGCGACGCCGGAATTTGTGACTATTAAGTGACTACGAAAGCGGTTTTGCAACTGAAAGCCACGGCTCCATAGGAGGCGAAGGCCCTGATCAGGGCTGTGAATGTGTTCGCAGGAACCATCGTGAACTGGTTCCTCATCGCATTGCATCGCCCGCAACGAGCGGCCCGTTCGAGATAAGACCAAAAATAGGCCTTGATCAGGGTATTTGCGAAGAGCGGATGACGGGAATCGAACCCGCGCTATCAGCTTGGGAAGCTGAAGTTCCTAAGTGCCGTCTCACAGTGCTTCATTCGGGCTCACGATCCGCGGAATCACGTGGAATGTGAACTGAAGTGAGCCGTGGTGAACTCGGCAAAACCGTGAGTTAATCGTGGCGACGTCCCACTCGAAGACCAATCTAATGTGAGGTGCGCAGGTGGGCGCGCGGTTAGGCAGATCCGGACGCGCCATGGGTCACGCGACGAGTGAGGTCGCTCGTTCGAACGCATGACGATTCAGCGGATGAGCGTCGACGAGGTCGTGGACGCCGCGATTGCGGTCGCGGTAGAGCTCGGCATGGATGTGAACCTGGCGAAACCGTGAGTAGACCGTGAGGAGCGCGCCTTATCGGCGAGCTCCTCGGGGTCGACGGGTGTCATGGTTTAGGCGCCGCGTCCGGCTCCGCCCAGGCCGCCTCTGCGAGCGCACTGGGCTTTCCTGAGCTATTGGGCTCACCGATAGAAATGTGCCGTCGCCCGAGGGACCATTTGGCGTTTCGCGCCCCCGTTCATGGCTCGTGCTCATGTCCAATGACCAGCTGAGTTGTCCCTCATATTGGGGACACGGCAAATGAGACGGGGCAATGTAGTTTCGATGCATTGCCGTGGCGGCAGTCTGGTGAGCTTTGGAGGCTCTGTGCGGCACGGTTTGCGCGACGGCGTTGTGGCATGTCTTCTAGTGGTTGTCTTGTCGGTTACGACTGTGCAGCCCGCCTTGGCGGAGGAACCGGCTGGTGGCGATGGTGTCGCCGCGCCGTCGGTGGAGGAAATGTTGGCGTTGCCTCCGGCGCAGACGGAAGAGTCGGCTGAGGCTGCGGTGGAGGCGGTCTCGATCGAGCCCGAGGTGCCGGCGGGTCAGTTCGAGCCGGACACGGTGAACGCCGCAGACGTGCCGGAGACACCGGATCTGGTGGCTCCAACGTCGGAGATGCCCTCGCCTGGGGAGGCTGAGTTCCCGGACGAGTCGGATGTGCTGAAGCGCACGGAGTTCTCGACCACGTACGACTTGGGTGGCGAGGAGCGGTTCACTGAGGTGTCGGTGGCGCCGTTGAACGTGCGGGTCGATGGTGATTGGGTGCCGATCGAGACCGGTATTGCTGGGACGGGGTTCTGGTCGTTTCTCGGAGTCGGCGGTGGCGAAGTAGTGCGGCACCCTCTGGCGCCGGTGTTCAAGGAGACCGCGTCTGATGCCGGGGTGTTCTCGATCGATGCGGGTGGCCAGCGGGTCGCGTTCACGCTCGAGGACGCGTCTGGTGCGAAGTTGCAGCGAGATCTGAACCCGTTCGGTGGTGAGGACAATCGGGTGGAGTACCCGGGCGTGTTCGCGAACACGGACTTGGTGTACGAGGTTGAGCGTGCCGAGGTCAAGGAGCTGTTCCGGCTGCGTGAGGCTCCCGGGGAGCAGGGGCGCACGTCGTGGTCGTGGCTGGTCGACGCGGGTGACCTCGTCCCGGTGGTGACCGAGCTCGGCGCGATTGAGTTCCAGGACGCCGACGGTGAGGTGGGATTCGTAGTGCCGGCGCCGCAGATGTGGGATTCCGCGAGCACGGATGGCACCTCCGGGAACGCGACCCAGAGTGTGGATATTGATGTAGACGCTGCAGGTGATGGGTGGCGGTTGACGTTGACTGCGTCGCGGGCGTGGCTGAACGATTCGGACCGGGTGTACCCGGTGATGGTGGACCCGACGGCGTGGGCGGATTACTACGACTCGCACGCGTACAAAACGAACGGGCAGTACAACCACAATTACGGCATCCAGATGGGAAACACGAACGAGAACGGCATCTGGCGGACCGTCGCGAAATTCAACTACGAGCAGTTCTTCGGCAAGCAAATCCTGAACGCCGACATCTACTTCAGCCCGCCCAGTTCGGACAGCACCACGACGACGCGGTGGGGCTCACTCCATCACGCGACCGCATTCAACTACAACGGGGTCGGGGCGACCCTGGGCGGGATCCGGATCGACGCGGCCGGTGGCGAGGTCAATGACGACCGGTTGACGACACAGATCGCACAGTGGGTCCGGGACCGCACGAGCGGGGCGTACCTGATGTTCCGCGGCGACGAGTCCGCGACGTACACGTATAAGCATGTGGCCGCGTCGATGTATGTCGAGTGGAAGGATTTCCCCACCGCGGGGACGATCGCGTCCCCGCCGTCGCCGGGCAATGGTGCGACGACAAGCTTGACGCCCACCCTGAAGGTCACGGGGGCGACCAACCCTGGTGGGGGCGGGTTGCTGTACCGGTTCCGGATCGGGTCGGGTTCGAATCCGGACACGAGCAAGGTCTGGGAATCGCAGTGGCAAAGCTCGGACCAGGTCGTGGTGCCAAACTCGGCCCTGTTGGCGGGCAAGACCTATTACTGGAAAGCCGAGGTCCACGACGGGCACAACGGGACGTGGGGCACTTCCACCGTCCGGGGCAGTGCAGTGTGGAAGTTCAATACCACAACGCCGGGGTTGCCAGCTCAGTCGACGTCATCGCCGGGAGCATCGGCGATCATGGCGACACTGCGACCGAAACTCTCGACCGGAGCAGTCACCGACGCCGACGGGAAACCGGTCAGCGGCTACAAGTTCAGCATCTCCACAGGCACCGACGGCTTCACCGGCGCGGTCGCGAACTCCGGGTGGATCCCTGAGCCGACGTGGACCGTACCAGCCGGAACGTTGCAGGACGGCGGCTCGTATGCGTGGACGGTGAAGACCAAGGACCAGTACGGGGAGTACTTCACGAACTGGACCAACAAGCTCCGCGTCGACCTGAGGGTCGGTACTGCTGGGCCCGCGCCGACGGACACGGCCGGTCCCGTGACCGTGAACCTCGCGAACGGGAACGTGAACCTGAGCTTCTCTTCGCCGACGGTGGCCGCGGCCGGCGGGAGCATGGGATATTCGTTCACGTACAACTCACAGCAGGCCAGCAACCAGGGCCTACTCGGGAAGTACTACGACCACAACCCCACCGACGGGTCCACGGTCACGTATCCGTTGTCTGTGTCCGCGGGGACGCTCGCGATGCAACGCATCGACCCGCAAGTCTCCTTCCTGTGGAAGACCACCTCGCCCGGTGAGGGTGTCCCGGCCGAGAACTTCCGGGTGCGATGGGACGGGTTCATCCAGGGACCTACTGGCAGGTACGAGTTCGGCATGGTCAGGGACAATGGCGCGCGGATCAAGATCAACAACGCATACGTGTACGACTACTACACGGACTCGCACACCAACGGACAGATCCAATGGGAGACGAGCAAGGACCTCACCTTCCAGGAGAACGCCACCCCGTTGAAGTTCGAGATGGACTACTTCGATGGTGTGTCGACTGCGACCGCGCAGGTGTGGGTCCGGAAAACGGACGCGAACGGCAACGGCATCGACGACACCAAGATGGAGGTGCCGCCGAGTTGGTTCACACGGTCGCTGACGACGATGCCTCCCGGGTGGGAGGCGTCCACCCCCCTGGCTGGTGCGGGCAACGTGTTCACCCAGGTCCGGGTCAGTGAGAACTCGGTGACGGTGACCGACGCCGCCGGGGCTACCCACACGTACACGAAGACGAACGGAGGCTACCAGCCCCCGGTCGGTGAAATCGGCGTACTCGTTGTGGGCCGCGACGGGAAGGTATCTCTTACCGACGGCACCGGTGCCATCCACACATTCCGCAAGGACGGAATGTTCGAGAACGTCAAACACCCGTTCGATCTGAAGAAACCAGCCGCGCCGCTGATGAACTATGACTCCGCTGGGCGGCTCACCGAGATCCGGGACCCGCTGTCCAAGGACGCGCAGGGTGTGTACCAGCGAGTGGTGAAATTCAGCTACCAAGTCGCCGGCACCACGTGCCCGTCCGCTCCCGGTCACACGACACCGCCGGCCGGGATGCTCTGCGAGATCACCTACCCCGGCCACGTTACCGGTCAACCGGACACGACCCAGCTGTTCTATCTGGGCGGGCAGCTCGAGAAGATCGTCGACCCCGGCGGGGAGACCGCACGCTTCAAGTACAGCGCATTCAATGGGCTGCTGGACGGGGTATGGGACTCACTGCAGAACGACTGGCTCGCCGCGGACAGCTCCAGGGACCCCGCGGGTACCACGTCGGGTACGACGATCTCGTACGCGCAGACCGACCCCGCCGACGAAGACTCGCCATGGCGGGCGACCGCGGTGACTCTTGCCGCACCCGATGGTGTCGCCCCAGCAGAGCAGCCCAGTAAGACCTACGTGTACGGGGCCGGCATAACGCACGTGGACGTCGCGGGACTGGATGTGCCTGAAACGGAGGGTTCCAACGGCTACGCTCGCACGGTCACCTTCGACGACGGGCTCCGAACCTTGTCCGACCAGTCTGCCTCCGGCCTGACTGCGCACACCGAGTGGAACATGAAGGACCAGGTCCTCTCCCGCACCGATCCGTGGGACGTGAAGTCCACGACGTTGTACGACGGGCGTGACCGGCCCACCGACACGTACGGGCCGGCCCCAGCGGATTGCTTCGATAACGACCCGATGAGCCTCACGTACCGCAAGCCCATCGCCCCGTGTGCATCGTCGACCGCACACACGAGTACCCGATACGACGAGGGAATGCAGGGCTTGCGTGCCGAGTACTTCCCGAACCAGACCCTCACCGGGCAGCCCACCGCATACGGGCTCGGGATCGGCTCCACGTATGGGTTCGGGCCGGTCGACCGCAACTGGGGTACCGGTGCGCCCTACGGGGCCGCACCGAGCGCGGACAACTGGTCCCTTCGATTGTCCGGAACGATCACGTTCGAAACGGACGGCGCGCAGCAGTTGTGGCTGTGGGCCGATGACGGTGCCCAGTTGTGGATCGATGACGTCCGCATCATTGATTTCTGGCGTATCGGCTCGGCCGGATGGTCCTCTGTTGGCAATTTCGACACCGGTACCCAGCGCACGCGGCGCATCCGGATCGAGTACATGGAGCGAGCCACCGACGCCGTCTTGAAGCTCGCGTGGGGAGCGAGCAAGACGACTGTGCCTGGCACAGCGCTGGCACCTGACTACGGGCTGGTCACCTCGACCACGACCGACGACCAACTCCTCGCTGGCAGTCCCGCGGGCGCCGGGGTCACCGCGTTGAACACCGCGACGAGCTATGGGACGGCATACCTCGGGCTCCCAACCCAGACAACGGTAGACCCGGCCGGTTTGAACCTGCGGATCGTCACCGGGTACGACACCTACAACCGGCCCACCTCCCGGTACCTGCCCGCCGCGGTCGCCGACGGCAAGACCACCGACACGACCTACGGGACGAAATCCGAGTACTACGGCGACGCGCAGACGCTCGCTTCCGCGTACCCGAGCGCGACCGAGCCGATCTGCGAGCTGCCGCTGACCACCGCGCAATACGGGTTCCTGTGGAAACACACTCAGCCCGGCGAGACCGGCGCACAGGTGGTCACCGAATTCGTGTACGACGTCCTCGGTCGCACCGTCGGCAGCAAACGCACCGGCGACACAGCTTGGAGTTGCACGACCTTCGATACCCGCGGTCGCACTACCAACGTCACTTCCGCGCCCACGGACACCGCACCCGGGAGAACAGCCACCTTCGGATTCCTGGAGCCCGTCACCGGTGACCCGCTCGTGTCTTGGACGCAAGGTGACGTCGAAGGGTCACCCACCGGGGGGCGAATCACCACCCGGGTCGACCTACTCGGCCGGACCATCACGTACACCGACGTGTGGGGCGTCGCCACCGCCACGGACTACGCCCCCCTCACCGGACGGGTCGAAACCGTGACCACCAGGGACCCTGGGGGCGCGGTCGTGCAGCGGCACGGGTTCGACTACGACATCGACGGGCGGGTCGAACTCGTCACAACTGGCAGCGACGACGCCGTGATCGCGGACCCGGTCTACGCGAACGGACGCCTGGTTTCCGTGGACTACCCAGCCGCAGGGGCAGGGGCGGGGAACGGGTCCGCGCTGACCGGCATTGAACGAGGCCCCGCCGGCGCCACCACCGCCATCACATGGGCGTTCCCGACCGGCGCGGGCGTGACGGATGCCGTCACCCGATCCCAGTCCGGCCGGATCGTGGGCAACACCCTCACCGACGGCGCCACCACCTACACATCCGGGTACACCTTCGACGCCGGCGGCCGGCTGACTCAAGCCACCATCCCCGGCAGCACTATCAGCTATGGGTTCGGCGACACTACGGGGTGCGCAGCACCCGCGTTCGCGAAAGCCGGGCTGAACAATAACCGCACCTCAACCACCACGACCCCGACCGACGGCACCCCGACCACCACGACGTACTGCTACGACAAAGCCGACCGGCTCCTCAGCTCGGCCGCCGCCGGTTCGCCTTCCGGCGCCAATCCGGTCGCCGATGGTCTCGCCCCCGCGGAACTTTCCTACGACAAGCACGGGAACACGGTCAAGCTTGCCGATCAGGAGATCGGGTACGACAGCACCGACCAGCACGTGAGGTCGTCCTTGCCGGATGGCACGGTGGTCGCGTACCTGCGGGATAGCACGGGCCGGATCGTGCAGCGCATGGAGACCCCGGCGGGGCAGAACGCTGAGGTGACGGTGATGCGGTACGGGTTCTCCGGTGCTGGGGATGCCCCGATTCTGGTCCTCGACGGTTACAGCAATGTCGCGCAGTCCGTGATCGGACTGCCAGGTGGAGTTACCTTGTCACGACTCGGTGGTGGCGAGGCGTGGTCGTATCCGAACATTCACGGCGACATTGTTGTGATGGCGGGAGAGACAGGGGTCCGAACCCCGCAGGTGTCACGGTTTGACCCGTTCGGACAACCGATCGACCCGGCTACTGGGCAGATCGGCACGGGGGCGGCGGACGATGCAGGCCCTGACACCCTGGTTGGCAACGCCGATTGGGGCTGGCTCGGCTCGCACCGGAAGCTCACCGAGCACGCCGGTTCGATTCACACCATCGAGATGGGCGCCCGCCAGTACGTCCCGGCGCTCGGACGCTTCCTGGAAGTCGACCCCATCGAGGGCGGTGTCACCAACAACTACGACTACCCCGCCGACCCGATCAACAAAACCGACCTCACCGGGAATATGATTGACTGCGGATGCAGCAACGGCAAGGTTGGCGCGAAGCGGGCGTGGTACCAGGTGGGGTCCTACTCCTACTCGTACGCATTCCCAATCGCAAGGAAGAACCGTTACACGAGCGCCAAGTCCGTGATGTCAGTCTTCAAAGCGAATCCCAGTGTCTTTCCATTCAAGATTGACGGTTGCAACAGCTTTGTAAACCGGACAAATTGCACCCTTGTTGGCGCGACCCCGGCCGAAGGAACCGCGAGAGTCTGGGTGACGACCACGCCCACGAGCGTGACCTTCACGGTCACGTCGAACGGCTATTTTGATCCCCCGGGATCGCGAATAACCTTCAGCACAGAGGAGACCGGCGGAATGGTCTATCTAAGGCAGACGGGTTCGGCCGACCAGGTCAACGTGCTCGCTGCTGCTGGCGTTGCCGGTGGAGGGGCATGGGCGAGTTGGTCGAACCAAGCGAACGACCTATCAGCTCTGTTGCTGCCATGAGCGCGGATCCTGAATTCAAGCGACTCCCGAGTCGGGCCACGCTCGTGAAGGTGTCGCTCATGATAGGCGGCGCCGTGGGCGCCGTGGTGTGGGTTCCGGCTGTGATTGGTACCGTGAGCCCCGGAATGATTCTCACAAACATCCTGTTCGGATTGGCCTTTGCAGTGCCCGCCGGCGCAATTGCTGGGCTGTTGTCGCTTGTGGTCGGGCTTATCCTGAGAGCTGCAAAGCGCCGTGTCGCGCGCAAGGGAGAGCCGGCGGATGCCATCACTGCGATGGTGGGGGTATCTGCAACGGGTCTGGTACTCGCTTCACCTCTTGCGATCGGGGCCATTGGTGAGTTGTGGCCGTGGCTCTGGATTGCGGTTGCTGTCGCCGTGTTATCGGGCATCGGGATCTACAGGTGGTCGCTGTGCGAATCGTCGATCCGGTCCAACACGCAGGGCGGTTCATAGCACTGGGTGTTCGGGTACAGATCGAACCCGCGCTTACGGGCTCGCGACGTCCACGACGACTCACGATAGCCTCCTGCCCGGCGCACCCGAGGGCGCCGGGGTGACCGCGCTGGACACGGCGACCAGCTACGGGACAACCCCTTGGCTGGGGCTTGCGTCTCGGTCTGCGTACCTCATACCACGCCCGCTTCGCGCCGACCTTGCCGTTGCTACATCCGCAGTCAATCACATTTCCGATGAGGTCGAACTGACGCGCCAAAAGGCCCCTCGACAGAGTTGAGCGTGGGTTGCTCACGAAAACAAACTGAATCATTAACCGTGAGTAGAGCGTGACGCAGCGAGAACAAGTCGAATCGACGGGGCTCGATCGAGATCCAAAAATTGGCTTTGATCAGGCATAATTTGCGAAGAGCGGATGACGGGAATCGAACCCGCGCTATCAGCTTGGGAAGCTGAAGTTCTACCATTGAACTACATCCGCGCGCGGCATCCGTCTCAGGATGCACGGAGACCATGCTAGCAAGACGTGCCGCGCTGTGTTCGCCGATCGCAAGCAGCAGCTACGGCAGCACCGACCCGAACTCGAGTGCTTCGACGAGCGGGCGCACCGCGTCTTCGAACGAGTTGTCGACGAAGTACGCCTTGAGGTGGTCGCGCTTCAGCTCGTTGCCGATCGCACCCATGATCATCGACTGGTCGAGGCTCAGGTACCGGTCGGCGATGGTGCCGCTGCCCACCGCGACCGAGTCGTAGAACCCGCCCGGGCCGTAGGCGTCGAGCTCGTTCTTCAGTCCGGAGAGGTTCTCGAGCACCGCATCCTTCGCGTACGGGAGCGCGAGGAACGCGGCGTGCGGCGTGACCACGCCGTCGCCGAAGTCGGGGGCGGGATTGGTGGCCTCGCGGCATCCGTCGTAGCCGGCGTCGACGTTCGTGCGCTCCACGTCGCTTGCGTAACCGTCGGAGCTGATGCCGATCGCCTCGACTCCGTATTCGCGGTATTCGGCGAAGGGGTCGGATGCCGGTGAGAAGCCCCAGTATCCGTAGCCGGCCTCGTCGAGCCCGTGCTCGATCTGGGCGCGCACGGTGGCGGGGTGGTTGACGGCCCACGACTCGGCGCCCCACTCGGCCTCGGGGATGAACAGGTCGGGCATGAGCGCCTCGAACATGCTGCCGCCCCACGCGGGCACGAGCTTCATACCGCGGTACTCGTAGACGCCCTCATAGACGGGCACGCCGAGGTACTCGCGCCACTCGCCCGTGGGCTTCTGCTCCTGCCAGGCCCAGTCGCAGCCCTGGTCAGGCATCGTGCGGAGCGTTCCGTAGTAGCCCTCGGCGGGGATCTGCCCGTTCGCGATGCCGAGGTACGTCGCGATGCGCGACTCGCTCACGGTCGTGTCGTACCAGTGGCAGGTGTAGAAGACGTCGGGGCCGTCGTCGCCGTAGTTGCCGGGCACCGAGCAGCCCGGAGGCGCCTCGACCCAGAAGCCGCCGCGATTGATGCCCACCTCGGGGCGGGCGGCGAGGTCGTGGAACCAACCGAAGTCCATCGAGGCGTAGAGCGCCTCGGCTTGGTCGGCGAGTTTCGGCTCGGCGCCGGCGACGACGCGCAACGCGGCGGCGAGCCATCCGTTGTCCACGGTCGAGAGGAACGGATGCACCGTGCTGCCGTTCGTCGGCCACGTCGTGAGCTTCGCGCCGTCGGCCGGCGAGTACCAGTTGTAGTACATGCCGCTCGGCTCGTGCCGTTCCATCGTCGTAAGGGTCGAAAGCGTCGTGCGCATCCGCTCACGCGCCTCCTTCGCGGAGATGAGCTCCAGGTCGCGCGCCACGACCGTGGACCAGAGGTAGCCGCCGATGTTCGTGGGACTCGTGTACCCGCTCGCCGCCGTGAGGTCGCCCTCGATGTTGTCGGCCACGAGCCCGGTCTCTTCGTCGGTCATGGCGACGAGCGAGGTCCAGGTGTCGGCGGCGTAGCCGCGCAGCACCTGATTCGCGGATGGTCCGCCACGGGCCGCGTCGTCGTCGTCGCCAGCGGCAGCGGCGGACGCGACCGTCGGCGGGATCGCGAGAGCCGCCACCACCATTCCGGTGATGGTCATCGCACGCAGGGTCGATCGCATGTGAACTCCTTCGTTCGCGTCCTCGACAGGACGTCGTCCTGACAGGGTTGCATTAAAACCTGCCACATGAAAGGTATTGCTGCGAGGTCGACGCGAGGTCAACAGCGAGGTCAACAGAAGGACGACGGATGACGCATCCGATGATCGCCGCGGCACGCCGTTGCTACGCTGTCACCGTGCTTCTCTCGGATCGCGACATCAGGGCCGAACTCGACCAGGGCCGCATCGGTCTCGCGCCCTATGAACCGGGCATGATCCAGCCGTCGTCGATCGACGTGCGCCTCGATCGCTACTTCAGGCTGTTCGACAACCACAAGTACCCGTTCATCGACCCGGCCGAAGACCAGCCCGAGCTCACCCACCTCATCGAGGTGCGGCCCGACGAAGCGTTCATCCTGCACCCGGGGGAGTTCGTGCTCGCCTCGACGTTCGAAGCCGTCACCCTGCCCGACGACGTCGCCGCTCGCCTGGAGGGCAAGAGCTCGCTCGGCCGGCTCGGCCTGCTCACCCACTCGACTGCGGGGTTCATCGACCCCGGTTTCACGGGGCACGTCACGCTCGAGCTCTCGAACGTCGCGACCCTGCCCATCAAGCTCTGGCCCGGCATGAAGATCGGCCAGATGTGCTTCTTCCGCCTCTCTTCGCCGAGCGAGCGTCCCTACGGCTCGGCCGAGTACGCGAGCCGCTACCAGGGGCAGCGCGGGCCTACGGCGTCGCGCTCGTTCCAGAACTTCCACCGCTCGGATGTCGGCGTGACCGCGGCCGGCTCGCCCGGGCACTGAGCACCATGCAGGCGCTGCTCATTCGGCCGGTTCGGGTGGCGGATGCCGCTGCGCTCGCGCCGCTCCTGGGTGAGCTCGGGTACCCGTCCACGACCGAGGAGATCGAGTACCGCCTTGCGCGCAACGCGCATCAGCACGAGTCCGAGGCCTGGGTCGCCGTGCACGACGGCGCGGTGGTCGGATTCGCGGCGGGACTCATCCTGTGGTCGTACGTGTCGAACGGGGCATCCGCTCAGCTCACGTCACTCGTCGTCTCGTCGGAGGCTCGCGGCACGGGTGTGGGTCGGCAGCTCGTCGCCCACTTCGAGGTGTGGGCTCGCGGCCGTGGGGCGAAGCGGGTCGTCGTGACCTCCGCCCTGTATCGAGACGACGCACACGCCTTCTACCCCGCCATCGGCTACTCCGAGACCGGCAAGCGCTTCGGCAAGCCGCTCGACTGACGGGTCGCAATGTGAGGCAGCGGATGCCGCGTGCCCGCCGAACGGCGGGAGAATGGGGTGCATCCCGCCGCGATCGTCGGTTCCGGGCATGCGCAGTGACGCGCAGGATCGGATCAGACGTCACGACGATGTGACCCCGAACGCTGGAGTTCCCCCATGACCGACCTCATTGCCCGACCGACCGACCGCCCGATCGCCCCGCCCCCCTTCGACCCCGAGCTTGAGGCCGTGCTCGCCATCCTCGGCGAGACCCTGCCGCCGTCGATCACGCCCGAGATGATCCCGTTCATGCGTGAGGGCGCGCTCTTCGGCGTGCCCGACGAGTTCTACACCGAGCGCGGCATCGAGCGCCGCGACGTCACGATCCCCGGCTACAACGGCGATGAGATCCTGGTGACGGTGATCTCGAAGATCGGCCGCACCGGCACCGGCCCCGGGATCTACCACACGCACGGCGGCGGCATGATCCTCGGCGACCGGTTCGTCGGCATCACCGGAGTCGTCGAGTGGGTCGACCGGTTCGACGCCGTCGCCGTGACGGTCGAGTACCGGCTCGCCCCTGAGTTCCCCGACCCGTTCCCCGTCGAGGACTGCTACGCCGGACTCGTCTGGACGGCCGAGCACGCCGAAGAGCTCGGCATCGACCCCGCGCGCCTCATCATCGCGGGCGCGAGCGCGGGCGGCGGCCTCGCCGCGGGCACGGCGCTCCTCGCGCGCGATCGCGGC
>NZ_SDPN01000090.1 GCF_004134825.1 Agromyces albus
GGCCGGGGGAGCGGGCGTCGCGATCGCCGCGACGGGCGCGGGCGCGGCTGCGGGTGCGGTCGGCGCCGCGGCATCCGCCTACCCCTTCTTCGGCGATCACCAGGCCGGCATCGTCACGCCTGCGCAAGACCGGTTGCACTTCGCTGCCTTCGACGTGAGCTCGACGCTCGATCGCGACGGGCTCATCGAGCTGCTCACGGAGTGGACGGATGCCGCAGCGCGCCTCACCCAAGGGCTCGAGGTCGCCGAGGGCGGTGCCGTCGGCGGTTCCGACTACGCGCCGCCGGCCGACACGGGTGAGGCGCTCGGTCTCGCTGCGAGCGGACTCACGATCACGTTCGGGTTCGGACCGGGACTGTTCACCGACGCCGACGGCAACGACCGCTTCGGCCTCGCTGCCCGCCGGCCCGCGGGGCTCGAACCGCTGCCGCGCTTCCAGGGCGACGCGCTGCAGCCCGAGCGCAGCGGCGGCGACCTCTGCATCCAGGCGTGCGCCGACGATCCGCAGGTCGCCGTGCACGCGATCCGCAACCTCAGCCGCATCGCCTTCGGCCGCGCGAGCCTGCGCTGGTCGCAGCTCGGCTTCGGCCGCACGTCCTCGACGTCGACCGCGCAGGCGACGCCGCGCAACCTCTTCGGGTTCAAGGACGGCACCGCGAACGTGAAGGCCGAAGAGGGCGAGACCCTCGACGAGCAGGTGTGGGTCGCGGCATCCGACGAACCGGCCTGGCTCGCCGGCGGCTCGTATCTCGTCGCCCGCCGCATCCGCATGATCATCGAGAACTGGGACCGCGTGCAGCTCGGCGAGCAGGAGATGCTCGTAGGTCGCTCGAAGGGTGAGGGTGCACCGCTGTCGGGCGGCACCGAGTTCACCGAGCCCGACTTCGACGCGACCGGCGCGGCCGACAAGCCACTCATCGACGTGAACGCGCACGTTCGGCTCGCCCACCACTCGAGCAACGGCGGAGCACGGATGCTGCGCCGAGGCTACAACTTCGTCGACGGCAACGACGAGCTCGGCCGCCTCGACGCGGGCCTCTTCTTCCTCTCGTTCCAGCGCTCGCCGCAGCAGTTCATCGACGTGCAGCGGAGCCTCGCCACCGACGGGCTCAACGAGTACCTGAAGCACGTCGGCTCGGCGATCTTCGCGGTGCCGGGCGGCATCACCGAGGGCGAGTTCGTGGGCCAGGCGCTCTTCGCCTGAACGCTCGCCCCACCGCACGAATCCGGAGATGCCGGCCACGTCGTGCAGGATGGTAGCGGGGGCGTGAGCAATGAGCGGAAAGAGAGTCGGGATCACCGATGTCGCGGCCGCTGCCGGGGTGTCGATCACCACGGTGTCGCACGCCCTGAGCGGCCAGGGCAAGGTGAACGATCGAACGCGACAGCGGGTCATCGATGTCGCAGCTGAGCTCGGCTACGCTCCGAACCGGCTTGCCAGCGGATTGCGTTCGAAGCGCACGGGGATCATCGGCCTCGTGAGCGACGAAGTCGCGACGACGCCGTTCGCTGGGCGAATCGTGCTCGGCGCCCAGGAGGCGGCATCCGATCGCGGCTGGCTGGTCGTCGTTGTGAACTCAGGTGGCGACCGGCTCATCGAGCAGCGGCAGCTCGCGTCGTTGCTCGCGCAGCAGGTCGACGCGATCGTGTACGCGACCATGTCTCACCGTCCGTCCTCTTTACCGACTGCCCTGCGTACGATCCCCACCGTTCTCGTGAACACGCACGATGAGAGCATCGACGCGTCATGGATCGTCCCCGACTCGTTCACCATCGGCACGGATGCCACGCGCCACCTCATCGAGCACGGGCACGAACGCATCGCCCACCTCACGATCGCAGAGTCAGGGCTCGGGCGGGACGGTCGGGTCGCCGGGTACCGTGCGGCGATGGAGGAACACGGGCACTCGCCGATCATCGTGAGCACGCCCGAGGGCGCGACGGCTGTCGGCGGACGCGAGGCCGCCGAGCAGCTGTTCGAGCGGCATCCCGACGTGACCGCGGCATTCTGCTTCAACGACCAGATGGCCATGGGCCTCTACCAGGTCGCGGCGCTGCGCGGTGTGCAGGTGCCCGACGATCTCTCGGTGGTCGGCGTCGACAACCTCGACCTCGTGGCGGCTGCGCTGCTCCCGGGCCTGACCACCGTCGCGTTGCCCCACTACGAGATGGGTCGATGGGCGATCGACCAGGTCGCGCGCTTGCTCGAGCACGAGGATCCGCCCCCGGCGGTTCATGAGCGGTACCGGTGCGAGCTCATCGAGCGCGACTCGGTGGCCCGCCCTCGCGGTTGAAACCCCGATCTCGTGGCGTGACGAGCCGATCGGGATCGGGCGCCGTCAGCCCGTCTTCGTCCAGTCGAGGTTGATGACGTCGCCGATGTAGACGGTCTCACCGAAGTCGTGGATCTGCGGGTTCATGCGCAGCAGCTGCTGCTGCGGCAGCTCGAAGCGCTGCGCGATATCGAAGAAGTGGTCGCCCTCGACGACGGTGTAGCTCACGGGCATCCCGCTGCCGTCGGTCACGGGCGTGCCGTTCGCACCCGTCGTCGCGCCGAGATCATTGGCCGGCCCCCATTCGACGACCGGCGCCGGCGCGTTGGGCACGGGCTCGGGCGGCGGCGCGGGTTCCGCGGCAGGCGGCGGCGCCGGAGCG
>NZ_SDPN01000091.1 GCF_004134825.1 Agromyces albus
GCAGCGCGCCCGCCGCCGCCGCTCCCATCTGCACGACCGTCGCGACGGCGACCACCCGTCCGCGCTGCGCGGCCGGCGCGCCGGCGAGCAGCACCGAGAAGCCCACGGTCACCGCGGCCCCGCCGAGAACGCCGGCCGCGAGTCGGAACCCGACGATCCACGCGGGGTCCTGCATGAAGCCCGTCGCCGCGGTGACGATCGCAAGCGCCACGAGCACGATGTGGAGGAGCGGCCGCGGCCGCACTCGCGCGAGGAGCAACCCCGCCGGGATGTTCGCGACGACGCGCCCGATGGCGAACGCCGCGATGATCGGTCCGAGCGCGGCGACGGGAATGTGCATCGCGGTCACGTACACGGGCAGCACGGGAACCACGACACCCCACGTCATCTGCGCCGTGCCGATGAGCGCGCAGACGAGGAGGGTCTGCTCCCAGCCGGCCGAGCGGCTGGCGCGCCGGCTCACGAGGCTCGCATCCTCACACCCGCAGGTTCTCGCGCAGCGTCGCGCCGGGGTAGCTCGGCGCGAGCGCTCCCCTGCGTCGCAGTTCGGGCACGAGCAGCTCGGCGATGTCGTCGAGTCCCGACGGCGTCGGCAACGGTGTCGAGAACATGTAGCCGCCGCGCGAGCCGGTCGCGGCGAAGTTCTCCTCGAGGGCGTCGGCGATCTCGGCCGGCGAGCCGCACACGGTGTGGTCGAGGCCGGTGGCGCTGCGCCATCCGTGCTCGAAGAACTCCGCGCGGGTCAGCTGGTGATCGACGCCGTACTCGTCGACAAGGCGCCCGACGAGTCCCGCCGGGGTGCTGTTCGCCGCTTGCATCTGCGCGACGAGCTCACCGAGCGCGAAGCGCTCGGGCACGCCAGAGAAGTCGTAGCCGGCGTTGTGCGAGAGGTAGGCGCCCACCGCTTCCTCGCTCCAGAACTCGAGCACCTCGGCACGTCGCGTACGCGCCTCCTCGGCGGTGCGGCCGACGATCACCTGCGTCGCCCACAGGATGCCGACCGAGGCCGGGTCGCGCCCCTCGGCGGCGAGCGCCTCGTCGAGCATCCGCCGGTGCCGCTGCTGCCCCGCGACCGCGCCGCCGAAGCCGAAGATCACGTCGGCGAACTTGGCCGACGTCGCGATGCCGCGCGGCGAGTTGCCGGCCTGCACGAGCACCGGATGCCGCTGCGGGCTCGGCATGCTGCTGAGCGGTCCCTTCACGCGGAAGAAGTCGCCGTCGTGATCGATCGGTGACACGAGCGCGGGATCGGCGAACCGCCCCGAATCGCGATCCATGACGATCGCCTCGGGCGGCACCGAGTCCCAGAGCCGCTGGCACACGTCGATGAACTCCTCCATGCGCTCGTAGCGCAAGCCGTGCTCGAGCAGCTCTTCGAAGCCGTAGTTCGCGGCATCCGCGCTCCTCGTCGAGGCGACGACGTTGAACGCGATACGGCCACCGGTGACGTGGTCGAGCGAGTTCAGCAGCCGAGCCACGTAGAAGGGATGCATGAACGTCGACGAGTAGGTGAGCCCGAAGCCGATCCTGCTCGTCACGGCCGACATCGCGGCGATGAACGGGCTCATGTCCTGCCGGGGCCATTGCACGCCCCATTCAACGGCGGGTTCGATCGAGCCGCGCCAGGTGTCGGGGATGCCGCTGCCGTCGCCGAAGAACAGCATGTCGATGCCGGCGCGCTCGGCCGTGACCGCGATCTCCTGGAACATGCGCACGTCGGGGAACGTGCGCCCCACCCACGAGCCCGCGCGGGCCCAGCGGCCCTCGGTGTGCGTGAAGGAGAGGTCGAATGCGAGGTGCATTCCCGTCATGCGGGAACTCCGTTCTGCTGCCGAAGGGCAGCGTCGTGCTGCGGAGCGGACTCCAGCCACAGCGCGGTGATCTCCGCGCTCGAGCCGATGACGGCGACGTTCAGGGCGAGCTGGGCGAGGGCGTGCTCGTGCAGCTCGAGGTCGTAGGCGGCGGTGGCATCGTCGGCGATGAGCACGGGCCAGCCGAGCTGGATCGCATCCGTCGCCGTCGCCGCGATGCAGCACTCCGTCGTGAGGCCGACGACCGACAGCCAGCGGATGCCGCGTCGCCGCAGCTCCGCCGCGAGGTCGGTGCCGAGGAATCCGCTGTACCCGGTCTTGCGTGTGCGCAGCTCGCCCGGAGCGGGCGACAGGCGATACCACTCGGCACCGGGCGTGCCGATGACGCACGGCTCGTCGGGCGAGAGCGGTGCGTCGAGGTCGCCGGCGCGCAGCCAGTTGCTCGCGCGCCACGGCGCCGCGGGGTCGGTGCCGAGCTCGATCCAGTAGACGGGAACGCCGGCCGCGCGCGCCGACTGCACGAGCTCGCCGCAGCGCTCGACCGCAGCCGCGACGGCGGCC
>NZ_SDPN01000092.1 GCF_004134825.1 Agromyces albus
GCCCGCTCGCCGACGCGGTGCGCATCGCGGTCGCGGCGGGCGCGCTCGCCGTGCAGGAGCGGGGCACCGTCGACTCCTACGCGCCGCGCGAGGCCGTGCTGCGGGCGGCGGCAGAGCTCGCGGCATGACCGTCCCCGTCATCGTCGACTGCGACCCCGGACACGACGACGTCTTCGCGCTGTGGCTCGCGGCGGGGCATCCGTCGCTCGAGCTGCTCGCCGTGACCACGGTCGGCGGCAACGTGTCGATCGAGCACACGAGTCGGAACGCACGCATCGCCCTCACCGTCGCGGGCGTCGCGCACGTGCCCGTCGCCGCCGGCGCCGCGGGACCGCTCGTACGCGAGCTCGAAACCGCGGAGTGGATCCACGGCGCGAACGGCCTCGGCGGCCCGGAGCTGCCCGAGCCGACCGTGCCGCTCGACCCGCGCGGCGCGACGGCGCTCATCGCCGACGCGCTGCTCGCGTCATCCGAGCCCGTGGCGATCATCGCGACCGGACCCATCACGAACGTCGCCGTGCTGTTGCGCGACCGGCCCGAGCTCGCGGGCCGCATCCGCGAGATCGTCTGGATGGGCGGCTCGACCGAGCGCGGCAACGTGACGCCCTACGCCGAGTTCAACGCGTGGGTCGACCCCGAGGCGCTCGACCTCGTGGTGGGCAGCGGTGTGCGGTTCACCATGGTGGGGCTCAACGTGACGCATCGTGCGCTCGTGACCGAGGCCGTGCGCGAGCGGCTCGCCGCCGTCGGCACGCGCACCGCCGCGTTCGGCGACGAGCTGCTCGACTTCTTCTGCCGCACCAACGACGAGGTCTTCGGCATGCCCGACGGCCCCCTGCACGATCCCGTCGCGGTCGCCGTGCTCGCCGACCCGGGGTGCGTCGAGCTCGAGCACACGCGCCTCGACGTCGAGCTCGCCGGCACCGAGACGGCCGGCGCGACGAGCGTCGACTTCGACGGGATGCTGCGACGCGAGCCGAATGCGTGGGTCGCGACCGGCCTCGACGTCGACCGGTTCTGGGGCCTCGTCGAGACGGCCGTATCGCGCCTGACCTGACACGAGGTTCGCGGCGTCAGGCGAGCGAGCGGATGCCGGCGGCGAGCCGGGCGACCGACTCATCGACGAGCGCGTCCGAGAGGTTGCCGTAGCCGAGCACGAGTGACTCGGTCGTGCCGGCCGAGGCCGAGACGCGATAGCGCGTGAGGTCGGACACAGCGACGTCGTACCGGGCGGCGGCGGCCGCGGCATCCGTGGCCCTGATGCCCGGCGGCAGCCCGAGCACGGCGTGCATACCCGCGGCGATGCCGGTGACGGGCAAGCCGGGCAGCTCGCGCGCGATCGCCTCGAGGAGCACCGTGCGGCGGCGACGGAAGCGGCCCCTGGCGGCACGCAAGTGCCGCTCGAGGTCGCCCGACTCGATGAACGCGGCGAGGGCGGCCTGCTCGATCGTCGAGGGGCGCGCGGTGTCGGCGAGGCGCACGCGCTCGCGCAACGACGAGGGCATCACGGCCCAGCCGAGGCCGAAGCCCGGCGCCATCGACTTCGAGAGCGAGCCGATGAGCACGATGCGCTCGGGCGCGAGGCCCTGCAGCGCTGCGACGGGGCGGCGGTCGTAGCGGAACTCGGCGTCGTAATCGTCTTCGATGAGCACCGCATCGTGGGCTCGCGCCCACCGCACGATCGCGTCGCGGCGGCCGGGGGCGAGCGCGGCGCCGAGCGGGAACTGGTGCGCGGGCGTGATGAGCGCGGCGCGGGCGCCCGTTCGCGCTGCAGCCGAC
>NZ_SDPN01000093.1 GCF_004134825.1 Agromyces albus
CCGAAGCCGCCGGCGCCGGGCGCCGACGACGTGACCGCGCCGGTCGCCGCCTCGCGCGGAGGCGCCGGCTCAGCCCGCGAGGGTGTCGACGACCGCGTCAATGTAGTCGTTCATCGACGAAGGGCCGCCGAACATCCAGATGCCGTCGGGAAGGCGGTGCACCTTGCCGGACTGCACGAACGGCAGCGACTGCCACACGGCGTTGCCCGCGAGCTCGTTGGTGTACGGGTCCTGCTCCACCGAGGCGATGTAGAGGAACTCGACGTCGCCGAGCGCGGTCAGGCCCTCGACGTCGGTCGAGGCGAGGCCGTAGACGGCATCGCCCTCGCCGGTCCAGGCGTTCACGAGGCCGAGCTGCTCGGTGACATCCGACAGCAGCGAGCCCTTCGCGAACGGCCGGATCGACACCTCGCCGCCGCTCGCCCACGCGTCGCTCATGGCGAATTCGGCTCCGGCGAGGCCGGCCGCCTCGAGTGCAGCGGCGCCGTCGGCGACCTTCTGCTCGAACTCGGTGATGAGCTCGGCCACCTCGGCTTCATGCCCCGTCGCCGTCGCGATGCTCTCGAGGTTCTTCTCCATCTGGCCGATGCCGTTCGAGGCGTCGGCCCCGTGCACGACGAGCACGGGCGCGAACTCCTCGATCTGCGAGATGGCGGACTCGGAGAGGTCGGTCGTCGTGACGACGAGGTCGGGCGCGAGACCGGCGATCGCATCGATCGAGGGCTCCCCGCGCGTTCCGACGTCGGTCACGCTGTCATCGAGCGGCTCCGACTTGACCCAGGTCGTGTAGCCCTCGACGTCGGCGACGCCCACGGGCATCACGCCGAGCGCGACGAGGTTCTCCGCCGCGTTCCACTCGAGCGCCACGACGTCCTCAGCGGGAGCGGCGAGCTCGATGGTCTCGCCGCGATCGTCGACGATCGAGATCGCGCCACCCTCTGCGGCCTCGGCGCCCGTGTTCTCGGTCGTGCCGCATCCGGTCAGCAGGAGCGCGGATGCCGCGGCGACGGCGGTCAGGGCGATGGCGGGTGTTCTCATGGTGTCCTTCGATCGGCGCGCAGGCATGGTCGTCCTGTGCGATGGGGGTGGTGGAGGAAGCCGCCGTCTAGGCGAGGGCGAGGCGGCCGGCCGGCCGCCGGGTGTTGTATCGGCCGATGGGGCAGGTCGTGATGCATCCGCGTTCATCGATGTCGACCTCGACGCGGATGCCGTACGCCGAGCTCAGGACGTCGGTCACGAGCACCTCGGCGGGCGTGCCGACGGCCCGCACGCGCCCGGCCTCGAGCAGCACGATGCGATCGGCGATCGCGGCGGCCTGGTCGAGGTCGTGCAGCACGACGCCGATCGTCACGCCGTGCTCGTCGGCGAGTTCGCGGATGAGGTCGAGCAGCTCCACCTGGTAGCGGAGGTCGAGGTAGGTGGTCGGCTCGTCGAGGAGCAGCACCCCGGTGTCCTGCGCGAGGCACGCGGCGAGCCACACTCGCTGCAGCTGGCCGCCCGAGAGGCGGTCGACCGGGCTGTCGGCGAAGGCATGGACGCCCGTGAGGTGCATGGCGCGCTCGACGATCGCGTGGCCACCGGCGTCGCCGGCGATCCAGCGCCCGCGGTGCGGGTGTCGGCCGAACTCCACGAGCTCGCGCACCGAGAGGCCGCCCGGCGTCGGCCGGCTCTGGGCGAGCAGCGTGACCCGGCGGGCGAAGTCGCGAGCGCTGAGCGACGCGGCGTCGAGCCCGCCCGCGACGAGGTCG
>NZ_SDPN01000094.1 GCF_004134825.1 Agromyces albus
GTGCCGCTCGCGGCGCGCGACGCCGCCGTGCGGCAGCGGCTCGCGAGCGGGCGCCTTCCCGATCCGGGCGCGCTCACCGCGGTGTGGGAGCAGTCGCTCGTGGCGCCGGCCTGGGACGGCCCGCCCGTGTGGGTGCACGGCGACTTGCATCCGGCGAATCTGGTGCTCGCGGCATCCGGAGCCCTCGCGGCCGTGATCGACTTCGGCGACGTCTGTGCCGGCGACCCGGCGTGCGACCTCGCGACCGCGTGGCTCACGTTCGACACGGCCGGGCGGGCGGCCTTCCGGGCGGAGGTCGAACTGCGACAGGAGACGGATGCCGCGACGTGGGATCGCGCACGCGGCTGGGCGCTCGTGCTCGGCAGTGCGATCGTCGACTCGGTGGGCACATCGGGCGCGCTCGGGCGCGTCGGTGTCCACGCGCTCGCGGAAGTGCTGCGCGACTGAGGGCCGAGGCGGCGCGCGCTCGTGACTCACCCTCCACAGGCGCGGCGCGGGCCCGCTAGTGTACGGCGCTCTGAGAATGCGGCGAGCGGATGCCGCGACGCCGCCAGACTCGTCGCGTGTCCGACTCCGACTTCGACTCCGTGATCGCCGCGCTCACGGGCAACGCCGCGACCCCGGAGCGAATCGACGCGGCAGAACGCCACCTCGTGATGCTCCGCTCCCTGCTCGGTGACGTGCGTGATCGCCGTGCGTCGCTCGTTCCCCGTGGCGCCGACGGCTGGCGGTCGACGGCGGCCGATCGCTACGTCGAACGACTCGACGAGCTCCGCGCCGTTCTCGAGGCCGTGATGGTGTCGCTCGTCACGGCCGAGGCGCAGCTCGCTGAGGGCATCAGGGGATTGCGGTCCGAGCTCGAGGCACGAGAGACGGCGGTGCGTGCTGAGCTCGAGCGCGCGCAGGCCGGCTCGACGGAGGGCGTGACGGCATGGACGACTCGCTGACCGTCTCCGGCGGCGGATCGACCGCCGTCGCGACCGACGAGCTCTTCGTCGACGCCGTGCGGCTCGGCGCGGTCGAGACCGTCACGACCGATTGGTCGGAGCGGGTGGGCGTGATCTGGAGAGGCCTCCTCGACCTCGACCTCGACGAGCCGCGGGTAGGTGGGGGCCTGGCTCCGGGCTGGCAGTTGCAGGTCACGACGTGGCGCCTTGCGGAGGCGGGTGAACGAGCCGGCCGGCTTCGCGCGTCGCTCATCGAGAGCGCCGAGCGGTATGGCGCCACGGAACGCATGATCGACGCCCTCTGGGCGGCTGGCGGCCGGTTCGGCGCGTGGACGTTGGGGTGGGTTGCGCCGGCGATCGTCAGTGTCGGGCTCGCCGGCGCGGCCGGGCAGGGCTTGGCGTCGCTCTTCGGCATCGGGCAGACGCCGGCCGCGGCGTTGCTGGCCGAGCGCCGGGAGCTCCTCTCCGACCCGGCCTTCGTGCGGCTCGTCCGCGCCGCCGCGGATTCCGCCGACGAGTTCACTGCCGGGCTCCTCCACCTGCCGAGCGCCACCGCCCCGATCGGCACCCTGGTCGGTGCGCCCGAGAACGCCTCGGTGCTGCTCGCGCTCGCCGCGGGACTCGGCCTCGCCGGCGGGCGGCTGCTCGTCGACGGGCCGGTGCAGGTGTCCCGCGTCGGGGTGAGCCCCTCCTCCCCCGGCGCCGCCGGCGACGGCAGGGCAGGCCCGCCC
>NZ_SDPN01000095.1 GCF_004134825.1 Agromyces albus
TTCCCAGCCGCCGAATCGCGCCTCGCGGCATCCGTCCCCACCGCCGCCCGTGGCATGGGTGTCGCTCGTGCCTCTGGCTCGCCCACCGGCCCGGCTTCACCGGCCGGCGGCGGCCCGGGCAGCGGCTCAGGCCGACCGCCGACCGGATCCGGCGACCCTCGCGGCAGCCAGCGCACGGTGCGCACGCTGCTCTGGATCGCGGGCGGCCTCGGCGTGCTCGTCATCCTCGCCGGACTGTACTTCCTCGGTACCCAGCTCATCGGCGGGTCGACCCCCGCGGCATCGCCCGCGCCGAGCGCCACCGAGGAGCCGGTACCCGAGCCCACGGCAGCGCAGCCCCCAGGGGTGCACGCGTGGGACACGCTCTTCGGCGGCGAATGCATCGACCCGTACGTGGATCCGTGGGCCGAAGAGTTCACGGTCGTCGACTGCGCGGCGCCGCACGCTGCCCAGCTCGTCTACCGCGGCGAACTGCCCGGCGACGCGGCTGCCCCGTTCCCGGGCGAGGCGGCGCTCGGCGAGCAGATGGGCCCGCTCTGCCGGGTCGACGGCGTGATCGACGTGGCCGCGGCATCCGGCGCTCCCGACCTGCAGGTGCAGGGGAGCTACCCGGTCACCGAGGAGCAGTGGGCGAGCGGCGAGCGCACCTACTACTGCTTCGCGAGCCGCGCCGGCGGCGAACCGCTCACCGGCAGCGTCGCAGGCCCCGGACCCGCGGTTTAGCGGCACTCGACGCGCAACCACTCCCGAGGGTGGTGGTTGCCGGCGAATCGAACGGCGAGGAGAGGCGACAGATGCCAGCGGAGAACAGCGTGACGATGCACAGCGACCGGGGCAGGCTGTGAGCGGCCCCGTCGTGGTGTTCGGCTCGCTCAACGTCGACTCGACGAGCTACGTCGCGGCGTTCCCCGCTCCGGGCGAGACGATCCTCGCGCACGGCTTCCAGGTGGCGCTCGGCGGCAAGGGCTCGAACCAGGCCGTCGCCGCCCACGTGGCCGGCGCCGAGGTCGAGCTCGTGGCGCGCATCGGCGATGACGCGAGCGGTGAGTTCGCGCTCGCGACGCTCGAGCGCTTCGGGCTGCCGACCGGGGCCGTCGGGCGGGTCGCGGACGCCCCGACGGGAGTCGCCCAGATCACGGTCGCCGATTCCG
This sequence comes from Agromyces albus, assembly GCF_004134825.1. Lineage (GTDB taxonomy): Bacteria > Actinomycetota > Actinomycetes > Actinomycetales > Microbacteriaceae > Agromyces > Agromyces albus. Next base: position 1,152 of record NZ_SDPN01000095.1, read on the forward strand.
GCGAGAACACCGTCATCGTCACCGGAGGCTCGAATCTCGCCCTCACCCCCGACGTCGTCGACGCCGAGCGCTCGCGCATCGCCGCGGCAGGGCTCGTGCTGACGCAAGGCGAGCTGCTCGTCGGCACGATCGAGCGCATCGCCGGGGTCACGTCCGAACTCGGCGTGCGCTTCGTGCTCAATCTCGCGCCGCCCGCGCCGGTCGCCGCCGAGGCCCTCGTCGCGTGCGATCCGCTCGTGCTCAACGAACACGAGGCGCGGGCGGTCGGCATCGGCACGGATGCTCCGGCCGGCACCTCGCTCGACGAATGGCGCGAGCTCGCGGCATCCGCCGCCGGCACCATCGCCCGCTCGATCGTCGTGACCCTCGGTGCCGCGGGCGCCGTCGCGGCCGACGCCGAGGGTTCGTGGACCGCGCCGGCGCCCCGGGTCACGGCCGTCGACACGACGGGCGCAGGCGAC
>NZ_SDPN01000096.1 GCF_004134825.1 Agromyces albus
AGCCCGTGGTCGACGATCACGGCGCCCGCCCGAAGGCCCGCTCGCGGCGCCTCGAACGCCGTGGCGGCCGCGAGCGCGAGCGAGTCGGCTCCGCCGGAGAGCGCCACGAGCACGAACGGAGCGGATGTCGCGGGGGCTTCGCGCGGCGCGGACGCCGAGCGTTCCGCGGCAGCCGTGAGGCCCGCGGCATCCGGAAGCACCGACCTCACCGCGCGTCGCACATCGGCGATCGGCGGCGTCAGGCGGGGCCGGCGCCCGTGTGGCTGCTCGTCGGAAGGCATCAAGTAACCTTATTCCGCCGATCGCACCGGGTTCCGAACCGGACCGGCCGCGGGCCAAGCTTCCAACTCAAGGAGAACCAGCATGGGCGAGTACGCCGCCATCATCGAGATCCCCAAGGGGAGCCGCAACAAGTACGAGGTCGATCACGAGACGGGGCGGGTGTTCCTCGACCGCGTGCTCTACACGAGCTTCGCGTACCCGACCGACTACGGCTTCTTCGAGAACACCCTCGGCGACGACGGCGACCCGCTCGACGTGCTCGTGCTGCTCGACTACCCGCTCTTCCCCGGGGTCGGCGTGTCGGTGCGCCCTGTCGGCGTGTTCCGCATGACCGACGACGGCGGCGGCGACGAGAAGATCATCTCGGTGCCCGCGGGCGACCCGCGCTGGAACCACATTCAAGACGTCGACGACATCCCCGAGTTCACCCGCAAGGAGATCGAGCACTTCTTCGAGCACTACAAGGACCTCGAGCCGGGCAAGTGGGTCAAGACCGAGGGCTGGGGCGACGTCGCCGAGGCCGAGTCGCTCATCGCCAAGGCGATCGAGAAGTTCCCCGGTCACGGTCACTGAGCAGTTCGTGAGCTGACGGATGTCGCGTGCTGCGACATCCGTGCACGCAGAAGGGGCGAGCCTGACGGCTCGCCCCTTCTCGCACCTCGGGCGTTCGAAGCTGCGGCGGATGCGTCAGCCGGCCGGGCGCGCCGCCGCCGAGGGGGAACCCCAGATGAAGTACTCGCGCACCGGCACGCCCTCGCGCGGCGCCTCGAGGATGCGGCCGCCGCCGAGGTAGATCGCGACGTGATAGTAGTCGCCGCCCGAACCCCAGAAGAGCAGGTCTCCGCGCTGGATCTGCGAGAGCGGCACCGCCTTGCCGCGGCCCGCGAGCGTGTAGTACTGGTTCGTCGCCGAGTGCGTGCCGATGCCGATGCCGGCCGCCGCGTATGCGGCCTTCGTGAGGCCCGAGCAGTCCCACACGTTGGGGCCGGCTCCGCCGAGCCGGTACGGCTCGCCGAGCTGCTGGCTCGCGAACCAGATGGCCGTCTCCACCGCGCCGGCGTTCGGTGCCGCCGGGGCGGGGTTCGGCGCGGGAGCGGGTGCAGGAGCGGGCGCGGGCGCCTGACCTCCGCTGGTTGCGGGCGCCGGTGCCGGTGCGGGCGAG
>NZ_SDPN01000097.1 GCF_004134825.1 Agromyces albus
CGACGTCGCCGCCGGCGCGGTGCTCGTGGCGGCGGGCCCGTGGTCGGGCGAGGTGGCCCGGGCGTTCGGCGCCGACCTGCCGTTGCGCCCGCGACGCGGCGTCGTGCTCGTCACGACGCGCATGCCGCACGCGATCTTCCACAAGGTCTACGACGGCGACTACTTCGCCGCCACGCAGTCGAGCGACGCGGCGCTGCAGACGTCGAGCGTCGTGGAGTCGACCCCCTCCGGCATGGTGCTCATCGGCTCGAGTCGCGAACAGGTGGGGTTCGACGAGCGGCTCCGGGTGGCGGTGTTGCGCGAGCTCGCCGCGAAGGCACTGCGCCTCTTCCCGTTCCTCGCCGCTGCGAGCATCATGCGCAGCTACGGCGGGTTCCGCCCGTACATGCCCGACCACCTGCCGGTCATCGGCGCCGACCCTCGCGTGCCCGGGCTCTGGCATGCGAGCGGGCACGAAGGTGCCGGAATCAGCCTGTCGCTCGCGACCGCCGCGATGCTCGCGGCCGAGTTCACCGGTGGTGCCGCGCCGACGGATGCCGCGCCGTTCCGCCTCGACCGGCCGACCCTGCAGCGCCACCTCGCCGAGGCGGCGTCGTGACCGCCCGGCTGCTGCGCCCCGGCGACGACCCGATCCGCCCCGCGCAAGTCGACGCGGTCGAGATCACCCTCGATGGCGAGACGATGAGGGGTGTGCAGGGGCAGACGATCGCGGGCATCGTGCTCGCGAGCGGAGTGCTCTCGTGGCGCCGCACGAGCGTCGACGGCCGCCCGCGCGGACTCTTCTGCGGCATCGGCGTGTGCTTCGACTGCCTCGTGATCGTGAACGGTGAGCGCGATGTTCGCGCCTGCCAGCGGCGTGCCGTCGACGGCGACGCCGTCGCGAGCCAGCACGACCGGCTTCCCGAGGCGAGCGCATGAGCACCGTCGTCGTGATCGGCGCCGGCCCCGCCGGGCTCGCCGCGGCGCGGGCTGCACGCGAGCGCGGGGCATCCGTCGTCGTGCTCGACGCGGCAGACCAGGTGGGCGGGCAGTACTGGCGGCACCTGCCAGAGTCGCGGCCAGCGGCACGCGAGCAACGGCTTCACCACGGCTGGCGCACGTTCGGCGGGCTGCGAGCGGCGCTCGAGGCCGATCCCGGCTGCGACATCGTCACGAGCGCACAGGCGTGGGCGATCGAGACCGCTGAGCCGGCAGAGGGCGCGGTCGTCGTGCACGCGCTCATCGGCCCGCCCGATGGCACTGATCGGCTGGCCCGCACGTTCCGCCCCGACGCGCTCGTGCTCGCGACCGGCGCCCACGATCGCACGCTCCCGTTCCCCGGCTGGGACCTGCCGGGCGTGTTCACGGCGGGCGCCGCGCAAGCGCTCGCCAAGGGCGAGCGCGTCGCCGTCGGCCGGCG
>NZ_SDPN01000098.1 GCF_004134825.1 Agromyces albus
CCACGCCCACCCCCACCTCCACCCCGATCAGGAGCAACACATGACCCGACGTGCCCTCGCGGCATCCGCTGCCGTGACCGCACTCGCACTCGCCCTCTCGGGTTGCGTCGCGAAGTCCGACCTCGCCGCGGCGATCGCCGTCGACATCACCGACGACGGATGCGCCGTGGCGACCTCGACGGCCACGGCCGGCGCCGTGACGTTCAGCCTCGCCAACAACGGCAGCGACGTGAACGAGTTCGAGATCCTCGCCGACGACCAGCTGCGCATCGTCGGCGAGAAGGAGAACGTGACGCCCGGCCAGGAGGTCGAGTTCGTCGCGCAGCTCGCGCCCGGCACCTATTACACGGCGTGCAAGTTCCAGCAGGTGGGCGCTCCCGTCGGGCTCGCCGAGTTCACGGTCACCGGTGAGGCATCCGCCGTCTCGGCCGACGAGCAGGCGCTCGCCGACCAGGCCGTGACCGAGTACATCGCCTACGTTCGATCGCAGGCCGCCGAGCTCATCCCCGCCGTCGAGGCGTTCGCCGCCGCGTACGCCGCGGGCGACGACGAGACCGCCCGTTCGCTGTTCGCCGCGACGCGCGTGCCGTACGAGCGAATCGAGCCGACCGCCGAGGCGTTCGGCGACCTCGACCCGAAGATCGACTTCCGCGAGGTCGACGCCGTGGCCGACGGCCTCGACTGGACCGGCTTCCACCGCATCGAGAAGGACCTGTGGCCGCCGGCCGCGGGTGACCTGAACTCCGACGGCCAGGACGCGCTCGCCGACTGGGCACCGTCGACGCTCGAGGAGCGCAAGGCCTTCGCCGACGGCCTCGTCGCGGATGTCACCGAGCTGCGCGACCTCGTGACGGCCGACGACTTCGAGGTCACGCTCGGCGACATCTCGAACGGCGCGATCGCCCTCCTCGACGAGGTGGCCTCCGGCAAGATCACGGGTGAAGAGGACTGGTGGTCGGGCACCGACCTCTCCGACTTCGCCGCGAACGTGCAGGGCGCCGGCGTCGCGTTCGGCGCGGTGCGCGCGCTCGCCGAGTCGAAGGGCGCCGAGGGCGAGGCGCTCGCCGCCGAGATCGACGCACAGTTCACCGCGCTCGAGGAGGCCCTCGCCGCGTACGGCTCGCTCGATGCCGGCTTCGTGAACTACGCCATGCTGACCGATGCCGACAAGAAGGCGCTCTCCGACCAGGTGAACGCCCTCGCCGAGCCACTCTCGCAGCTCACCCAGACGGTGCTCGGGGTCTGATGGGAGAGAATCCGCACGACAGCGGCGTGAGCCGCCGGCAGCTCCTCGGCCTCTTCGGCGCTGGAGCTGCGGGCGCCGCCGCCGGCGCGGCCGGGGGAGCGGGCGTCGCGATCGC
>NZ_SDPN01000099.1:0-658 GCF_004134825.1 Agromyces albus
GCACGGGTGAGGCACGGGAAGACGGGTGGGGACCCGGGAGCCCACCGTCGCCTACCCACACCCCGTCCCGCACGGCGGCCCTCAGGAGGGGAGGAAAGTACCGCGCACGCGGGGGTGTGCACGGAGCCCTCTCCCCAGCCACCAACCACACAACCGGAGCCACATGGCTCCGCAGCAACGGCAGGACGACAGACAGGCTCTGCCCCGCGTGATCCCTCCCCGAACTCGGAGCGGGGAGGCGCGGGCCGCGGTAGACGAGAGAGCAAACGCTGCGCGCGCGGGAGGCGGTCAGGGGGCGAGCCCTCCAGGGGACCATTCGGGAGAGACCCCTCGAGACCGTAAGAAGCCCGCACCCTTTCCGGAAGATAGCTAGAGAAGGAAACTTTCTCACTGAGGGCGGGACGGACCCAAAACCCCGACGAGCCCCGGCCACCGAGAGAGGATGCATGCGACGAGCACACAGGGAAACCAGAAGACCAACACGCGGGCGACCGCGCGGGGGGGTCTGCGGCAACAGGAAGGTTCTCTTCCAAGGGCATTCTGAGCATCCGCGGACAGGGGAGACCCTGCAACCGGTCCCCCCCGAAAGCCAGGCCTCTCAAAGCTCCCCACGGGAAAGCAATGAGTCTCTCGAGAAACTTTCCAAGGCCAGCCGCGA
>NZ_SDPN01000099.1:708-1303 GCF_004134825.1 Agromyces albus
ACCAGCCCTACGCACAGGCGTACTAGTGCGCGGGGTGGGCGCTCACCCGACGAAGAAGGGGGGTCTTGCCCCTCCTTCTCTCCTCGACCCCCCTCTCACGGGCTTCTCAGACACAAACGGGAAGGCACACAGCCAGACGGAGCACCGGAGGCACACCAGGGAATGGGGAGCGCCACCACCAGCTCAGAAGCAGGCACCTAGGAGACAAACCTGGAACGCTCCAGGAGCACCTCGACGCTTACAAGAAACAGCGCGTGCACACACCAGACGGGAAGGGTATGCAACGCCACCGGCCACATCCACCGACTCTGGGAACATGGTCAAGCGAGACACGACCAAAGTGAAACACGTGAGGGCACAACCGGGCGCCTCACACATCCACAAGGACCACGCGAACCACTGAGAAAAGTGCGCGCGGGGCAGCGCTCGGGCCGGAGAGCCGCACCCCTGCCTTCCACACACCACCGGCAGACGGATGGGGTGGAGAGACGAGGGGCCCGCTGGCAGAACGAGAAGAACGGCCGCCATTCGCCATGAATGTCCGTCCCTCGCCTGGCGCGGCTTAGGCCCTGGCCCGAAGAGAACTCCGGAGCAC